>CABZFN010000004.1 GCA_902525035.1 uncultured Alphaproteobacteria bacterium | reverse complement strand
GGAGGCTTTATTTGAAATATTTAAAATTTTGAGACCTGGTGAACCCCCAACAATTGAGACAGCAGAAAATTTATTTGGTAATCTTTTCTTTAATGCTGACAGATATGATTTATCTTCTGTAGGTAGATTAAAAATTAGTGCGAAATTTAAAAAAGAAACACCAATTGATCAAAGAATTCTTGATAAAAGTGACATAATAGATGTTGTAAAACATATGCACAAATTAATTGATGGAAAAGGTGAAATAGATGACATTGATCATTTAGCAAATAGAAGGGTAAGATCAGTAGGTGAACTTCTTGAAAATCAATATCGTATTGGTTTATTAAAGATGGATAGAGCAATAAAAGAACGATTAAGCTCCTTAGAGGTTGATAATATTATGCCTCAAGACATAGTTAACGCTAAACCTGTTGTTGCATCTATAAAAGAATTTTTTGGCCTTAGCCAACTTAGCCAGTTTATGGATCAGACAAATCCATTAAGTGAAATAACTCATAAAAGAAGGGTATCTGCATTAGGTCCGGGAGGGCTAAACAGAGAAAGAGCCGGTTTTGAGGTTAGGGATGTTCACCAAACACACTATGGAAGAATTTGCCCAATTGAAACACCTGAAGGCGCTAATATAGGCTTAATTAATAGTCTAGCTTCATATTCTAGAATTAATAAGTATGGTTTTATTGAAACACCTTATAGAATTGTTAATTCAGGCAAAGTTTCAAATAAAGTTATTTATTTAAGTGCAATAGATGAAGAGGATTTTGTAATTGCACAAGCAAATGCCGAAGTAGATTCAAAAGGCAAATTTACTAATCAAATTGTAAGTTGTAGAAAAAATGGAGAATTCATTAATGTAGACATCGATTCTATTGATTTAATGGATGTTTCGCCTCAGCAATTAGTCTCCGTAGCATCATCGCTGATACCATTTTTAGAAAATGATGATGCAAATAGAGCTCTTATGGGATCAAATATGATGAGACAAGCAGTTCCTTTAATCAAACCTAAGGCTCCTCTAGTTGGAACTGGTATGGAATATACTGTTGCAAATGATAGTGGTTCTACAATAGTTGCTAAAAGAGAAGGTGTGGTTGATCAACTTGATGCAAATAGAATTGTCATTAGAATTACAGATAAAAATGACAAATCTCTAAATAAAATTGACATTTATAATCTAGCTAAGTTCCAAAGATCTAATCAAAACACATGTATAACACAAAGACCTCTTGTAAATGTAGGTGATAAGATAAAAAAGAATCAAGTGATTGCCGACGGACCTGCAACAGACTTAGGTGAGCTAGCACTAGGAAGAAATGTTCTAGCTGCATTTATGCCTTGGAATGGATATAATTTTGAAGATTCTATTTTAATATCTGAAAAGGTTGTTCAGGATGATGTATTTACATCCATTCATGTTGAAGAATTTGAAGTAATGTCTCGAGATACTAAATTAGGCCCAGAAGAGATTACTCGGGATATTCCAAATGCAAGTGAAGAAATGCTCGTAAATCTTGATGAGACAGGAATTGTATATGTTGGTGCTGAAGTAAATTCAGGCGATATATTGGTAGGTAAAGTTACACCAAAAGGTGAGTCTCCAATGACTCCAGAAGAAAAGTTACTTAGAGCAATCTTTGGAGAAAAAGCAGCAGATGTAAAAGATACAAGCTTAAGAGTTCCACCAGGTGTCAAAGGTACAATTGTTGAAATTAGAGTTTTCTCTAGAAGAGGTATAGAAAAAGATGAGCGTGCCGTCAGTATTGAAAATCATCAAATAGAAGTAGTTGCTCGTGATAGAGATGATGAGTTAAAAATATTAGAAAAAAGTTTTGGAAACCATTTACGAGAATTAATTACTAATCAAATATTTATTTCTGGAAATGATAAATTGGTTAAAAATTCAACCATAAAATACGATCAAATTGAAAAACTTTCTTTAAATGAATTAATTAAAATCAATATTTCTGATGATAGAAAAACTGATCAAATAGAATTGTTAACTAAAAACTATGAAAATCAACTTGGAAATATAAATCAAAAATTCGAAAACAAAATCGATAAAATTCAAAGTGGAGATGAATTACTTCCAGGTGTATTAAAACTAATTAAAGTATTTATCTCGGTTAAACGAAAACTACAGCCTGGTGATAAAATGGCCGGAAGACATGGAAATAAAGGGGTTATTTCAAAAATATGTCCTGTTGAAGATATGCCTTATCTTGAAGATGGAACACCTGTAGATATTGTTCTTAATCCATTAGGCGTTCCAAGTAGAATGAATATTGGTCAAATTTTGGAAACACATTTAGGATGGGCTTCAGCCTCTTTAGGTAGACAAGTTAATCACATGTTAAACAAAATACAATCGCAAGGTCAAACAGATGACCTAAAGAGAAAATTATTAGAAATATATAACTTTGAAAATCATCAAAAAATTATAAAAAACATGAATGATGATGAAATTTTAGAGTTAGGAAATAATTTAAAAGAAGGTATACCTTTTGCAACCCCAGTCTTTGATGGCGCTAAAGAAAAAGATATTACAAATTTACTTTCTCAATCAGGAGTTTCAAAAACGGGTCAAGAAATATTATATGATGGTATTACAGGTCAAAAATTTGAAAGACCCGTAACAGTTGGATATATGTATATGTTAAAACTTCACCATTTAGTTGATGAAAAAATTCACGCTAGATCGATTGGACCTTACAGTTTAGTAACACAACAACCTCTTGGAGGAAAAGCTCAATTTGGTGGTCAAAGATTTGGTGAAATGGAAGTCTGGGCATTAGAAGCGTATGGAGCTGCTTATACTCTCCAAGAAATATTAACAATTAAATCCGATGACGTTGCAGGTAGAACGAAAGTATATGAGTCAATTGTAAAAGGTGATAATAATTTTGAATCAGGAACACCAGAGTCGTTTAATGTTATGGTAAAGGAATTAAGATCTCTTGGTTTAAATTTAGATTTTAAAGAAAATCTTAAGGAAAATAATTTAACAAACTTAATAGGATCAAATGAATAAAGAACTTACAAACATATTTAATCAAAATTTAGGCGTTCAAAACTTTAATAGTTTAAAAATTTCAATAGCTAGCCCAGAAGATATTAGATCTTGGTCTTTTGGTGAAATTAAAAAGCCTGAAACAATCAACTACAGAACATTTAAACCAGAAAAAGATGGCTTATTTTGTTCAAGAATATTTGGTCCTGTTAAAGATTACGAGTGCTTATGTGGTAAATACAAACGTATGAAGTTTAGAGGAATTATATGTGAAAAATGTGGTGTTGAAGTAACTCTTTCAAAAGTGAGAAGAGATAGGATGGGTCATATTGAATTAGCTGCTCCTGTATCGCACATTTGGTTCATGAAATCACTACCAAGTAGAATCGCAACTCTTTTAGATATGACAATTAAGAACTTAGAAAAAGTTTTATATTTTGAGCAGTTTATTGTTGTAGAACCTGGATTAACAGATCTCAAAAAAGGAGAAATAATTTCAGAAGAGCAATATATAGATTATCAAGATGAATATGGAGAAGACTCTTTTAGTGCTTCAATTGGAGCCGAAGCCATAGAACAAATGTTATTAGCCATAGATTTAGAGAGTGAATACAATCAGTTGAAAATTGATCTGACAGAGACAAAATCTGAGTTAAAAAAAACAAAAATAACTAAAAGACTGAAATTAATTGAGTCCTTCATTCTTTCAAAAAATAAACCCGAATGGATGATACTCAAAGTTTTGCCTGTAATACCTCCTGAACTAAGACCACTGGTTCCTCTAGATGGAGGTAGGTTTGCAACAAGTGATTTAAATGATCTTTATAGAAGAGTTATAAATAGGAATAATCGTTTAAAAAGACTAATCGACCTTAGAGCTCCAGACATAATAATAAGAAATGAAAAAAGAATGTTACAGGAATCTGTAGATGCCCTTTTTGATAATGGAAGAAGAGGTAGAGTAATTACGTCCACTAACAAAAGGCCGTTAAAATCTCTATCTGATATGTTAAAAGGAAAACAAGGGAGATTTAGACAAAATCTACTTGGAAAAAGAGTAGATTATTCAGGTAGATCAGTGATTGTTGTTGGTCCTAATTTGAAACTCCATCAATGTGGGATTCCAAAAAAAATGGCCCTTGAACTTTTTAAACCATTTATATTTCATAAACTAGACATTTATGGTTGGGCAAATACTATAAAAGCAGCAAAAAAACTTGTCGAGAAAGAAGATCCTAGAGTATGGGATATATTAGAAGAAGTAATCAGAGAACACCCCGTTCTTCTAAACAGGGCACCTACTTTGCATAGATTGGGTATACAGGCTTTCGAACCAATTTTAATTGAAGGTAAATCAATTCAATTACACCCCCTAGTTTGTACTGCTTTTAATGCAGATTTTGATGGAGATCAAATGGCCGTTCATGTCCCTCTTAGTCTGGAAGCTCAACTTGAAGCTAGAGTTCTCATGATGAGTACAAATAATATTTTATCTCCTTCTAGTGGAAAACCTATAATCGTACCATCTCAAGATATAGTTTTAGGTATTTATTATTTATCTATAATAAGAGAGAGCCAAATCGGACAAGGTAGAAATTTCATAGATTTAAATGAAATTGAAAAAGCGCTAGAGAATGGTGATATTACTTTACATACAATAATTAATTCTAGGATTGAAAATAGTGAAGGAGAAATCATTAAAGTTGAAACTACTCCAGGCAGAATGATTCTTGGAAGTATTTTACCTAAAAACAAGAATATTAATTTTGAAATGATAAATAAGGTACTAACAAAAAAAGAGGTTAGTAATATTATTGATACTGTTTACAGGTTCTGTGGTCAAAAAGAGACCGTATTATTTGCAGATCAAATTATGAAAATTGGCTTTAAGTATGCAGCAGTTGCAGGTATTTCTTTTGGAAAAGATGACCTAATTATTCCTTCTGACAAAAATGATCTTTTACAGCAAACACAATTAAAAGTACAAGAATATGAAAATCAGTATCAAGATGGTTTAATAACTCAAGGTGAGAAGTATAATAAAGTTGTTGATGCTTGGTCTGAATGTACAAACAAAGTTGCTGATAAAATGTTAGATGTAATTTCAAATCCTAGTGATGATCAACCGATCAATTCTGTATATATGATGGCTCATTCTGGTGCTAGAGGTTCTGCTGCACAGCTTAAGCAATTATCAGGAATGAGAGGATTGATGGCAAAGCCTTCTGGTGAAATTATAGAAAACCCAATAAAGTCAAACTTTAAAGAAGGTTTGTCAGTGCTTGAATATTTTACATCCACACACGGGGCTAGAAAAGGTCTTGCTGATACTGCATTAAAAACTGCAAGTAGTGGTTATTTAACTAGAAGACTAGTTGATGTTGCGCAGGATGCAGTTATCCGTGAGGAGGATTGTAATACTAAAAATGGAGTAATAGTTGAAGAGATTGTTGAATCAGGAAATATTACCTCGCCTTTAACAGAGAGAATTTTGGGAAGAACCCCATTAGCTGATATTTTAGATGAAAATGGTAAATTAATTGTAAGTAGTGGTGAAATTATTTCAGAAATGCATCTAGATCCAATTTCAAAATTAGGTATCAGATCTTTAAAAATAAGATCCGTTCTAACATGTGAAACCGAAGATGGAATATGTGCAAAGTGCTATGGTAGAGATTTAGCTAGAGGCACCGCTGTAAATATAGGTGAAGCTGTTGGTATAATTGCAGCTCAATCTATTGGTGAACCAGGGACACAACTTACGATGAGAACATTTCACATCGGAGGTGCAGCAAGTTCTTCCGTTGAACAATCAAATGCTGTTTCGCCAATAACCGGTCATGTGAAACTAGAAAATATTAAAATTATTGAAGATCGTTTTAAGAATAAAATTGTATTGAGTAGAAATGGAAAAATTAAAATTGTTGATGAAAATATTGAGAAATATTCTTCAAACATACCTTTTGGTTCTAAGTTGCTGGTAAATGATGGAGAAAAGGTAAAAAATAATCAAAATCTTGCTGAATGGGATCCTTACACCCTTCCCATTATTGCTGAGAATACAGGTTTTGCAAAATATATCGACTTAAAACAAGGTGTATCTTTTAGGGAATCAATCGATGACACGACAGGTATATCAAGTAAAATAGTAATTGACTGGAGTCAAAATCAAAAAAGTAAAAACTTCAAACCAGCAATTAATATTGAAAACAGCATTTCTGATAATGAGGAAAACGTTAATATTTCAAATTATCCTATGTCGATAGATTCAATTCTTAGCGTTGAAGACGGTCAAGAAGTAACGGCGGGGCAAGTAATTGCGAGAATACCAAAAGAGTCCTCAAAAACGAAAGACATAACTGGAGGTTTACCAAGAGTTGCGGAACTATTTGAAGCGAGAAAACCCAAAGATCCTGCAATAATGTGTGAAATTGATGGTAAAGTTTCTTTTGGAAAAGACTATAAAAATAAAAGAAGGGTCATAATCACTGACACTGAAAATGATAGTAACTTTGAAATATTAATTCCAAGATCTAAATATTTGAATGTTCAAGAAGGAGATTTTGTTAAGAAAGGTGATATTCTTGTTGAAGGAACACCTGTTCCACATGATATATTAAGAATACTTGGTATTGAAGAATTGGCAAGATATCTAGTTAGAGAAGTTCAGTCTGTTTATAAACTTCAGGGGGTTTATATTAATGACAAGCATATTGAAACTATTGCAAGACAAATGCTGCAAAAAGTACTTATCAAAGACCCAGGCGATTCAAACTTAATCATAGGTGAGCAGATACAAAAACGAGATGTTTTAAAGTTAAATAAAATTTTATTAGAAAGTGAAAAAAAAGAAGTTGTATTTGAGCCTGTTTTGCTAGGTATAACCAAAGCAAGTCTGCAAACCAACTCATTTATATCTGCTGCTTCATTCCAAGAGACTACCAAAGTTCTAACCGATGCGGCAACTCTAGGAAAAGTTGATACATTAAATGGTCTTAAAGAGAATGTAATCGTTGGTAGATTAATACCGGCAGGAACTGGTAAAATGACATCAGATTATGAAAACATAGCTTTTGAAAGAGATAAAGAGATATTAAATAAAAATAACCCAGAAAATATTGAAAATTAGCAATTTTTTTAATTATATCTGCTTGACTTTATCTAAATCAATTTATAAAGACCCCTACGATTTGTTAAAGGTCGTGGATTAATTTCCAAACACTTAACTTGAGGGAAAAATGCCAACTATTAATCAACTTGTTAGAAAAGGTAGATCAGCAGTAAAAAAAAGGAACAAAGTTCCTGCTCTAGACAAAAGTCCTCAAAAAAGGGGAGTTTGTACAAGAGTTTATACCACTACACCTAAAAAACCAAATTCTGCTTTACGTAAAGTAGCTAGAGTTAAGCTTACAAACGGCCAAGAGGTATCTGCATATATACCTGGTGAAGGTCATAACCTGCAAGAGCACTCAGTTGTTTTGATTAGAGGAGGTCGAGTTAAAGACCTGCCTGGTGTAAGATATCACATTTTAAGAGGAACACTAGATACCCAAGGTGTATCTACAAGAAAACAAAGAAGATCTCTCTATGGAGCAAAGAGACCAAAGTAAATATGTCAAGAAGAAGAGCAGCAGAAAAAAGAACAATACTTCCAGATCACAAATACAAAGATTTAATCCTGGCTAAGTTTATGAATAGAATAATGTTGGATGGCAAAAAGTCTACTTCTGAAAAAATTGTTTATGGAGCATTTGATTTAGTTTCAAAGAAAACGGATAAAACACCGATTGAATTTTTTCACGAAGCACTAAATAATGTCAAGCCGTCCCTTGAAGTAAGATCAAGAAGAGTTGGTGGGGCTACATATCAAGTTCCTATGGAAGTGAGACCAAAAAGAGCTCAAACTTTGGCCATGAAGTGGATCGTTGACTCAGCAGTAAAAAGAAATGAAAAAACAATGAGGGAAAGAGTTGCGAACGAGATTATAGATGCATTTAACAACAAAGGTAATGCAGTCAAAAAAAGAGAAGAGACACATAAAATGGCAGATGCAAATCGAGCATTTTCTCACTTTAGATGGTAAAACCTTATGTCTAGATCTCACTCATTATCGAAATATAGAAATATAGGTATCATGGCACATATTGATGCTGGAAAAACTACTACCACAGAACGAATATTATATTACACCGGAAAATCTCATAAAATTGGAGAAGTACATGATGGCGCAGCTACAATGGATTGGATGGAACAAGAGCAAGAAAGGGGCATTACTATAACTTCTGCTGCAACAACTTGTTTTTGGAAAGATCATCGCATTAATATTATCGATACTCCAGGTCATGTGGATTTTACCATTGAAGTTGAAAGATCTTTAAAAGTTTTAGATGGTGCAGTAGCTGTTTTTGATGGTGTTGCCGGAGTAGAACCTCAATCGGAAACTGTTTGGAGACAAGCAGATAAATATAAGGTTCCTCGTATGTGTTTTGTAAATAAGCTTGACAGAACTGGTGCTAACTTTTTCATGTGTGTAGATATGATTTCTGAGCGTTTAGGCTCATATCCTCTTGTAACACAACTTCCAATTGGAATTGAGAGCAATTTAAAAGGAGTAATCGATTTAGTGTCAAATAATGCTATCATTTGGCAAGATGAAAGTTTAGGTGCAAAATTTGATGTTGTTGACATACCGGATGATTTAAAAGATCAATCTGCTGAATATAGAGAAAAATTAGTTGAAAAAGCAATAGAAGAAGATGACTCAATTATGGAGAAGTATTTAGATGGTAATGAACCTTCAATTGAAGAATTAAAATCATGTATTAGAAAAGGAACCATACGTGGATCATTTGTACCAGTTTTAACAGGTTCAGCATTTAAAAATAAAGGAGTTCAACCTCTTCTTGATGCTGTAATAGACTATATGCCATCTCCAACTGATGTATCTAGTGTAAAAGGAGTTGATGTTGAGGATAATTCAAAAGAATTAACAAGAACATGTGAAGATAATGAACCTTTTAGTGCTTTAGCGTTTAAAATTATGACAGATCCATTTGTAGGTAGTTTAACTTTTGCAAGAATATATTCTGGCTCTATAAACACTAAAGATACAGTTTTAAACTCCAACTCAGGAAAGAAAGAAAATATAGGTAGGATGCTTTTAATGCACGCAAATAACAGAGAGGAAATTAAAACAGCTAATGCTGGTGATATCGTAGCTTTAGTTGGATTGAAAGATGTAACAACTGGAGAAACATTATGTTCTACTAATGAGCCAATAGTTTTAGAAAAAATGGACTTTCCTGATCCTGTAATAGAAGTAGCTGTTGAACCAAAAACTAAAGTTGATCATGAAAAAATGGGTCAGGCACTTGGTAGGCTCGCACAGGAAGATCCTAGTTTTAGAGTAACTACAGATCATGAAAGTGGTCAAACAATTATAAAAGGTATGGGAGAGCTTCATTTAGAAATTTTAGTTGATAGAATGAAAAGAGAATTTAAGGTTGAAGCAAATGTTGGGGCACCTCAAGTTGCATATAGAGAGACAATTTCAAATTCATACGATGTTGATTATACACATAAAAAACAATCTGGAGGAGCAGGACAATTTGCTAGAGTAAAAATAAAATTCGAACCTGGTCAGCCTGGAAGTGGTTATGAATTTGTTAATCAAATCAAAGGTGGTAATATTCCTACAGAACATATACCTGGTGTTGAAAAAGGTTTAATTGCTCAACAACAAACAGGTGTTATAGCAGGATTTCCATGCATAGATTTCAAAGCTACATTATATGATGGGGCATATCACGATGTCGATTCAAGCGTCCTTGCTTTTGAGATTGCAGCTAGAGCAGCTTTCCGAGAAGGTATCTTAAAAGCTAGCCCAGTTTTGCTCGAACCTATGATGAAAGTTGAAGTAGTTACTCCTGAGGAATATATGGGTGACGTTATTGGTGATTTAAACAGTAGGAGAGGTCAAGTTCAAGAAATGTCTACAAGAGGAAATGCAAATGTTGTAGATGCAATGGTTCCTCTTGCAAATATGTTTGGTTATGTAAATAATCTCCGTTCATTATCTCAAGGCAGAGCAAATTATTCAATGCAGTTCGATCACTATGAAGAAGTTCCTTCTAACGTGGCCGATGAAGTAAAGGCAAAGCTAGCTTAATGGAAAATCAAAATATCAGAATAAGACTCAGGGGTTATGATAATACTCTTCTAGATACGAGCACTCAAGATATTATTAATACTGCAAAAAGAACTGGGGCAAAAGTAAAAGGCCCCATTCCATTACCGACTCGTTTTGAAAGATTTACAGTTAACAAATCTCCACATGTTGATAAAAAAAGTAGGGATCAACTAGAAATTCGCACTCATAACCGTCTTTTGGATATAATTGATCCAACACCACAAACAGTTGATGCACTTATGAAACTTGATTTATCTGCAGGTGTTGAAGTGGATATAAAAATTTAAAATGTTAAGATCTGGTCTAATAGCAACAAAACTTGGCAATTCTTCCTTTTTTAAAAAAGATGGGTCATCAACTCAAGTTACTGTATTAAAAGTTGATGAATGTGTTGTATCAAATATAAAAACAGATGATAAAGACGGATATACTGCAGTTCAACTTGCTTCAATTAACACCAATAAAGACATTTCAAATATAAATAAACCTCAAAGACAACTATTTTCTTCAATTAAAATTGAGCCAAAAAAAATATTAAAAGAATTTAGGGTAGACCCTGATAACATACTAGAAATTGGAACAAAGTTAAGTGCAGATCACTTTAAAGTAGATCAATTTGTAGATGTAAGTGGTATTTCTATTGGTAAAGGGTTTGCAGGAGTTATGAAGAGACACAACTTTGGTGGTCTAAGAGCTTCCCACGGAGTATCTATTTCCCATCGTTCTCATGGATCTACTGGTCAAAATCAGGACCCAGGAAGAGTTTTTAAAGGAAAGAAAATGGCCGGAAGAATGGGCAATAAAATGGTCACTAAACAAAATCTAAAGATTATTGAAATTGATATTAACAAAAACTTATTAATTGTAAAAGGATCTGTACCTGGAAAAAAAAATTCAACAATTTTTGTAAAAGATTCAATTAAAAGGCCTTAAATGAAAAAAGCAATCTTAAATCTAAAAAATAAAAATGTTGGAAACATAGATTTAGACTCTAAAATTTTTGGCATAAGAGAACTTCCAGATTTAATACACCAATACATAAGATATCAAAATGCAAAGTCCAGACAAGGAACGCATAAAACAAAATCAAGATCAGAAGTCTCAGGGAGAAGTAAAAAACCATTTTCTCAAAAAGGTACTGGAAATGCTAGACAGGGAAGTAACAAACCTCCAAATTTTAGAGGAGGTGCGGTTTCAATGGGTCCCGTAAATAGAGACTACTCTTTTAATTTAAATAAAAAAGAAAAAAAACTTGCCTTAAAATCTGCATTATCAATCAAATTGAATGAAGATAAAATGATAATAATTGATACATTCGAAATAAATAGTCACAAAACTAAGGAATTACATATTGATCTAAAACAATTCACTTTTGATTCTGCTCTTTTCATACATTCTGAAAATGGAGTAAATAAAAATTTTAAACTTGCATCATCAAATATTCCTAAAATATCAATATTGAATCAAAAGGGGATAAATGTAAAAGATCTTATTACTTACGATAAAATATTTATAGAAGAAAAATCAATTAGTGAAATTACTAAGAGGCTTTCATGAAAAAGATAAGTAGTAAAATAACTTTAGAAAATGCATATGATATTATCAAAAAGCCAATAACTACTGAAAAATCTACTAATCTTCAGCAATTTAATCAATATTCTTTTGTTGTATCAACAAAATCTAATACTCCTCAAATTAAACAAGCTGTTGAGATGATTTTTAAAGTTAAAGTTAATAAAGTTAATACTTCAATACTTCGCGGAAAAGGTAAGACTTTTAAAGGTCAATTTGGTTTTAGAAAAGATATAAAAAGAGCTATAGTTACTCTTGAAGAAGGTAATACTATTGACTCATCTTTGGAGATTAAATAATGCTTAATAAATTTAAACCAACTACTCCAGGCCTAAGAGGCACCGTCTTAGTTTCAAAAAAAGAATTATCTAGTGAGAAGCCTCATAAGGCTCTAACAAAAAAATATAAATCTACAGGTGGAAGAAATAATCAAGGTAGAATAACATCTAGAAGAATGGGTGGAGGTGTTAAAAGAAAATATAGAGTGATAGATTTTAAAAGATCCAAACTAGATATTTCTGCGGAAATAATTAGAAATGAGTATGATCCAAATAGAACTGCTTTTATTTCTCTAATTAAATATGATGATGGTGAGCTTAATTATATAATTTCTCCAAAAAATATTCAAATTGGTGAGAAAATTATTTCAGGTGATAATGTTGCCATAAAAAGTGGTAATTCTTTACCAATTAATAACATACCTGTTGGCACAAATATTCATAACATTGAACTTAAACCTGGTGCCGGAGCACAATTGATCAGATCTGCAGGAGCTTCTGCTCAAATAGTATCTAAAGAGCAACCATTCGTTCAAATAAAATTAATTTCTGGTGAAATAAGACACATTAATAAAAATTGTAGAGCTACTATTGGAGAGGTTTCTAATGCTGATCAAAAAAATATCAAACTTGGTAAAGCTGGAAGAAAAAGATATCTTGGTTTTAGACCAAAAGTAAGAGGTGTTGTAATGAATCCCGTAGATCACCCACATGGTGGAGGAGAAGGTAGAACATCTGGTGGAAGAAATCCAGTTACTCCATGGGGTGTCGCTACTAAAGGTAAAAAAACTAGAAATAATAAAAAAACTGATATTTATATAATTAAAAGGAAAAAGAAATAATGACTAGATCAATTTGGAAAGGACCTTTTGTTGATATAACGCTGATGAAAAAAGCTGAGAAATTATCACAATCTGGAAGAAAAGAAGTTTTAAAAACTTGGTCAAGAAGATCAACTATCCTTCCTGAATTTGTTGGTTTAACTTTTGGTGTATACAATGGTCAAAAATTTGTTCCAGTTACTGTTAATGAGCAGATGGTAGGGCATAAACTTGGAGAATTTTCACCAACAAGAACATTTAAAGGTCATACTGCTGCAGATAAAAAAGCGGAGCAAAAATGAACCAAAACTTAACAGCATATGCAAAAGATAATATGGTTAGAATAAGCCCATTAAAATTATCTCTTTTAATAAAAAGTATTATAAATATGAAAGTCAGCTCTGCAATTAATCAATTGCAATTTTCACAGAAAAGAATTTCTAATGTTGTTCTAAAAATATTAAAAGCAGCAATAGCAAATGCAGAAAATAATAAGCAATTAGATATAGATAAATTGTTTATTAAAGAAGCTTATGTTGGGAAAAGCTTGAGAATGAAAAGATGGAGACCACGTGCAAAAGGAAGAGCAGGCTCGATTATAAAACCATTTAGTAAACTAACAATTGTAGTTGAAGAGAGACAAGAACAGAAAAAGGAAAAAGTATAATGGGACAAAAAGTTAATCCATATGGAATAAGACTTGGTATTAATAAAACATGGTCATCAAGATGGTTTTCCAAAAATGAGTATACAAAGTTATTACATCAAGATCTAAAAATAAAAAGTTATGTTGAAAAAAAATTAAAAAATGCCAGTATTTCTAAGATCAATATAGAAAGAGCTGCTAAAAAATTAAGACTTTCTATATTCAGTTCAAGACCAGGCATAATAATTGGAAAAAAAGGCGCAGATATCGAAACATTAAAAAATGACCTTGCTAAGATGTCTAGCTTAGAAGTTTTTTTGGATATTAAAGAAGTTAGGAAACCTGAAGTAGAGGCAAAATTAGTTGCAGAAAATATTGCATCTCAACTCGAAAAAAGAATTTCATTTAGAAGAGCTATGAAAAAAGCTGTTCAATCAGCAATGAGATTAGGAGCAAAAGGTGTGAAAGTTGTATGCAGTGGAAGATTAGGTGGAGCTGAAATAGCAAGAACTGAAAAATATCACGAAGGTAGTGTACCTTTGCATACACTTAGAGGTGATATTGATTATTCTACTGCAGAGGCAGAAACAACTTATGGAATATGTGGGATAAAAGTTTGGATAAATAAAGGCGAAATTTTATCAAAGGATCCATATGCAAGTGAAAAAAAACAGATCGATCAAGGAAGTGTTAGATAATGAATATGTTATCCCCTAAAAAGACCAAGTTTAGAAAACAATTTAAAGGTAGAATTCATGGAACTTCTAAAGGAAATTATTCTTTAAATTATGGAAGTTTTGGTCTTAAAGCAATGGAACCTGAAAGAGTTACTTCTAGGCAAATTGAAGCTGCTAGAAAAGCAATTACTAGATATCTTAAAAGAGCAGGACGTATGTGGATTAGGATATTTCCAGATGTGCCAGTATCAAAAAAACCCGCAGAAGTCAGAATGGGAAAAGGTAAAGGTTCAATTGAATATTGGGCTTGTAGAGTAAAACCAGGAAGAATTATGTTTGAAGTAGATGGAGTTAATGTAAATGATGCAAAAAAAGCTATGACTTTAGCAGCTGCCAAACTTCCAATTAAGTGCAAATTTGTTGAGAGAAATATATAATGAGTAAAAAATTATCATCCAATAATTTAAAAATTCAAGAGGAAATACTATCTCTTAAAAAAAATCTTCTTAATCTAAATTTTCAAAAATTCTCAGGTCAACTTGAAAAAACCTCTGAAATTAAAAATATTAAAAAACAAATTGCTAGATTAAAGACTCAACAATTTGTAATAAAAGGAGATAAAAATGCCTAAAAGAATTTTATCTGGCGTTGTGATATCTTCTAATACAAATAAAACAATTGTAGTAAATGTAACTAGAAGAATAAAACACAAACTTTATAAAAAAATTATTAGAAGATCAAAAAAATATCATGCACACGATGAAAATAATGAATTTAATGTTGGTGATAATGTATCAATAATAGAAACCAAACCAATATCAAAATTAAAAAGATGGAGAGTAGTTTCAAATCTTGGAGAAAATTTATGATACAAATGCAATCAAATCTTTTCGTAGCTGATAATTCTGGAGCTAGAAGAATACAATGTATTAAGGTTTTAGGAGGGTCTAAAAGAAGATCAGCCTCAATTGGAGATATAGTTGTTGTATCAATTAAAGATGCTATTCCAAGAGCAAAAGTAAAAAAGGGTGACGTTTATAAGGCTGTTATTGTTAGAACTTCAAAAGATTTTAAAAGAAATGACGGCAGTGCAATAAGATTTGATAAAAACGCTGCAGTACTTCTTGACAAACAAGAAGAGCCAATTGCAACTAGGATTTTTGGTCCAGTTACAAGAGAACTTAGAAATAAAAAATTTATGAAAATTATCAGTCTTGCTCCAGAGGTATTATGACGACCAATAAATTCAAATTAAAAAAAGGCGATGAGGTGATTGTACTTGCTGGTAAAGATAAAGGTAAAACAGGCAAAATAATTAAGATGATCCCGAAAGAAATGAAAGCTATTGTTTCAGAAATAAATAAAGTAAAAAAAAATCAAAAACCTGACAATAACCAGCCTGGCGGTATTATTGAAAAGGAAATGCCACTTCATATCTCTAACCTTTCTTTCTATGATACTAGCCTAAAAAAAGCAGCAAAAATTGGTTATAAGATTAATAATAACAAAAAAGCTAGAATTAATAAATTAACTGGCAAGGAAGTTTAAATGAGTAGACTTTTAGAAGAATATAATAGTGAAATCAAAAGAGACTTAATGTTAAGACTGAAATTGAAAAATATTTTTGAGGTTCCAAAAATAAATAAAATTATTCTAAATATGGGTGTTGGAGAAGGTAAAGAAGATTCAAAATTAATAGATAAGGCTGTTGAAGATCTATCTTTAATTTCTGGACAAAAGGCTGTTAAAACAAAGTCAAAAAAAGCAATTTCTGGTTTTAAAATAAGAGAGGGTATGCCTCTTGGAGCAAAAGTAACATTAAGAAATAAAATAATGTACGAATTCTTAGATAGATTAATTAACATTGCTATACCTAGAATTAGAGATTTTAGAGGATTGAATTCTAAAAGTTTTGATGGAAAAGGAAACTTTTCTATGGGAATTAAAGAACATGTCATTTTCCCAGAAATTAATTTTGATAAAGTAGATAAGATTAGAGGCTTGGATATAACAATTTGTACATCTGCAAAAAACAATAACGGTGCGATCGAACTTTTAAAAAGTTTTAATATGCCCTTTAAAGATAATCAGATTAATTAGGAGGAAAATGGCTAAATTAAGTTCAATTCAAAAAAATTTGTTTAGACAAAAATTAATTGAAAAATATAAATTTAAAAGAAATAATCTTAAATCTAAGATCAAAGATAAAAAAATATCTTTAGAGGATAGAATAGTTTTACAAAACAAACTAAACGATCTTCCTAGAAATGGTTCTTCTATAAGACATCGAAATAGATGTGAATTAACTGGCAGACCAAGAGGGAACTACAGAAAATTTGGTTTGTCTAGAATAAAACTTAGAGAGCTTTCAATGACTGGTAATTTACCTGGTGTTGTAAAGTCTAGCTGGTAGGGGGAATAATATGGCTTTTAATGACTCACTTTCAGATATGCTAGCAAGAATTAAAAATGCTCATCAAGCAAATAAAGTCTCAACATTATGTTTAAATTCAAAGTTAAATATTAATGTTTTAAGTGTTTTAAAAGATGAGGGTTATATTAGAGATTTTAAAAATATAGAAGAAAGAAAAGGTATAAGTTCAATTAAAATAGATTTGAAATATTATAACGGTAGTCCTGTAATTAAAAAAATTAAAAGAATATCTAAGCCGGGTATTCGAAAATATTCTAAAATATCTGAACTAAATAGACCTTATGGTGGATTAGGAATTTCAATTCTTTCAACCCCAAAAGGAGTCATGTCCGATCAACAAGCAAAAAAAAATAATGTTGGTGGTGAAGTTTTGTGTGAGGTATTTTAGTGTCTAGAATTGCTAAGAATCCAATTAAAATAACAAATGAGGTTCAATGTAACTTTGTTAACGGAAAGTTTTCCGCTAAAGGTAAGTTAGGTGAAATGGAAATACTTGTTAATACAAATTTTAAAGTTGAAATTAATGATGGCGAAGTAAAAGTTTTACCCTACAAAGAAAATATAAATGATCCTAATTGGGGGACCACTAGAGCTCTTGTTGCAAATACAATAGATGGTGTTACTAAGGGTTTTACTAAAACACTTGAATTAAATGGAACTGGTTACAGAGCTAGTGTTTCAGGTTCTAAACTTAAACTTGAGTTAGGTTTTAGTCATGACATACAATTTGATATTCCAAAAGATGTCAAAATTGAGTGTACAAAACAAAATATTATTAATCTTACTAGTATAAATAAAGAAAAATTAGGGGCAGCTGCTGCAAAAATAAGATCATATAGAAAACCTGAACCATTTAAAGGTAAGGGTATTAAATATTCCGATGAATACATATTTAGAAAAGAAGGAAAAAAGAAGTAAATTATGAAAAATAGAAAAGAAAGAATTAGATTTAAAGTTAAAAAAGTTTCTTCAAGAAATAGATTAACTATTTTTAGGTCAAATAATCATATGTATGCTCAATTAATAGATGACAAAAAAGGAGTAACTTTAGCTAGTTCTTCTTCATTGGAAAAAATATTAAAAGATAAAAATCTTCCTAGAAAAGAAGTTGCAGAATTCATTGGCAAAGATATTGCTAAGAAAATTATTTCTAAAGGTATTGATAAAGTATCTTTTGATAGAGGTAAGTATAAATATCATGGTTTAATAAAAGTTCTTGCTGAGGCTGCAAGGAATGAGGGATTAAATTTTTAGAGGTACACATATGTTTGATAATGAAAAAACTGATCTAGCTGAACATTTAGTTACTATAAATAGAGTTGCTAAAGTTGTAAAAGGTGGAAGAAGGTTTGGTTTTGCTGCAATTATGATTGTTGGTGATAACAAAGGTAGAGTAGGTATAGGCACAGGAAAAGCAAAAGAAGTTCCTGAAGCAGTAAGGAAAGCAGCAGAAAATGCAAAAAGTAGAATGATAAGAGTGCCTTTGAAAGAAAACAGAACAATACATCATGATACAGTCGGTAGATTTGGTGCTGGAAAAGTGATCTTAAGAAGTGCAGCACCTGGAACAGGAATTATAGCAGGTGGGCCAATGAGGGCCTTATTTGAATCTCTTGGCATTAAAGATGTTGTTGCAAAATCTACTGGTACTTCTAATCCTCACAATATGTTAAAAGCAACACTTAATGCTTTTAAGATGTCAGAATCACCTAAATCAGTTGCTTCTAAAAGATCAAAAAAAATAACTGAAATTAAATCTGTAAAAGATAAGTAAATATGAAAATTAACGAAATAAAATCATCTTTAACCTCAATAAAAAAAAATAAAAGAAAAGGTAGAGGATCTGGATCAGGTTTAGGAAAGACAGCTGGACGTGGAGTAAAAGGACAGAAATCAAGATCCGGTGTTTCAATAAATGGTTTTGAAGGTGGTCAAATGCCAATTTACAGGAGATTGCCTAAAAGAGGATTCAAAAATCCATCTAAATTAAATATTCAGAATATTAATTTTAATACTATTAATAACTTGATCAAAAAATATAAGTTAAACCCAGATGAAATAAAAGAAGATGATCTTTTTAAGAAAAAAATTTTTAAAAAATCAAAAGGAGTCTTAAAGTTACTTAACGTGGGTAAGTTAGAAATTAAAGCTAATATAGAAATATCCTATGCTTCTAAGAAAGCAATTGATGCTTTAGAAGAAATGGGTTGCAAAATTAATTTATTAAAAAAATAAATGGCAACAGCAGCAGACAGATTAGCAAATAACTTAAATTTTGGTGCTTTAGGAAAGGCAACAGAACTAAGACAAAGACTTCTATTTACTCTTGGTGCGTTGATTGTCTTTCGTCTAGGAACTTTTTTACCAATTCCTGGTATAAATCCAATAGCCTTACAGCAGTTTTTTGAACAACAATCATCAGGAATTCTTGGTATTTTTGATACTTTTTCTGGTGGAGCATTAGGTAGAATGGGTATCTTTGCATTAGGTGTAATGCCTTATATATCTTCTTCAATTATAATGACCTTAATGCAATCTGCTATACCTTTTTTAAAATCCTTAAAAGAACAAGGATCTAAAGGAAGAAGACAACTCCTTCAATATACCAGATATGCGACTGTTCTAATTGCAGCAATCCAAGGCTATGGTGTTTCAATTGGCTTGGAGTCAATGCAAACAACATACGGAAATATTGTATTTGAACCAGGTTTGTTCTTTAGATTAACAACGGTGATTACATTAGTTGGAGGAACAATCTTTTTAATGTGGCTCGGTGAACAAATATCATCAAGAGGTGTCGGTAACGGTATTTCTTTAATTATTACAGCAGGCATTATAGCTAATCTACCAAGTGCATTTGTTAGCACACTACAATTGGGAAGAACTGGAGAATTAAGTATAGCTTTCATTTTAGGTATTTTAGTCCTAATACTACTTTTAATAATTTTTATAGTTTTTGTTGAAAAAGCTCAAAGAAGACTTCCTGTTCAATATCCTAAAAGACAAGTTGGAAATAAGATTTATGGAGGCCAAAGTTCTCACCTACCTTTAAAAATAAATACTGCAGGAGTTATACCTGTTATTTTTGCATCATCTATTCTTCTTTTGCCTAACACTATGTCTGGATTTGGAGCTGGATCCTCTAGTGATATATTTATTTTAATTTCAAGTTACTTGGGAAGAGGTCAACCGTTATATCTAGCACTTTACGCAGCAATGATTATTTTTTTCGGATTTTTTTATACATCAATAGTTTTTAATCCAGATGAGCAAGCTGAAAATTTAAGAAAATATGGAGGCTTTATACCTGGTATAAGACCTGGTGAAAATACTTCTAAATATATTGAGTTTGTTTTAGTTAGATTAACTACAATTGGGACAATTTATTTAACATTTGTTGCATTATTACCTGAATTTCTCTTATCAAGAACATCAATACCCTTTTATCTTGGAGGTACTGCCCTACTAATTGTTGTAGTAGTAATGATAGATTTTATTACTCAAGTTCAATCACATCTATTTCAGCATCAATATGAAGGATTGCTAAAAAAGACTAAACTAAAGGGAAGAAGATAGATTGATTAATATTATATTCTTTGGTCCACCCGGAGCAGGGAAGGGAACTCAAGCTAAAATTATTTCTGAATACCTAAACATATCACACCTCTCTACTGGAGAGGTATTAAGAAACAAAATACTTGATAAAGATAATATAGCTATTGAATTAAAAAAGATAATGTCATCTGGAAAATTAGTTTCAGATGATATTTTAAATTCTATAGTTTTTTCACGATTAACTAACGAAAAAAATAAAGGCTTTATTCTTGATGGTTATCCAAGATCTTTAGCGCAAGCAGAATATTTAAATGATTGTTTGAAAAAAATTGATTACAAAATTGATTTTATTTTTAATATTCAAATAGATTTTAATATTCTTAAAGATAGAATTTTAAAAAGATCATCAGAAGAGAGTAGAGATGATGATAAATTAGATGTAATTGAGACAAGATATTCTGAATACTTAAACACTACTGAAAAAGTAAGCCAGTTTTATAAAGAACAAAATCCAAATATTTTCTTTGACATTGATGGAAAATTAAAAATTTCACAAATAACTAGAGAAATTATGGAAATTTTAAAAAAATCATGAAAAACAGCCATAATTTTAGATATCTTTCCTTGACTAATTATATGATTATCATGTATCCACGCTCATTCATTTTTTTTGGATCTCATTATGGCTAGAATATCAGGTGTCAACATTCCTACAAATAAAAAGATAAATATCGCACTTACTTATATTTTTGGAATTGGAAACAAGATTGCTTCAGATATTTGCAAACACGCTTCAATAGATACTACAAAACGAGTTAGTGAATTAAATGAAGAAGAAGTAAATAAAATTCGTGATTTAATTGATAAAGATTATTCAGTTGAGGGAGATTTGAGAAGGAAAATTTCATTGGATATCAAAAGATTAAATGATTTAGGCTGTTATCGAGGTCTCCGCCATCGTAAAAAACTACCTGTTAGAGGTCAAAGAACTCATACTAATGCAAGAACAAGAAAAGGTAAGGCTGTAGCAATCGCTGGAAAGAAAAAAGTTACTAAAGGTTAAAATGGTTGATAAAAAAAAATCTAAAGTAAAGAAAAAATTATCATCTGGCGTCGCACATATTGTATCTTCATTCAATAACACAATAATTACTATAACTGATGATAAAGGTAACGCACTTGCCTGGTCATCATCTGGTCATAAAGGGTTTAAGGGTTCAAGGAAGTCCACTCCTTACGCTGCACAGATAGCTGCTGAAGATGTGGGCAACAAAGCTAAAGAATATGGTTTAAAAAATTTAAAAGTTGAAGTTTCTGGTCCAGGGTCTGGAAGAGAGTCCGCTCTTAGATCTTTGCAATCAATTGGTTATGTTATCACCTCAATTAAAGATGTTACCCCGATACCTCATAATGGTTGCAGACCAAGAAAAAGAAGAAGAGTTTAAAAAGGAGCATTCAAGTGTTACAAAAAAATTGGAGTGAATTAATTAAACCGACAAAGATGGAAGTCAATGTAGAAGAAACAAATGGAAGAATCGGCAAACTTACTGCCGAACCACTAGAAAGAGGTTTTGGGTTAACATTAGGTAACTCAATTAGAAGAATATTATTATCTTCTTTACAGGGAGCCGCAATAACTTCTATAAAAATAAAAGGAGTTGTTCATGAGTTTTCTACAATCACAGGAGTTAAAGAAGATTTAACTGATATATTATTAAATTTAAAATCTATAGCAGTAAAAGTACACTCCCCAGGTTTAAAAAAAATGTATCTTAAATCTTCAGGATCTGGCGAATTAAGAGCTGGCAATTTTGAAACTGACTCAGAGACAGAAATAATGAATCCTGACCAATTAATCATGACACTTGATTCCAATGCAGATGTTGAAATTGAAGCTAACGTTGAGACTGGAAAGGGTTATGTTTCAGCTGAAGTTGCTGAAGATGAAAATAAAATAATTGGGGAAATTAAATTAGATGCAATGTTTAGCCCTGTCTTAAAAGCTTCATATAAAGTAGAAAATAGTAGAGTTGGTCAAGTAACTGATTTTGATAAGTTAGTTTTTGAAGTTGAAACAAATGGAGCTATCTCTCCTGATGACGCTATTGCTCTTGCAGCAAGAATTTTACAAGACCAATTGCAGCCATTTATTAACTTTGATGAACCAGAAGTACTTCCTGATAAATCACAAGCAGAAACATTGTCGTTTAACTCCAATTTGTTAAAAAAAGTAGAAGAACTAGAATTGTCCGTAAGATCTGCAAATTGTCTTAAAAATGATAACATCATTTATATAGGTGATTTGGTTCAGAAATCTGAGTCAGAAATGCTTAGGACACCTAATTTTGGAAGAAAATCATTAAACGAAATAAAAGAGGTTCTTCAACAAATGGAACTAAACCTTGGAATGTCTGTGCCCGACTGGCCCCCTGATAATATTGATGAACTTGCCAAAAAATATGAGGACCCTTTCAATAAGTAGATTTAAATGAAACATAATATTAAAAATAAAAAACTTAATAAAACATCTTCACATAGAAAAGCAATGTTCATGAACATGTCTAATGCACTTATAAAACATGAACAAATTACTACAACTTTAGCTAAGGCTAAAGAACTAAGAAGGTTTGTAGAAAAGATGATTTCTTTAGGTAAAAAAGGTGATTTAATATCTAAAAGGAAACTAAATTCTGTTTTACAAGATGAAAAGACGTCAAAAAAAGTATTTGAAATTTTAGCTGAAAGGTACAAATCAAGATTAGGTGGTTATACACGTATTATAAAACTAGGCTATAGATACGGAGATAATTCACCAACTGCTATAATTGAATTAGTTGACAGAGATGAAAACGCCAAAGGTTTAGATAGTGGTCCAGTTATTGAAAAAAAATCTACTGATGAAGTTGAAGATCAACCACAAATTTAAAAACCATTGCTTAATTTAATTCTTATAGCTACTGGTGGCGCATCAGGAGCAGTATTAAGATATATTCTAACTAACTTTTGTAAAAATCTATTTTCTTCTGGTGTTTACGGGACTCTTTTAGTTAATATTATAGGCTCTTTTTTAATTGGATATCTCATTTCTTATAGTTATGGAAAAAATATACCTGAAAATTTTATAAAGTTTTTTATAATAATTGGTTTATTAGGTTCTTTTACAACTTTTTCTGCATTTTCATACGAAGTTATTAATTTATTTATGTCAAAAAAAATTTTTATATCTTTTGTTTATATTTTCATTTCAATTTTTACTTGTATTTTTGCTTCGTATTTGGGAATGATAATTAATAGATTTTAAATTGATTAAGATTATTAAAATTATTAACGATCATGATGTTAGATTAGATAAATATATTAAAAGTTTATACACATCGATTACACAGAGTTTTATTGAAAAAAATATTAGAAAAAAAAATATTCTAGTAAATAATAAACGAACAAAGGCAAATTATATTATTAATTTAAATGATAAGTTAACTATTTTGAATTTTCATGAAGAACTTTATAAAAATAAAATTATTTTTAAAAAAAATATTTTAATCTCTAAAGAAGATTTAGCCAAGTTCAATAAATCAATAATATTTCAAAATAATGATTTTTTGGTTATAAACAAATGGGCAGACATAGCCACTCAAGGTGGTAGTAAAATAAATTTATCTATTGATCATATAATTAAAAACATTAACTCAAATTACAGACTTGTTCATAGACTTGATAAAGAGACTACAGGATTACTAATAATTTCTAAAAATTTAAAGTATGCAAAATATTTTTCAACATTATTTAAGCTAAAAAAAATTAAAAAATTTTATTTAGCTTTATGTGAAGGAAGCCCAAAAAATAATTTATCACATGTTAATTTAGATATAAAAAATAAAAAACTTAAAACTGAAAAAAGTTTAACTAACTATAAACTTCTTTCAAAAAAAAATGGTGTATCTCAATTATTATATAATCCTAAAACTGGGAAAACTCATCAGTTGAGAATTGTTTCAAAAAACCTAGGTTGTCCAATTATTGGAGATAAAAAATATAATATTTTTTCTAAACTAAAAAATGAAAAATTAATGCTTCATTCTTATAGTTTAAAATTTTCAATTGATGGTAATTTATTTGAGTACAAGGCTGATTTACCTAACCATTTTTCAACCTTTTTAAAAAAAAATAATTTAATGTTAATAAAAAATTATCAAAAATATTTAGATTTCTTTTAATTTATTTATAAATATAATTTTAAAATATTCGTCAAATTCGCTTTGATCTAAACTTATACCTAAGTCTTCCATAGAAGTATTTTCATATTCTTTTAAGCCGCATGAGTGAATGTAGTCATAATAGTTTAAATCAGGGTCAATGTTAAAACTCATTCCATGATAAGTAATCCATTTTTTTACCCTAAGACCAATAGCTCCAATTTTTTTTTCCTTATCTAGTGTAATATTGTTGTTCTTGGTTACCCATATACCAACCCTATCTTTAAATGATTTAGCTTCAACATTATATTTTTTTAAAAAAGTAATTAGAGAGTCTTCTACAACTGAAATAAATTTTCTAATATCTTTTTTTTTATTATTTAAATTTAACATTAAATAAACAATTCTTTGACCTGGACCATGATAGGTTGTTTTTCCACCACGATTTGTTTTAATTACATCAATAATTTCTGAATTTAATATTTCATTTTTTTTGGCACTTGTTCCTTGTGTAAAAATATGATTATGACTAAGAAACCATAATAAATCAGGAGATTGATTGTCTCTAATTTCATTTACTCTATTTTCCATAAAGGTTAATGCTTCACTATAGTTAATTTCATTATTAGAGATTTTAATTTCAATCTGTTTCATCTTGTTTATTTTACTATATTGCTAGTTGATATTCTATCTGCTATTTAATTATACTATATATGCGGCTGTGGCGGAATTGGTATACGCGCAGCGTTGAGGTCGCTGTAGGATTTATCCTGTGGAAGTTCAAGTCTTCTCAGCCGCACCAATTTATATGGAAGAAATTATTATTAAAAAAGATCAGGATTCAGCATCTAAATCTGTTGAAATAATATCTGATTATTTAGAAAATTATAAATACGATAACGTTTTATCGTATTTAAAAGATATTCATAATGCAGATATTGCAGACATTATTCAAAATTTAGATCCAGTTTTAAGACTAAGTCTTTTAAATATAATAGATAGAGATTTTGATCCTGAAATTTTAACTTATTTAAATGATAGTCTTAGAGAAGAAATAATAGAAACATTGGATATAAAACAATTAGCTAATAATGCTAAAAGTTTAGATACTGATGATGCTGTCGACTTAGCAGAAGATTTAGAACAAAAAGATCAGACTATATTCCTAGAAAATTTAGATAAAGAAGAACGTACATTGGTTGAAGAGGGATTAAAGTATCCAGAAGACTCTGCAGGAAGATTAATGCAAAGACAATTTGTTGCTGTTAATCAATCATGGAATGTCGGTCAAGCAATTGATTATTTACGAAACAATAAAGGGAATTTACCTGAAGATTTTTATGATATTTACTTAATCAATAATAATCAAGAAGCAAAAGGAGTTGTTCCATTAGGAAGGTTAATGGGCTCAAAAAGAGAAATAAAATTAAATTCAATATTAAACAAAGAATTAAGATTAATTGATGTAAATACAGATCAAGAAGATGTAGCTTTATTATTTAATAAATACGGGTTGGTTAGTGCTCCTGTTATAGATAATCATAAAAAAATTATTGGATCAATTACAGTTGATGATGTCGTTGAGGTTATAGAAGAAGAAAGAGAGGAAGATATTTTAAAGCTTGGAGGTGTAGATCATACAGATTTGTATGAGTCAATTATTACTACTACAAAATCAAGAATTTCATGGTTAATAGTAAATTTAATGACAGCGGTAGTAGCTTCTATAGTCATAGGTTTATTTGAAGCTGCTATAGAAAAAGTAGTAGCTTTAGCTATTTTAATGCCAATAGTGGCTTCTATGGGCGCTAATGCTGGTACTCAAACTTTAACAGTTGCAGTGCGAGCTCTTGCTGTGAAAGAACTAACAACAAGTAATGCGTTAAAAATAATAACTAAAGAAACTCTAATTGGTGGTATAAATGGTATCATATTTGCTACCATAATATCTTTAATTTCTATTTACTGGTTTAATAATTTGCTATTGGGTTTAATAATAGGTCTTGCCATGATACTAAACTTACTAATTGCTGGTTTTTCAGGAATTGTAATTCCACTAGTTCTGGATAAACTGAAAATTGATCCTGCTTTAGCATCTGCAGTAATTTTGACTACAATTACAGATGTGTTTGGTTTTCTTTCTTTTCTTGGATTAGCAACTTTATTTTTAATATAATCTGGCCTATTTAAGATAAAAAAATGTTAAAAAAAAATGATCTAATAGATTACTTTTATATAGGAATTAAAGATAAGAATAATTTACGTATAGGAGTTGAGCACGAGAAATTTGTTTTAAACAAAGACACCTTTAAACAATTATCTTATGATGAGTCAAATGGTATAAAAGATATTCTTTTAAAGTTTGTAGATAAGGGATGGAAACCAAAGTATGATGATAAAAATACTACAATAATTGCAATAGAAAGATTCGGTGAAAGCATAACTTTAGAACCAGGCGGTCAGATTGAATTATCTGGAGCTCAATTAAAAAATATTCATCAAACCTGCACAGAAACAAATAGGCATTTAAAAGAGTTAAAAGAAATTGGTGAAGAATTTAATTTTATATTATTGGGCTTAGGCGTGGAACCCAGCTTATCTTTAGATGAATTACCTTGGATGCCAAAACAAAGATACTCCATAATGAAAAAATATATGCCTAAAGTTGGTACTCTGGGACATCATATGATGAAACGTACCTGCACCAACCAAGTAAACTTGGATTATCATTCTGAAGAAGACATGATTGCTAAGTTTAGATTAATGTTAAATCTTGAAGGTATTGCAACAGCAATATTTGCTAACTCACCTTTTGATCAAAAAGAAATTTCTAAATATAAGAGTTTAAGATCTCATTTTTGGCATCACACAGACGAAGACAGAACGGGTTTATTACCATTTGTTTTTGATAAAGATTTTAATTTTGAAAAATATGCGGAGCATGCTCTTGATGTGCCAATGTATTTTGTAATTAGAAATAATAAATATATAGATATGACTAATTATACTTTTAGAGATTTTATGAAAAATAATATTTCTAAAGATTTACACATTGAACCTACTATTGAAGATTGGATAAACCATTTATCAACTTTATTTCCTCAAGTTAGATTAAAGCAATTCTTAGAAATACGTTCCATGGATGCATGTTCATGGGATTTAATATGTTCTCAACCTGCTTTTTGGATTGGCATTTTATATAATGATGATGGTATTGATAAAACTAATGAAATAGTTGAAAGTTGGACTCAAAATGATAGAAATTTAATAAATAGTTTAGTGCCAAAAGAAGGTTTACAAACCAAATTCAAAAATGGCATTCTGTTAGATATTGCACAAAAATTATTTGAAATTTCAAAATCAGGTTTAGAAAAAAGAAATATTCTAGTAAAAAATGAAAAATATAATGAAACATTTTATCTTAAAGATTTAGAACAAAATCTATCAAATGGCCATTCACCGGCTGATGTATTAATCAGCAAATATAATGGTGAATGGAAAAAAAATATTAATAAATTATACGAGGAAGAAATTTTCTAATGAAAAAAAGTATAGCAATTCAAATGGATAATATTGAAAAAATAGATTATGAATTCGATACATCTTTTTTAATAGGTTATGAGGCACAAGAAAGAGAATATGATATTTTTTATTACAATCCAAAAGATTTATTCATAAAAGAGAATACTATTCAAGCATCTGGATATTATTTAGAATTATTGCTAGATGAAAAAAATTATTTCAATTTTAAATCTAATAAAATAATTGCCAAATTAGAAGATTTTCAATTTGTCTTTTTAAGACAAGATCCTCCTTTTGATATGAATTATATCACATCGACTTATATTTTGGATTTACTCCCATCTTCAAC
Organism: uncultured Alphaproteobacteria bacterium; assembly: GCA_902525035.1. Taxonomy (GTDB): domain Bacteria; phylum Pseudomonadota; class Alphaproteobacteria; order HIMB59; genus CACPNW01. Next base: position 114,329 of record CABZFN010000004.1, on the reverse strand, counting down.
AATTGTTGTGAATGATCCAACAGCAGTTAGAAATTCTACTGAAAAATTATTTACATTTAATTTTAAAGAATTTATGCCGCCTACTTTAGTAACACAAGATTTAAAAATTATTGAAGAATTTTTAGATAAAGAAGAAGATATCATAACCAAACCACTTTATGGTAATGGAGGAGAGGGAATACATAGATTTGATAAAAGTAATTTCAATTCTAAAATATTAGAGGAATATTTACACTTGCCTATAATGGTCCAAAAATTTATCAATGAGATAGAGCATGGTGACAGGAGGATCGTTTTTTTTGATGGTGAATATTTTGGTTCAGTTGCTAGAATACCCCAAGAAGGTAATTTAAAGGCAAATTTTCATGCTGGTGGAAAGGCAAGTAAAGCTGACTTAGTTTATAGAGACAAAGAAATCATCGAAAATTTGGGACCGAAGCTAAAAAAGCACAATCTGTTTTTTGTTGGAATTGATATAATTGGAAATTATCTAACAGAAATAAACGTAACTTCACCTACAGGATTGAAGCAAATTAATGCATTAAACAACGTAAAATTAGAGAAAGATTTTTGGGATAAGCTTGAAGCAAAATATAAATTAGTTTAATTATAGTATTTAAAGGAAAACATATGCACGAAAATAGAATTTTAATACACAAACTAAAAAATTTTGAAAATATAAATTCAAAATTTCTTATAATAACTTTGATGCTATTTGGTTCAATTTTACTAGCGATTTCCGCTAAAGTTCAAGTACCATTTTGGCCAGTGCCAATGACAATGCAGACCTTTGTCATATTCTTAATAGGAATGACATATAATGTAAGATTATCTTTTGCCACAGTTGCATTTTACCTTTTTCAAGGAGCTATAGGGCTTCCTGTTTTTGCAGCTGGTGGTGGAGTTGCTTATTTAGTTGGGCCAACAGCAGGATATCTTTATGGCATGTTATTTGCTTCTATCATTATAAGTTATTTAGCAAATTTAGGTTTTAGTAAAACATATTTTAAAGCTACAGCATCTCTATTAATTGGTTCTGCTATTATTTTTTCATTTGGCATCATCTATCTTGGTTATATTATTGGTTTCGAAAAAGCAGTAGCCGCTGGTCTTTTACCATTTATTCCAAGTGAATTGTTTAAAATTGCATTAGCAGTTGCTTTGATCCCAACTTTACACAAAATTATTACAAAATAATAATTAATGAAAATCGGTATTGATGTAGGCGGTACCAAAACTGAGGGTATTCTTCTAGATCCAAATGGAACTGAAATAGATAGAAAAAGAATTAATACTGAAAAAAGTTATGATGGAACAATTAAGGGAATACTATCCATTATAAATCATTTTGAAGATAAACACGGTAAAGCAGTATCTGTTGGTATGGGAATGCCAGGAGCCATATCAAATGATACAGCTTTAATCAAAAACGCTAATTCTATATGGTTAAATGACAAACCTTTTAAGCAAGATTTAGATAAAATTTTAAGTAGAAATGTGAATTTGGAAAATGATGCTAATTGTTTTACTCTTTCTGAAGCGGTAGATGGAGCTGGTAAAGGGTTTGAAATTGTTTTCGGGGTCATAATAGGAACTGGTGTAGGCGGTGGTATCAGTATCAATCAAAAAGTAATAAGAGGTCGTAATAGCATAAGTGGAGAGTGGGGACACATAGTTTTGCCCAGTAGAACAGAAGATGAAAAAAAATATGTTAAAAAATGTTATTGTGGAAAAGATGGGTGCTTAGAGACCTATATATCTGGACCAGGCTTTTCATCTGTCTATAATTTACGTTGCAATAAAAATTATAATTCACATCAAATATTAGATGGTTTTAATAATAAAGAAAAAGATAGTATCTATGCACTAAATCAATATGTCGATCATTTAGCAAGAGGCTTATCTCTAGTTTGTAATATTCTTGATCCAGATGTGATTGTTTTGGGTGGAGGTATGTCAAACATCGATTTTATTTACGAAAATATAAATGATGCTCTAAAAAAATATGTTTTTACAGATACGCTTCACACTAAAGTTGTAAAAAATATTCATGGTGATTCAAGTGGCGTAAGAGGGGCTGCTTGGCTTTCTTAAATACCACCCATTGAAATATATTTTATAGTTAAATAGTCATCAAGGCCATAACGAGAACCTTCTCTACCCATTCCTGATTCTTTTACACCTCCAAAAGGAACTTCCGCAATTGTTGGTAGTCCATTATTGATAGATACAATTCCATATTCAAGTGCTTCAGCAACTCTCCAAATTCTTCCTATGTCTCTTGAATAGAAATAAGAAGCTAATCCATATGGTGTATCATTAGCCATTTTAATCACCTCATCATCACTAGAAAATTTATAAAGAGGTGCAACAGGTCCAAATGTTTCTTCAAAAGTTATTTTTGCCTCTGTAGATACATTTGAGAGAACAGTTGGTTGATAGAAATTCCCACCAAGCGAATGCACATCTCCACCAATTGCTATTTTTGCTCCTGTATTCACTGCGTCTTGTACATGATCAATTACTTTTTCTAAAGAGGATTGATCAATTAAAGGGCCAGATACAATTCCATCTTCAAGTCCATTTCCCACTGTTATTTTACTGACTTCATTTGTAAATTTTGCTAGGAATTCATCATAAATATTTTCATGGACAAATATTCTATTTGAACAAATACATGTTTGACCACTATTTCTAAATTTACTTTGAAGTGCACCTGCAACAGCTTCATCCATATCTGCATCATCGAAAACAATAAAGGGTGCATGACCACCAAGTTCCATAGAAACTTTTTTTACTGTTGAGGCACTTTGCTCTAAAAGTATTTTTCCAACCTCCGTAGATCCTGTAAAAGAAATTTTTCTTACAATTGGGTTACTTGTTAGCTCTTTACCAATCTCACTCGCCGATCCAGTGATTACATTAAATACACCATCTGGAAAGCCCGCTTCTTTAGCAAGTACTGCTACAGCTAATGCTGAATAAGGTGTTTGGCTTGCTGGTTTAACAACAGTAGTACAGCCAACTGCTAGAGCGGCAGCACATTTTCTTGTAATCATTGAATTTGGAAAATTCCATGGAGTTATTGCTCCCACAACACCAACAGGTTGTTTAATTATTACAATTCTTTTTCCAGGTCTTGGATCAGGAACTATATCACCATACACCCTTTTTGCTTCTTCAGCATAGAACTCAATATATGAAGCACCCATTAGTATTTCGCCCTTTGCTTCAGCCAGTGGTTTACCTTGCTCTATGGTCATGATTTTAGCTAAATCATCTGCATTATCTGTAATTAACTCACCCCATTTTTTAAGAATCACTGATCTTTCTTTAGCAGTAGTTTCTTTCCAAGTTTGGAAAGCAGTATTAGCATTATCTACAGCTTTTTTAGTTTCTGAAACTGAGCATTTTGGGACGTTGCCAATAATTTCAAGAGAGGCCGGATTATTTACCTCAAGAGTTTCACCTGAAGAACTGTCAACCCATTCCCCATTTATAAAACATTTTTGTTTAAAGAGTGATTTGTTATTTAATTCCATAAGTTTTAATTATAATGCATAGTTTTAAATTAAGGAAAATATAATGACAATAGTTAATTCTTGGAATGAATGGGATCCATTAAAACATGTTATAGTTGGAGCAGTTGAAAATGCCAACATACCTCCCATGGAACCAGCGCTAGAACCAAAAATTAGTAAAGATAGTGGTATGGCAGGATCTCACGGACCACGTTCAAAAGAATCAATTGATAAAGCAAATATACAATTAGAAAACTTTGTTAAAATTTTAAATTCCCTAAATATAAAAGTTGATAGACCAACACCTATTGACTTTTCTCAGAGTATCGAGACACCTGATTGGTCTAATGATGGTATGTTTGGTTGCATGCCTCCAAGAGATGTTATTCTTACTGTAGGAAATGAAATGCTAGAAGCACCCATGTCTTACAGATGTAGATGGTTTGAGTACCTTGCCTATAGACCTTTACTTGAAAAATATTATTCAGAAGATAAAAATATGAGATGGGAGTCTGCACCTAAACCAAGATTAACAAATCAATCTTATAAGTCTAATTATCTTCCTGAAGGCATAACGGAAGAAGAACGATATAAAAAAATTGAAAATAGAGACATGATATTGACAGAAAAAGAACCACTTTTCGATGCAGCAGAAATTTTACGCTTTGGAAAAGATCTCTTTTATCATAACAATTTTACATCAAATTTAATCGGTTTAGATTGGCTAAGAAGACATTATCCAGGTCATCGCGTTCATCAAATTAATTTACCAGGCGATTTAATTCCAACTCATATTGATGCATGTTTTACTCCTATTAAACCAGGAGTTATAATTATTAATCCGAATAGAAAAATATCATCAGAGCAAAGAAAAATTTTTGATGATAATAAATGGGAAATTCATGAGGCAGCACCTTCCATTCATAATAGTCCACCACCTATGTGTTATTCATCAATCTGGTTATCAATGAACGTTTTGATAATTGATCCTAAAACTATATGTGTCGAGGCAACGGAAGAAAAAATGATTAAACAAATGGAAAGTTTTGGATTGGAGGTTATTCCAGTTCCTTTTAGAGACGTTTATGCGTTTGGTGGTAGTTTACATTGTGCTACTACTGATGTTCATAGAGAAGGTGAGTGTGAGGATTATTTTCCAAAGCAATAATGGATAGTTTTAATCAAAATAATGTTAAAGCCAATTTACATGATACAAACTTTTCTAGAATTGGTATAATTACACTATCAACCGATTTTACCATTGAGCAGGATTTTAGAAAAATTTGCCATAATTTACCAGTTGATCTATTTTTTAATAGGATACCTTTTTTAAATCCTCTAACTCATGAAAATTATATGAGGATGGCTGATCATCTTACAGAGACAACAAACCAAATATTACCCAATGAAAAAATACAAGTTGTAGCGTATGGATGTACTTCGGGTACTATTGAAATTGGTGAAAAAAGAATAAGATCTAAAATTTTCAAAGCTAAACCAGATGCTTTAATTACGACACCTATTACAGCGGCTGTCAAAGCACTTAAATTGCTTAACCATAAAAAAATTGCTGTTCTTACCCCTTATCCAAAAGATGTTAATGTTAAAGTTTACAAATATTTAATTGATAGTGGATTTGAAATTAAATCATTTAGTTCGTTTAATTTAAATTATGATTCAGAAATTGCCAAAATTACTCATGATAGTTTAAAGCAAACAATTTCCTCAATTGATTTAACAGATGTTGATAGTATTTTTGTTTCTTGTACTGCATTAAAAGTAATTGATATTATCGAAACATTAGAGTCGAAATTAAACACAGATATCATTTCAAGTAATCAAGCTATTATTTGGGATTCATTAAGATTATCTAATATTGATAAAAAAATTGATGGTTTTGGTAACCTATTTAAATTACATTAAGTAGGGTTTAAATTGATTACACTTCAACAAATACAAGATGCACATAAGAAAATTTTACCTTATGTTAATTATACACCATTAATTAATTCTAATTTCTTATCAAAAAGTAATAAAGTAAAACTAAAGTTAGAAAATTTTCAAATCACTGGTTCATTTAAGTTAAGAGGTGCGGTTAATAAGCTTCTTTCTTTAAGTGAAGATGACAAAAGCAAAGGAGTTATCGCAGTTTCTACAGGCAATCATGGAAAAGGCGTTGCTTATGCTTCAAAGGTATTGGGCATTCAATCAACAATATACATGTCTTCAATGGTTCCAGAGTATAGAAAAGAGGCTATTGAAAAATTAGGAGCAAAAGTAAAAATTATTGGAAAGAATAGTGATGAAGCTGATTTGCATGCTAAACAAATTGCGAAAGAAAAAAATATCCCATTAATTCACCCCTTTGATGATGAAGATATTATTATAGGCCAAGGTACAGTTGGACTTGAAATGCTTACTGAATTTCCTGAAGTTGATACAGTAATTATACCAACATCTGGTGGCGGTCTTATATCAGGAATAGCACAAGCTATTAAATTTCAAAAACCTGACACCAAAATTATTGCTGTATCTATGGAAAGAGGCCCTTCAATGTATGAAAGTCTAAAAGAAGGTAGACCTGTTGATGTAGAGGAAACTGAAACTTTAGCTGATTGTTTAGGGGGTAGTATTGGTTTAGATAATAAATTTACATTTAATATAGTACAAAAATATGTTGATGACTTTGTTTTAGTGAGTGAAGAAAAAATAGCCGAGGGAATTAGAATAAATTTTTTAGAACATAAAATTGTTTCTGAAGGTGCTGCAGCAACAAGTGTAATGGTTGTTAAAGAAAAACTCACCTCACATTTAGGAAAAAATATAATCTGTTTAATTTGTGGTGGAAATATTGACTCGGAACTATTTAACAAAGTTTTAAGCCATGCTCATCCTTAATAAAAATGATATTACTCAACATGTAGATTTAAATAATAATCTCATTCCAATAATAGAGGAAGCTTTTATAAGTTTATCAAAAGGATCAGTAGTGATGCCTCCTATTATGAGAATTGATATTAAAAAATATCATGGTGAATCAGATGTTAAAGCTGCATACGTTGAGGGTCTAGATAGTTTTGCTATAAAAATAGCATCTGGTTTTTTTGATAATCCAAAACTTGGTTTGTCATCTAGTAATGGATTAATGGTTTTATTAGATTCAAAGACTGGAGTTGTGAAATCTGTTTTATTGGATGAAGGTTATCTCACAGATACTAGAACAGCTATTGCAGGAGCAATAGCTACAAAATATTTATCAAATCAAAATGCTAATTCTATTGGTATTATTGGGGCTGGAATTCAAGCCAAATTACAACTTCAAGCAATAATGTTAGTTAGAAAAATAAATAAAATTATAGTCTGGACAAGAGATGAGACAAAAGCGAACCAATTTATAGAAAGTTTCAAAAATTTAGATATAGATTTGTATATAGCCTCTTCTTGCAAAGAATTGGCAAGCTTATCAGAAATAATTGTTACAACGACTCCTAGTAAAAAACCGCTTTTGGAATTTGATTGGATAAATAAGGGAACTCACATAACAGCAATGGGATCAGATGGAGAACAAAAAAATGAATTAGATCCTCATATGTTAAAACATTGCGATCAATATGTGCCAGACAATCAATTACAAACAAGTGTTTTGGGTGAATTACATCATGCTTTAAAACAAAATATAATTTCTTCCAAAGAAAAATTTAATGAACTTGGCGATATAATTAACGATCCAAGCTTAGGAAGAAAAAATAAAGAAGATATAACGATATGTGATTTGACAGGAACAGGTGTACAAGATACTGCAATAGCTAGATTTGCTTATAATCTTTGTAAAAAAAATAATTTAGGCATCAATATTTAATTTATGAGTCAAGAAATAATAAAAAAAACGTCTGATTATTTCAAATCAAAAGGAGTTGTCTTACCTAGTATTAGTGAACTTCAAAATCCACAAATTATTAATGATGATATTAAAAATTCTCTAAAAAAAATAAATAATGATGACATCAATCCTCTTAACCTCTTTAGAGTTCATTGGTTTAATAAAAGAGATCAATCAGGTTTTAGAAATGAGCCTGAATATATTGTGCTTCCAACAGAATTCACAGGTGTAAAGGCAAAGATAATTGTAAATATGGGAAGATATTTTCCCTTAATAACAGCTCATAAAGTTTTGGCAGCTTATGGTTGTTTGCTTCCAAGAATATTGAATGGTACTTTTGATTATGAAAAACATAAAGCAGTTTGGCCTTCAACAGGAAATTATTGTAGGGGTGGAGTGGCAATATCTCGTATAATGGGTCTTAATAGTATTGCAATACTTCCTGAAGGAATGAGTAATGAGAGATTTGAATGGTTGAATAATTGGGTTGAAGATAAAAAAAATATCATAAAGACAAAAGGCACAGAAAGTAATGTTAAAGAAATCTACGATGCTTGTAATGAATTAAAAAAAGATAATCAAAATGATATAATAAATCAATTTGATGAGTATTATAATTACGGCATTCATCGTTCTGTCACTGGTCCATCGTTTGAAAAATCATTTCTTAAAGTTAAAGGTAACAGTAATTTAACTCCCAAGTTTTACGTGAGTGCTTCAGGATCAAGTGGTACTCTAGCAGCAGGAGATTATCTTAAAGATAAATTACAGACGAAGATTGCAGTTGTTGAAGCTTTGGAGTGTCCAACATTGCTTCATGGAGGTTATGGTGAACATAATATACAAGGAATTGGTGACAAACATGTTCCCCTTATTCATAATGTAATGAATACAGATTTTGTTGTAGATGTTTCTGATCAATCTACCAATAATCTAAATATGATTTTTAATACTGAAATAGGAAAAAATTTTTTAATTGAGAAAAAAAATTTTGACCCTGATTTTGTTTCTCGTCTTCCTGAATTTGGTTTTTCAGCAATAGCAAATATATTGGCATCAATAAAGCTAGCTAAATATATGGATTTAAATAGTGATGACGCAATTATAACGGTTGCTACTGATGGTGCTGATTTATATATTTCAGAATTAAACAAGACCATTGCTGATTATAAAAATAATTATGATGAAATAGTTTGTGCTGAATTATTTGGACAACACTTATCAGGAGTATCTACTGATAATATGCTTGAACTCTCTCACATGGATAAGAAAAGAATATTTAATTTAGGTTACTTTACTTGGGTAGAGCAACAAGGTGTTAGTCTTGAAGAATTTGAAAAAAGAAAAGATCAAAAATTTTGGAATTCACATTATGATTATATGCTTTCTCTAGACAATCAGATTAATGAATTTAATAATATGTAGGTTATGAAAACTCAGTCATTACATAACCAATTAGTAGAATGGCGTCATGATCTTCATATGCACCCTCAGATAAGTTTTGAAGAAGAATATGCTTCAGCAAAAGTGTCAAGACTTCTAAAAGAGTGTGGAATAGAAGTTCATACTGGTATTGCTAGAACTGGAGTAGTTGGAATTTTAAAAAAAGGAAATAGTTCAAAATCAATAGGTATAAGAGCTGACATGGATGCTCTTCCTATTCATGAAACTAATGATTTTAGTTATAAGTCAAAGTTTGATAACAGAATGCATGCATGTGGACATGATGGTCACACTACAATGTTATTAGGTGCAGCAAAATATCTATCAGAAAAAGGTAACTTTAATGGAACAGTATATTTTATTTTTCAACCTGATGAAGAGAATACTTTTGGTGCAAGAACAATGATAGATGAAGGTTTGTTTGATAAATTTAACATTGATGAAGTTTACGCTATGCACAACATTCCTAATATGGAAATTGGAACATTTGGTACAAGAAAAGGAGCTATTACAGCAAGTGAAAATTTATTTGAAATTGAAATAAAAGCCAAAGGTGGGCATGCTGCATTACCTCATATGGGTGTTGATGCAATAACTGTTGGTTCCCAAATAGCTGTAGCACTCCAATCAATAGTATCTAGAAAATTAAATCCAGCAGATAATGGTATAGTTTCTATTACTGAATTTATAACTGATGGTAAAAAAAATGTTTTGCCAGGTATGGTAAAAATGACTGGTGACGCAAGAGCTTTATCAAAAGAAACGAATGAAAAAATTGCTTCAAAAATGTTACAAATTGTTGAAGGCATTTGTAATGCACATGGAGTTAATGGCAGTGTAAAATATGAAACAACCTGTCCTATAACTTTTAATTCAAAAAACCAAACTGAGTCTGCCACAAAAGCTGCAGTTTCATTACTTGGAAGCGATAAATGTAATGGTGATATTGAACCGCGTTTATTCTCAGAAGATTTTTCTGTTATGGCAAACGAAAAACCTGGCTGCTTTGTTTTAATGGGTAACGGTAAATCAGATCAACATTCCAGACCTTTACATGCTAATAATTATGATTTTAACGACGAATTATTAGTCATAGGTTCTTCTTATTGGACTGAATTGGTAGAACAACAATTAAAATAAATGTTTTCTGAAAATTTAAATAAACTTAAGAAAAAAATGTCTGAGAATAATATTGATCTCTCAATTATAACTGATGATGACTCTATATATTATTTTACAGGATATCACGACTTTCTTCACATGGATTTTAATCGACCAACATTATTAGTTGTTTCAAATGATCATAAAACTTACTTAATTACACCTCTTCTTGATGTCTTATTAATACCAGAAGCTTGTCCTGTCGATATGGTTGAAACATGGAATGATGGTATTGGAAATGAATGGAGAGAATTATTACCGCAAATCATAAGTCAGCATAAAAATATTTTTATTGAAAAATTTAAAATAAATTCAATGGTTAAGAGTTATTTAGACGAAATACTTTATCGTCACCCTGGGGATTTAACCAAATTAATAGATAATATAAGAATGATTAAATCTAATGATGAATTGAATATAGCTCGTCATGCTGGCGAAGTTGGTATGGCTATGATGGAAGCAGCTAAAAAAACAATTGGCCATAATGTTCCTGAATATGAGGTTGCACTTGCTCAATCACAAGCTGGAACAAGAAAAGCTGCAGAGCTTTTAAAAAAATTTTATCCTGATAATATTAATATGTCTCCAAATATTCACTTTTTACCCGTCATGACATCAGGTCATGATTTACCTAAAACTCACCATCGTGCTTCAACCAAAATTATAAAAAAAGGTGATCCCGTATTCGTATGTTATTGTGGTTCTACAAATTTTCATAGGTTTAAATTGGGTTTTGATAGAATATTTTGGGTAGAAGAAATTCAATCCGATGAACAAATAAAAGCTTTTGAGACTGCAGTTAAATCTCAAAAAGCTGCTCTTGATATTCTTGGTCCTGGAGTTACGGCTGAAGAAGTACATTCAGCTTATGCTGATGCAATACAGTCTGAAGGATATCCTTATCCTACATTTCGATGTGGAAGAGGAACCGGTTTTAGTTTTTTAGAAGAACCACAATTAGTAGTTGGAAATAAAACTGTTTTAGAGCCAGGCATGGTATTTGCAGTAGATGGAGGAGCTAGTGCAAATAAATTTAGATCACAGGTTGGTGATAGTTTTATAATTACAGAGGATGGATATGAGCAAATTACACATCATTCTAAAAAATTTGAAGATTTGATTCTTTCAAATTAATTGTGACTAAATAACTCTTGTTTCACTAGTTAAAATATTTTACTCTAATTTACTATTCAATAATTAAATAAATAAATGACAAAATTTAATGCATGGAACGTAATTAAAAATGGATTAAATGGTCAATCATATTGGACTAGGCAATGGCGTGATCCGGAACCAAAAAAAAATTATGATGTTATAATAATTGGTGGAGGCTTACACGGACTTGCCACAGCATATTATCTTGCGAAAAATCATAATATTAAAAATGTAGCAGTTTTGGAAAAAGGTTGGATCGGGGGAGGAAACGCTGGACGTAATACGACTATTGTAAGATCAAATTATATGATGCCAGGGAATCATGAATTTTATGAGCACTCTTTAAAATTATGGGAAAATTTAAGTCATGATTTAAATTACAATGTAATGTTTAGTCAAAGAGCGCACGTTTCATTGTTTCACAGTCCTGTTGCTAAAGATTCTGTTTCAAGAACGTATAATATTATGAGACTTCATGGAACAGATGCTGAGCTTTGGGATTTAAAAAAACTTAAGAAAAAAATACCTCATTTAAATTATAACAATTCCAGATTTCCTATTTTAGGAGCAGCTGTCCAAAAAAGAGCAGGCAATGCAAGACATGATGCAGTTGCATGGGGATATGCAAGAGCTGCTGATACACTCGGTGTAGATATTCTACAAAATTGTGAAGTAACAGGTTTCACAAGAACAAATGGAATGATTGAAAGTGTTCAAACTTCTCGAGGAATAATAAAAGGAAAAAAAATAGGATTTGCTGTTGCTGGTAATACTTCTGTATTATGGCAAATGGCAGAATTAGGAAATTTACCAATTGAATCTCACAAATTACAAGCCTTTGTATCTGAAGCAGTTAAACCTCTTTTGGATCAAGTGGTAGTTTATGGAGTAGGTGGTGCACATTTTTATATCTCTCAGTCTGATAAAGGTAGTATGGTTTTTGGTGGTGATCTCGATTGGTATAAATCGTATGCTCAAAGAGGAAATTTACCAATGGTTCAAGATGTTGCTGAAGCAGCCATGGCAATTTTTCCTTCTCTTGGCAGAATAAGATTACTTCGTCATTGGGCTGGTGTTATGGATATGACTATGGATGGATCTTTTTTTATTTGTAAAACACCAATATCAAATCTTTATTTAAATGCTGGCTGGAACTATGGAGGTTTTAAGGCTAGTCCAGCATCAGGTTGGTATTTTGCTGATTTAATTGCAAATGAGAACCCACACAATTATGTGCAGAATCATAATTTAGAGAGATTTGAAAAAGGCATCAACATAGATGAACGTGGTGCTGGACCTGATCCTAAATTGCACGGTTAAATGATTAGAATCAATTGTCCTTATTGTGGTGAAAGAGATCATAGTGAATTTAGTTATGGTGGAGATGCTACAATAAAATATCCATCTTTAGACTCTTCTGAAAAAGAATGGACTAAAGCAATATTTTTTAGAAAAAATATAAAAGGTTTTCAATTAGAAACATGGCATCATACTAATGGATGTAGAATGTGGTTAGAGATTGAACGCTCAACAGTAACTCATGAAATTAGAAGTGTGAAACCCTGTCATCCAGATTTAAAGAAAGTTGTAGAAAATAATAAATGAAAACAAGTAGATTAAAAAATTATGGAAAAATTAATAGAAATAATGTTTTATCTTTTACTTGGGATAATAAAAAATACAAAGGTTTCGAAGGTGATACACTAGCATCAGCATTGCTAGCTAATAATATTGGAGTTGTTGGAAGAAGTTTTAAATATCACAGACCAAGAGGTATATTTTCAAGTGGTGTTGAAGAATCTGGTGCTTTAGTAACTGTAGGATCAAAAGATAGAAGAGATCCTAATGTAAGGGCAACTACTCAAGAATTATATGATGGTTTAAAAGCCAGTGGTCAGAATGCTTTTCCCAATGTAAATTTTGACCTTGCTGGAATTAATAATTATCTAGGTAGGTTTTTTGCATCTGGTTTTTATTATAAAACTTTTATGGGAATACCACCTTTTGAATGGGGAAAAGGTACAGCTATATGGATGTTTTTTGAAAAGTTTATAAGGAAAGCAGCTGGAATGGGAAGTGCTTCTACTTTACCTGATCCAGATTCTTATGAACACGCACACGATTTTTGTGATGTAATTATTGTAGGTTCAGGACCATCAGGTATTGCAGCCGCAATTGAGGCAGCAGAGAAAAAACTAGATGTTATTTTAGTAGAGCAAGATAGCATTATTGGAGGAGATCAACTTTCAGAAAATGAATTCGATAGCTCACATATTGAAAATCAAATTAAAAACCTTGGTATAAAAGTAATGACTAGGACAACAGCATTTGGATTATACGATAATTGTGTTGTTGGTTTATTGGAAAGAGTAACAGACCATTTATCGTTACCAGATAAAACACTACCACGTCAAAGATTTTGGACTATTAGAGCTAAACATATAATTGTTGGTGCGGGAGCAATAGAAAGACATATTGCATTTAATAATAATGATATTCCTGGCGTAATGACAGTGAATGCTTCAAAGCATTATTTAAATAGATATGGAGTACTAACAGGTAAAAAAATTGTAATTACTACAAATAATGATTCTGTTTATGAAACTGCAGAACTATTATCTGAAGCTGGAGCAAATGTTACTGTTCTTGACTCACGAACCAATTTTGAAATTGAAACCAACAAAACTTTTGAAATTAGAAGAGGGTATGTGCCTTATAATATCAATGGTTCAAAAAAAATTGATAGTTTAGACATATCAAAAAGTGAAAATATTAATAAATATGAAACAATAAATTGTGATCAAGTCTTATTATCAGGTGGTTGGTCTCCTGCAGTACATTTGTTATCGCATAGAGGTGTAAAGCCTAAATGGGACTATGAAAATGCATGCTTTTTACCGAGTGATACCAAAGAGAATATCACAATGATAGGTTCTTCGAGAGGATTATGGAATAAAAATGATTGTATCGCTTCTGGAGTTGCAGGTGCTACTGATGCATTAAATCGTTTAGGAATTTCGAAAACAAATTATTTTTTTCCAAAACCTGGTGGATGGAAAAATCCAATAAAACCACTTTATGAAGTAAAATATAATAAATCTAGATCAAAAAGTTTTGTTGATTATCAACACGATGTTACTTCAGATGATGTAAGACTGGCACACCGTGAGGGTTTTATTTCAGTAGAACATCTTAAAAGATATACAACTTTGGGTATGGCTAACGATCAGGGAAAAATGGGAAACATTATTGGATTATCCTTAATGGCTGATCTTTTAAATAAAGAAATTCCGGAAGTTGGAACGACAGTATTCAGACCTCCTTATACTCCAGTTTCTATTGGAGCTTTAAGTGGAAGAAATGTTGGAAAACATTTTAGACCATTAAGAGTTACACCAATCCATCAATGGAATACTGATCATGGTGCTAAAATGATTGAAGTAGGTTTGTATCAAAGACCTTGGTATTATCCTAAAGAAAATGAAACATTAAGTGACTCTTATATTAGAGAAGCAACAACAGTAAGAAAAACAGTTGGTATTTGCGATGTAACCTCTCTAGGTAAGATTGCTATTCAAGGACCAGACTCTAGCGAATTTTTAAATAGAATCTATTCGAATGGTTTTTCAAAACTACAAGTTGGAAAAGCTAGATACGGTATAATGTTACGTGATGACGGTATTGTAATGGATGATGGCACATCTTGGAGATTAGCAGAAAATGAATATTTTATGACGACATCTACAGGTGAAGCTGCAAAAGTAATGTCATGGTTAGAAGAATTACTACAAACTAGATGGACAAATCTTAATGTTAATGTGACTAGTGTTTCAGAACAATGGGCAGGCGTATCAGTTGCAGGACCTAAATCTAGAGAAGTTCTTAATAATTGTGTCGATGATTCTTCAGTTATAACTAATAATAACTTACTTTTTATGGGTGTTGCCTCAACTTTTCTTAAAGGTAAAATTCCTTGTAGAATTGCAAGAATTAGTTTCTCAGGTGAATTAGCTTTTGAAGTCTATGTTAAATCAGATTTTGCCAATACAATGATGGACCTACTTTGGGAAAATGCAAAAAAATATGATGGGTGTTTATATGGATTAGAGGCTTTAGGTGCACTTAGAGTAGAAAAAGGTCATGTTACAGCTGCAGAGCTTGATGGAAGGGTAACAATTGATGATGCTGGTTTAAGCAAAATGGCTTCTACAAAAAAATCATATATTGGAAGTGCAATGAGAAAACGAGGAGTATTAAAAAATAATGATAGAGAAATTCTAGTAGGTTTCTTTCCTGCAAACTTAAAGGAAACTTTTAATGCTGGAACAATTGTGTGTGAAAAAAATAATATTAAAGGACAGGGTATTGGAAGAATAACTTCAGTCACTTATTCTCCAGAACTTAGACATTGGATTGGAATAGGTTTTGTGAAAGGTGGGTTAGATAAATGGAAAGATACCACTTTAGTTGGTGCAGATCCTGTAAGAAATAAACAAACGAATTTAAAAGTTGTTTCACCACATATGATTGATCCAAAAGGAGAACGAATGTATGCATAGACATTCTGCACTAGAAGCACTTTATAAAATTGGAAAGTGCTCAACAAGCGAGAAACAATCTTTAACATTTAAAGAATTAAAAAGTTTGGAAATTATACAAATTGCTTGTTGGCCTGATAAAATTGAAGAAATAAACAATTTATTAATAAAAAAATTAAAAATTAAACATATTCCCGGTTTCAATAAAGGAATTGTTTTTGAGAATAAATCATTATGGAGAATGGAACCTTTGAAATGGTGGTTATTTAATAAAGAAATTGAAGTAAGTGAGCAAATAGCAACTACTTTAGATATTTCCCATGCTTTCACAGGTATTGAAATTAAAGGAGATAATTCGTCATTATTTTTAAATAGATATCTTCCAATTGATTTAAGGTCTAAGAATTTTCCAGACCTATCCTCGGCTAGTTCGGCTATTCATCATGTAAGTGTTAAGCTATTTAAAATATCCTCAAAAAACTACTGTCTATATATACCAAGAGGTTTTGCTTTATCAATTTGGGAGATCCTTCTTGAAACAGCAAATCAGTTTGGATATGAAGTATTAGAGAGATAAAAAGATTACCTAAAAGATTATGATATTTTCACAAGAAGAATTTAATTCAAGAATTGCAAAAGTAAAACAGTCTATGAATAAAAGAGGTGTTGATATTCTATTAACTACCGATCCTTCTAATATGAATTATCTAACTGGTTATGATGGATGGTCATTTTATGTTCCACAAGGAGTAATAATTTCTATAGATGAAGATCAACCATTTTGGTTTGGAAGAAAGCAAGATTCGAATGGGGCAAGGATTACAACTTTTTTAGATGAAGAAAATATATTTGGTTATCCCGAGCGACTTATTCAATCACCACCATTACATCCATATGATTATGTAGTTAAATTAATTAAAGACAAAAATTGGTCAAGTAAAAACATTGGTGTCGAAATGGATAGCTATTATTATACTGCAGAAAATCATAGGAGATTAAAAGATAATTTAACAAATGCTAAATTTATTAATGCGCATCT
The DNA here is from genome assembly GCA_902525035.1 of uncultured Alphaproteobacteria bacterium. Lineage (GTDB taxonomy): Bacteria > Pseudomonadota > Alphaproteobacteria > HIMB59 > CACPNW01. The sequence continues at coordinate 97,592 of CABZFN010000004.1, read as the reverse complement.
TCTAATTAATTGGGTCAGATATGTAAAATCTGAAAATGAAATAAAATTTATGAAAGATGCTGGCACACTCGTGAAAGCAGGAATGACAACAGCATTTGATTCAATAAAAGAAGGTATAAAACAAAGTACAGTTGCAGGAAAAATTCAAAATACTCTCATTGCTGGGAATGATTCAACACAAATGGGAGGAGAATATTCAGGTTTAGGTATAATACTTGCAAGTGGTAGATCAGCATCAGCATCACACTTAACTCCTAGTGATAAAAAATTTAAAAATGATGAAGGAACAATTATTGAATTAGGTGGTGTGAAACATCGTTATCACTGTGCCTTATCCAGAACTGTGTACGTTGGTAAACCTGATCCAAAGATATCGGATACATTAAAAATAACAAATGAAGGTATTGAGAAAGCTTTACAACAAACAAACTCAGGAAATAGTTGTCATAATGTTGCAGTTGCTTTTTGGTCAGTATTAGAAAAATATGGATTAGAAAAAGAGTCAAGGGCTGGTTACTCAATTGGTATTGGTTATCCTCCTGATTGGGGAGAACATACACTTAGTATCCGGAAAAATGAAAAGACACTTTTAGAACCTAATGTTACTTTTCATCTTATGTGTGGAATGTGGATGGATACGTGGGGATTAGAACTAAGTGAATCAGTTAGAGTAACAGAATCAGGTTACGAGTTACTTACTCAAGTCCCAAGAGATTTGCATTTAGTAAATTAATCATTTGCATCACCACCTCCAGCACCTTTGGCTCTAGATTCCTCTGACTCAGGTACAAAAGTTCTAAAAGCTATCTTAGATATTTGATCCCAAGATTGTTTATCAGGATTTATGCCTTCAGATAGCAAATTATTTATATTTGATGATGGAATATTAATATCCATTTTTTTTTCATTTAAAATATTCTTTGTGAGCAAAAGATCAAAATTTCTTTGATAATTTATAGAAATAATATCTCTATTAATACTAATATTTTTATTTATTATTTGCGTAACAACTTTTTGATCTAACAAAAACTGTGAATTGATATTTTTTTTTGCATACTTATAAAGCAAAGGTATTAGGAATATGGGATCATTGCAATTTTTTAAAGTTAATTTTAGTTTTTCTTTTTTATTTACTTTTGATATTAAATAATCAATTAATCCTGGACCTATCATCAATGAAGACTTATTTTTACAATCAAACTCATCATTTATTATTGACGGATCTATACTAGCATTAAAAGTGTTATCTAATTCTTTAATTTTTAATGTTAATAATTTGATTCCGTCTAAACCAAGTACTTCAAGCCAAGTTATGATAAATGCAGCATCTTCATCTGATCCATAAGTGAAACCTAATCCTGAAAAAGCTCGCTGTGAATTAGTGTAAACTTCATAGTAAGAGTAACTCACAGATGTTAATATGAATTCATTGTTGCAAAACCCCATTCATCAACATTTTTATTATTTAGATCTGATAAATAAGGAGCTCCAGAAAAAAAACTTACTCTTAACCATCTATCTGACTTAGGATCATATCGATTGGCACCAAAAAAAGATAATTTAAATCTTAACATATCAATTGGTATTGTTTTTTTATCGAGAACATTATCTTGAACTTCCGAATAAGGATAATTTTTTAAAGATTGTATTCTTTTAACAATCCCTCTGTATTCAGGATGTGTTAATAAAAATTCACAAATTAATTGATTTTCATCTATATTTTTAATTTGCTTAAATAAATCATTAACCATTTTTGCAATTCCTAAATTTTGCTCCAACTCACTTCCTTGTTCATTATATCTTTCACCTAATCTAGGTTCTAACTTTGCTGTTGAAACATACCAAAATAAATAATTGCTATCTTTGTTATTAAAATCAATATTTTTTATCCAAGAATATTTATCATTGATTATTTTATTCAAATCTCCAATAGATTGATTTCCATCAATATCCATTATCTCTTCATCTGCCATATCTTCTGCTAATTCCTCTGATACTTGAGGATACAATTCAATTAGTTGTACTCTCGCAATTTCTTGAGTATCATTATTAAAATTCGAATCACAATAATCTAAAATATCTAACCATTTAAATTTTTGAGAAAGATCTAGGTCATTAATATAAAAAATATATTTTTTTAAATCCTCAGTAGTTAATTTATTTTTATTAATTTGGAATTGATCACTTGTGCTTACTTCTTCAAGATAATTTAAAGCTTTATTCAAAAGTTTTTTATACTTTTCAAAAACTATATTATCTAAATTAATTTGAGCAATTTTTTGTAATGTCTTTGTGTATTGAATCATCCATTTATTAATCAACTTTGGATGTTTAATAATAAAAGGTGCCATGCCTAAACCTGTTGAATTACCAATACCAAAATGTTGTTTAATTTTTCTATCTAATTTTACAGCCTTTTCTGGATTAATTTGCTTTGCAACATGCTCTACTAATTCTACACTAAATTCTCTGATTAAATATACCGACAACATTTCTGCCCTAAATGGTTGATTGAAAACAGTTGTATTTTTTGTATTAGTAAAATCTGATAAACCAAATTTACCGCTACCATAAACAGCAGTAGTTCTTAATAAATACCCAACTTTATTTATTTCATTTATATCTGGCTGATTACCTTTTGAAAGACAATCAACAACATACTGAAACAATCTAACACTTTTATTTGCTCTGCTAAGAATCAATTCGTTTGGAGAGTTTCGTCCCGATTCTTGAAGAGGAATAGTTTTTTTTAATCTGTTTAGATCTTCGTTTGATAATTTACCAATATGTAACGTGTAGGCTGTATCCCATTTATCAGCAATAACTCTATCACTCCTATCTTTATCATCTAGAAACGCAGAGAAGCATACAAGTGAATAAGTTTCTTTATTAATAATAATTTCATAAACAACTGTACCATAACCATCTTTATCTAAATCAAATTTTGATTTATGTATTTCCCACTTGTCGTTAATTAATCTTCTTAACATACTTCTAGAAAAACTAAGGCGCGAGGGATAACGTGATCCCATTCTTGATAGTTTCATGAAGTTATCGTTATCTCTTACTTTTTGTAACATTTATTAAATATTTATAGTTAATTTTGGTTTTTTCATTAATAGAAGTATTAATCTATGTCAAAAATAAGTGAAGATATACTTTTAATTGATGGTCTCGAGTATTGTAATTGGAATAGGGAATTATTTGAAAATGCCCACCAAGCAGGATTGTCTGCTATCCATGTGACATTAGTCTATTGGGAAAATACTGAAGAGTCATTTGAAAAAATTAATTTTTGGCACCGTCTTTTCAAAGAGCACCATGATATTATTGCTCACGCAAAATCTACAGATGATATTATAAATGCTAAACAAAATAATAAAGTAGCGATTATTTTTGGTTTTCAAAATTCTGCCCCCATTGCTAATGATATATTTTTGATTGAAAAATTTTTTGAAGCAGGTGTGAGATTTATGCAACTCACCTATAATAATCAGACACCACTTGCCGGAGGATGCTTTGAGCCTAAAGATTCAGGTGTGTCACGATTTGGAAAAGCTGTTATTGAAGAAATGAATCGTCTTGGAATGATTGTAGACTTGAGTCATGCAGGTAAGCAAACTTGTCTTGATGCTATTGAAGTTTCAAATAAGCCTGTCGCAATTTCTCATGCTAATCCAAGCTTCTTTCACAAATCGAAAAGAAACATTGATACAGATATTTTAAAAAAACTTGTTAAAAAAAATGGTTTTATTGGTTTAAGTTTATATCCTTACCATCTTAAAAATTTGGGTGATTGCACCATAGAAGATTTTTGTGAAATGATTAATGAGTTAGTAAACTTAATTGGTGAAGATAATATTGGGATAGGGTCTGATCTTTGTTTAAATTGGTCTGACGATGTAGTTATGTGGATGAGAAATGGTAAGTGGACCAAAGATATTGACTATGGTGAATCTAAAGATAAAAACCCTAAATGGCCAAAGTTACCTAGTTGGTATACACAACCAAGTGACTTAAATAATTTATTTAATTTAATGTGTGAAAATAATATTCCAGAAAAAGTTTCCACAAAAATTATTGGGCAGAATTGGTTTAACTTTATGAAAAATCAATTTTAATTTCTACTACTAATAAAAGAAGCAGATAATAAACTTAATATTACAATAGAAGCGCCAATTATTTGATAAGTTTCTAAATTTTCCTTTAATAAAAAAACAGCACCAAGTACACCCACCACGGGTTCTAAGTATAAAAATAAAGCTGTATATGATTGACCAATTTTTGGAATAGCAATTAATTGTGATAACAGTGCCAAACTATAACAAATTGAAGGAATTAAAATTAAAAGATAAATGCCGATATCAAAATTAAAATTTAAAGAAAAAAATATTTTTAATATTACAAAAAAGAAAATAGTATTAAAAACATTTATAAATATATTTATTGGTATAGGTGATATACCCTTTAATGACATTTTTTGATTTGTTACAATCATGCTTGTAGCTCCAAGAGAAGCAAGAAAAGCTAAAAAAATACCTACAAAATTTATTACTTTTAAAGATGGTCCTAAAACTAAAATAATTCCCAAAAATGTTAAAAAGAAAAGAATTTTTACAGTCAAATAAATTTTTTCCTTATCAATAATAATTGAATATAAAAGTACATATATTGGATAAAGACAAAATATAAGGATAGTAAGACTTACCTCGATAAATATAACTGAAGTTAATAATCCTAGGGTTAAAAATATTGAACCAACTGAAATCAATAAAAATAAATTTATATTTTTTTTAAAATTACTAAGAAGATTTTTTTGATAAGGTATAAAAGGTAATATTATAATTGAAGCAACTGCATAACGTAAAAAAATAGCTAAACCTACTGATGCACCTGCATTATAAGCTATTTTAGTAGTAGGCCCAATTAAGCCAAATAAAATTCCGGCAATTAAAGCAAAAATAACACCAAATATGAACATTTTTAAAATTAACTTTTGACTATTTGGTTTCGCCCAGTTATTCAAGCATCATTACAAACATATAATATGAATAATCCATCTCAAAGTTTCGTAAAATTTGAAAAGATAGATAAAAGTTATGATGGTGAAGTACTAGTAGTAAAAAATCTAAATTTAGATATTGCTAAAGGTGAATTTGTAACAATGTTGGGTCCATCTGGATCAGGTAAAACAACAACTTTGATGATGTTAGCTGGATTTGAAACACCTACAAATGGTGAAATATTTTTAGATAATAAACCAATAAGTAAAATACCTCCTTATGAAAGAGAAATTGGAATGGTATTTCAAAATTATGCTTTATTTCCTCATATGACAGTTGAAGAAAATTTATCCTTTCCTTTGGAAGTGAGAAAAATATCAAAACCCGAGACAAAAGAAAAAGTACAGAAGGCACTTGATATGGTTGAGCTTGGTAATTTTGGTACCAGATTTCCAGCACAATTATCTGGAGGTCAACAGCAAAGAGTTGCTTTAGCTAGAGCACTTGTCTTTGAACCACGTTTGGTATTAATGGATGAACCTCTAGGTGCCCTTGATAAAAATTTAAGAGAACAAATGCAATATGAAATTAAGCATATTCACGATAGGATAGGAATAACAGTTGTATATGTTACACACGATCAAAGCGAAGCGCTAACAATGTCAAACAGAATAGCTGTATTTAATGACGGAGTTGTTCAACAATTATCGACACCAGATATTTTATATGAAAAACCTGAGAATTCATTTGTTGCCAAATTTATTGGAGAAAATAATACTCTTAACGGAGTGGTAACAGATGTTAATGGAGATACATGTACAGTTGAACTTGATAATGGTTTTGGAAAAGTAAAAGCATTAAAAATAAATGTAAATGAAAAAGGTGACAAAACTCAACTTTCAATAAGACCAGAAAGAGTTACTATTGACAGTACAAATCCAGAATCAAATAATTTTGAAGGTAAGATTCAAGAATTAATATATTTAGGCGATCATATAAGAGCAAGATTAAACGTTTGTGGAAATGATGAATTTATTGTGAAAGTTCCAAATGAAGGAAGTTTTAGTCATAAAGAGGGAGACTTATTAAATTTAAGCTGGAATCCTGATGATGTTAGGGCTCTCGACATTTAGATTTGATAATATCCATATATTTAGCCCTTTTTTTTTATTTTTAAGCCTTTTTTTTAATTTAGCTACATGTTATTACTTATTCATTACGGACATAATCTTAAGATTAATTAATAAAAATAGGAGGATATATATGTCTAAATTTACAAAAGCCTTCTTATTCGCATCCATCATTTTTGCGCCTTTTGCGGCTAATGCTGTAACTGTTGCTTCATGGGGTGGTGCTTATACAGAAAGTCAACAAAAAGCTTATGCAGATACATATTCTGATCCTGGCTCAATTGTGTTTGAAAACTACAATGGAGGTTTAGGTGAAGTAAGAGCTCAAGTAGAAAGTGGAAGTGTTACTTGGGATTTAGTTGATGTTTTACCATCTGATGCAATCACTGGATGTGATGAGGGACTATTTGAAGATATTTCAAGCGAAATCGCTTCAATGGGTGTGCCAGGACCAAATGGTGAGTCAATTGCAGAAGATATGGAAAATAACGGTCTTGAATACCACTCTGGTTGGGACTGTTGTGTACCACAAATTTTCTGGACTTATGTAGTATTCTATGACCCAGATGCGTTTCCTGGTGAAAAGCCAGACAGTATGGCCGATTTCTTTGATACGGAAAAATTTCCTGGTAAAAGAGGTATTCATACTTGGGCAACAGGTATTATAGAAAAAGCTATGGTAGCAGATGGTGTAAAACCAACTGCAGTACCAACAGTTTTAGCTAACCAAACAGGTGCTATTGATAGAGCATTTGAAGTTATGGACAGAATTAAAGATGATGTAGTATTCTGGTCAGCTGGTTCACAACCTCTTGAATTAGTAAAAAGTGGTGAAGTTGTAATGGCAGTTGCTTACAATGGTCGTGTTGGTGCAGCTAACTTAGCTGAAGGTGAAAACTTTGAGTATATTTGGGAAGGTCAGGTTCTAGACCAAGAGTATCTTTGTCTAACTGCTGGAGCTCCTAATAGAGATGCAGCTCTTGATTTTATGATGCACGCTTCAACTCCAGAAGCACAAGCTGAACAAGCCAAATATATTACATATGGACCAATGAGAGCATCTGGTATTCCAATCATTCAAAATAATGAACCTTGGGGTCCAGGTGGCGTTGATATTATGCCTCATATGCCTAATACGCCAGATCGTTTAAAAGTTTCAATCGTGAGTGATCCACAATGGTGGTCAGATTATGGTGCAGAAATTAATGAACGTTATGCTGCGTGGATGGCTAACTAACCTTGATAAATTAAACTTTGTAATTTAATCTAAAGGCGAGAATTATCTCGCCTTTTTATTTGGAGGTTACTATTTCTACAGCTGAATTGTTAACTACTGACGGAATTCCACTTAAACAAAGTCTTCGTAAAGCTGAAAGAAGAAATAAACTACGTGCTTTTCTTCTCGTTTTTCCTTTACTACTTTTTATTTTCGTCACTTTTGTAATGCCAATTGGAGATATGCTTCTAAGGAGTGTTGACGATAGCCAAATTAATTCAGTTTTTCCTAATACTTTTGATGAATACAAAAATTGGGATAAAGGAGCCGACGAACTACCACCTGAAGAAGTATATAAAAGCCTTTTTTTTGAATTAGCCAATGGAGATAAGAGACAAATAGGTAAAGCCTTAACGAGAATGAATTACGCTAAATCTGGTTGGAAAAGTTTAATAAAAAAAACTACGAGAGAAATTAAAAAAATTGTTAAAAAGGGTGAAGAACCAGTTTCGTATAAAGATACATTTATTAAAATAAATAAGCTCTGGGCAGATCCAACTTACTGGTACTCATTTAATCAAATGGTGAATGATAGATCTTCAATTTACTATTGGAACGCCATTGATAGAACATTTGATGAAAATGGGGATGTTGCTATGCAAGATGAGAAAAGAAGAATGTATATGAATACTTGGCTTAGAACATTTAAGGTGAGTATATATGTTACAATTTTTTGTTTAATTCTTGGCTTTCCTGTTGCTCATTTATTAGCTAACTTACCCCTTAGATACAGTAACCTTTTAATGATTTTTGTATTGCTTCCATTTTGGACTTCTCTACTTGTAAGAACAACAGCATGGATTGTAATGCTTCAACAAAATGGAGTTATAAATGGTATTTTAGTTTGGTTAGGTATCATAAGCGACGATGGCCGAATACAAATGGTTTATAATGAAACTGGAACTTTAATTGCGATGACTCAAATTTTATTACCATTTATGATTTTACCTTTGTACAGTGTAATGAGAGTAATTCCAAAAAGTCACATGAGAGCTGCTCAAAATTTAGGAGCAAAACCTGCAACTGCATTTTGGCGAGTTTACTTACCACAAACTATTCCTGGTATAAGCGCTGGTGGTTTATTAGTTTTTGTACTTGCTATTGGGTATTTTATAACACCCGAATTAGTTGGCGGAAAAGATGGTAAATTGATTGGGAGTTGGATTGCTTATCATTTAAAAACTACACTTAATTGGGGATTATGTGCTGCTCTTGGTGCCATACTTCTTGGTATAATGCTGATCTTCTATTGGCTGTACAATAAAATTGTCGGAATAGACAACATAAAGTTAGGATAAAAAATGGCTCTTCCAAGTTACGCTACACCAGTACAAAGAACCTATTATTATTTTTACTTATTTTTTTGTGCGGTAGTTTTCTTTTTTTTAATTGCACCACTATTTGCAATTATTCCAATATCTTTTAGCGTTTCTCCATTTATGGTTTTTACTGAAGGAATGCTTGCATGGCCTCCTGATCCAGAAGCATGGTCAATTAGATGGTATAGAAATATGATTGGTGATTGTAGTGCTGATGTTGTTTCTTCTACTGTTCCTTGTTCAACAAAATGGATGAAAGGTACAGTAAATAGTTTTTATATTGGTATTATAGCAACTGTTATTGCTACAGCCTTAGGAACATTAGCCGCATTAGGTTTAAGTAGGCCACATATGCCATATAAAGGTTTGATAATGGCAATATTAATTTCACCAATGATTGTTCCACTAATTATAACAGCTGCAGGAATGTTCTTCTTCTATGCAAGAATAAGTCTTGTTTATACTTTCACAGGTGTAATTCTTGCACACGTTGCTCTTGCTACACCCTTTGTAGTAATTACTGTAACTGCAACATTAGTTGGTTTCGATATGAATATGGTAAAAGCTGCACAGAGCTTAGGCGCTAAACCAATGAGAACATTTTTTAAAGTTATTATGCCACTGATTTTACCAGGTATTATATCAGGAGCTTTATTTGCTTTTATTACATCTTTTGATGAAGTAGTTATAGTTATGTTTATGGCAAGTATTGATCAATTAACAATTCCTAAACAAATGTGGGCTGGAATACGTCAAGAAATAAGTCCCGTTATATTATGCATGGCAACATGCTTAGTTTTACTCTCAATCTTTTTATTAACTACTGTTGAGCTACTTAGAAGAAGGTCTGAAAAACTCAGAGGTATTAAAGCTCGATAGAATAGTGAAGAACATTGCTGTTATTGGTGCTGGAATAGTAGGTATCTGTAGTGCTTATTTTCTAAAAAAATCTGGCTTTAATGTAACTCTTATAGATAGAGAAGATCCCGGTACAATGACCAGTTTTGGTCATGCATGTAGTTTTGCTGACTATGCAAATGTTCCTGTAAATTACCCTGGATTAATATGGGACATACCCAAAATGCTATTGAGAAAAGACGGTCCTTTAGCTGTTGATTTTTTTTATATTCTTAAAAATTTACCTTGGGCTTTAAGTTTTCTCAAAAATTGCAAAAAAGAAAAAGTTGATGAGATTGCTAGTTCACTTACAAATCTATTAAAGCATTCACAGCTATCTTATGATGAAATTTTCAAAGATATAGACGTGCAAGAGTATATAAGTGATGAAGAAAATTTATATTTATTTGACACTAAAAAATCTTTTGAAGATTATGAATACGCAAATATAATTAGAAAAAACAATAGAGTTAAAGTTAGAAATTTAACTAAAAATGAGGTTAAAGAATTAGAACCAAACATTGCTGATGTATATTATGCGGGTCAAGTGTTTACTGGATCCAGACACACAACAAATCCTTTAGCTATTAGCACAAAAATTTTCGAAAAATTTTTAGAAATAGGTGGTATTTATATAAAGCAAAATGTTAAAAATATATTTCAAAATGAAAACAGTATAGAATTATTTTTAGAAGATAAAAAAATAAACTTTGATAAAGTAATTATAAGTGCTGGTGCCTGGTCTAATCAAATTGCAAATATGCTTGGTGACAAATTTCCACTTGATACCGAAAGAGGATATCATATTTTATTTGAAACAAATGAAAAATTAATTAATCGACCGGTTGCATGGTCTGAATCTGGATTTTATTTAATACAAATTCATAATGGTATCAGAGCTGCAGGAACTGTTGAAATTGCAGGATTAACAAAACCTTCAAATAAGAAACGTCTTGAAATGATAGAAAGACAATCAAGAAAAGTTTTACCTCAACTAGGAGATATTAAATCAACATGGATGGGTAGAAGACCAACTTTACCTGACTCACTTCCAATTATTGGAAAATCTAAACAGAATAATAATGTTATTTATGCCTTTGGACATCAACATGTTGGCTGGACCTTAGGAGCTGTGACAGGAAAAATTATTGATAGTTTATCAAAGGATCAAGTGCCAAATATTGATATTACTGCCTATTCTCCATCAAGATTCTAGTTTAATCTATTGCAACCATTGTAGTATTAGTGATATTACATCAATGACGATACATAACTCAGCGTATAATCATTACGAAAGTGGGATCGGTCGTAACTTAAATAAATTTTATTAAAATGAAATTCGGATATTTTTGTAATACGACTAATTGGAAACATAAACCATTTAATCAATTATTAGAAGAAGCAAGAGAAATATCAGTCTTTTGTGATGAAAATAATTGGGATTCAATTTGGTTTACAGAGCACCATTTCAACCATGAAGGTATGGAGTCTTGTACTAATCCTCTGATGATGGGAACAGATGTTGCCGCAAGAACAAAAAAAATAAAAATTGGACAAGCATGTAACGTAATAACTTTTCATAATCCAATCCGTCTAGCTGAAGATATAGCTTTTTTAGATCAATTATCTGAAGGAAGAGTAGAGGTTGGAATTGGAAGAGGTGTATACGGAAGAGAAGCAATAAATATGAATAAAGAGGCCGATCTGAAAGATCAAGCAAAAAACTTTAGATTATTTGAAGAGACATTAAGCATAATGAAAAAAGCTTGGACAGAAAAATTCTTTAATCATAAAGGAGAGTTTTACACTTATCCAGCACCAAACTTTAAATGGCAACATGATATGAGTCCGCCAAGCGAAGAGTTCTTGGACATAGATACTAATGAAGTAAAAAAAATTAGCATTGTTCCAAAACCGTTTCAAAAACCTCATCCAGCAATCTGGCAAGTTGTTGATAGCCCCTCATCAATAGAGTGGGCAGCCGCAAATGGAATAAATACTATAATGTGGATACCTACTGTTAAAGCACTCAAGAAAAGATTTCTACTCTACAAGGAAGCAAAATCAAAAGCTGAAAACCGAGAAGTTCCTCTTGGAGAAGGCATCTGTCTTGTTAGAGATATGTTTATAGCTGATACAATGGAGGAAGCTGAAAAACTTGCTGGAGAACATATAGTAAATTATATGCGTTGGGTTTGTCACTGGCGAGGTTTAGGTAATCATATGGACCCAGGTGAAATACTTCCAGAAACTGATCATAAATTAGATTTATTAAATTATGATTTTTTACATAAAAGAAATTTACTTTTTGGAACACCGGAATACGTGGTTAACAAAATTAATGAATTAAAATCAGAATTAAATTTACAAAATTTACAAGTTTGGTCAAACTTCCCAGGAATTGATCATGAAGCATGTATGAGAAGTATAAAATTATTTACAAATGAAGTAATCCCGAAAATAAAACTTGATGAATCAAATATTCAAATTGCCAGTTAATAATGGAATTGAAGTTACGTAAATTTAATAAATTTGTAGATAAAACTTTTATCGAAGGAGGAAAAGAGGCTAAGGATCCAGTGCTACTAGTTTCTGTAGCAGCAGTTTTTGAAAATCCATGGAAAGATAAGGGATTTGTTGAAGATTTAAAACCTATAATTTTAGATCTTGCACCAAAATTAGGCGCTATTCTTGTCCCTGAACTTGTAAAAGAAATAGGTTCACCAGAAAAAATTTTAGCTTATGGGAAAGCAGGCATAGTAGGTTTAAATGGCGAAATTGAACATGCTTCAGCTTTTATACACACTCTACGGTTTGGAAACATTTTTAGAGATGCCGTAGGTGGAACTTCTTATTTAAGTTTTACTAATACTAGAGGTCCTGCTGGATCAAAAATTTCAATTCCTATGATGCACAAAACAGATGCTGGTCTAAGACCTTATTATTTAACACATGAATTTACAATTAACGATGCTCCATTTGATAATGAAATTGTAATCGCTATTGGAGGAGCAACAACAGGTAGGGCTCATGCCAGGACTGGTGATAGATATCAAGACATGAAAGAAATGGGTATAGAGCCAAAATAAATGTTAATGAATTTTGATAAAAATCAAAATTATTATAAATTTTATAAAAGAAAAAATATTCCTATTGTTTTTATTCATGGTGTTGGTCTTGATCATGAAATGTGGTTTCCTCAGATTAGATCTTTTAAAAATAATTCAATTTTAGTCTACGATCTATTAGGCCATGGAAAAACACCACTACATAAAAAAAGTGTCAATTTTGATGATTTTTCAAAACAATTAAATAATTTACTAAACAATTTAAATATAAAAAAAATAAATCTTGTAGGTTTTTCATTTGGTTCTTTAGTTGCTCTAAATTTTGCTAAAAAGTATCAAAAAAAAGTCAATAAATTAGTTTTAATATCTACTGTTTTTAAAAGAGATAATTTAGAAAAATATAACGTTAGAGAAAGATATAAAAAAGCAAAGAAAAATATACCAATATCTAATTTGGCACTAAAAAGATGGTTAAGTCGTAAATTTATTAATAATAATCCAAAGATAAAAAAATATATTTTGACTACTCTTAATAAAAAAAATAAAGATTACTTAAATTTTTTAAAATCATACAAACTATTTTCTTATTTCAAAGATAGCACAAAAGAAATCAAAAAAATAAAAATACCTTCTCTTGTTTTAACCGGTACAAAAGACCAAGGTTCCACCGTAAAAATGTCACAAAACTTATCAAAGGAACTTATTAACTCACAATTTTTTAAAATTACCAATGCTAAACACTTATGCAGTATTGAGTATTCCTCAAATGTAAATATGATAATAAAAAAATTTCTAAATACTTAATATGATACAAGAATATAAAATGTTTATTAACGGTGAATGGGTTAATTCATCATCTAATAAAAAAATAGAAACACTTAATCCAGAAAATAATGAAGTTTGGGCTTCTGTACCAGAAGCAAATGATCAAGATGTTGATTTTGCGGTACAAAGTGCACAAAAAGCTTTTGATAGTTCTTGGTCAAAATTACACCCGCGTGAAAGAGCTAAATATTTACGATTAATAGCAAATGAATTACGAGAAAATGCTAAACATCTTGGTAAAATTGAAACAATTGATACAGGGAAATTATTTCGTGAAACAAAGACACAAGCTAATTATATTGCAGAGTACTATGATTACTTTGCAGGACTTGCAGATAAAGTTGAGGGAACAGTTATACCTATTGATAAAGAAGATATGCAAGTTACAACTACTAGAGTGCCAATAGGAGTAGTAGCTGCAATTATTCCTTGGAATTCTCAAATGCTTCTTACAGCTGTAAAATTAGCTCCAGCTCTAGCTATGGGAAATACCGTTGTCATAAAAGCATCTGAATTAGCACCAGTTACACTATTAGAATTTGCTAAGCTTATAGAAAAAACGGGAATGCCGAAAGGAGTTGTTAATATTGTAACTGGTTTAGGAGATCCTTGTGGCAAAGCATTAACACAACACCATTTAGTCGAAAGAATTGCTTTTACAGGTGGACCTGAAACAGCAAGGCATATTGTAAAAAATTCATCATATAATTTGTCTCAAGTAAGTCTAGAACTTGGAGGAAAAAGTCCAGTAGCAGTCTTTGATGATGCTGATCAAGAAAATGCACTTAATGGAATAACTGCTGGTATATTTGGTGCTAGTGGTCAGAGTTGTATTGCAGGATCAAGATTATATATTCAATCATCTATCTACGAGATATTTCTAAACAAACTTATAGATAAAGCTAAAAAAATAAAATTAGGACCACCTATGTCAGATGAAACACAAATGGGACCTTTGAATAGTCTTAAACAACTTGAAGTAATTGAAAAAAATATAAATGATACTGTTCAACAAGGCGGAGTAATAAAGTGTGGTGGAAAAAGATCCTCTTTGTCTAATAAAGGATATTATTTTCCTGCAACTATTATAGAATGTGAAAATCATAATTTACCTACAGCAGAAAATGAATTGTTTGGCCCAGTTTTATCCGTGATGAAATTTGAAAAAGAAGATGAATTAGTAAACCTTATGAATGATAATAAGTATGGATTATCATCTGGTGTTTTTACAAAAGATTTGGGAAGAGGAATGAGAGTTTCAAAAGCAATTAGAGCTGGAATAGTTTTTGTAAACACCTACCGTTTAATTTCTCCAATGGCACCATTTGGAGGTATGAAAGATAGTGGATATGGCAAAGAGGCAGGTCAAGAATCAATAAAAGAATATACCAGAGTAAAAACTACTTGGTTTAATGCTTCTCGAAAACCAATGAGTGATCCTTTTACTATGGGTTAATATTATTAGCTTAAGCTAATACCTACATTCTTAACTTGAAGATAAGATTTAAGTCCATCTACTCCTTTTTCACGGCTATATCCTGATTGTTTATAACCTCCAAAAGGTGTTGCATGATTTCCGGTGAACCATTTATTTACATATACTTGACCAGCTTCTAATTTGCTTGCAGTCCAAGATGCTTTCTTAAGATCTTTAGTAAAAACTCCTGCGCCTAATCCGTACTCAGTATCATTTGCAATATTTATGGCTTCCTCTTGATCTTCATATTCAAGAACTGAGAGTACTGGACCAAATATTTCTTCTCTGGCTACAGTCATATTTTGTTTAACATTGTTTAGAACAGTTGGTTCCATAAAATATCCTTCACGCTCTAATCTTTTTCCACCATATGCTGCTTCCGCTCCTTCTTGGATTCCTGATCTTGCGTAACCTTCAACTTTTTGTAGTTGATTTTCTGATATAACAGGAGTTAGATCTGTATCTTTTTCTATACCAGGTCCAATTTTTAAAGATTTACTCATATCAACAAGCTTATCTACTAATTCATCCTTGATTGATTTATGAACTACCAATCTAGACATCGCTGTACAAATTTGTCCTGCAACACTAAATATTCCTGAACGTGCACTTTCTAGGACTTCATTTAAATCAGCGTCAGGGTATACAATACCAGCTGACTTACCGCCTAATTCAACAACAGCAGGAATAGCTTTGTCTGCACAAGCATGAAGTATCTTTTTTCCAGTTGCGACTGAACCTGTAAATACTACATGATTTACATCATCATGAGATACAAGATAAGATCCTGCTTCATTTCCATATCCACAAATGATGTTTATTAAACCTTCTGGTACATCAGCATTTTGTATTGCTCTTGCAAAAATTGTTGCGGACAAAGGTGTTAATTCTGCAGTTTTAATAATTGTTGAATTTCCTGTAGCAAAAGAACAAGATAGTGATCTTCCAATCATAGATAATGGAAAATTCCATGGTACAACATGAGCTGATACACCAAATGGCTCTAAAACTGTGTAATCAAAAACATTTTTTGCAACAGGTATTGTTTTACCCTCAAGTTTATCAGTTAAGCCCGCATAATAATCAAACATATCTGCTACATCATTGAATTCTTTAATTGCTGAAGCTATATTTTTTCCATTTTCATAACAAAGAAGTTCTCCGCCTTCTTTTGAAACTTTTCTTGTCTCTTCAGCAATTTTTCTCATTAGTTTTGCTCTTGAAAGCAAAGGCATATCTACAAGAACTCTGCTGTTATAAGAATTCTTAGCTGCTTCTACTGCAAGATCAACTTCATTTTTTTTTGCACATGAAATTTCACCAATGATTTTACCATTCGAAGGATCATCAACTTTTATTGTTTCCTTTGTTTCGCTACTAATCCATTTTCCATCAATAAAATTTTTATACTGCTCCATGATTGTCTCTTTAAATTTTTTCCTTTATTCTTTAATTATCTATAGTAACATAAATTAGAAATGCCAAGTATAATAAAATATTACGTAAAAACGATAGATTTTATAAGTTTGAAAACTGGACGGGCAACTATGTATTTAGTTTTTGTAATGATGTTTATTTTAATTTTATCTTTTGTAACTAGAAATATTATTAACATTCCGCTTATCTGGATTATTGAAATGGCACAATTTGTCATGACAGGTTATTATTTATTAGGGGGCGGATATTCAATGCTTACAGATGATCATGTAAGAATGGATCTTATTTATAGTAAACTTAAAGATAAAACTAAGGCACTATTAGATTCTTTAACAAGTGTGTTTTTAATTTTTTATCTTGTTGTTCTTTTAATTGGTTCAATTTCTAGTTTAACTTATACTTTAGAAACTAATCAAAGATTATTTACAGCGTGGGCACCTTATGTTTGGCCTATCAAATCTATAATGACTTTTGGTATTTTATTAATGCTTCTTCAATCAATTGCAATTTTCTTCAAGGATATTGCAAAAGTATTAAATAGAGAAATTTGATGATTGCAGATCTAGTAAGCTATGAAACAATTGCAATAACTATGTTTGCTACAATGTTGCTAATGTTATTGACTGGGCAAAGAGTATTTGGAGCAATAGGTTTCGTTGCAGCAATGGCTGCATTATTATTATGGGGTGATGGCGCAGTTGAAATGCCTTACACTGCAGCATGGAAATTATTCAAATGGTATCCAATGCTTACATTACCATTATTCATTTACATGGGATATATGATATCTGAATCTGGTATTGCTGATGATCTTTATAGAATGTTTCATGTTTATTTTGGGGGTATAAAAGGTGGTTTAGCAATTGGGACAATGGGAATGATGGTTGCTATATCTGCAATGAATGGTCTGAGTGTTGCAGGAATGGCAATTGGAGCCACCATTGCTTTACCAGCAATGCTAAAACTTGGTTATGATAAAAGAATGATTACTGGTGTTGTCCAAGCAGGAAGCTCTTTAGGAATTTTAGTTCCACCTAGCGTTGTTCTTGTTTTATATGGAATGATCGCCAGGCAACCTGTTAGTAAATTATGGCTTGCTGGTATTATTCCTGGAATAATGATGGCAACATTATTTATTTTATACATTTACATAAGATGTAAGCTCCAACCTGAACTAGGCCCAGCTCTTCCAAAGGAAGAAAGACAAATTTCAAAAACTGAAAAAATGAAATTGTTACAGGCAGGCTTAATACCTTTTGCAATTTTCTTTTCAATGACTGGATTATTTTTAATGGGTATCGCAAGTCTAGTGGAATGTTCTGCAGTAGGTGCATTTGGTGCAACTCTTGCAGCATTTGTTAAAGGTAAATTAAATTGGCCTGTGATTGAAAATACTTTGAAAAAAACTTTAGGTGTTTCTTGTATGTTTATGTGGATAATCTTAGCTGCTTTAAGCTTTGGAGCAGTATTTGATGGTATAGGCGCAGTGAGAGCTATTGAAACTCTATTCATAGAAAGATGGAACCTAAGTCCTTGGGGTGTTTTAATAATGATGCAGCTGTCTTACATTTTAATGGGAATGTTTTTAGATGATACAGCAATGTTAGTAATCGTTGCACCTTTATATGTTCCCTTAATAATTGCATTGGGTTTTAATCCAATTTGGTATGGGGTTTTGTATACAATTACATGTCAAATTGCATATATGACTCCACCATTTGGATATAATTTATTTTTAATGCGAGCAATGGCTCCTAAAGAAATTGATCTCATAGATATCTACAGATCAATTATTCCATTTGTTTTAGTTATGTGTTTAGGTTTAGCAATAGTTATGATTTTTCCTGAAATTGCAACCTGGCTTCCTGATTATGTGTCTAGAAGATAATTAATTTGTTTATAAAGTATCGCTAATTTTCTTGATTTATATTTTTTAAAATAGTTAAATCACTCATTATTTCAATTTACTTTTGAAAGGAGGTATTATGAAAAATAAAAAAAATCTCACTAAAAGACGTGAGTTTTTAAAAAAAGCTGGATTAATATCTGCTGGCGCAATTGGGGCTTCAACTTTAGCAGCTCCGTATGGTTATGCAGCAACTAATCCTATTAAATGGAGACTACAAACATATTCAGGTGCACCATTAGGAGCACATGTAGTTCTTCCTCAAATTGAAGCATTTAATAAAGCTGCCCATGGTGAAATGGAAATCGAACTTTTTTATGCTGATCAATTAGTACCTACAGATGAGCTATTTAGAGCTATGCAAGCTGGAACCATTGATGCTGTTCAGAGTGATGATGCTACAATGGGATCACCAGTAGATATATCTGTCTTTGGAGGATATTTTCCATTTGCAACAAGGTATAGCTTGGATGTGCCAGCAATGTTTAAATATTATGGTCTAGATGAAATTTGGGCAGAGGCATATGGAGAAGTAAGAGATGTGACATGGTTAAGTACTTCTGCTTGGGATCCATGTCATTTATTTACAGTAGATAAAAAAATTACCTCACTTGCTGATATGAAAGGTCTACGAGTTTTTGGTGTTCCGACAGCTGGTCGTTTCTTAGCACAGTATGGCTTAATTCCTGTAATTGTCCCTTGGGATGATGTTGAAGTTGCAATGCAAACAGGCGAGCTTGATGGTGTATGTTGGTGTGGATTTACTGAAGCTTATGAGGTTGGTTGGGCTGATATTTGTAATTATGCGTTAACTAATTCTGTAACAGGTGCTTGGTTTGGTTCATACTTTGCCAATTCTAAAAGTTGGGAAAAACTGTCACCCAAACTTCAAGAATTATTTAAGATGTCTATTGATCAATCTCATTACTATAGACAAGTTTGGTATTGGGGTGGAGAAGCAGACTTAAGGGTAAATGGTAAAAAAATGGAACTTACTAGTCTACCAGCAAATGAATGGTCAGGTGTTGTAAAAGATGCTGAAAAATTCTGGGATGATGTAGCTAGTTCAAGCCCTAGAAGTGGTAAAGTTGTAGATGCATTCAAATTATATGCATCAACAATGGATAAAGCAGGATATCCTTATAGATAATAATTTTAATCCAGCACTTTAAAAGTGCTGGATTTTTTCGAGGCTAACTTAATGACAATTACTTTCAACGATCTAAAAAAAGCTATCAAGAATGATGAAATTGATACGGTTTTAGTTTGTGTCTCAGATATGCAGGGAAGATTAAATGGTAAAAGAGTTACTGGCAAAGCATTTATAGATTACGTACATAAAGAAACACATATGTGTGATTATCTTTATACAGTTGATATGGATATGTTTACTGTTCCTGGATATAAATCTTCTTCATGGGAAACTGGGTATGGCGACATGACTGTAATCCCCGACTTGAAATCAATAAAAATTGCAACTTGGTTAGAAAAAACAGCTATTGTAATTTGTGATTGCCTTGACCATCATGGAAAAAAACCGCTTGTTCATTCAACTAGACAAATTTTAAAAGATGTTATTGCTAAGGCAAATAAAATGGGGTTTGATCCTATGATTGGATCAGAATTAGAATTTTTTTTATTTGATCAAACCTATGATGAAATTCACAATAATAATTACAAAAATTTAAAAGAGTCATCTTGGTACATACAAGATTATATGATTTTCCAAACAACTAAGGAAGAAGATGTAATGAGAGAGTTAAGAAATTCTCTCCTCAAATCTGGAATTTACGTTGAATGCTCAAAGGGTGAGGCAGCTCCTGGACAAGAAGAAATAAATGTTGTTTTCACAGACGCATTAAATATGGCAGATAATCATATTTTGATAAAAAATGCTGCTAAAGAAATTGCTTATAAGAAAAATAAAGCAGTTACATTTATGGCAAAATATAAAGAAAATGTAGGCGGCAGTTCCTGTCATATTCATAATTCACTCTTTGATAAGAAAACAAAAAAAAATATTTTTTATAATTCAAAGGATAAATTTGGAATGTCAGATATATTCAAAAGTTATGTTGCTGGTCAGATAAAATTTTTATCTGATATTTCTATTTTTTTAGCACCTAATATAAATTCTTATAAAAGATTCCAAGAGGGTTCTTTCGCTCCAACAAAGTCAGTTTGGGGTATTGATAATAGAACTGCTGGTTTTAGATTAGCGGGTCATGGTTCTTCAATAAGAATAGAGTGCAGAGTACCAGGTGCAGATGTTAATCCTTATTTAGCTTTTGCTGCACTTGTCGGTGCTGGATTGTATGGAATAAAAAATAAACTTAAACTAGAGGAACCTTACAGTGGGAATATCTATGAAAAGAAAGTAAGGGAAGTTCCAAAGACATTAAATGAAGCAATTCAATTAGCAAAAAAATCTAAATTATTAGCAGAAATTTTTCACTCTGATGTTTTAGATCATTATATCCATGCAGCTGAGTGGGAGCAAAAAGATTATGATTTATCAGTTAACGATTGGCAGCTTAGAAGATATTTTGAAAGAGGATAAAATTAAGGTTTAGCCCTAATACCCCCGTCGACAATTAATTCAGTACCGGTAATAAAACTGCTTTCATCGCTTAGAAGAAACATTGTTGAGTTTGCTATATCAACAGGTTTTCCAACTCTTCTGAGTGGTATGACGTTAGATAGTTTTTTTTTCGATTGTGGATTTTTTTTCCATCTTTCCTGCATTGGGGTCTCTATTGGTCCTGGCAATATAGAATTTGATCTTATATTTTTGACTGCAAACTGAATAGATATTGATTTAGAAAGTCGTAATAAAGCCGCCTTTGATGATCCATAAGCATCTTGAGGTTTATTGTCTCCAGATAAAGCATCAATTGATGAAATGTGAACTATAGATCCAAATTTATTTTTTTTCATTTGAGGAAGTATACTTTGTAAAACAATTATAATTGAATTAAGGTTTATAGAAAAAACTTTATCCCATGTGTTGATTTCAATTTTTTCTAAACTTACATCTTTATCAAACCACAAAACACCTGCTGCATTAATTACATATTCAATTTTTTTATATTTTTTCTTTAGTTCTGTTAAACATAATTGTAAATTTTTATAGTCTGATAAATCTATTTTTATAAATTCAACAAATTTATTTAATAGTATTTTTTTACTAGGTGTATTTATGTCTAAAATTATGACTTTAATTTTATTTTTGATTAATTTTTTTACTATTGATAATCCAATTCCACCAGAACCACCGGTAATAAGAGCTGTTCTTCCTGAGAAATTTAATTTCATAAACAAACTATATATATAATTTAAAAAAATTTAATTGATTTAATTAATTAAAATAACTAAACCAATTAAAATGCTTAAAACTGTTACTCCAATTGATAATTCTATACTGGTAGAGAGAAATTTTGCGACTGATAGTGAAATAGAAACTGTTCTTCAAAATGCTTACGACGCTAGAAAAGAGTGGAGAGAAACTTCTTTACCTGAAAGAAAAGAAATAATTAGTAATTTTGTAAAATCATTCCTTTCGAATGATGAAGAAATCATTGAAAATTTATGCAAACAAATTGGTAGACCAATTATTCAATGTCCTGGCGAAATGAGAGGTTTTGAAGAAAGAGCAAATTATATGGTTGATAACTCTGATAGAGCTTTAAAGGATTTGGTATCTAGAAAAGACTCAGAATTTGATAATTATATAAAAAAGGAACCACTTGGTACAATTTTTGTAATTGCACCCTGGAATTATCCCTTTAATA
Source organism: uncultured Alphaproteobacteria bacterium (assembly GCA_902525035.1). Lineage (GTDB taxonomy): Bacteria > Pseudomonadota > Alphaproteobacteria > HIMB59 > CACPNW01. The sequence goes on along the minus strand of CABZFN010000004.1, from coordinate 75,463 downwards.
CATCTGTTAACTCTATCGTTCCAAGTCTGTTATCAGGTAATACTGTTATTTTAAAACATTCATCTCAAACACCATTATGTGCTGAACAATTATTTGATGCTGCTACCAAAGCATCATTGCCAAAGAATATATTTCAATTTTTACATTTAGATCATTCATCTACGTCAAAAGTGATTTCTGACAATAGAATAAATCATGTTTTATTTACTGGTTCAGTAAGTGGAGGAAGAGAAATAAAAAAATCTATTGGCACAAGATTTATTGGTGCAGGATTAGAACTTGGAGGAAAAGATCCAGCATATGTGAGAAGTGATTGTAATCTTGAACATGCAATCGAAAATTTAGTCGATGGCTCCTATTTTAACTCAGGTCAATCATGTTGTGGCATTGAAAGAATATATGTTGATGAAAATATATATGATAAATTTGTAGATGGTTTTAAATCAATTACAGAAAAATATATTTTGGGCAATCCACTAGAAGAAAATACCAATTTAGGACCTGTTGTTAAAATGAATGCAGCAAAATATATAAGAGCACAAGTTTCCCAAGCATTGAATAAGGGTGCTAAAAATATAATTGACTCAAATAAATTTAAAGCTGATGATGGAACTAATTGCTATGTTAGTCCTTCAGCTCTTATACAAGTAGATCATTCAATGGAATTTATGAAAGAGGAAACTTTTGGGCCAACTGTTGGAATAATGAAAGTAAAAAATGAAGAAGATGCTATTAATCTAATGAATGATAGTGCTTATGGATTAACTGCTAGTATTTGGACTTCTGATAAAGAGTTTGCACAAAGTATGGGATCTAAATTAGAGACAGGTACTTTTTTTATGAATAGATGCGATTATCTGGATCCAGGTCTTGCTTGGACGGGTGTAAAAGATACTGGCATTGGTGTTACTCTTTCAGTTTTAGGTTTTGATCATCTTACTCGAGCAAAAAGTTATCACATACGGACACTTTAATGGAAATACAAAATATAAATTGGAATTATCCAACAAATATCTGGTTTGGTTTAAATAGAATTAAAGAAATTCAAAAAGCATGTGATAATTTAAATATTAAAAATCCTTTGATAGTTACTGACCCTGGTATTATCCAAACTGATATAATTAATAAAATTAATAGCTCCCTCAATCAAAAAGCAAATATATTTAGTAAAGTAAAATCAAATCCTACAAGTCAAAATGTAGAGGAGGGAGTTAAACAATTTAACCAAAATAATCACGATGGAGTAATAGCCGTAGGAGGTGGTTCTGGTATGGATACAGGAAAGGGTGTCGCTTTTATGTCTAAACAAGAAAGACCATTATGGGATTTTGAAGATATTGGTGATTGGTGGACAAGAGCAATTAGTGATGCGATATTTCCTATTATTGCTGTACCAACAACAGCAGGAACAGGCTCAGAGACTGGAAGAGCATCAGTTTTTACTAATGAACTAACAAAAGAAAAAAAAATAATTTTTCATCCTAAAATGCTACCTTCTTTAGTTATACTTGATCCTGATTTAACAATACCATTACCCTCATCATTGACAGCATATACCGGTATGGATGCATTGGCCCATTGTCTTGAAGCTTATTCATCTAATAATTTTCATCCTCTTTCTCAAGGAATAGCTTTAGAAGGGATAAAGATGATTAAGGATAATTTAATTCTAGCTTATAAAGACGGAAAAAATATAAAAGCCCGAGCTAATATGCTTGCAACATCTTCTATGGGCTCAATAGCTTTCCAAAAAGGGCTTGGGGCAATTCATTCTTTAAGTCATCCTGTTGGTGCAATTTATAATACACATCATGGATTAACCAATGCAGTTTTTATGCCATATGTTTTACAATATAATAAAAAAGGCATTGAAGAAAAAATTATTGATATTGCAAGATATATAAATTTAAAATCAGCAACATTTAATAATTTTATGGATTGGATTTTAGAGCTTAGATCTAATTTAAATATTCCTAATACTTTAAGTGAAATAATTGATGATGACAAAAATTTAGAAAAAATGAGTTTAATGGCTTTTAATGATCCATCCACAAGTACAAATCCTATACCAGTTAACGCAGAAGATTTTTTAAAAATGTATATTAACGCCTTTAAAGGTGATTTATAAATTTATAGCGTTGCTCCAATTATCCAGGGATTAAATTCATCATCACCATAATCATTTATTTCACTCTTTGATTTTTCACCGGATGCAACTGAAATTATTTTATCAAATATTTCTTTGCCAACTTCATTAACGCTTGCAACGTTATCCATAATAGTACCAGCATTTATATCCATATCTTCACTAAGTTTATTATACATATTTGTATTTGTTGCTATTTTAATACTTGGAGTGGGTTTAAATCCAAAGCACGAACCTCGACCAGTAGTAAAACAAATAACATTAGCGCCAGAGGCAACTTGACCTGTTACAGATACGGGATCATAACCTGGAGAATTCATAAAGTTAAAACCTTTGTTTTTTACCTGTTCAGCATAATCGAGAACATCAACCATATTTCTATTTCCAGCTTTTGATACTGCACCTAATGATTTTTCCAGAATTGTAGTTAAACCTCCTTTTTTATTACCAGGACTTGGATTATTATCTAATGTGCTGTCGTTGCTAGCAACATATTTTTTCCACCATTCAATTTGTTTGTTTAGTTTTTCTATATTTTTTTCGTTTGATGATTTTTCAAATAATAAATGTTCTGCTCCATATATTTCTGGAGTCTCTGATAGTAATGTTGTTCCACCATGATCAATAATCATATCTGAAGCAAAGCCTAGTGCAGGATTTGCAGTTATCCCAGAATACGAATCTGAACCACCACATTGCAAAGCAACTGTTAGTTCTGAAATGGGTATATTTGTTCTAGAAATACTATTAATTTCATTTAGTTTATTAATAATTTTTGAAGTTACTTTCGTTATTATTTCATTTGTTCCACCTTCATCTTGAATATTCAAATATTCAATATTTCTTTTTTCCTGATCATTGTTGTACAAACTTATTTGGGCGCATTCACATCCAAGTCCGATAACAAAAACTTTTCCAAAATTAGGATGAATTTTAAAACCTTCAATAGTTCTGTTAAATACATTCATGGCGTATCCAGAAGTATTCATCCCACAACCTGATGAATGTTTTAAACAAACTGCCCCATCAATATTATCAAAATTATTATTTTTTAAAAAATTATTTATTTTATCAGATATTTTTTTAACAACTGTTGCTGAACAATTAACTGTACTAATTAAACCTATATAATTCCTAGTACCTGATGATCCATTATTCCTTTTAAAGCCTTTAAAGTATTCTGTTTTTTCACTTTTATTAATATCATTTCTAATATCTTTACGGATATATTCTCTTTTGAATTCACTATATCCCATATTATGTGAATGCACATGTTCACCAGCTTCTATATTTTTATTAGAGATTCCTATTATCTGACCATACTTAAAAATAAAATCACCACTTTTAATTTTTTTTAAAGAAATTTTATGACCATAAGGAATATTATTTATAGATTTAATTCCATAATTTATATTAATATTCTGAGGAATATCCATTGGAGCAATTCCAATATTATCTTTTTCATTTAATTTGATTATGTTAAACATAACTTAGATTAATATATCATAAATAATCATGAACGAAATCGCAACTTATCCATCACTAAAAAATAGAGTAGTGCTTATTACAGGGGGCGCCTCAGGAATTGGGGAAAGTATTGTCGAGCAATTTGCTTCTCAAAAATCAAAAGTTGCATTTTTAGATATAAATGATGAATTAGGTAATGAGTTATCAAAAAAAATTAAAAACAAATATGATATTGATAGTCTATTTGTAAAATGTGATTTAAAAAATATAGAACAACTTAAAAGTTCATTAGAAAAAGTAAAAAAAGAAATTGGGCCAATTTCAATTCTGGTAAATAATGCAGCAAATGATGAGAGACATGATTTAGATAGTGTAACCCCTGAATATTGGGATGATAGAATGAATATTAATTTGAGACATTATTTTTTTGCAACTCAAGCTGTCTATAAAGACATGAAAGATTTTGGTAAAGGTTCTGTTGTAAATATAGGAAGTTTTTCATGGATGATTTCTCAAGGTGGTATGCCTGGATATACCACTGCAAAATCTGCTATTATGGGTCTAACAAGAACTTTAGCAAGAGATTTAGGTATCTATAACATCAGAGTAAATTGTATTGTTCCTGGCTGGATCATTACGGAGAGGCAAAAAAAATTATGGCTTACTCCAGAAATTAAAAAAACTCAACTTGAGAGACAATGTATTAAGAGAATGCTTATGCCTGAAGATATATCAAAGCCAGTTTTGTTTTTTGCATCTGATCAAAGTTCTGGTTGTACCGCACAAAATTACGTAATTGATGGTGGCATAGTTAATTAATGAAAAAAAAATCCAAAATTGCTTTTGGTAGATTAGACTTACTTAGAAATGATACTTTAAATAATAAAAATAAAATTAGAATTGGTTTTATTGGTGGAGGTCCTAATTCATTTATTGGATACACACATAGGTTATCAGCAAGATTTGATAATAAATTTGAATTTGTTGCTGGAATATTTTCAAAAGATAAAAACAAATCTAAATCTTTTGGTTCTTCATTAGGATTAGCTGATGATCGTTGTTACAGTGATTATAAGTCTATGGCATCCGATGAGTCAAAGAGAAATGATGGTATTCAAGCGCTTGGAATAATGACTCCATCGGGTGATCATTATAAGATAGCAAAAGCATTTATTGAAAAAGGAATACACATTATTTGTGACAAGCCTTTAACCGCAACAGTTGAGGATGCTATTAAATTAAAAAAAGTAATTTTAAAAAATAAAATTGTTTTTGCATTAACACACAATTACTCAAGCTATCCAATGCTACGAGAGGCAAAAAATATTATTTCAAATCATAAATTAGGAAAAATCAATTTAATAAATGTTGAGTACCCCCAAGGTTATACAGTCGGAGTAAAAAAGAAAGATGAAAAAAGAACATTAAAATGGAGACTAGATAAAAAACAATCTGGGCCCTCAATGATATTATCTGAAATTGGAACTCACGCGTATCATTTGTTGAGGTATGTGACTGGATTAGAAGCAAACGAAATATCAGCAGAAGTAAATTCATTATCCTCAGAAATTTCAGTTGATGATAATGCTTTTGTACTATTAAGAATGCGAAATAAGGCAAGAGGTATAATCTGGGTATCGTCTGCTGCTACTGGTGGAGAAAATGGTCTAAAAATTAGAGTTTATGGAACAAAAGGTTCAATAGAGTGGTTACAGGATGATCCAAATAATCTAAAGTTTACAGAACTAGATAAACCAACGAAAGTGATAACAAGAGCAAGTAAATTAGTATCTAAATTTTCACTATCATCTTCAAGAATTGCTGCTGGTCACCCAGAAGGTTTTTTTGAAGCTTTTGCAAATATTTATTCAGAATTTGCTGATCAGATTCATAATAAAAATAAAAAATATTCATTCCCAACAATTGATGATGGTGTAGCTGGTATTAAATTTATTTATGCAGCAAAAAAATCTTCTAATTTAAATTCAAAGTGGATAAAAATTTAAAATGATTAATTTTGCCTTATTGGGAACAGGAAGAATTGGGAAATTACATGCATCAATCATAAATGATCATCCAGAAGCCGGCCTCAAATACGTTTATGACATTGATACAAGCTCTGCTATAAAAATTGCAAAAAAATATAGTTGTGAAGTTGCAAAGACTGCAAAGGAAGCAATTTCTTCAGATCAAATAAATGCTATTTTAATTGCTTCTGCTACCCCTACTCATACAGATTATATTTCTCTAGGAGCAGTATGTAATAAAGCTATATTATGTGAAAAGCCAATTGATTTAGATATAAATAAAGTAAATAAATGTTGGCAAAAAATTAAAAAATATAAACCAAAAATTCAAATTGGTTTTAATCGTAGATTTGATCCTAATCATAATAAAGTACAAAGTGAGGTTCTATCAGGAAAGATTGGGAAAATTGAAATGATTGTAATCACAAGTAGGGATCCTTCTCCACCTGGTATTGATTATTTAAAACAATCGGGTGGAATTTTTAGAGATTGTTCAATTCATGATTTTGATTTGGCACGATTTATTCTAAATAATGATCCAATTGTAGAAGTTTATGCACAAGGTTCTGTAAATGTTTCAAATGATTTTAAGATTACAAATGATTATGACACAACTATGTGTTTTATGAAATCAAAAAAAGGGGTTTTAGTTCATATAAATAATTCAAGAAGAGCTGTATATGGTTATGATCAAAGACTCGAAGTATTTGGAAGTAATGGAATGTTAATTTCTGATAATGTTCCAAACAATGATATCAATTACTATAATCAAAATTTGTCCTTTGCAAAAAAACCTATTAAAAATTTTTTTATCGAAAGATACAAAGATGCTTATCAAATACAATTAGATCAATTTATAAAATCAATAAAAAATAAAAAAAATACATCAGTCACTTTTGAAGATGGAAAGAATGCTTTAATTCTTGCTAATTCAGCTACTAAATCAGTAAAATTAAATAAAGTTGTAAAACCAAAATTTTAATTATAGATAAATTCTATGAAAGAACAATTTAAAGATAAGGTCATTATAGTTACAGGTAGTACACAAGGTAGTGGTGCTGAAACAGCGAGATTATTAGCTAGCAGAGGTGCTAAAGCAATTACAATTTGTGGGAGACAAGAAAATAAAGGTCTTGAAGTTAAAAATCAGATTGAAAAATTAGGCACTGAGTGTTTGTATATAAAAGCAGACCTTAAAAATGTTGATGATTGCAAAAAAATTGTTTTAGAGACTGATAAAAAATTTGGAACTATAAATTCTTTAATTAATGTTGCTGGATATACAGAAAGAGGAACAATTCTAAGTGCTACTCTAGAAAATTATGAAAATAATTATAATATTAATACCCGTGCACCTTTCATATTAATGCAAGAGACAATTAAAATAATGATTAGAGATAAGAACAAAGGAACAATTGCAAATGTATTATCTATGGCAATGTATAGTGGTATGCCTTTTATTGTTGCTTATAGTGGTTCAAAAGCTGCTTTAGCTACAATGACAAAAAATATTGCAAATTCTGTTGCCAGCTATCAAATAAGAGTAAATGCCTTAAATATTGGATGGACAGATACACCTGCCGAACATGATATACAGACAAGAGTTCACAAAAAAAATCCTAATTGGTTGAAAGATGAAGAAAAAAAAGTTCCTTTTAATAGATTGATTAAACCTATTGATGTAGCAAAAGGATTAGCATTTATGTGCTCAGAAGAGTCTGGATTAATGACAGGTAGTGTAATTGATTTTGATCAAACAGTACATGGTTGGCATTCATATTCAGCTTATGAAACTAGAGTTTTGGATGATTCTCTACTAGGAGAATAAGTAATTATTTATTTCTCAACCATTTTTTAATTTTTAATTATAATTTATAATTTACACAAATTTAAATATTAATTAATAAACTAAAAATGGGAAAAAAAATAATTTCTATTAATGAAGGAAAATTATCAGAGTTTAAACTTCATAGCATTTGGCTTCGTGAAAGATTAAATGGGAGTGAATTTTTAGACCAAAATAATCTACAACGTTTATATGAACCAAGCCTCTTAGATGATAATCTATTTATAAATTCACATAGTGTTAACGAAAATATATTAAATGTTGAATTTAGTGATGGAGCAAAAGGATCTTTCAATATCGATGATCTTTATAATGAAATCAATAATATTGATGTCATACCTGAAAAAAAAATATGGAATGTCAGTGAACAAAATTTAGAAATTTTTGATAATAATAAAATCTTTGAGAATAAAAAGGAACTTATCAATATGCTTAAGGTATTTTATCAATATGGTTATGTAATAATCAAAAATACAAAAGCAGAAGAAAATGAAGTTATAAATTTTGCTGAAAAATTAGGCCCAGTCCGAGCAACAAATTTTGGAAAATTATTTAACGTTGTCTCAAAGCCAAATCCAAATGATCTTGCTTATACTGCATTAGAGTTAACATCGCATTCAGATAATCCATATAGAAAGCCTGTTCCTGGAATTCAATTACTTCATTGTATTGCTAATGAATCTACAGGAGGAGATTCCAGTTTAGTTGATGGTTTTAGCATTACAAATTTTTTAAAACATAACCAACCTGAATTTTATGAAGTATTAACTAAAACTAATGTAACTTTTAAATTTACAGATATTGATACTATCTTAGTTGATGAAGCAAAATTAATTGAACTTGATCATAATAATAACTTTAGACAAATACGATTTAGTGGAAGACTTGATTATGTTCCATTATTAGACGAAAATAATCTCAATCTTTTTTATAAGGCTAGAAAATATATGTTTAAACTTTGTAATTCTGATGATTTCAAAATTAAATTTAGATTGTCTAAAGGAATGATTGCAATGTTTGATAACTTGAGATTATTACATGGAAGAACTAAATTTGATCCAAATACTGGTTTTAGACATCTACAAGGATGTTATATTGACCATGATGTAACTGAGGGTAAGCTTAGAAGGTTATTAAAAACCTAATTGACTTCGAAGATCTTTTCAGCAGAATAAAAATTTAATATTTTACTATACCAATTACTAAAATTATTTCTTTCAATTAATGAAACTGTAAATCCACCAAACCCTCCACCAGTTAATCTAGCACCTAAAGCACCACATTCAACAGATCTTTTAATAATTAAATCAACATCTAAAGTAGATGCTTCAAAATCTTTAGAATATGATACGTGACTTTCATTCATTAATTTTCCAAATTCTTTAATATTATTTTCTATTAAATTTTTTTTTGCATTAATCACTCTATCATTTTCAAAAACTACATGCTTTGCTCTTTTTGCAATAGTATTATTGTCAAATTTATCTGTTTGAAAATTTTCTTTTTTAACTCCACCTAAATATTCTACACCAAGTTTTTTTTCAGCCTCTTGGAGTTCAGCAAATCTTTCATTATAAGAGCTATCTCTTAAATTTCGTTGTACTTCAGAGTCAATTAAACAAAATTTCCAATTTTCTGGAAAATTAATAAGTTCGTATTCTAAATTCTTACAATTCATAAAAAATGCTTTGCCATGAATACCAATAGAAGAAACCATTTGATCCATTATTCCACCAGAAACACCTATATAGTTAAATTCTACTTTCTTTGCTAATTTTGCAATTTCTGAATCTGTTATTTTTGTTGCAAAAAAAGTATCAAGTGCTTTTAGTGTAGCAACACACAATGCTGAAGATGATGAAATACCTCTTTCTAAAGGTATATCAGATGAAATATAAATGTTTAAACATTTGGATGAAATCTTATTTTCTTCAAAAAAAATATGCAAACAACCTTTTATATAATCAACCCACTCATTGTCGCTTGATTTTTTGAAATCATTGAATGCTTTTTTTTCTTTAAAATGTTGAGAATAAACTATGAATTCATTAGTGATATTTTCAGTTATCTCAATTGTAATTTTAAAAGACAAAAGCGTAGGCATTACATATCCACCAGTATAATCGGTATGTTCACCAATTAAATTTACTCTTGCATGAGCACTTTCCTTTACTTCTGCATCTATATTAAATATATCTTTAAAACTCATATAATTATTAGTTATGACTCATCAAATTAATATATCTTTTACAAAAGAAAATAAATTAAAAATTATTCTCGATGATAAATTAGTAGATTCAAATTTAAAATTGTGTTTCTCATTAGTTTATTCAATAAAATCTATAACAGGAGCCGAAATAACTAAGCAAATTGGACGTTATTACGAGTTATCTATAGAAAAAAATACAATCTTATTAGATTTACAAATTCCTAGAATTGGTAACTTCAACCTTTCGTCTGGTCCAGAAGGTATTTTCATTATTGATAAATTAAACAATAGTAAATTAAATATAAATGTATCAGATTTGATATTTGAAAGACCAATTAAAAAAAAAACTTATGAAAATTTAAAAACAAAAAATTTTATTCCTATTATTCCTGAGCCAGAAAAAATTCATTTACAAAATGAATTTATAAAAATTGAAAATAAAACATTTAAGCTGAATGTGGAAACTGAAATTATTTCTAATTTGCAAAATATTATTTCAAAATTGGATATTAATTTTACTTCTGAAAAAGGATTTCCAATTTTATTTAAAAAAGATGATCAGTTATTAAACGATCAGTATGTTATTCAGATAACAAAAGATAATATTGAGATTAAATATAATAATTATGGCGGAAAGCTTTATGGTCTTATATCTTTAGTTCATTTAATTGATTTCTATCAAACAAAACTTCCAATTTGCACAATACACGATAATCCAAAATATCAATGGAGAGGAATGCATCTCGATTGTGCAAGACAATTCTATAATATTGATGAAATCAAACGTTTATTTGATTACATGGCATTATTTAAACTTAATAGATTTCACTGGCATTTAACAGACAACGAAGCTTGGAGAATTGAAATTAAAAAATATCCAGATTTAGCATTAAATGGAGGATACAGAGGATATAATTTTAAAATACCACCGTTGTATGGAAGTGGTTATGATAAATATGGCGGATATTACTCGCAGGAAGATATCAAAGACTTAATTATATATGCACAAAAATTAAATATTGAGATTATGCCTGAAATTGATTTACCAGCACATTCTTGGGCATTACTAGAAATTATGCCAGAGCTCAGAGAACAGTCTTCAAATATAGTTAGTGAAGATGTTGGTTCGTATAAGAATAATACAATAAATCCTTCCTTAGAAAAAACTGTAACTTTTTTAAAAGATATGTTGAATGAAGTAAGTGCTATTTTCTCATGTGATATAATTCATGTTGGTGTGGATGAAAGACCAAGTAATGCTTGGGAAGGCTCAACAGCAATTATTGAGTTTATGAAAAAAAATAATCTTAAATCACAAGAGGAATATCAAGATTACTATATGAATTTTTTAATAGATTTTCTAAAATCAAAAAATAAAAGAACAGCTGCATGGAATGAGGCAGCAGTGTCACCTCATATTAATCATGGCGTAGGTGGAAGTGCTGGAAAAATTGATAAATCATGTTTGATCTTTTCATGGGAGCATTCAGATGTTGCAAAAGAAACTACAAATAGGGGATTTGAAACAATACTTTGTCCTGGTCAAAAAACATATTTTGATATGGCTTATAATAATTCAACTGATGAAAGAGGTATTTGTTGGGCTGCAACTATAGAAGTAAAAGATATTTATGAATGGGATCCAATAAAAGATATAAATAAATCAGAATTGATAAAAGGGTTACAAGGTCAACTGTGGTCAGAGACAATTACAGATAAAAAATTTTTTGATCAAATGATTAATCCCAGATTAGCAACTTTATCAGAAGTTGCATGGAAAGGAAAAATTTCGAGAAAATGGATAGAATTTCGTTCAGCACTTCTAAATTCTATGAATTTTTTAAAAAAATTAGGCTGGCGATATCACAATTTTTAATGTTAAAGTAAAAAAATATGAAAATAGGTGCAGTAGGTTTTGGGAGTAGAACAGCGGGTGTTTATAATGAATTTTCAAAAGTTAATCCAAATTTTGAATTGGTTGCTTATGTAGATCCTCAGCCAATAGGAAAAGATTTTGCTGAGAAAAATAATTTTTTTCCAAATAAATCATATTCAAGTTTAAACGAAATGTTGGGTCGAGAGAAACTAGATATGTTAATGATTGGATCTCCTAATCATTTACATTTAGATCATATTAAGCTTGGATTAAAAGCTGGATTACAAATTTTTGCTGAAAAACCAATAGTAATAAATGAACAAGAAACTTTTGAGTTAGCTAAATTAATTAAAGAATATGGCAAAGAAAGAATTATAGTTGGCTTAGTTCTAAGATATTCGCAGCAAGCAAGATCTGTAAGAAAATTATTAAATCAAAATGCTATTGGAAATATAATATCGATTGAAGCTTCAGAACATATTGTACCATCGCACGGTGCTTTTTTTATGAGAAATTGGAGAAGAAAACAAAAATATTCAGGAGGCTTTATGCTGGAAAAATGTTGCCATGATATTGATTTTTATTCAATGATTACAAAAAGTAGACCTATTAAAGTTGCTAGTTTTGGTTCAAGAAGATCTTTTATACCAGACAATCTTCCAGAGGGTTCTCATGAACAATATACAAAAGACAGACTGAAAGGTTGGGAGTCAAAATCAAATGTTTTTAATAGTGATGCTGATATTGTTGATCATCAAGTAGCAATAATAGAATATGAAAATAAAGCAGTATTATCTTTTCACACTAATATGAAAGTTCCAGATGAATTTAGAAGATTTGCTATTATAGGTTCTAAAGGAATGATTGAGGGAGATTTTGTTAGAGGTTTTATGAAAGCTCATGATGAAAATAATAATGTACTTATAGACGAAGATTATGGAGCAGCCTTTGGAAAAGAAATAAAAGGTCATTATGGTGCAGACAGTTTAATGGCTAAAGACATTAATAATTATTTGTTAAAAAATAATAAAGAATTACCAGTTGGTGTAATAGAGTGTATGGAAGCAGGAATTGTAGCAATGAAAATTGATGAGTCTAGAAATACAGGTAAAGTAATTGACTTAAAAAGTACTTGGGATAAATTTGACTCTTTATTAACCTAGCATATGAAACAAAAATTAAAATCATATAATACCCAGACTTATTTAGCATATGCTTTGATTGCTCCAGCTGCACTTTATATAGTTCTCATTGTTGCCTGGCCGTTATTGGAAACAATCAGACTTTCATTCACAAATTCAAGTTTAGCTGGAGAAGATTATGTTGGATTTGAAAATTATCAAAAAATGCTTTCAAGTAAAAAATTCAATGGGATTGTTACTAGAACTTTTGTTTGGATGTTTTTTTCAGTGTCTTTAAAACTTATTATTGGTTTAATTGGAGCTGTTTTACTAAATGCTAATTTAAAAGGAAGATCAATATTCAGAGTTCTTGTAATGCCTCCCTGGGTAGTCCCTATTGCAATTGGAATGTTGGGTTGGTTATGGTTATACAATGGATATTTTGGAATAATTGCTGGTGTTGGTATGAGAACTGGTATTTTAGATGGTCCATTTGGTTTTCTTGCATACAAGCAAAGTGCTTTTATTTCTACAATTATAGCGGATGTTTGGGTTGGAACGCCAATGGTAACAGTTTTTTTTCTTGCCGCAATGCAAGGTGTTCCAAGAGATTTATACGAGGCAGCTTATTGCGATGGTGCTTCAAGATGGGATAGATTTTTTAAAATTACCCTTCCTCAAATAACTCCAGTAATAATTACAATGTCATTACTGTCTGCGATTTGGACTTTCAATTCATTTGAAATAATTTGGATATTAACCGAGGGTGGGCCAAGAGGTGCAACAACAACATTAATAATAGATACATACAAACAAGCTTTAGGAAATTATAAATTTGGAAGAGGAGCAGCAAGAGCTGTAGTTGTCATGATTTTATTAACTTTATTTGCTGGTTTTTACCTAGCTCTTCTTGCAAGAATAAATAAAAAAATTTCTCATGAATAAATATAATACTTTTGAAAAAATACTTATCTATTCAGGCATTTTAGTCTTTATGACTTTTATACTTTTGCCTTTTGTAGAAATGTTTTATGCATCCCTTCGTCCATTAGATCATTTATTTCGATCTCCATATCAGTTTTATTCTGATGATTTATCTTTTTGGGCATATAGAGAAATGTGGAATACAGTTCCAATGCTTGGAAGATATATATTTAATAGTTTTTTTTTAGCAACTTCAGTTGCAGTAATAACACTTATTTTTGTAATCCCAGCAGCATATTCTTATGCTCGTTTCAAATTTCCAGCAAAGAATACAAGTCTATATGTATTGCTTGCAATAAATATGTTCTCAGGGGCAGTTCTTTTAATTCCTTTATATAAAGTTTTAAGAACTTTTGGTTTGTTGAATAGTTATCAAGCAATGATTGTACCTGGAGTAGCATTTTTAATTCCTACATCTATTTGGTTATTAAAATCATACTTTGAAAAAATACCAATTGATTTAGAAGAAGCTGCTTTTGTAGATGGGGCTTCAAGAGTACAGATCCTACGTCATATAATAGCTCCACTTAGTACTCCTGGATTGGTTGTAGTTGGAATATATGCATTTATTGGCGCTTATGCACAACAGTTCTTATTTGCAATAACGTTTAATCAAAAAAAAGAATATATGCCTATTCCTTCAGGATTATATGAATTTATAGGATATCAAAGTGTTAAATGGAATGAAATGATGGCAGCTTCTCTTGTTGGGATAGCACCTGTTTTATTAGTTTTTATTTTTTTACAAAAATATATTGTTGAAGGACTTACTGCAGGAGCAGTTAAAAACTAAATTGGATAAATATAATTTATACGAAAAGATAATCTTATATTTAGGTATACTAGTTTTCATGACTTTTATACTTCTACCGTTTGTAGAAATGTTCTATGCATCTCTCCGTCCTTTGGATCATTTATTTCGATCACCATATCAGTTTTATTCTGATGATTTATCTTTTTGGGCATATAGAGAAATGTGGAAAACTGTTCCAATGTTGCCGCGATATATTTTTAATAGCTTTTTTCTTGCTAGTGTTACATCTTTAATTACTTTGTTATTTGTTATTCCTGCCGCTTATTCTTATGCTCGTTTCAGATTTCCTTTTAAGAATTCATCTTTATATATATTACTAGCAATAAATATGTTTTCAGGTGCTGTACTTTTAATTCCATTATATAAAGTTTTAAGAACTTTTGGTCTTCTTAATACATACCAAGCAATGATAGTACCAGGTGTCGCCTTCTTAATACCTACCGCAATATGGTTATTAAAATCATACTTTGAAAAAATTCCAATTGATTTGGAAGAGGCTGCATTCGTTGATGGAGCTTCAAGAGTTCAAATTTTAAGACACATTATAGCACCACTTAGTACTCCTGGCTTAGTAGTTGTTGGGATATATGCTTTTATAGGATCATATGCACAACAGTTTTTATTTGCAATAACTTTTAATCAGAAAAAAGAGTACATGCCTATTCCCTCAGGACTCTATGAATTTATTGGTTACACGACAGTTAAATGGAATGAAATGATGGCAGCCTCTCTTGTTGGGATAGCACCTGTATTAATCATTTTTCTTTTTCTACAGAAATATATTGTTGCTGGTTTGACTTCTGGAGCTGTAAAAAACTAGAGAAATACTTAAAATCTAACTTGCTTCATAGAGCAAGATGATGTTATCTCTTCTTTATAATTTAAATGGAGGAAATATGAATTTCAAAAAACTATCTTCATTTCTTACAATTGCTATACTTTCACTTGTTGGCTTTAAAGCATATGCTGCTGACGTACACGGTGTATTCTGTGGTAGTGATCTTCGACCTAATTATGTTGAAATAGCTGATAAGTACATGGAAGACAATCCTGGAGTAAACGTAACTCTAGAGGCTGTTCCTTGGGGAACATGTCAGGATAAAGTAATCAATCTTGCTATTGCAGGCGATCCTGTTGCATTTTCATATGTTGGATCAAGAACTCTAAAAGGTCTTGCAGAAAATGGACATATTTTAGAAACAAATATTCCTGCTTCACAACAAGCAATGTATCAACCAGGTATCTTAAACACAGTAACACACATGGGTAAAACTTGGGGTTTCCCTCACGCGTTTTCAACTAAAGCACTTTTCATGAATTGTGGTCTTTTAGAAAAAGCTGGTGTTGCATGTGAAGGCCCTCAAACTTGGGATGAACTATATTCAATGGCTGAAGCTGTAACAAAAAATGTTGATGGAGCATCTGGAATTGGACTAGCTGGTAAAGATTTTGATAACACTATGCATCAATTCCTAAACTACCTTTACAGTAACGGGGGACAAGTTATTGATCCAGTTACAAACGAAATAACTTTGAATTCATCTAATGCTGTTGAAACATTAGAATTTTATGGAAAATTAGCAAATGTTTCTCAAGAAGGTCCTTTGGCTTGGGAGAGATCTCAGTTAACAGAACTCTTTAATGATGAGAAAATTGCCATGTATATTAATGGACCTTGGGGTAGAGGTCAGCATAAGGAAGGTCTAGATGTAAAAACAGTTAGAATTCCTGCTGGACCACAAGGAAGTCAAGGCACTCTTTTAATTACAGATAGTCTTGCTGTTTTTTCTAACACTGGTGTTGAGAAAGAGGCAATGGAAATAGCTAGCATAATCGCTTCAGGTGATTCTCAATACAGTCTTGATACTGATTGGGGCTTAACACCAATTATGCAATATCCTCAAATTGGAAATGAGGCTCCGTATAATGAAGATTATTGGATGATGTTTATTGATGCGATCGGTGATGGTGGACCAGAGCCACTGTTTGTAGATTACAAAGCTTTTCAAGCTGTTATGAACTCAATGATCCAAGGAGCAATTCTTGGTGAAGGAGATGCAGTAGATTTAGTAGCTGAAGCTGCTGAAGAGTTAGAAGAATACAAATAATCATATTATTATTGCTAGGGCAATACATGCCCTAGCATCTAATATAAAATTCAAATGAGCAAACTAACAAGATCTTATTCCTCAAAAATTAATACAATTTTAAAGAAAATATTAAAAGAAGAAGAAAAAAAATTTTTAGAGTGTGCTAAATTAATTAGCAAATCATATAAAAAAGGTGGGCAGTTATATATTTTTGGAACTGGACATTCTAGGCTACTTGGAGAAGAGTCTTTTCACAGAGCAGGAGGTTTTGCTGCCGCATGTCCAATAAGAGATGATGATCTCAGTTTTAAAAAAGGAGCAAGAAAAGCTACTGCTTTAGAAAGAACTCCAAACATTGCAAAAAAAGCTCTTGCAAAATATAAAATTACTAGCAAAGATATTTTAATGATTGTATCTAATTCTGGTGTTAATCATGCGCCAGTTGAAGCAGCATTAATTGCAAAGAAAAAAAAAATAAAAACTATTTCACTAACATCTGTGAAATTTTCTAAACAAGCTCCTCTATCTAAATTGAATAAAAGATTATTTGAAATAACGGATATATTCATTGATAATAAGATTCCACCTGGTGATGCGATTATAAATGTAAAAGATAATATGGTTGGGCCAGCTTCAACAATTACCGGATCTTTTATTTTAAATTCAATTTTAATTGAAGTTGCAAATATCTTAAAAAATGAAAAATTATTCCCATTCTACATCAGTGTAAATATGCCAAATGCTAAAAAAAATAATGATATATTAGAGAAAAAATTTAGTAAGATTAATCCTCATTTATAAGTTTTTTAAATTTTTTTAAGAATTAAGAAATTGCTATATAAGATATTAAAGTTAAATGACTGATCAAAATAAAGTTAGCGGGAAAATTATAAATCATAATTCTTCCTATATTGGTGATGTATATTTCAACGAAAAAATTATCGACTTGAAAATAAAAGACTCTGTAGATTATGATAATATTATAATTCCTGGTTTTGTTGACCTCCATTGTCATGGTGGTAATGGTTTTGATGTAATGGAGGGCTCACAATCAATCATTGAAATGTCAAAATATCATTTACGGCATGGGACAACTTCAATAATGCCAACTACTTGGACTAATACCTTAGAAAATACTATTTCAGCGTTAAAAGGATTTAATGAAATAAAGAGAGATAATGGTAATAATATCCTTGGCGTTCATTTAGAGGGACCTTTTATTAATCCTAATAAACTTGGCGCTCAACCAAATTTAACTGAGAAACCATCTTTAGATTTTATAAAAAAAATTCTTGAAATTTCTAATGTAAAAATCATTACTTTAGCTCCGGAAATTGATGGAATGCAAGAATTTATAAATGATTTAGTGGAGCTAAATATTAAGATTCAATTTGGTCACACTTTGGCAGACTTTGATTGCTGTGAAAAAATTATGAAAGATCATGAAATTGGTTTTACACATTTGTATAATGCTATGTCTGGTAATGATCATAGATCACCAGGAGTTTTATCAGCCGCTCTTTCAAAAGGAAAATATGCTGAAATAATTTGCGATAATATTCATGTTAGTAAAGAAGCAATAAAAATCGCAAAAAAATGTATTCCAGGTCTGTATACTATAACAGATTCTATTAACGCTAGCGGACTGAATGATGGAGAATATATTTTTGCAAAAAATAATATAAAAAAAGAAAATCATTCAGTAAAAATTAAGTCTGACGGTACTTTAGCAGGAAGTGTTGTTACTATGGATCAAACTTTTAAAAATTTAATATCAATGGATTTTTCATTAGAAGAAGCAGTTGCTTTAACTAGTTATAATGCTTCTAAATATTTGAATCTAGATAATGTCGGTATTATTCAAAAAAATTTTTTAAGTAATTTTCTTATTTTAGATAAAGAATTTAATCTTAAAGAAATTTATTTAAGAGGAAAAAAAATTAATGTCTAGTTCTCAAGTTTTATCCGAAGCACTCTCAATTCCAAATAAAATTAATCATTTTAGCTTGAATGATAAAAATAATTATCAGGAAATATCAAATTTAATATTACAAAAAAAAATTGATTATGTTGTTACTGTGGCAAGAGGTACTTCAGATTGTGCAGCTCTTTATTTGTCTTATATGTTTGCAAAATATCTTGGTTTACCAACATATAGCATGCCTCCATCTATAATAACTTTAGAAGAATCAAAATTTGATTTTTCGAGAGCATTAGTTTTCATTATTTCTCAATCTGGAAAAAGTGAAGATTTAGTTGAATGTCATAAAAGGGTGCAAAAAATGGGAGCTAAGACCATATTAATAAGTAATAATTTAAATAGCCCCATTATCAAAACATCCAATTATTTTTTTGATATAAATGCGGGAGAAGAAAAAAGTGTTGCAGCAACAAAAACTTTTGTTTTGTCTTTATTGATAATTTTAAAGCTTGTTTTTAATACTCTTAATAAAAAAGATATTAATAAGCATATTGAAAAGTTAAGTGATCATTTAATTTTAGATAATCAAAATCAATGGAGTCCAAATATATTAGATAAAACGATAAGTAATGGATATATAATTAGTAGGGGTGTTGGATACGCAATTTCTAATGAAATATCTCTAAAGTTTAAAGAGTTATGTCAAGAAATGATAGAACCTTTTAGTAGCGCTGAAGTAATGCATGGCCCAAAAAGCTTGATAGAAAACTCATTCAAGTTATTTACTATATCGCTTAGAGATAAAAGTGGGATGATAGTAGCAAAAGATTCTAGTCAAATTATTGCACTAACTAATCTTCACTATGAAATTACCTATGATGAAAACTCGAATACAAAATTAAAATATAACACTAGTGAAATGATAGAGTTAGATCCAATCATAGTTCTATCAAAATTTTATCCATGGATAGTTAATTACTCTTTTGAAAAGGGTCTAGATCCTGACAAACCTAGATATTTAACTAAAGTAACACAAACATTCTAATTTGATTAATATTGATATAGCAATTATTGGCGCAGGTTCTGCAGGAAGTATAATAGCAAATAAACTTCTTAGTGAAACTAATTTTAATATAGCCCTTATTGAGGCTGGGCCTAAAGATAACAATCCTATTATTGACGTTCCTCTTGGTTATGGGATGACATTTTATAATAAAAAAATTAATTGGAACTTCTATTCAGAAAAACAAGATAATTTATTCAATAGGCAAATATATTATCCGAGAGGTAAAGTTTTAGGTGGCTCTGGCTCAATAAATGCAATGGTCTATGCGAGAGGATTAGAAACAGATTATGAGAATTGGGGTAGCAACAAGGAATGGAGTTTTGAAAATATAAAAAAAGTATACAGTTCTATGGAGCAACAAATAAATGATGATAAAGAATTTCTTACAAAAGAAAAGATTCCAGTAAATAATGTAAGTAAGCATCATCATCCAATTTTGGAATTTTTTTTTGATGCTAGTAATGAAATTGGTATTAAAAAAAATACAAATTTAACTACATCAATCGAAAATCAAGTAGGTCATTATAATATTAATACTTACAACGGTACTAGACATTCATCATCAAAAGTTTTTTTAAAGCCCGTATTAAAAAATCCTAGACTTATTATATTAGACAATACTCAAGTTAAAAATTTAATAATTAAAGATAAAAAAATTACTGGTATTAAAATTCAAAATAAATCAATAGAGCAAATAATACACCTATCTCATGGGGCAATTTTATGTTCTGGCTCTATAATGACACCTTACTTATTAATGCATTCTGGTATTGGTGACAAAAAGCATTTAAAACAATTTGATAAAGAAATAATAATTGACAATTCTAATGTTGGAAGAAATCTTCAGGATCATCTTGGGTTAGATTATTTATTTAAAACCCATCATCATTCACTAAATAAATCGTTAGGAACTTGGCCAGGCAGAATTACTTCTGTATTAAAATATATTTATAATAGGAAAGGACCATTATCACTAAGTATTAATCAGTCTGGGGGATATATAAATTGGAATTCAAAACATCATTATCCCAACTTACAGATATATTTTAATCCGTTAACTTATTCCATTACTCATAGAAATAAAAGACCTCTTCTAAAAACTGACAAATTTAATGGTTTTATTATTGGTTATAATTCTTGTCGACCAAAAAGTTTGGGTAGAGTTGTATTGAACTCTCCTAATTTTGATGATGCTCCACTGATTGATCCAAATTTTCTATCGCATGAAGAAGATATATATGATGTTAAATGTGCAATTAATTTTTCTAAAGTTTTAGCAAATACAAATAGTATAAAAAAAATTAGAAATGAAAGTGTTACGCATGATCTTTTAAATGCAAGTGAAGAAGAAATGGTTGATCACTTTAAATCTAATGCAGTTTCTATCTATCACCCTTGTGGTACTTGTAAAATGGATGAAGATCCCAAAAAGGGAGTTGTCTCTGAAAGATTAAAAGTTCATGGAATGGAGAATCTTTGGATTGCTGATGCATCTGTTTTTCCAAATATTACTTCTGGTAATATAAATGCCCCTGTAATGATGCTTGCTAATCTTGGAAGTAAATTTATTATTGAAGATTTAAAAAAGATTTAATTTATGAAAATAGTTAAACTTGAAACATTTACAAAACCATATGTAAGTTTTGTAAAAATAACAGTTGAGGATGGTTCAACTGGTTATGGTCAAATGTCAACTTATCATGCAGATATCACAGCTCAAATTTTTCATAAACAAGTAGCACCATGGGTTTTAGGAAAAGAATATTTTGATTTTGATGATTTAGAAGACTTTATCTTTGAAAGAGAGCATAAATTTCCAGGATCATATCTTTTACGTGCAATTGCTGGTTTAGATACAGCGTTGTGGGATTTGAAAGGTAAAATAGAAAGTAAACCTGTAGTCTCATTGATAGGAGGATCTCCAGGAAATTTAAGAATTTATGGCTCATCAATGAAAAGAGATATAACACCAGATGACGAAGCAGATAGATTTAAAAAACTCTTTGATGAAAAAGGTGTTAATGCATTTAAATTTAGAGTTGGTTCTGAATGTGGAAGAGGGGTTGATGAATGGGAAGGAAGAACCCCCAGTATTGTCAAAACAATGAATTCGACTTTAGATAAAAGTGTAATTAAAATGGTAGACGCAAACAGTTGTTATAGCTCTATTCAAGCAATAGAAATTGGAAAACTTTTAGAAGACAATAATGTTACTCATTTTGAAGAACCTTGTCCTTATTGGAAGCCAGAAGAAACAAAAAAAGTTACTGATAGTTTGAAGATAGATGTTACTGGAGGAGAACAAGATTGTGATCTTAGAATTTGGAGAGATATGGTCAATAGAAAAATTGTAAATATCTTTCAGCCAGATGTTATGTATATGGGAGGATTAACAAAATCTTTAAAAGTTGCTAAAATTATTGAAAATGGTGGTTTTATATGTACTCCACATACAGCTAATTTATCTTTAGTAACAATTTGCACAATGCATTTTTTAAAAGCAATAAACAACTCAGGACCCTATCTTGAATTTTCGATAGAGGGTAAAGATTATTATCCTTGGCAACAGAATTTATTTTTAGATGATCCTTTTAAAATATCTAATGGAATGGTTAAAGTTGAAGATACTCCTGGCTGGGGTATCGAGATTAATCCTGATTGGTTAGAGAAATCAGAATATAAAAAGACAGAAATATAAAATAATGATTAAGAATATAATTTTTGATTTTGATGGGGTAGTAGTTGATAGTGAAGTGCTAGCCTCAAAAGCATTTTCTAAATATTTAAGTAAATTTGATAAATCAATTAAAGAGGAGCAATTTTATAAATATGCAGGAAAAAAAACTGTTGAAGTAATAGATTTATTATCTTTTAAATATAAGATTGAAAATAAAGAAAAATTTACAAACGAAATATTTGCTATTGTTTCAGAAGTTTATTCCAAGGATTTAAAACTAGTCGATGGAGCAAAAGATTATATTAGTAAATCAGATAGAAATCACTTTATTGGATCTAACAGTAATAAGGATAGAATTCTAGATGGATTGAAACTTGTTGGGTTAGATAAATTTTTTTTAAGTGATCAGGTTTACTCATTCGATATGGTTAAAAGACCAAAACCTGATCCAGATATATACTTAAAGGTTTTAAATGATAATTCACTTAATAGAGAAGATTCAGTCATTATTGAAGATAGTGGAGTAGGTGTTAAAGCAGCAACTGCAGCAGGAGTAAGGGTATTTGGTCTTACCGCAGGAAAACATTGGCACTCAAATAGAGATAAAAATGAATTATTTGACAATGGTGCTTTGAATGTATTTAGTGATTATAAAAGTTTAGGTAAGGCAATAGAGGAACTTTAAATGGGACCAGATGTAAAAGGAAATCCACTTTATATTTCAGTCTATCTTTTGATAGCCTCCTACATTTTAGGTGAATTTATTTTTCCTAAATATCCACTTCTATATATTCTTAATCTTTTTGGATTATTAATTATAATTTTAATGCCAATTGTATTTTTTTCCTCAAGAAATGCATTTAATGCACATGAAGAAAAATTACCTCCTCAAACTGAAACAAATAGAATTATAAAAACTGGAATTTATGCTTATTCTAGAAATCCTATTTATCTATGTTTTGTTTTATTTCATTTTGGTATGTTTCTTACTTTTGAAAACATTATGTATTTTATTTGTTCTATAGGATTATTTTTTTGGTTAAATAATTTTGTAATAAATGAAGAGGAAAAATATTTAAAAGATAAATTTGGGGATGAATTTGAAAGATATTGTAATTCTGTTAAAAGATGGATTTTTTTCTAGTTAAAATTTATTTTAGAAATTTTATGATTTTCTTCAAATTTAATAACAATCTGAGCTTTTTTATTTAGATCCTTCATCATCCATTTAGTTATCTTCTCATAATGTTGAACGAAATATTTAATTTCATTTGGAGACATTCTTTTTGATTTTTTATTTTTTGATTGATTGGTATATTCCTGTTGTAAACGCCATTTATAAACATTGTCAAAAGAAGATGTTTTCAAAAAAATAAGTTCATCAAATAGCTTAAATAATTTTTTATATTCTAATTTTAATTTATTATTATAGAAATTTCTCCATTGATATTTTGGATCTTTAATTTTTTCTAAATTATTTATATTGTTATGAAGAATTTTTTTTGGAATTTCTGAACTTCCACAACACCAACCTTCTAAGAAAAGAATATCACATTTAGTTCTAGTTATTTTTGTTGATTTAGTCGTGTCATCAATCAATTTATCAAATAGAGGGGTTGTGATGGGGTATTTACTTTTATTAAATTGTTTTATATTTTTAAATAATTTTTCAATATCATGTGTTCCTGGAACACCTCTAGTTATAAACAATTGATGTATTTGTTTTGATAACAGTAATCGTTGTTTTTTTGATAAATAATAATTATCTAAACTAAGCAAAAGTATTTTTTTATTATAAAACTTTTCAATAGTTTTAGAGATTATATTAATAAATGACGATTTTCCAATACCTTGAGAGCCTCCAAATAGGAATTTTTTTGATTTACTAGAGCAAATATAATCTATGATTGGAATTAATTTATCTTCTATGTACTTTTTGGAATATTTTTTATTATATGTATTGTGTATTTCTATTTGAATATAGTCTATTAATGCACTCATTTAATATTTATTTATAAACAAAATACTTATACATGAAATTTCTTTTTGATTTGGGCGGTGTTTTTTTTGATTGGGACCCTCATTATTTTTATAAAGATGTATTTAAAGATAAAGAAGAAAGAGATAATTTCCTTAATAATATTTGCAATGATGAATGGAATATCCAACAAGATGCTGGAAGACTAATTAAAGACGCAGAAACTGATCTAGTAAAGAAGTATCCTGATTATGAAGATAAAATAAAATTATATTATAAAAATCATCATAGAATGTTCAGGAAAATCTTTCAGCATTCAGTTAATGTTTTAGATGATTTGAAGAATAAAAAATATGAGTGTTATGTTTTATCAAATTGGTCCTGGGAAACATTTCAAGGTATGGATAAAAAATATCCATTCTTAAATAAATTTGATGGTTTAATAATTTCTGGAAAAGAAAAATTAGTTAAACCTGATACTCAAATATATAAATTAGCAGTAAACCGTTTTAATCTAATTCCACAGGAAACTGTTTTTATAGATGATAAAAAAGAGAATATTGAAGTCGCAAACAAACTTGGTTTTTTAACTATACATTTAACTAACCCTGAAATAATAATTCAAGAAATTAAAAGGTTTATTTAATTTATTATGATTGAAATTTTTGATATTTTAGTTATTGGCGGTGGTATTAATGGTGCGGGAATTGTAAGAGACGCCTCAGGAAGAAATCTAAAAGTTTGTTTAGTTGAAAAAAACACAGTTGGCTCAGCCACTTCATCTTGGTCTACAAAATTAATACATGGTGGATTAAGGTATCTTGAAAATTATGAATTTCGTCTTGTACGTGAATCTCTTAAGGAAAGAGAAGTAATTAAAAAAATTGCCAGTAATATAATAACACCATTACCTTTTATTATACCTTATCAAAAATCTTTAAGACCAAAATGGTTAATCAAATTGGGATTATTTTTATACGATAATATTGGTGGTAAAATGACTATACCAAAATCTTCAACTGTTAATATTAAAAAGGAAATTCCTAATATTTTAAAAGATCAATTTAAAATTGGTTTCCAATATTATGATTTACAAGTTGATGATAAAAAACTTGTTCAGTTAAATGTTGAAGATGCAAAGAAAAAAGGTGCTATGATTATTCAAAATAGAAAAGTAATAGAAGCAAATCGAAATAAAAATATTTGGGATATAACTTTAGATGATAATACTATACTTAAATCTAAAATTCTTATAAATGCTGCCGGACCTTGGATTAATGAAGTTTTAAGCAATGTCATTAAATTAAATTCAAGTAAATCAATTCGACTTGTAAAAGGTAGCCATATAATAACTAAAAGTCTTTACAGCCAGAAAAATGCTTTCACTTTGCAAAATGAAGATAACAGAATAATTTTTGTTATACCTTATAAAGATGAATATTCTCTTATTGGCACTACCGAAACAGAAGTTTTTTCACCAGAAAATCCAAAAATTGATAAAAGTGAAATTGATTATTTATTAAATTCAGTAAATAAATATTTCATTAAACAAATATCAAGAGATGATGTGGTAAGTTCTTATTCTGGAATTAGACCACTTATTGAGGATTTCAAAGAAGCATCAAAAGTTACTAGAGATTATATATTCGACTTAAATGAAGATGGTTCACAGGCACCATTATTAAACATCTATGGAGGAAAACTAACGACGTATAGAAAATTAGCTGAAAATGTTCTTTTAACTCTTAATAAACATATTCCAATAAATAAGAAAAATTCTTGGACTGCTAAACAAAAGCTATAATTGGTATCCCTCTTAAATAACTTTTCAAATTTGGTGGGCAGAAAAGTTTTATAAGAGGAATACTTCTTATAGGAGGAAATAATATGAACCTTCTGCCCTATATTATTCTAGTTTAAATTTATGATAATTATTGAAAATTTTTAAAAAAGTGATGTATTGCCCCTTATATTAGGGGCAATAATCAATACGATTCTGTTTATTTAAAAGCCTGATTTGAACTGTCAAATAATTGGCATCTTCCAGCAGGGAAACCAACTTTTACACTATCACCAACTTTAATTTCTGAATGTCCTTCAGTTTCAGCAACTAATGGCTCTCCATCTTTTTCAAGGTATAGATACGTAACGTCACCTAGTTTTTCGACAACGAACACTTTACTTTCCCAAGAACCATCTGCATCACCATTAACTACTAAGTGTTCAGGTCTTATGCCTAAGGTTACTGCATCACCCTCAGAAGATGACGCTGACAATTTAGGAACTGATATTTTTGACATTCCCATAAGATCAACTTCAGTAGAGTCAGCACTTTTGCTTAATATTTTTGAAGGCATAAAGTTCATTTTTGGCGATCCAATAAATCCACCAACAAACATATTATTTGGCTTATCATATAGTTCTAAAGGAGAACCTTTTTGAGAAACAATACCTGTATCAAGAACAACAATATCATCTGCAAGAGTCATTGCTTCTGTTTGGTCGTGAGTTACATATATCATTGTAGCATCTAACTCGTTATGGAGCTTAGCTAACTCGACTCTCATTTGTACCCTTAATGCTGCATCAAGGTTTGAAAGTGGTTCATCGAATAAGAAAACTTTTGGTTTTCTAGTAATAGCTCGGCCAATTGCAACACGTTGTCTTTGACCTCCAGATAATTGTTTTGGCTTCCTAAGTAAGTAGTCTTCAATTTGAAGAATTCTTGCTGCCTCATTAACTCTTTCATTAATTTCATCTTTAGATCTTTTTTCTAATTTCAATCCAAATGCCATATTATCAAACACAGTCATATGCGGGTATAATGCATAAGACTGAAACACCATTGCAATATTTCTTTGTTTTGGTGGTAAATCATTTACGACTTGGCCATCAATTGAAATTGTACCCGAATTAATATCTTCTAACCCCGCTATCATTCTAAGCATAGTTGATTTTCCACAACCACTAGGTCCAACTAAAACTGTAAATGATTGGCTTTTAATATCTAGAGAGATATCTTTAATAACGTGAACATCTCCAAAATATTTATTTACTGTATTAACATTTATATCTGCCACTTCATCCTCCTTTGAGCGATTTTTCAAGTGCTAAGATCACTATAATCTTAATATATATCTTAAAATAAATTAAATTCTAAATCTATATAAAAATCAGCCTTTTATACTCCCAGCTGTTAATCCAGACATGATTCTGCCCTGTAAAAGCAAAGTTATTATAACTAGAGGGACTGTGACAATGACAGAGGCAGCCATTATACTTCCCCATGGAACTTCGTACTCAACAGTGCCATTAATTAGTGCAATTCCAACTGTAATAGTTCTATCACTGTTTGTAGCAGTAAATGTGAGGGCAAAAAGAAATTCATTCCACACTGCAATCATTGCCATAATTGCGGTAGTAAATATTGCAGGAGTCATAATTGGAAGAAAAATTTTTCTTAAAATTAAAAAAGAAGATGCACCATCTACAATTGCTGCTTCTTCAATTTCTTTAGGCACACCCTTCATAAAAGTAGTTAATACCCATACTGTAAATGGTATATTAAACATTGTATATGTAAAACATAACCATAATAAAGAAGTAATTCCTTTGACTCTTAAATCAAAAATATTGAAATAGAATTCTTTAAAATTTAGAAATAATTGGTACATACCTGTTAATACTGCAATTTGAGGAAACATTGAAATAGCAAGTATTACAAATAAAAACATACTTCTACCTTGAAAATTTACTCTACTTAAAGACCAAGCAGCAAAATAAGAAATAGTTATAGATATTGAAACTGTAACAATTGCAACAAATAAAGAATTCAAAATTGTATTAGGAAAATTATGTTCAAATAAAAGATAGATATAATTTTTAGGGTTTATTTCAGTTGGAAAAAAATTTGGTACAAAAACTGCAGCACTACCTTCTAAAGAAGTCATCACAGCGTAGTAAAATGGAAAAACGCAAAAAATGATTACTATAATTTGAAGTCCATATTTAAATATTTTGTCGTATAGTTTATTCATTATTCCATTTCATCTAATTTATGTAATCTTGTTCTTTGAATAAAAATAACAGCAATAACTCCAATTATTAAAGTTAACATTGTCGAGGCAGCAGCACCAAATCCAAAATGAGAATATTCAAACATTTCTCGTCTTGCATAAACTGTCATAGACATAATGTCTTTGCTTCCGGCATTAATCAGGTAGATTAAATCAAAGACACGTAGCGCGTCTAACCCTCTAAATACTATAGCCACTGCAATTGCTGGAAGTATTAAAGGAAAAATGATGTAATAAAACTGAGTTATTCCATTGGTTCCGTCAACCTTACCAGCTTCCAATACTTCATTTGGAAGTGCCTTCAGACCTGCATAAACTAATATTGCAACAAATGGCGACGTTTTCCATGCATCAATAATGATGATTACAATCATCGAAGTTTGAGGGTCGGTTGTCCATGCCTTTCCTTGTTCTAATATCCCTAATCCAATCAGCATGTAATTAAATATTCCAAATTGATCTTGTAACATCCATTCAAACATTCTTGCGCTAACTATTGTTGGTATTGCCCACGGAATTAAAACTGCAGCTCTAACAAACCATTTTAGTTTATTTTCAATAAGCATAATAAGGGCAAAACTAATGCCAAGAACAACTTCCAAACTTATTGAAAAAATTGTGAAAACTAGAGTATTTCTGACAGAATTCCAAAATAAACTATCAGCAAGAACTCCGTACCACATCCCTTCATAATTCTCTATGTAATTAATAAAACCAACATAATTTGGATTTAAAAAATTTTCTAATTCCGCATCAGTAAGACTTAAATAAAGTGTGCTAATCAATGGATAAAGAGCTGAAGATAATAATATAATTGTAACAGGTATTAAAAAAATTAATGCTGTTCTTTTTCTTATTTGACTTACAGATTTCATATTTAAAAATTAAGAAAGGGGATTTTATATCCCCTTTATTTTATTTTGAACTACTAAATTACCAGCCTTTGCCCTTAATTTTCTTAAGAGCAGTTTCAAGCTCAGCTACAGCGGTAGCCCCATCTTTTTTCCCAGTAATTACCTCATGAGCAGCAGTATAAAATGCTACAGTCACTTGTGGCCATTTTCCAGAAGTTTGTGCCGAGGGTCTAGGTAATAGTGCTTGAGATGGACCTTTTAAAAGAGGTAACAGAGTATAAGTTTCTGCATGCTCCTTGTTGTCATATATCTCAATATATACTGGTGGCATTGAATATTCGGCAATAGTTGCGTGTTGCGCGTCTCTATTTGATAGGAATTTAACTAGATCAACAGCAACTTCCTGCTTTTCAGAATATTTTGATACTGCGTAACCCCAGCCACCCATAGTACTAGTTGATTTACCATTTGGACCTCTTGGTAATTGAACAACATCAAATTTACCTTTTACGGAAGATTCATCTTTATTGCTTAAGCTCCATGCATAAGGCCAATTTCTCATAAATACAGCATTACCTTGGTCCCAGATACCTCTAGCATCTTCTTCCTTATAACCAATAACACCTTCAGGAGAAATTGTTCCTACCCATTTTGCAGCCATATCTAAAGCAGCAGCGGCATTTGCATTATTGATAGAAATCGTTCCATCTTTTTCAACAATCATTCCGCCACCATGACTAGCAACCCACTCTAATGCATCACATGTTAGACCTTCATAGGCATTACCTTGCCATACAAAACCCCACATTTTGTCATTACCAGCAGCTCTTTCTTTATCTTGAATAAATTGAGCTGTTTCAGTCATTTCATCCCAAGTTTCAGGTACATCTCTATTATATTTTTCTAATAGATCAGTTCTGTAATATAACATTGGTATACCTACACTATAAGGTAAACCAATTATTTCACCTTTAGCTGTAGTATATGCTGAAAGAACATTAGGCATAATTTCTAATTGTTCATCTAGAAATGGTTTTAAATCAATAAGCTGAGTTCCAAACTCACCAGCCCATACATTATCAACTTTATAAATATCAACATCACTATTTTGTGCTGACAACCAAGTCTTATATTGTACATATTGGTCAGAAGTACTCGCAGGCATTTCTAAAAAATTAACTTTATGACCTGTCTTTTTTTCCCATTCTGCCGTTAACTCCATTGTCATTTTTCCTTGAGAACCACCACCTTGAGCAAAGTTTAACTCAATTGCAGTAGCATTAAGTGAAAAAATAAAAGTTAAAGAAGCAAATAAGGATAATACTATTTTTTTCATATGTTTTCCTCCTAATTTGATTTTACAAATATAAAAAAACGGTAATTCGAAATAAAAAATAATCAAGAAATAATTGTTAAGATTTAATATATTTTTGCTATTTAATCTTGACAGTTTATAACAATTTCAGGGTTTTCTGCGTTTTCTGGTGTTAATTTAATTTCTCTAGGCCATTTAAAATTCTTTTTTAATAATGGATCATTAGTGTTTTTCATAAATTTTTTCAGGTCCTGATTCAATTCTTTATAGCTTTTTAATTTTTTAAAGTCTTTAATTGGATTTCTTTCCAAAGGATCTAAAAATAAATCATAAAATTCTTCTTTATTTTTTCTCATTTTTTTTAAACCATACTTTAATAAAAAACTTTTGGAGACACTTTCATCAATATTTGAAAGATTCAGTTTAGTTCTATTATTTAATCTTTTTAATAATCTAAATCTTTTCGATCTTATACTTCTACAAGGCTCTACAGAAGCATGTATATTAACTTCAGAATAAACATATTTTCTTTTTTTTGTTTTATATTTTTTATTTGGTAGAATATATGAGTTTAAGTATTTTGGTTTTTTAAGATCTAAAATCTTACATATTGTTGGAAAAATATCTGTATTTGAGGTTAAATCATCATAGACAACACCGCCTTCAAATACATTTTTAAGATATGCTATTAGGAATATCCCAGTTCCATGATCATTTAAATTACATTTCATTCCTGGCCACGCAATACCATGATCTGTTGTTAAAAGTATTAGTGTATTATTTAATTTGTTCTTCTTTTTAAGAGTATCAAATATTTTTCCTATACCTTTGTCTATTTTCTCCAAAGAAGAATAAAATTTTGCCATATCTTCTCTCATTTGTTTATTATCTAAAAAAAGTTCAGGTGGTCTAATCCAATTAGGATTAAAATTTTTTGATATTTTTTCTACATACTGCCTATGAGTGTCAAAAAATCCTACTGAAATAAAAAATGGCTTTTGAGAGTTATATTTTTTAATCCAATTTGAAGCAGTTGAAGATATTTTGATGGAATCATTTGTAGTTGTGCAAAATGTTTTATTATATCCAAGTTCATTAATTTTTTTTTTATCTATTTCATGTTGAATACCAAACAACGCTGTTTCAAAATCTTTATTCTTTAAATAGTTTGACAAGTGCAAATTGTAATCATGTAATCTACTACCTCTATGTGCCAAACCATACATCCCATTTTGATGAGGATATAAACCTGTCATTAATGCACTTCTGCTCGGTGAGCAAGTCGGTGCGGCAGTAAAGAAATTTCTATATACACTACCTTTATTTGCTATTCTTTGAATATTATTTGTTTTAGCATCATATCCATACGGTGAAATATACCTTCCAGTATCATGTGTATGTATTAAAATTATATTTATTTTTTTCATCTAATAAAAAAGGGTGAGGTCCAACACATTTGATTATTTTTTTGCTTTATTTTTATATAAACATTATCATCTTTTTTTAATGGAAGTGTAATTTTTTTTCTAAAATTCCATTCTTTAAAGTTTGGAATTTTATTAAATAAAATTGCCGGTGTATCTATTTCTCCTAAATTGAAAGAAACTGAACCTTTGGATAAAGCTTTTGTTAAAATATCAAATTTTTTATTATTGGTCATTGTTATTATTTGCGAATTTTTTTTCAATTTAGCCATAATCGTAAATCCACTTGTTTCATTAGTATAATTATTACTATTTCCAGATGTTAAAAATTTAAATTTGATTTTATTTTTAAACTTCTTTACTTCTGGAATGAAAAAAGAATACTTACTCTTTTTATCTAAAGGGGAAACAATTTCAGGCCCTCTAAATTTATTTTCAATTGCAATTATATCAATATTTTTAAATTGAAGTTCTCCATTCCATAGAAATTCTTTAGTTCTTTCCCCCCAACCAAAATCAATATTTATTATTGATATATTTTTTGTATTTTTTATATTTTTTTGATCCTTACAATTAAATCTTTTATATAAATTTGTATTTTTTATTATATCTATATATTCAATAGCAAATCTACCTTCTACATTTATATCTAGTAAATTATTTTTTTGAATCTTTACGTCTGAACCCATAACATTTTTATTTAAATATATATTTGGAATAATTTTATCTCCAGTTAGTGCAAAAGTTCTTCTTTGATTTATTGATTTAAATATTGAGTTTCTATTTTTAGATTTAACTAAAACTCCAAATCTTCCATGACCATAACTTCCTGGGGAAGCACTATGATGATCAGTATTTGCAATAAATCCTAGTTTAATCTTCTTCTCTAGAGCATATTTAACTGTATTTTTATAATTTCTAGGCCCCATTGAATGTAAAAAAGGATATTCTGCTTGATCATTTTCAGAACAGCCATGCATTGAATATAGTTCAACTACTGGTGAAACATTTTGTTCAAATATGTCCCAGTTAACTCCTCTTCGTCCTTGTTTATAGGATAAGTGATGTGGCATAAAAATATAATTTTTTATTTTATTTTTTTTAAATTTCATTTTTAAAGTATCAATTTGATCAACTAAAAGTTCATGTTTTTTTATATCCTTAAATACAATTGTTTGATCGCCATATTTATTTGAATGTACTTCATATCCTGGATAGATAATAATACCTTTCTCTTTTTTTATTGTCTCTAAAATTTTTTTCCAATTTTTTTTTAGTTTTTGAAAACCAACTTTATGAAAATCGATAATATGTTTTATTGAAATATCTTTAGTATTCATATCAGGCCAACCAGCGTGACCTGTAACAGATACAAAATCTAAAGATAATTTTGAAAATGCAATTGCTCTTTTTAAACTACCATGAGCATAAGAGATATTACAATGATTATGTAAATCCCCAAAAAGAACTACTTCAGTCTTTTTAGATTTTTTTTTCAATTAGTTTTCCTTTTTTTGCAATCGATTTATTTATCATATCTATTATTTTTAAAGATTTGATTCCATTTTCAGCTGAAACTTCTGATTTACCTTTTTTTAAATAACTTATATAACTTTTCAGTAATCTTATATCAGCGCCGTAATGTGATGTTTTATGATGATTATCTTTAGCATCAATTCGTTTAAATTTTTTTCCATTATCATGTGTTATTTCAATTATACCTGTTGATCTGATAAGTTTTAGTTTACCTTTTACACCAACAACTTCTAGTGTTTCTTGATCTTCAGCTGCTGGACCAAAACAGGAAAAATTTATATTCCCAATAACCTCATTTTCAAAATTAATATTACAAGAAAAATGAGAAAGAATATCACTTCCTTCTGCCCAAACACACTGATCGTCTATTTGTCTTTCATCATTTAATGATGAATAATTATTTTTAAATTTTTTTAAGTTTTCTCTGGAATCACCTAATGAGTCGTATCTTCGATAATTACATTTTTCATAACAATCTTTACATCTTATATTTTTATTTTTTTTTGAGGTAAAATGTGAATGTCTACTTCCAAAACTTGAAAGAGATAAAACTTCTGAATTTGCAAACCATCTCAAAACATCAACATGATGAGAGCATTTATCATTAATTCCACCACCTGAGTACTTATTGTATCTGTGCCAAGTCTGAAAATATCTTGTATAGGGAACTATAGAATTAAGTTTAACTAGATATACGTCTCCAATTAATTTTTTATTGTATATTAAGTCCCAAGCTTTAATCCATGAAGCTTCATACCTTCTAGTAAATGACATTAAAAATTGAAATTTATTTCTTTCTTCAAGCTGCACTATTTCTTTAGCATGTTTTAAACTTACTGATATTGGCTTATCTAAAATAGATTTAATATTTTTTTCTGCTGCAAGTTTAGCATGTTTGTAATGTTGGTCGGTATGAGAAGTAATAATTAAACCATCTAACTTTTCATTCTTTATTAGATTTTTTGCATCTGTATAAATATTTATTCTATTATCATTAATTTCCTTCTTTACTTTATTGCATTTATCTTCAATTAAATCACACAAAGCGACTATTTTTAATTGTTTTTTGAAATACTTATTAATAAGAAAAGAAAGGCTCGCACCTCTTACTCCAACACCAATTATCCCAATACTCATTGACATTATTTTTTATAAACTCAAAAAATAAATGGACAAATAAAAAATTTTAAAAAGATTATGTATTTGGTACTTCTTTTTGAATAAAATAACTATTATCTCTATGTTGTTTAATTATCGCAGGAATTATTTCTTTGTAAGCATCAAATAGACTTGAATTAGCTTTAGGTAACTGATCTTTAATTAAGTTACTTAATTTTCTTAAGTTATATGATGGTACTGAGGGAAACATATGATGTTCAACATGATATTCCATATGCCAATATAAAAAACTAAAGATTGGATTAAAGCGTACTGATCTAGTAGTGTATCTGTGATCTTTTATATCTTCTGGTAGACCGATATGTTGAGTTTGATTAAAAAGTTCAATAATATTTCCCCAGTATCTAGGAAAGAAAATTAATAGAGCTGGAAGTGGGTTCATTAAATAAAAAGATATTACAAAAGAGGAGACCCATATTGCAACATGAATCCTTGATATAAGTCTACATTTCAAAATTTCATTTTGAGGTATGCAATCTCTCATAACAGGGGTTGTAATCCCTAGTGCATGTTTAATAGTTTCAAATTTCCATGAATTTTTAAATTTTATTAACTCAGCAAATGGCACAAAGCTAAAAAGAAAACTTTGTAAGGTTGGATATTGATGGAATAATGCAGCTTCGTAATCATGAGGGTCTGCTACAGAAGCAGTGTTGCTATGATGCCTAAAATGACTCCATGTCCACCTTGTAGGTTCAAAGTCAGTCATGAAAGAACCAATTTGATAAAAAATTTCATTTAAATATTTTGATTTGAAAGCTGTTCTATGGCCACATTCGTGCCAGATAGGGTTACTTGCATAAAATAAAACGCCATACAACCATAACCATAGAGCTGCCCACCATGTTCCCCAAGTTGTTACAGACATATAACCAAAGAAAAATAGTAATAGAAAATATAAGACAACGTGTTGCAAACCCTTAAGGTCACTTTTTTTAGATAAAAGTTTTAGGTCTTTTTTGTTTATTTCAGCTCTATACCACTTAGTGTCTACATTATCCAATTTTTCACTCATCAGAATTATTTATACAATTAATTTTATTTAATTTAACTAAAAAATTGGTCATTTATTGTCACAATCAAGAATTATGAATTAAATCCTTATTGTTAAAAATATGGTTTTTTTTTAAAATTATTGATTTTTCGATCTATTTTAGTAACTTAATTTACGGATTATATGAAAATTAATAAAAAAAGTTTTGAAGAAAATGGATATGTAGTACTTCCTAATATTGTTTCAAAATCTACATTATCTAAGCTTAATAAGAATGCTGATCAAATGATAAGTGATTTCAAAAAAGGCATTAATAGAAAACAGTCAAATAATAATGAAAGAAAAAAGCATGGTGATATTAGTAAAAATGGAAAAATATTTTTTGGTAACCAGTGTGAATATTATCCTCATATAAATTCTTATGCAAAGGGGAAATTTATGAAAAATATAGTTTCAAAGCTCTTAGGCAAAAAAATTTTTTTATTTAATGAACAACTAGTAAATAAAAATCCAAATACTCCAAGTTCTTTTAGTTGGCATCAAGATTCAGGTTATATTCATTTCAAGCATAAGCCCTATATATCAGTTTGGCTTGCCTTAACTGATACAAATGAAAAAAATGGATCTTTGAGTATTATTCCTACTAATTTAAAAAAAACTAAAAATGCAAAATCACATAAATGGCAAAGTAAATCAAAAGATTTAGGCATTAACGTGAATGAAAAAAAAGCAATTCAGCTTTGCGTTGGTGCTGGAACAATAATAATCTTTTCAAGTTTAACCCCGCATTCATCTGGTGCCAATATTACCAAAAAAAATCGTAAAGCATATTTATCTCAATACTCTTCTGAAAATATTATTGATCCATTTAACGGCATTCAAAGAGGAAGAGCGTATTTGATATAAATATGAAAAAAATTTATAATTTCTCTGGCTCTCTTAGTTATAGAAATTATACCATCAAAGACCTTTTTGATGTTAAGGGTAAAAAAAAACTTTCTCAAATAAATGTAAAAAATGAAGATGAGACTAATATTGCTCTTGATGCAAAAGTTGAATTATTAATTACAGGTCTTAATTCTATTAAAAATGTAAGATCAATTGCAAAAAATAATTTTATTACTGTTGCTATCCCTTTTACAGAGTTTAAGACTAAAGATGAAATTTTAAAGGCTTCTTTAGAAGCTCTTAACAAGGGCGCTGATGCTATATACACTGCCAGATCTCCTTATGTAGTAGAGTTTTTATCAAGAGAATCAATTCCTGTAATGGCTCACTTGGGATTAGTTCCAAGAAAATCAATTTGGATAGGTGGATTAAGAGGTGTAGGAAAAACAGCATCAGAGGCACTTAAATTATATCAAGAATTTAAAACTATGGAAAATGCAGGAGCATTTGCAGTTGAAGCGGAGGTAATAGCTGACCAAACACTAAAATTTATTTCAGAAAACGTAAATTTAATTACAGTTTCTTTAGGATCAGGAAACTTTGGAGATGTTAATTATTTATTTATGGATGATATTTGTGGCGAAAATAAAGAAATACCAAGACATGCATTTAGTTTTGCAAAAGTTTATAAATTGAGAGAAAAAATTTATAATGAAAAAGTTAAAGCAGTGAATAAATTTTATAAAAGAGCCAAAACTAGGAAATTTGCATCATTAAAGAATACAGTAAAAATAAATAATACAGAGCTTCAAAAATTTAAAAAAAGGGCGAAATTACTGAGTTCTCAAAAATAAAAATCCTTTAAAATTAGTATTTTATTTTATTACTTTTTATGCTTAGTTTTTAATATTTTAGGAGGTTAAAATATGAAAAAAATATTATTTACTTTTATTTCTTCAGTTTTGCTTTTTTCAAATTCGGTATTCAGTATGACTTTATGGACTACAGAAACACAACCTGGAAGAATGCAAATCCAAGAAGAATTAATAGCAAGATTTACTGCTAAAACTGGCATTGAAGTTAAATTAGTTCCTCAAGAAGAAGATGAATTAATTGAAAAAGCCTCTGCTGCTTTTGCTGCTAATAGCTTGCCAGATGTAATTTTTAATGCAGCATGTGTTAATTTTTGTGCATGGGCTTATGATGAAGGAGTATTTGACTCTGATGCTGCAACAGAGATAGTTAATTCTTTAGGCGTCGATACTTATAGTGCTAAGGGAGTTCTAGCTATGTCTGAAGTTGAGCCAGGAGTATATGCTTCTGTTCCTTCAGGTGCATGGCCAAACGCTACTTATTATAGAATGAGTTATTATAATGATAATGGTCTTGCAACACCAACAAACTATGCAAATATTTTAGCAGGTGCCAAGGCTCTTCATAATCCACCAAATCGTTATGGTGCAATTGTTCCTACGGATGTTGCTGCCGGATTTATGAGTCAATGGATGGAAACTTTTGCAATCGCAAATGGATTGCATCCAGTAAAAGAAGATGGATCAATTAATTTTGATCAGAAGAAAACAATTGAAATGTTAGAAACATATAAAGCTCTTGTTGGAATGTCTCCAGAGGGGATTCATCACTGGCAAAATGGAAGAGATTTTTATGCAAGTGATGTTGTTCCATTAACTTTTTGGGCATCTTATCTTCTAGATGATATTGCTGGCACAAGAGACAATGTTCCAATTATGGTAGATGATAATCCTCAATCCCTAGCCTTAGCCCAAGATACTAATGTTATAGTTGGTATGGCAGGTCCATCTAATCCAGATGGTGGAACATGGGTTGAAGTTCATAATTTTGGTGTTACTGTTGATGCTAATACTGATGAAGCAGCAGCGTTCATTGAATATGTTATGAATGAAGAGTATGTCACTTGGTTGGGTATGGCTCCAGAAGGTAGTTTTCCAATTAGACCAGGGCCAAGTGCTGGATCAAAAATCTTTATAGATGAATGGGGTAATTTACCTATCGGTGTTGATAGAAAAATTCCAATTAACCAGATTTATTCAGGTGAAATCATTGAATCTCTCATTAATGGACTTGCTGTAGGAACAAGATGGGGTGCAAAGGAAGGTCAACTTCCAGTTGCAGCTAAGCTTGTAAACAGTGGACTAATGAATAGGTTAATGATGGAATATATCAATGGAGATCGCTCTGCAGAAGAAACTGTAGATATGTTAAACTCAGAAGCTGCAAAGCTCTAATAATAAATTATTTATGGGCTCCAAGATTTTTAAAAAAAGAATGGGGCCCATTGAAAAACAAGGAGTTGTTCAAGCTTATACAATGCTTGTTCCAACTGTCGCAATCGTTATGGCGATTGTCTTATTTCCTCTTCTAGCTAATTTTTGGATAAGTTTTAAAGACGTAACAGTATCTGATTTAAGAACAGCTGAAATAAAAGTAAGTGAAAAATTCCAAAAAAAACCAAAGGAAAAAGGGGACATTTCAAAAATAGAGTATAGATTTAATAATTTTTCAAAAAGCTCAAATATAAAAGAAGTTTCTTTTAAAGATAAAATACCAATTGGTTTAATAATAAAAGATTTACCTTCTAATTGTAACTTATCAGAAAATATTATTGGTTGTGAATTAGGAAATTTTCAACCAAAAGAAAAAAAGAAATTAAAATTTGAAACAATTGCAGAAGATAAATATTTTTTAAATAATGAAAATCCAAAAGATTCCTCTCCTATTGTTGAAGGTAAATCTGAAAATAGATTACTAAATTTAGATTTAAAAATTAAAAATTTTGAAGAAATTTTCACTTCTCCAAATTTTTGGAAAACTATAAGAATTAGTTTTGCCTATTCATTATTTTCAGCAATTGGTTCTTTAACACTTGGAATATTAGCAGCTCAACTTCTAATGACTACATTTATTGGAAGAGGAATTATAAGAGGTGTTTTTTTATTCCCTTATATTGCTCCAATAATAGCGGTTACTATTACTTGGAAAATATTAACAGACCCTTTTTTTGGAACCATAAATGGAATATTAACAGAGCTGGAAATATTGAATGAGCCAATAAGTTTCTTACAAGTAAGAGAAATGACATTTAGTTTTGTAGGTTTAGATTTTACTTTACCTGTAGCATTGTGTTTTGTTATCTTATTTGAATCATGGAGATACTTTCCTTTAGCTATGATTTTTATTTTAGCAAGGTTGCAATCAGTACCGAAAGAACTTTTCGAAGCTGCTGAAATTGATGGCGCCACTCCATTTCAAAAATTTAGAAGTATTACTTGGCCATTAATTTTAGGTGTTTTGTTTGTTTTATTTCTTCTTAGATTTATTTGGACGTTTAACAAATTTGATGATATTTTTTTATTGACTGGTGGTGCTGCTGGTACAAAAACTCTAACAGTTGATGTTTATGAAACTGGTTTTAATATTGGAAACTTAGGTACTGGTGCTGCAAATGCAGTTTTAGTTTTCTTAATTTTAGTTTTTGCTGCTATTTTTATAATAAGATTTTCACCTAAAGAATAAACATGAGTAATATTCAAAAAATTATAATATCATTTATAATTGGTTCTTTTTGGGGCTTAATCAGTAACCTTATATTAGGTATTTTTATTATTCTTT
Source organism: uncultured Alphaproteobacteria bacterium (assembly GCA_902525035.1). Taxonomy (GTDB): domain Bacteria; phylum Pseudomonadota; class Alphaproteobacteria; order HIMB59; genus CACPNW01. The sequence goes on along the minus strand of CABZFN010000004.1, from coordinate 35,324 downwards.
TAATTGGAACTACAATCCAATTTAATTATTTATCGTTTATAATTGTTTCGTCTATTACTTCACTAATAATTACATTTTATAACAAAAAAAATCTACAAACTAATGTTAGTATATTTTTATTAACGTTCATTTTAATACTAGTCTTCACTGGAATATCTCCATATGGATTAGCTATAGATCAAAACTCTTTTTTACAAATTTTATTCTTGCTTATTCAATCTTTTATAATTTTGATTGGAAATAATATTTGTCTTTCTGGTATAAATAAAATGTCTTTTAATAGATTATTTTTAGAAATTATATTCATTAGAGTTTTAAAAGGCTTTGGTTTTACATTTTTTTTAACAATAGTATTATTTCCTTTTTATGTAATGGTTTTAATGAGTTTAAAAACTCATCAGTTGCTTATATTAAATCCTCTTGATCTTTCTGTAGATATTTCAAGAGGTGTAAGTATGTTTAGAAGCTATATTGAGCTTTTTACTGATTGGGGATTTGGGTTTTATTTATTAAATTCTATGATTGTATCATTATCATCGATTTTTATTGCACTGGTTTTTGCAATACCAGGGGCTTATGCAGTGGCAAGATTCAATTTTCCAGGCAAACTGTTAATGATTAATTCAATACTATTGATTTATTTAATACCGATGATTACATTACTAATACCTCTCTATTCCTTTTTTACATTTTTAAATTTAAGAGATTCATTGTTTGGTTTGATTATTGTTTATCCTGCAGTGACTATTCCAGTAGCGATCTATATGTTGCAAGGATACTTTCAAACAATTCCTCAAGAACTTGAAGAGGCTGGATTAGTTGATGGACTTTCAAGAACTGGAGTAATTTTAAGAATTACACTACCTTTATCACTTCCTGCATTAGCTTCAGTCTCTTTGTTTATTTTTATGGTAGCATGGAATGAATATTTATTTGCATATATGTTTTTAGATACTCCTTCAATATTCACATTACCTAGAGGATTAGAACAACTAGATGGAACAGAGGTACCAAGACAACATTTAATGGCAGGGTCAGTGATTGCAACTGTTCCAGTTATTGTTGTGTTTTTGTGGGCTGAAAAATATTTAACTGGTGGATTAACGGCTGGTGGTATTAAGGGGTAACCTTAAGCGTTAAGATCAATCCATTGATCTTTTTCAGAACTAATAAAACAACTATCTAGTATTTTTTGAATATCTGCACCTCTTTTAAAGTCAGGCTGATCATTTTTTCCAGTTTTTATTGAATGTATAAATCGTTCATAATTAGAAGGTGTTGGATCCGTTTTAATAGTTTTCCAATCTAATCCCTTTTCATTATTAGGAGAAGTTGCATTTATATCTGTACATATAGAATAAGTATTTCCTTGCGTTATTGGGTCATCAAATTTCATAGATACAGCACCCTTGTCACAATAAATTTTTAAATCTAATTTATTTACATTTCCCGTTGCAAATCTTGTTGAACTTACTGTACCAATTGCTCCATTTTCAAATTCTACCATTGATACAAATGAATCATTTGCATCTAAAATATACTCTCCAATTTTTTCACCTTTATCTTTAAAAGTTTTAAGTCGACAATTTATTTTATTAATTATGCCAACTGGATACGACGCGAAATCAAAAATATGAACACCAAGATCACCAAGAACTCCTTTACTTCCATGATTTTCCGATAAACGCCATAACCATTTCTGCTCTGCTTTCCAATCACCCCAATATTTACATGTTAACCAAGATTGATAATAGCTAGCATCAACATGTCTAACAGGACCTAATTCGTTGTTTTGAATCATTTTACTTAAATTTTGCCAACCAGAAGAATTTCTATAACTTAAGTTTACCATATTTATACAGTTAGTATTTAAAGTTGCCTTATACATTTCTTGGGCATCAGGAAAATTTTCAGCTAGAGGTTTTTCAGAAAAAATATGTTTATTTTTATTCAAAGATTTTAAAGCTATTTCTTTGTGAAATGAATCAGGCGTTACATTACTAATTGCATCTAACTCACAATTTTCAAGCATTTCATCAAATGAAGTAAATATTTGATTGATATTGTACTCTTTAGCAAAATTACGAACTCTGTCTTCAATTACATCGCAAACAGCAACTATTTCTACTTCATTAATATTTTTAAAAGCCAATGCATGGGCATTTGCCATGCCTCCAGTACCAACAATTCCTAATTTAATCATTTTTTATAATTATGATCTACTTGATAACCTTTTACTTCGATTGGTTGCACTGGATCTTTTCTTTCCATATTATCAATACCTTTTGCTATTCTATCTATCCATAAACCAGATGTTTTTTCCGGACAAACCCAATGGATTGAATTTTTAATTACTTTTTGAACATCTTTATTATAATAAACCGGATAAGATTCATGTCCTGGTCTGAAATAAAATATTTTCCCATTTCCTCTTTTATAACAAAGTCCAGATCTGAATACCTCTCCGCCTTCAAACCAACTCACAAAAACCGTTTCATCTGGTGCAGGGACCTGAAAAGGCTCACCGTACATCTCTGTCATATCGATTTCGAAATATTCACCTAAACCCTCTGCAATAGGATGACCTGGGTTACATACCCAGACTCTTTCTTTTTCACCTCTTTCAGCCCATCTTATGTTAGCTGTTGTACCCATCATTCGTTTAAAAATTTTAGAATGATGTCCAGAATGTAAAACTAAAAGACCCATTCCCTCTAATACTCTTTGTTGAACTCTATCAACAATTTTATCTTCAACTAATTTATGTGCCTTATGACCCCACCAAATTAGTACATCAGTGTTACTTAATAATTCTTCACTTAAGCCATGATCCTTTTCTTGAAGAGTTGCGGTTTTAATATTTAAACTTTCATCATCCGATAAAAATTCCTTGATACATCCATGAATTCCTTTAGGGTAAATTGACTTAACATGCTCGTCTTCTTGTTCATGAACAAATTCATTCCAAATAACTAAGTTAACCATTATCTTATCCTATTCCCGTGAAATCTATGCCCTAATAATGCAAGAATAATAATTAGACCATTAAAAAATTGTCTCCAAAGACCGCTCCATCCCATAGCAACAATTCCTGTTTCCATATAAGCGATTACACCGGAACCAAATACGGCCCCAAAAATAGTTCCTACTCCTCCCCAAGTTGGTGTCCCTCCTACAAAAACAGCTGCTAACCCTAATAGTAAATAACCAAAACCTTGAGTAGGCCACCATGTAAAATTAATTAAAGTAGAAAAGATTCCTGCAAATCCCGCACCAATACCACAAAACATAAAACAATAAATTCGAGTTAAATCAACATTAACTCCCATTTGAGCTGCGCTCTCAGGATTATCACCAACATGATGAACATGTACTCCAAATACATGCCTATGATACAAGTAGTACGCTATTATTATGAAAATTGCAGCCCAGAAACACTGCATTGGAAAACCATAAAATTTACCTACAAGAGCAGAATGCATCCAGTGGTCACGTACTTCAATGACTGTAATGGACTTGCTATCACTTACTACAAATAGAAAACCACGAATTAAGAATAAAGCTCCTAGAGAAGCAACTAGAGATGAAATCCTTCCATAGACGACTAAACAACCCATCAAAATACCAACAACCGCACCACCAATTATTCCTATAATAAAACCAAGAAAAGGATCAAAGCTAAAATATTTTACTAAACTTGCAAAAACCCATGCCGCAAATCCAAACGTTGAAGCAAAAGAGAGATCAATTTCACCCATTGTTACAATAAAAACTAGTGGGATAACCAAAAAAATAATTATAGGAATAACAGTAAGAACAGCTTGATGAAATTTTGGTGCAAAAAAAACTTGAGGTGCAGATGCAAAAAAGATTGTCATTATTAAAGCAAAATAAAATAAACTGCTTACTGGTCTACTGTTATCAGCTAGATATGACCACAATGTAACTTTTTTCTCCATTTTATTCTTTTTTACCTGTTACTGTTTCTTTCATAATTTTAATTAATTCTTCAGGGCTGCCAACATCTTCCTTACTTAGTTTGTGTATTACTTTTCCTCTGTCTAAAATTATAAACCTATCAGAAATATCATATACATGAAAAATATTATGACCAATAAATAAAACTGATCTACCTTTTGCTTTTACATTATTAACAAAATCAAAAACTTTTTGTGTTTCTATTAATGACAAGGCTGTTGTTGGTTCATCTAAAATTATTAATTCAGCATCATTATAAATTGCTCTAGCTATTGCAACTCCCTGTCTTTCACCACCAGATAGGTTACCAACGGGAGAATTTGCATCAATTAATTTTGAAGTAAAACCAATTTCTCTAATTATTCTATTTGCTTCTTCCACTTGTTCTTTTACCCTAATAAATCCAAAGGAGTGTCTCAACTCCTTGCCCATAAAAATATTCCAAACTATTGATTGTTGAGGAGTAAGAGCCCTATCTTGAAAAACAGTTTCAATTTTTGCTTGTCTAGCTTTTTTTGTATTCCAATTTTGTACTTTTTCACCCCTTATAATAATATCACCGCTGTCAGGGGGATGAACACCAACTAAAGTTTTAATTAAAGTTGATTTTCCTGCTCCATTATCACCTATTAATCCAACTACTTCACCTTCATCTACATGTAAAGATGCTGAGTCTAAAGCGGTAATTCCGCCAAATCTCTTACTAACATTTTTTAATTCGATTATAGGTTCCATATTTATAAGTATATCAGAGGCCCTATTTCTAGGGCCACTAAAATTAAATTATTTATCTTAACCCAGCATTAGCAAGATCCATAACAGACTCATAATTATCTGTAGTTACAAATCCAGCACCAGTATCTTGATTAATAGCACCAGTTCCTAGAACCTTCATTTGACATAATGAAAGTATTGGAAGATATCCTTGAAGGAATGGTTGTTGGTCAGATGTTAAATGTGCATATCCATTCACGAACGCCGACATGACTTGAGGACTAGTATCAAAGCCAATCTGAAGTAATTCATTTGGGCCGTAACCAGCCGCTACTGCAAAAGTTTCTGCATTTCCTAACATTTGTCCACCAGTATGAACTAAGATTTTAGCATCAGGATTTGCAGCTAAAGCAGCTGAAATTACTGGAATAGCAGAGTTAGGATCTGTTGCCATTTCTGGAGTTCCATCCAAAACTACAACTTTCATCCCATGCTCTTCAAAAGCAATTCTAGTGTTATCTTCACGTTGTGCTCTTGAGTAATCTCCAGTAGGAACCATAACGATTGCAGTGTCACCTGCTTCAAAACCAAATAATCTTATTGCTTCTTGTCCCAAAGCATAACCTTGTGTTGCAAGATTTGCTCCAACATAACCGCCACCATATTTTGCTCTAACACTTGGCACATCAACATTCTGATACATCATTAATATTCCAGCTTTATTTGCTTCCTCAGCCAATGGCATTATTGCTTCATCACCTGGGTGACCCATCATAGCAATACCATCAACACCTGCTCCAATTGCTTGACGAAGTTGTTGTATCATTATTTCAGACTGCCATTCAGAATATAGAATTTCAGCATCAGCACCTGTATCTCTGATTGCATTTTCTGCACCAGTTTGAACAATACCTGCAAATCCATCACCCTCAGCACCACCAGCAAAGAAATGAATTCTTACATCTTTACACCATCCATCACCTAAATCTCTTTCAATTGAAAAAGATGGTGAAGAAAATGATATTAAAATCAATGAAGAAATTATTATTTTTAAATATTTCATTTTTTTCCTCCCAGAAAATTATTTTTGAAAATTATTATGATTATTAACTTAGAATTGAGAGAAATGTCAACTAATAGAGTCTTTTACTGATCCTTTTAGTTTGTCCATGACTATAGACACCATCAACACCACCATCTCTTCCATAACCAGATCTTTTATATCCTCCACCAGGAAGATTTTTACCATCTACAAACCAATCATTTTGCCAAATTATACCAGCATGAATTCTATCAGCAGTCCATTTTGCTTTTTGATCATCTGAAGTAAATACTCCGGAAGCAAGACCGTATTTTGTTGAATTAGCTATACTTATTGCTTCTTCTTCATCTTCAAAATCAAATATTGATGTTACAGGGCCAAATATTTCTTCTTGAGCAATTGTTGCATCAACTTTAACATTATCAAAAATAGTTGGTTGATAGAAATTTCCATCATCTCTCTTAGCTTTATCTCCACCTATTGTTAAAGTAGCACCTGATTGTACACCAGATTTTACATAGTTTGAAACTCTTTGCATTTGATCAGTTGAGATTAAAGGGGTAACTTCAGTTCCATCTTCGTCACCTGCACCTATTTTTAATTTTTGCGTTTTTGCAACAAGCTTTGTCATATATTCATCTTTAATTTTTGGATGAACTATAACTCTAGACATTGCAACACATATTTGACCTGCATTTGGTTTAAAAATTCCTTTAACTGTACTATCTACCGCTTTATCAATGTCAGCATCGGCATAAATTATAGCTGCAGACTTTCCTCCTAATTCAAAATGAGTAGGTATAATTCTATCTGCTGTTTCTTTAAGAATTTCTGAAGCAACTTCAGGTGATCCAGTGAATACAATATAATCACTTCCTGGATGTTGGACTAATTTTCGGCCAGTTGTTTCTCCATAGCCGTGAACAATATTTATAATTCCTTTTGGAACACCAACATCTTCAAAAATTTGACCATAAAAATTAGAAGATATTGGACAAAGTTCGGGAGGCTTTATAACTATAGTATTTCCTACTATCCAATTCTGCGCAACCATTCCTGAAAATATAGAAACAGGATAATTCCAAGGAACTATTTGAAGAGCTACTCCAAACGGTTCTAAAACAACATAGTTCAATGTATCATGACCAGATGGAATTAATTTATTTTCTATTTTGTCTGTAAGTCCTGCATAAAAATCAAAAGTGTCTGCAGCACCTTTAAATTCATCAATACATTGTTTAATCGTTTTACCATTTTCTTGGCTAAGAAGTTTACCGCCTTCTTCTTTTTTCTCTCTTAATTTTTGAGCAATAGCTCTCATCATGTTTGACTTGTCTTTTGAGTCCATATCGACTAAGATTCTTTTATCGAATGCTTTTTTTGCAGCATTAAATGCTAAATCTATTTCTTGATCTAATGCCTCATCAATATTCCCTACAATTTTTTGATTTGCAGGATTTAAAACAGGAATATTTTTTTTAGAGAGTGAATCAATGAATTTACCATCAATAAAATTTCTTAATTCCATATAAAAAACATAGATAAAACTAAAGGTAAAGATGTGTCAAGTATAGTTTAATTATTTGGGACTTGCACAGGAATAAAATATTCAGGATTTTTAGACTTTTTTATAACTGCTGGTATAATTTCTTTATAAGCATGGTATAGGGTTTGAGGTTCTGGCATTTGATCTTTTATAACTTCATATAATTTTGGAAGATTATATGAAGGTATCATAGGAAACATGTGGTGCTCAATATGGTATTCCATCTTCCAATAAATAAAACTAAAAATTGGATTAAGTCTAACAGATCTTGTTGATAGTCTATGATCCTTAGCGTTTTCTTTTAACCCCATGTGTTGGGTCACACCCCATACACCATTAATGCCGAAGAACTTTGGTATTAAAAATAAAAATATTGGCAGAAAGGTAGAAAAGTAAATTGAGGCAACTATTATTGTAATCCATAGTATAACAAAAATTCTAGAACTATTTATACAATCTTTGATTTTATCTTCTGGAATGCAATCTCTCATTACGTTAGTTTGAATTCCTAATGCATGTTTTATTATTTCGACATAAAGAGATTTATGGATTGTAAAAAAACCAATCCCAGGAATAAAATTTAAAATAAAACTTAAAAATGTATGTTTAGCAAAAATACTACCATCAACTTCGTAGTCATGAGGATCAACTGAAGCAGTATAGCTATGATGAAGAGAGTGACTCCACTTCCATCTAACAGGTTCAAAGTTATTCATAAAACTAGCAATGTTATAAAAGAATCTATTTAGTCTTCTATTTTTGAAAGCAGTTCCATGACCACACTCATGCCAAATAGCATCAGCTCCACCCCACATGGTACAATAAGCTAGGTATACAGGTAAAAACCATAAACTATGCCATGTATATAACGATAATAAACCTAGCGCTCCTAATGTTAGTGAATAAACAATTATATGTTTCCAACCCTCAAAGTCTGATCTTTTAGAAAGTTTTTTTAGAGTTTTTCTATCTATATTGGCTCTAAACCATTCGTTTGATATATTGTTTATCCCTGTTTGAATTTTTTTAGTTTCTGGCATATTAACGATATAAATAATAAAAATTTGAGTTTTTTCCAGTAAAAATCTCTTATTTATTTATAACAAATGATAAATATTTAGGTTATTGAGACAGAAATTTTAATAAATTCTGCAATATGATGAATCTTACAATCGTTGGTACAGGCTACGTTGGTTTGGTAACGGGAGCATGTTTTGCTGAATTTGGTTACTCTGTGACATGTATCGATAAAGATAATGAGCGTCTTGACAAGCTTAAATCTGGTAAGTGCCCATTTTTTGAACCTGGAATGGATGAACTTTTAGATAAGCACATTCATAAAACAAAATTATTATCCTTTGCTTCCAGTGTAAAAAGTAAATTAGATAATACCGATATTATATTTATAACTGTTGGAACACCTACAAGAAGATTAGAGGACGAAGCTGATCTAAGTTTTGTATGGCAAGTTGCAGAAGAAATTTCAGAAAACATAAAAAAATATTGTTTAGTTGTAACTAAATCCACAGTACCAGTTGGAACTACAAGAGATGTAAAAAAAATTATTTCAAATAAAGTTGATCAAAAATTTTTTGATGTAGTTTCTAATCCTGAATTTTTGCGTGAAGGATCTGCAATTGATGATTTCATTAGGCCAGATAGAGTTGTTATAGGAACAGATAATCAAAAATCTGAAAATATAATGAAAGAACTTTATAGACCATTATTTCTCAAAGAAACTCCAATTGTGGCCACATCAATAGAAACTTCAGAAGTAATTAAATATGCATCCAATAGTTTTTTAGCAACTAAAATAGCATTTATCAATGAGGTTGCTGATTTATGTGAGGTAGTAGGAGCTGACGTTCAGCAAGTAGCATATGCAATGGGGATAGATAAACGTATTGGTTCTAAATTTTTAAATGCTGGACCTGGATTTGGAGGATCATGTTTTCCAAAAGATGTAAAAGCATTCTATTCAACAGCTAAAAAGAAAAATATTGATTTATCAATAATTAATGCGGTAAATAAATCTAATCAAGATCGTATAATTAAAATTTCTAATAAAATTAGCTCAAAAATAAAAAATAATTCTACAATTACTTTTCTTGGACTAAGTTTTAAACCTAAGACAGATGATGTTAGAGATTCTACATCGATGAAAATTGCATCAAATCTTTTTGATCAAGGGTTTAAGGTACAGTGTTATGACCCTGAAGCAATGAATAGTGCAAAAAGAGAAAATACTAATCTCATTTTTTTTAATTCTGCATACGAAGCCTGTGAAGGATCTTCTGCAATAATAATTGGAACAGAATGGAATGAATTCAGAGCTTTAAATTTTAAAAAAATATCAAATTTGTTACAAGAAAAAATAATTTTTGATTTAAGAAATATTTATATTCCAGAAGATTTAAAAGAAATGGGATTTGAATATTATGGAACAGGCAAATAAATTGGAAATTGAAAATTTTGATCAAGAGGTTTTGAGAGAGTATGATATCCGAGGTGTGGTCGGTAAAAATATTGATCAAAATACCGCCTATACTATTGGTAGAACATTTGCCTACACGGTTATTAATCGATTAAAATCTAATATAATTGCTACTGGTTTTGATGGAAGATTAACATCACCAGATTTACATAAAGCACTTTGTGAAGGTTTAAAGGACTCAGGTGCTAAAGTTATTAATATTGGTATGGGTCCAACGCCTATGACTTATTTTGCACATTTCCACCTTAAAGCAGACGCAGTTATTATGGTTACAGGCTCTCACAATCCTTCGGAATACAATGGCTTTAAAATGGTCTTAAATAAGCATTCTTTTTATGCAGAAGACATTCAAAGCCTTCAAAAATTAATTGATCAAAATAATTTAAAATTAATAGAAGGAGAGATCATTAATCAAGATATTAAAAAGGAATATATCAATAGATTATTACAAAATATTAATCTCAATAAAAAAATAAAAATTGCTTGGGATATTGGAAATGGTGCAATGGGAGCAGTGATTAAGGAGATTACAAGTAACTTAAATAACTCTAATAATATTTTAATTAATGAAGAAGTTGATGGAAATTTTCCTAACCATCATCCAGACCCAACAGTGCCAAAGAATATGGAACAATTAGTAAAAGTAGTTAAAGATAAAAATTGTGACATTGGCCTTGCTTTTGATGGAGATGGAGATCGTTTAGGTGTTGTAGACAATTTAGGTAATTTAGTTTGGGCAGATCAGTATATGTTATTACTATGTTCTGAAATTGCAAATTTTTACGATAATCCAAAAATAATAATGGATGTTAAGTGTAGCAAAGTCTTTTTTGATGAAGCAAAAAAAATTAATTGCGATCCTATTATGTCAAAAACAGGTCACTCACCTATAAAAGAAAAAATGAAAGAATTAAACTCTCCTTTATCAGGTGAAATGAGTGGTCACGTTTGCTATGCTGATGATTTTTATGGTTATGATGATGCTATGTATGTAGCATTACGACTACTTAGAATACTATGTAATCAACAAAAATCCCTAAATGAATTAATAAATGTTTATCCAAAAACCTTTTCTACTCCTGAAACAAGATTTGACGTAGATGAGACAAAAAAATTTTTGATAATTGATGAGATAAAAGAACGAATAAAAAAATTAGAAGGTAAAATAATTGATATTGATGGCATACGAGTTGAAAACGATGATGGATGGTTTCTAATGCGAGCCAGTAACACTCAAAATCAATTAACTTGCCGTGCAGAATCAACCTCTCAAGAAGGACTTCAATCTTTAATTGGCATAATTGAGAATCAGTTATCTCTTAGTGGCGTAAATTATAAATTTACAATCTAACAAAACAATCGCGGTTATATTTTTTTAATCTTTTACAAGCTGTATATGCTTCTATTTTAGAAAAGTTTTCAAATCTGGATTCATAAAGTTGTTTACCGCTAACTTTTATTAGGACTATGTTTGATGCCTTATCTTTTGTAGATACTGGATATTTACTTTTAATTAATTTTATCTGTTTTTCCGCATTGTTTCTATATTTAAAGGTTCCAACAACAATTGAGTAAGTTGCCTTTTCTATTTTTTTTGTTTCTTTTTTTATTATTTTTTTTTCGCTAACATTAGAAATAATATTTAATTCAGCAAATTCTTTATCCATAATAATTTTTAGTGATTTATTTCTTTGACTACCAGTATCACCACCAAAAATAACTCCTATGAGTCTTTTGTTATCTCTTACTGCTGAAAATGCTAATTGAAAACCGGAAGCTTTAATATAACCTGTTTTAATTCCATCTGCTCCTTCATAACTTAACATTAATTTATTATGAGTTTTATAAGTTTTGCCTGCATAAGAAAACTCTGTATTGCTAAACAATTTATATTCATTTGGAAAATTTGAAATTAGTGAATGTGAAAGTTTAGCAATATCTCTTGCAGTAGTTAGTTGAGCTCTATTTGGAAGACCAGAAGCATTTTTAAAAGTCGTGTTATTCATTCCTAGTTTTTTTGCATAACTTGTCATCAGTTTGGCAAATTCTTTTTCACTTCCGGAAATATTTTCTGAAACCACTGTTGCTACATCATTTGCTGATTTAATAATAAGTGCATTAATTGCATCTCGAACTTCGATACTTGATCCAGGTTCTAAATATAGCTTACTAGGGGATCTTGAAGCTGCAATATTTGATACACTTAATTGGCTATCATAATTCAGTTTACCTTCTTTAATGTAGTCAAAAACAATATAGAGAGTCATTATTTTAGTTAGAGATGCAGGATAATTTCTAGTATCAGCGTTGACTTCAAATAATACTTCTTTTGTGTCAAAATCTATTACTATAGCTGCTTTTTTAGCAAATAGATTAGATGTAAAACCTAATATTAACAAACTATTTAAAAATACGATTAATAATAAATTTTTTTTCATTTTTTATTGATTAACATATGATTTTCGATGCTTTCAAACACAAAAATACTTTAAAATATTTTAAAACATATTATTTAATAAATATGGCTAATGAAGATCAAAATAATAACAATAATAAGGATGATTTTCAAAGAGGTCTTTTATTAGACACAAAACCTAAGACAAAAAAACCCTCAATGTATAATGTATTATTATTAAATGATGATTATACACCTATGGAATTCGTTGTTATGGTATTAGAAAAAATATTTAATAAAAAACAAGAGGAAGCGACACAAATAATGTTACATGTTCATAAAAATGGTATTGGCGTTTGTGGAACATTTACTTATGAAGTGGCTGAGTCTAAATGTAAATCTGTAATGGATATGGCTAAGAAAAATGAACATCCACTTCAATGCACAATGGAAAAAAGTTAATGTTATCACAAAATTTAGAAAAAACACTAAGAGAAGCATATCAACTAGCTACAACTTATAAACATGAATTTGTAACTTTAGAACATTTATTATTTTCCCTTTTGGAAGATCAAGATGCGGTTAGTGTGCTTAAAGCATGTGCCGTTGATATTTCAAACTTAAAAGATAGTGTCGAAAAGTTTATTATTAATGATTTAGAAAATCTAAAAGAAAATTTCACTGGTGAACCCAAATTAACAAATGGTTTTCAAAGAGTTTTACAAAGAGCTGCTATACATGTTCAATCAAGTGGAAGAGAAAGTGTTACAGGAGCAAACATGATTGTAGCATTATTTTCAGAAAAAGAGAGTCATGCAGTATATTTTCTTCATCAACAAAACATGAGCAGATTAGATGCTGTTCAATATATCTCACATGGAATTTCAAAAGCTAATGAAAATTTTGAGAATGAAGAATTTGTGGATAGTCAAACAAATGAAAATAGTGAGCATCAAAAACCCAAAAGTGCTTTAGGTCAATTTTGTATAAATCTAAATGAAAAGTCTAAAGATGGTAAAATTGACAAGCTAATTGGTAGAAGTAAAGAATTAGATAGAACAATTCAAATTTTATGCAGAAGACAAAAAAATAATCCTTTATTCGTTGGAGATCCTGGTGTTGGAAAAACAGCCATTGCTGAAGGTTTAGCAAAAAGAATTACAGAAAAAAAAGTTCCTAAAATTATGGAGGATGCAGTAATTTATTCTTTAGATATGGGGGCATTACTAGCAGGTACAAGATACAGAGGTGATTTTGAAGAAAGATTGAAAGCCGTTCTTAAAGAACTACAAAAAAAAGACAAAGCCGTTTTATTTATTGATGAAATCCACACAGTTATTGGGGCAGGGGCAACGAGTGGAGGTTCAATGGATGCAAGTAATTTATTAAAACCGTCTCTAGGAAATGGCACCCTTAAATGTATTGGATCAACTACATATAAGGAATTTAAAAATTATTTTGAAAAAGATAGAGCTTTAGTTAGAAGGTTCCAAAAAATTGATGTTAAGGAACCATCAAAAGATGAGACTGTTAAAATTCTTGAGGGTTTAAAAACTTACTATGAAGAACATCATAAAATTAAATATTCTCCAGAAGCAATTATTAGCGCGGTTGAGTTATCAAATAAATATATAGGTGATAGAAAGCTTCCAGATAAAGCTATTGATGTTATCGATGAAGCAGGAGCATCTCAATATTTATTACCAGAAGAAAAGAGAAAAAAAATTATTCTTTCTAAAGATATTGAAGCAGTAGTTGCTTTAATGGCAAGAATTCCTACAAAATCTGTTAATCAAAGCGATAAGAACAGTTTAAAAAATTTAGAGAGAGATTTGAAAAATTTCGTCTTTGGTCAAGACAAAGCCATCGAAGAATTATCATCTTCTATTAAGTTGGCAAGAGCAGGACTTAGAGAAGATGGAAAGCCAATTGGCTCATATCTATTTTCTGGGCCTACAGGAGTTGGGAAGACTGAGGTAGCTAAACAGCTAAGTAATACACTTGGTATTAAACTGCTTAGATTTGATATGTCAGAATATATGGAGCGTCATACCGTGAGTAGACTTATTGGAGCTCCTCCTGGTTATGTAGGTTTTGACCAAGGTGGATTATTAACTGATGGAGTAGACCAAAACCCTCATTGTGTATTATTATTGGATGAAATTGAAAAAGCCCACTATGATTTATTCAATATTCTTTTACAAGTTATGGATTATGGAAAACTAACTGATCACAATGGTAAGACGATAGATTTCAGAAACGTTATATTAATTATGACAACTAATGCTGGTGCAATTGATGTATCTAAAAACAAAATTGGCTTTAATGCAAAAAGATCTAACGATGATAGTAGCGATGCAATAAATAGAATTTTCTCACCAGAATTTAGAAACCGTATTGACTCAATTATTCATTTTAATCATTTATCTAAAAATATTGTACTTTCGATAGTAGATAAATTTATTATAGAAATTGAAGCACAACTCGAAGATAAAGGAGTTTCATTATCAATTAATAAAGAGGCAAAAGAGTTTTTAGCTGAAGAAGGTTATGATGAAGTTTATGGTGCTAGAGAACTAGGTAGAGTAATACAAGAAAAAGTTAAAAAACCGATGGCTGAAGAACTTATCTTTGGTAAACTTGCTAAAGGTGGTCATGTTGAAATTACATGTAAAGATAAAAAAATTAACTTTGAATTTTCTAATAAACAAGAAGTAAAAAAAGAATTAGCCTAATTTTTGAAAGGAAGATAATCTTCTAATTTTTCTTTTTGATTATCAATAAGCTGACTTTCATTATCAAGAAAATTTTGAATAGCTTTGCTAAACTCTTGATCTTTTATCCAATGAGCACTCCATGTTTTTGTAGGCGCATAGCCTCTTTGCAACTTATGTTCACCTTGAGCACCTGCTTCTACAATTTGAATCTTATTCTGAATTGCATATTCAATTGCTTGATAATAACAAAGTTCAAAATGTAAAAAAGGCACTTCATATTTTGATCCCCATAATCGTCCATACAAATGAGTTTTACTTAGAAAATTGATTGCAGAGGCAACCATTTTATCTTCTTGATAAGCCATTATAAGTAATATTTTGTTTCTAAAATTATGTAATATTTCAAAGAAAAATTCTTTAGTTAAATAAGTAGAACCCCATTTTCTTCCTGTAGTATCTAAATAACAATCATAAAAAAAATTTATATGCTCTTCTTTAATATCATCTCCATTAAGTAATTTTACAGTTAAATTATTATTTTCAATACATTGTCGTTCTCGTCTAATAATTTTTCTTTTTCTTGAGGATAAGTCATTTAAGAATTCATTAAAATTTTTATATTCATTATTGTTCCAATGAAATTGTATTCCTGATCTAACCATAATATTATCAATTTCATTCCAATTTGATACATCATTGACAAAATTAAAATGAAGAGAAGAAACATTTATTTTTTTTGCCTCTTCTATCATATTATTAATTACCTGAACTTGCTTTCCCTTTTTATATTTTACTGATTTGTTTAAAACAATTCTATCACCAGTTACTGGTGTAAATGGTATTGCAGATTGAAGTTTTGGATAATAGTTTATTCCATATCGATGATAGGCATCTGCCCAAGAATGATCAAAAATATATTCTCCAAAAGAATGGTTCTTTATGTAAAGAGGGCATAATGAGATTATTTTATCATTTTCTTGTTCAATATAATGATATGGTTGCCAACCTGTTTTTGTATTTGCACTATTACTTTTTTCTAAAGCGTAAAGAAATTCATATTGTAAAAATGGATGATCATTACCAACACATTCGTTCCAATCAGAACTTTTGATGTTACTTAGCGAAGAGCAAAAAAAATGTTCACTCATTTTGAGTATTTATTTAATTTTAATTATTGCGTCTATTTCGACAGAAATATTGAGTGGAAGAGCATTTGAACCAACTGCGAACCGCGAATGTCTTCCTTTGTCACCAAAAATATTAACTAATAAATCTGATGCTCCATTTATAATTTTAGGTTGATCAGTAAAGTTGTCATTACAATTAACAAAACCTCCAAGTTTTAAAAAAGTGTCTAATTTATCCCAATCGCCATTTATGGATGTTTTTAAAGCTGCGATAATATTAATGCAGCAAATTTCAGCGGCTTTAATTCCATCTTTTTCAGAAATATCTGCACCAACTTTTCCACTATACAAAATTTTACCATCTATTACTGGTCCTTGACCTGATACATAAACAGTACTATCTGAAACTTTATAAGGTACGTAATTTGCTAGTGGTGTAGGCATATCAGGAATATTTAAATCTAATTTCTTGATATTTTCTTCAAAGATGTGCATTACACATATATAAAACAATTTGGGTGAAGGTAAAGAAAACAAATATGATAAAATTTAAAAAACTATTTATTTTCATCTTAATTTTCTCAATATTTTTAAAAGGGGAGATCTTAATGGCTGATGAAAAAAAAGATATTATACATATGACACTTAAAGACGGTGTTGTTGTAATAGAGACAAAACCGGAAGTAGCGCCAAAACATGTTAAACAAATCAAACAACTTATAGAAGAAGGACAATATGATGGAGTCGTTTTTCATAGAGTAATAGATGGTTTTATGGCTCAGACAGGAGATATAGAATTTGGAAATTCAAGTAATGATAGTTTTAACTTATCAAGGGCTGGTACAGGCGGATCAAAACTTCCTGATATAGAGGCCGAATTCTCTTCAGAAAATCATGGAAGAGGGGCAGTGTCAATGGCCAGAGCTCAAAATCCAAATAGTGCTAATAGTCAATTTTTTATTTGTTTTAATGACTGCTCTTTTCTAGATGGTCAATATACTGTTTGGGCTCAAGTTACCGAAGGTATGGAATATGTTGATAATATCACAAGAGGTGAACCACCTGCCGATCCAGATAAAATAATTAAAATGGAGATTATTAAATAATTAAATGTTTGTTGCTGACTTGCATAATGATCTTGTGCAAAGAGTTATCGAAGGTGAAGATGTTACTAAACTTACATTACACGGGCATACAGATATACCAAGGTTATTAAAATCTCAAATTGATTTAGAAATTTTAATTATTTGGGTCTCAAGTAATTCAACAGAACCAAATTTTTTTAAAAGAGCTAATAAAATGTATGATGAGATTGAAAGAATTTCATCACATGAAGAAATTGTCATTCCAAAAAAACTTTCAGACATTAATGAAGCAATAGAAAAAAATAAATTAATACTCCCAATTGCAATGGAAGGTGGAGAGGGTTTAGAAAATGATATCAATAATTTATATCATTTTATTGAAAGGGGTCTTTTCTATTTCGGTCCAACTTGGAATCATTCTTTGGATTGGGTTTCATCAAATTATGATGAGACTTATAATTCTTCAAGGCTGAAAAGTCATGGCTTAAACGAATTTGGTAAAAAAGTTATTTCTATTTGCCAAGATAATAATGTGCTAGTTGATGTTTCGCACATAGGAGAGAAAAGTTTTTGGGATATTGCATCAATATGTACTAAACCTTTTATAGCCTCGCATTCTAGCGTGTATAATTTATGTCCTCATTTTCGTAATTTAAAAGATGATCAAATTGAAGCTATTAAAAAAGTAAATGGTTTGATTGGTCTTAATCCATACCCTTTCTTTATTGATAAATCTTTTAAAGAAAGAGAAACAAAAGAAAGAAAAAAATATATTGATGAATTAAATTTTATTGAAAGAAAATATTTAAACAAAACATCTCAATGGATAGCAAAACAACATTTTCTTCAAAAAAAATTAGCAAATATATGTCCGAGTATTGAAATATTTGTTGATCATATTGATTATGTAATTAATCAAATAGGTATTGATTATGTCGGAATAGGCAGTGATTATGATGGCCTTGATTGTTTGCCAAATAAATGGAGTGATTGTCTAGATCACATGATAATTCAAGAAAGTTTAGAAAAAAGAGGATATAAAAATACTGAAATTGAAAAAATTATGGGTAAAAATATCTTAAGAGTTTTGGAAGAAATCTATAATTAGAAGTATACCAATTAAAACTAAAATTATTCCCGATGTTTTTTGAATAAAATTTTTTCTTCTCTGAAAAAAATTGCCCATTCCATAACTTGTTACTATAACTGTAACTATAATATACCAAATGCCATCTATTACAGATGCGGTAATGACAAGAATTGAGTGTGAAAAAAAAGATGCATCTATTTTTACAAATTGTGAAAATACTGCAGAAAACCATATGAGAATTTTAGGATTTAAAATTGCTATAGAAAAGCCCTGTAAGAATGAATTAAAATGTTTTTGATTATTTATATGCTCAATTTCTTGATTTTTTTTAAAAAGAAATTGGAAGCCTATAAATAATAAAAATAGAATTCCAATAATTTGTATAAATTGAAATAGTATTTCATTTGTTGTTAAAATAATTATTAGTCCAGTTACTGCAAAAATTGCGTACACCCCCATACCAATCCCGTGACCAATAGAAGTCAGAATGCCAGCATATCTATTAATTGTAACACTGTTTCTGATAATTAATGCCAAACTAGGCCCAGGAGACATAGCTCCAGCAATACATACTAAGGCAAATTGAAGCCAAAAGATAAAAGTCATTTAATTTTTTGTTAGAGATAAATATTTTTTAATTGTTTTTTCTAAACCAAATTCAAAGGTATCACAGATCAGAGCATGACCTATAGAAACTTCTTCGATATCATTAATATTTTCTAAGAAAAATTTTAAATTTTCCAAATTTAAATCATGACCTGCATTTAATTTAATTTTAGGAAATTCTTTTTTTAAATATGTTGATACATCTATATAGGACTTTATGGCAGCATCTTTATTCTCTGTAAAATTATGAGCATAATCGTATGTATAAAGTTCAACTCTATCAGTTTGTATAACTTCTAAATTTTCCAGTGTTTTAATCGATGGATTTATAAAAATTGAAACACGAATTTTATTTTTTTTAAATTCACTAACCGTATCTCTAAGAAATTCTTTATTTTCATTACAATTCCAACCAAATGAAGATGTTAATGCACCAGGTGGATCTGGAACTAATGTAACTTGATCTGGTTTAACCTCAATTACTTTTTTAACGAAAAAATCTGATGGATATCCTTCTATATTGAACTCTTTATTTTCAAATTTTGCCAATAAATCTTTTAGTGGCACTAGGTCAGAAAATTTTGCATGTCTTTCATCTGGGCGAGGGTGCACTGTAATTCCATCAGCACCAAAGTTTAAACATTTGTTACTAATATCAATCAAGTTTGGTAAGTCAGCACTTCTTGCATTTCTTACCAAAGCAAATTTATTCACATTTACGCTTAAAGCTGTCATAATTTATTAATTTTTTTATTTAAAGTTCACTTATTATTTTTAGTTATCAATATCATCAAATAGAAAGGAGTAATATGAATAAATTTTATTTAATTGGCAAATTAAGTCCAGAATACGTTAAAGGTTATATGAGTAATCCAGATCAAGATAGAGCTGCTATTGTTGGAAGTGCTGCTGAAAAAGCAGGAGGTAAATTACATAGTTTAGAATTTGTAAGAGGTGACTTTGACATGATTGCTACAGCAGAGGGCGATTATGAAACAATGCTTGCTATGAAGGTTACAGCTTTACAATCAGGAATGTTAAATGAATTAATCATTTTAGATACAAAATTTGATATGGTTAGTACTGTAAAAAAAGCAGCGGAAGCTTCTGGAACTTATAAAAAAACTTAAGAATTAGTTTAAATTATTTTTCCATATGTTTTAAGCATCCATTCACTAACTTTTGGATGCTTATACACTTCTTCTCTCAATCTATTAATTTTTTCGTATGGCTCTAATATATTAGTTGGCACACCATCTAAAAGTCCTGAACTTAACCATCCAAGTAATCTCCAAATTGCTAAATCGGCAATAGAAATTTTGTTACCAACAAAAAAATTAGAGTCTTTATTTTCTGCAAGTAAATTTTCAAGATATTGAAACCATTTTGGTAAATGTTTTGTTGCTAATATTTTTCTCGCTAATTCTAATCGTTCCTTTTCTTTATCTCTACCAGAAAGAGTTACTAGATAGTTAATGTCTTGCGCCGCATCAATAATTTGATCAATTTGTGCTGCTTCAAAATCATTATCTTTTGGATACAAACCAGATAACTTGCCACAAAATCTTCCAATTGCTCCAGTTTGCGCAAAAATTTTACCATCAACATCTAAAACTGGTAACTGCTTAAATGGTGCTATTAGCCCGTTGGGAAGTTTCCCATCTTTTTTTAGCGCTTCCGTATCTTGACTTTCAAAGCGATAATCTTTGAAAGGAATATCACCAATAAATAGGGCTAAACGTGCAACCTCTGCTCTCCAAAAGGGTATTTTGAAATAGTATAATGTAATTTCCATATTGATTTTTTATTTATGATCTATGATACACAGTTATGATCAAAAAAGTAGATATTTTAATTATTATAATTAATATTATTTTCTTTGCCTATTTTGCAATCCAACTAATTATATTTACAGATGAATTTGCGATTAATAATTTAGGTTTCTTCAATCACGCTGTTGCAGGTTTGTCGGAAATAATTGGAATTATTTTTATTACATTCATTATAGCTTTATCAATTATTGTATTTAGAGGTCTTGAAAGGCAGCTTCCATTTATTTTAATAATCTTTCTTTTTCAATTTTTAGCTGCATTAAATTTTTGGAGATATGTATTTACTGATAGTCCTGGAGAAACAAATCTTAATATCATAACTATAAATGCTGTATTTTTTTCAATTATATCTTGTTTAAATTTAATATTGATTTCAAAAAATATTAATAAAATCTAAATTATTTTACAACTATTTTGTATTTAACATTTATCATGTTTCATTTCATTTTGTCTCATAGGCATAGAATCAATTAAATTAAATAATCTTAAAAATATTTTATCATCTTTACTATAATCTTTAATTGCACCATCGTAGCCGATTAACCAAATCCCAAATTCATTACTAACAAATTTTGGCATTTCAAATTCAGTATTTTTAAATTTTTCAAAAAATATAAACTGTATATTTCTATCATTTACTGCGCATCTATTCTCTTGAATAAATTTTTGTGAAGATAAAAATATTTTCTCCTTTTTGTTTTCAAATGAAATTATTACTACTCTTTTTTCCCAGTTTAAATCAGTTATTTGTTTGGCCATTGTTTCAACATTTATAAAAAAAATAAATGATACAATAATATATTTCATTTTTTATGGTGCTGATACCGAGAATCGAACTTGAATCTGACCGTTACCAACGGCCTGTAATAACCATTATACTATATCAGCTCAATATAAGTAATATCACAATATTTATTAATGAAAAGAAAAGTAATTAGCGAACCGATGGTCCGCTAATATTATTTAAGAAATTGTTTCTGTTTTTGCTCCAGCAATAATTGATGGACCATCAATCACACCGTGTTCCTTAGTTGTAAAATTATCAAAGAATTCATTAGTTGATAAAAATTCAAATATTGGACCCTTTTTATATTTCTCAAGACTTTCTTCATCTTTAAAAATATATACACCTCCATAAACATTGTCATTTTCATCACCGATAAAATATTTAGATATTAATCCTTCAACACCGCGAAAGTCCATAGCATCTATATGAGCTTGAGCTTTGAAATCATCAACACCCAAATTTTTTAGATTAAAATTAATGATTAAAATTTTCATTATTTAAATCTCTCAAATTTTAAACTTCTTCCATTAAAATTTTTTAAAATTTTAATTTTAGAATGATACTCTGCAAGATCTTTCCCATATGAAGTTTCTCCCATTCTGTCCCAGTTAGCACCTAAATCTTCCATTGATTTAAATCTAGCACTAAACCAGAATGTATTATTAGATGCGTAATCTCCACCGTTAATTCGATGAATATCTATTCCAGTACAGCCACCTTCTTTATAATATTTCCAATCATGTTCATGACTGTCTTTTACTACATCTGCATCGTCACATTCAAAAATAAAGTTTGAATAAACTTCATTTGAATGCTCTTCTCCTTCTTCCATATTACCCACCATCCTATTAAGAGTATATGTTTCAATTAAATGGGTATCTCTTAAATTATCAGCCATCATTTTATCCATACCGCTATCAGGAGAATTCCATATATCATCCATTTTTCCATACGCTTTCATGCTTTCGAAACCAACAGCTGTTATAAAAGATGCATTATCTGCTCCAGTTGTAATAAACATGTTCATCCAATCTGCTCCTGCACTTTTATGAAAATTTGTTAGTTTTTCAAAAGATTGATAAGCGTTATCAAAACTAGTTCTATATTTCCAAGCTACAATCATTTTACCTCCTTTTTAGATTGATTATTTTTAAATTTTTTCATTTAGAATGCCTCTTCTTTTAATACTCTTGCATAAAAGGCTTTTGAAATATTAATTTTGGAATGATATTCACTAATATTATTCCAATATTCCGTGTTCTCATTCATTTTATCAAAACACTTGCCAAGTTTTTCCATAGAGCTAAATCTAGCAACAAAGAAATAATTACCTGGAGCATCACCAATATTTGTTCCATGAATATCGATTCCTGTACATCCCCCAGCTTTATATGCTTGCCAATCAGGTTCAAAACTATCTATTACAGATTGTCTATCACTACAGCTAAACAAAAAATTTGCAAAAACAGTTTCTGGTCCATCTTTCTTATCATCATCAATATTCCCAACTAATTTTGTTAAATTGTGAGTTTCTAATATTTCAAAGTTTTGAAAATTTGGCTCCATCATCATATCTGTCTCACCATTAGAAGCATTCCACATATCATCCATTTTACCATAAGCTTGAACATTTTTAAATCCAGCCGCCATTTGAAAAGATCCATTTTCAGCCCCAGTTACAACCGTCAAGTTAATCCACTCAGCTCCTGCAGATTTTTGAAATTTTGATGCCTTGTTATATAAATCATAAGCATTAGCAAAATTTGTTCTAAATTTCCAAAGTACAATCATAATCACCTCCTTTTAATAAAGTTAATTGAAGGATTAATAAAAAAATATTAAGATAATATTAAAATATTTAATTTTAATAGTATTTACACAAACAGAATTTATTGAGGATTTTTAACAAATTAATTATGTTTTATCTTAATATTAAATTAGAATTATTCTAAATAATGAGTTGAATTATAATTAAATGAATATTGATAAAATAATTCTCGGATACTGGAGTACAAAAGGTTTAGGATCGGCGTCTAGACAAATGATAATATACGCTGGTATTCCTCTAGTTGCTAAGATTTATAAAGTACTTCCGAAAGAAGAAAATGGAGAAATAAATTATGAAGGTAGTTCTTGGCATGACAACGATAAAATTGAATTGAAGAAAAAAAATAGCTTAATAAACTTACCTTATTTACAATTCTTTAAAGATGATGAGGAATATGTAATTTCGCATTCAAATACATGTCTTACTTTTTTAGGAAAAGAATTTGGAATGTTTGGGCAAACAAGTAAAGAGCAAATAGAATGTGAACAATTGCTTCAAGAAAGTGTTGATCTTCGCAGTGTTTTAACAAAATTTGCTTACACACATTTTCTAAAAAAAGAAGAGGAATTATTTGCAGCCAAAGAAGTATTTATTTCTGCATTTGAAAAGTCGAATTCAGGAAAACTTCAAAAATTTGAACACTGGTTAAATTCAAAAGATAATAATCTTTCGAAAAATTTTCTTGTAGGGAATACTATTTCTTCTCCAGACTTTAATTTATTTGATACTTTAGATTTATATAAAAAATTTCTTTTGCATTACAATTTTGTTGAAGGTGCTGAAGATAATAACGTTTTTAACTTAGCTGGTTATCCACTTGTATCTGATTTCTATAACAATTTTATACAGCTTCCTAGATTGCAAAAATATTTAAATTCAGAATTATATAAATTACCTTTTACAAATAAAGGAGCTAAGTTTGGGTCAGGCAAGAGTGGTATTACCTGGGATCCAGCAATTGATACTGATACAACACCTGAAGAAATAATTATCGAATAAAAAAAAAATAGTTTAAAAGGATACTTTATGAAAGAAATAAACTTTTGGTTTTCAATTGGTAGTACTTATACTTATTTAACAGTTAATAGATTGCATGATGTAGCAAAAAAAGAAAATATCAAATTCAATTGGCACCCTTTCAGTGTTCGTAAAATTATGATGGACATGGATAATATTCCATTCACACCGCCAGCTAAAAAGATAAAATCAGATTACATGTGGAGAGATATAGAAAGACGAGCAAAATTTTACGGTTTTGAAGCTAAGGTTCCTGTTCCTTATCCTTTAAAAGAATTTGATTTAGCAAATCAAATTGCCATCCTTGGAATGAATGAGGGCTGGGGAGTTGACTACGTTTATAAAACATATCAAAGATGGTTTCAGCAAGGTAAAGAACCAGCTACTCAGCCAAATTTAAATGAAATTTTTCAGGAGCTTAATTTAGATGCTGATGAGACCTTAAAAAAAGCAAACGATCAGGAAATACAAGATAAATACTTAAGCAATACTGAATATGCTTATAAAAAAGGAGTTTTTGGGAGTCCTACATTTATATACGATGGAAAGGAAGTATTTTGGGGAGATGATAGACTTGAAGATTGTATTAAATGGATTAAATTACAAAGTAAGTAAACTATTATGAAATTTTTAAATTTTATTTTTCCTAAAGGTCAATGGTCTTTAACAAGAGTGGCAATACTATTCGTTATATTTATGATCCTTGATTTTATTGTTGTCTATTACAAAATTATATAAGACTTTAATTCGTGGTAAGTGATTTATTATTTTCTCTTAGAGAAGTAGAAATTAAATTTGGAAAAAATGTAATTTTTCAAGATTTAAACCTAAATTTACACAAGGGCGATATGATTGCACTCGTTGGTAAGAATGGTGTTGGAAAAACTACCTTAATGAAAACTATTTATGGTGATCAAGATTTAGATGCAGGAGAATTATGGAATTACCCTGATCTTAAAGTTGGATATTTTAATCAAAAATTTGAAAAACTAGATAACAAAACCGTTGAAGAGAATTTTTCAGACATAGTTAATGAACAAAATAAACATTTTGTTGATATATTTTGCAATAAACTCAATTTAGATAAACTTGCTAATGTTGAAGATCTTTCAGGAGGTCAAAAAAGAAAAGTTTATTTAATTAGATCTTTATTAAAAGACTCCGATGTTTTGTTATTAGATGAGCCAACCAATCATCTAGATTTGCAATGCATCGAATGGCTAGAAAGTTATTTACGCAATTTAAATAAGACAATTATATGTGTGAGTCATGATAGAACTTTTCTCAGTAATTTTACGAATAAAGTTTTTTGGATAGATAGAGGAAAATTACGGGTAAGCCCTAGGGGATTTAATGATTTTGATAAATGGTCAGAGGAGTTACTCGATCAAGAATATAGAGAATTAAGAAATAGAAAGCAATTTGTTAATATTGAACTTGAGTGGGCAAATAAAGGAGTAAAGGCGAGAGTTAAGCGAAATGAAAAAAGATTAAAAAGAGCGAAAGAATTAAAAGCGCAATTAGAAAAGGATGAAGCTTCTTATAGAAGTGCAATTAAATCTTTAAGACCTCAAGTTTCTAAAAAATCTACTGATCAATCTAAATTTATTGCAGAACTTCAAGAAGTGTTTGTGAAATATCCAAATCAAAGTGAATTTGTTTTTAAAAATTTATCCATTAAAATTTCAAAAAATGATCGTATTGGTCTTTTAGGTAATAATGGGAGTGGTAAATCAACTTTTCTACGTACCATTCTTAATGAAATAAAAATTACTAAAGGTAAAATTAAGTTGAAAAAAAATTTAGAATTTTCTTATTTTGATCAGATGCGTAATGATCTTAATGGAAGAAAATCTATTAAAGATATTTTAGTTCCCTCTGGGGGAGACTATTTAAAAGTTCAGGGAAGTGATAGGCATGTCTGTAGCTATGTAAAAGATTTTCAGTTTGATCCTAAAAATGTTAACCATACGATACAAACATTATCAGGAGGAGAGCAAAATAGATTACTTTTGGCAAAAGTATTAGCTAATCCTAAAACTGGACTTATATTAGATGAGCCAACAAATGATCTAGATTTAGAAACTCTAGATCTATTAACTGAAATGCTATCCAATTATAATGGAACATTATTAATAGTATCGCATGATCGAGATTTTTTAGATCAAACTGTAAATAAAATTTTACATTTCAAAGAGGATGGAAATGTATCTTTGTTTTTTGGTGGATATAGTGATTTTTTGAAATCTGAAAATCAACAAGTTGCTAAAAATAAAGAAGTTAAAAAATCACATTCAGAAAGTAATAAAGTAAAGAATTCAAAATCTAAATTATCATATAAGTTTCAATATGAATTAGAAAAACTTCCAAGCCAAATAAAAAATATTCAACAAGAATTAGAAGATATTAAAAATGAATTGAAGGATACAAACTTATATTTGGAAAATTTTGAACGCTATCAAGAAATTACTTCCAAAATGGAAATTCTGAATAATGATCTCAATACAAAAGAAAATAGATGGTATGAGTTAATTAAAATGGAAGATGATTTAGTGAGTAACTGATCGACTATTAATATGCGCTAGTATTATCAGATTTAGTATCTTCATCTTTCAATTCTTTTAATAAACTTTCAGCATGAGATGTCATCATTCTAAAATCGGAAAGTAAAGTGGTAAATTGAAAACCATATTCCATCATTTCTTTCATATACTTAACTGATCCATTATGAATACCAGCAATCTTTCCTTTTTCTTTTGCTTTTTTTGCAATCATTTTAATATTTGAAAATACCGGATCTTCACGAACATCAAATTTAGGTGGTAGCCCATAAGAAGAACTCATATCTGCAGGACCTATATAAATTCCAGTTAAATTTGGTACTGAAAGAATAGCATCTAAATTCTCCACAGCTTGTTTCGTTTCTATCATTGCTAAACTTACGATATTTTCATTAGCGTGTTGATAGTAATCTGATCCATAAACCACTTGAGCTCTCATAGGACCAAAACTTCTTTGACCCATTGGAGGATAATAACAATATGAAACAAACTTTTCACAGTCTTCTTTTGTATTAATCATTGGTGCAATAATTCCTTGGATACCTAAATCTAACATTTTCATAATAATACCTGGCTCGTTCCATGGTACTCTTGTCATGGGAACTGTATCACTATTTGATAATCCTTGAATCATCGCAATTGAACTTGAATAATCATTCTGACCATGTTGCATATCAATAGTTACTGAATCCCAACCCATTTTTCCAAATGCCTCAGCAGTAAACGAATTAGGTATTGAAAGCCATGCATTGATAGTTGCTTTATCTTGTTTCCAAATATCAAATAACTTATTTTTCATAATTATGATTAGAATTTAATAATTTTTTATATTATATTATAATTATCCTTAAACATTATTTAATTTATAAAAACTATAAAATGATAAAATTCATAATTTGGTCCCTAATAGCGATTTTTTTAATAGTTATTTTTTATTTTTCTTTTAACTATTTTTTAAGTTTAATTAGGGATCAAATGATTTTTATGCTTTAGATTAATTTTTTGTCGCAATTTAGCTTTTTCCTTTATTTTTTGGATCAAAATCTTGCATAAATAGATTTACAGGATTCATATTTATAGTATAAATTTCATATTAAATGGAGGAAATGATGAATAAAATTTTAAATATTTTTTTAACTTTTATTCTTACAGCTTTTTTCGCAACTTCAACATTTGCTGCCACTAAAGTAGTTTGGTGGATGGAAAGTAGTGCAGATACTGACCCTACAGTTCAAGAAATGATGTGTGATGCTTTTAATGCTGAACAAGATGAAGTAGAATTAGAATGTGTATTCAAAGAAGACATCAATGATACTATCAGACCAGCTCTTTTATCTGGAAGTGGACCGGACATGTTTGATACACCTGGTGCTTCTTACATAAAAATTTACCAAGATGCAGGTCTTGTTAAATCTATGCAAGAGTATGCTGATCAATATGGTTGGCAAGATAAACTTCTAGGTTGGGCTTACAACTCAGGAGTATTTGATGGTGAATTATATTCAATTCCAAAAAACTATGAAACAATGATTTATTTTTATAATAAAACTTTGTTTGAAGAAAATGGATGGAGCACTCCAAATACTTTAGAAGAAGTTGAATCTTTAGCTGCTAAAATCAAAGCTAAGGGAATGAATGTTTATGCGTATGGTTCTGCTGGATGGCAGCCAACTCACGAACATTTAGTAGGCAACTATTTCAACACTTATGCTGGACCAGAAAATGTCTATAAAGCATTAATTGGTGAAAAAAAGTGGACTGATCCAGAGTTTGTAGAAGCAATTGAACTTTTAAGAAAACATATGGTAGATGAAGGTTATTGGTCTGGCAATTTAGAGACATATTATTCTTTAGATTGGGATGATTTTAATAACGAGTTTGCTACGAGAGGTTCTGCAATGCTCATGATCGGAACTTGGGGTTTCAATGTAACGGCAACGAATTTTGGAGAATCTTCTGATGATTGGGATTGGAATCCTTTACCAATTCTGAATTCACAGGCAGGAAGTGCTCCTAATTACCAACTTGCAACAGGTGGAACAATGTCAATTAATTCATCATCTAAAAATGCTGATGGAGCTGCAAAAGTAATTGATTGGATTCTTTCTGATAAAGCAAGAGCTCTTAAGGTTACTGGTAGCTTAGGTTATGGCGCTTGGTTGTTGCCACTAAAATATACTGATGCTGACTTTGATCCTAATATTGATCCAAGACAAAAAAGATTCTTGACTGAATTCGCAGAAGCTTCTGATTCTGGAAACTATGGATACACAACATGGACATTCTATCCAAATGATCCTGGTGTTCATATTTGGAAGGATATGGAAGTGGTTTGGGCTGGAGATATTACTCCACTTGAATTTATGGAAGAATCTCAAAGACTTTGGGACCAAGCACGTGCAGACGATGCACTAGTTCCAGTTGGAAAAAGATAATTTAAAAATTTAAATAAGGGGAAATATTTCCCCTTATTGAAAATAATAAAATTATGCCAAAATTTTTAACAAGTATAAATGCAATTTCCTGGTACTTTTTATTTCCAGTTATATTTATTCATTTCTTCGTTGTAGCATTTCCATCGATACTTAGTTTATTGTTATGTTTAACCGACTGGAATGGATTTGGCAGAATAAATTATGTTGGATTAGAAAACTTTCAAGAATTATTTAGAGATCGTGTTTTCAAGAAAGCAGTTAAACACAATATAATTTGGACAGTAATGTTCTTGACAATACCAGTAATCGTAGCACTTGTTATAGCATATCTTTTAACTGGAATAAAAAGAGGACAACTTTTTTATAGGCTAGTATATTTTTTTCCATACATTCTAGCTAGTATCGTTAACTGTTTGATTTGGAGATACATATTCCATCCAAGACATGGTTTAGGGGGTTGGTTTGAAAATCAAGGTATTGATTTTCTTGCTAAGTCACCTTTTGCTATGAAGGAGACTGCCTTATACGCTGTTGCCTGGGTAGATATGTGGCATTTCTGGGGCTTCTTAGTTATTATTTATTTAACTGGAATGTATCAAGTTGATGACTCTCTCTACGAAGCAGCAGATATTGAAGGAGCAACAAAATTTCAAAAATTTAGATATATTACTTTACCAATGATACGACCAATTTTTGTTTTATCTTTAATAATTATAATTATCTGGTCTGTCCCTACATTTGACTATGTATATATTTTAACAATGGGTGGGCCAGCATACAGCTCAGAAGTTGTAGCAAACCATTTGTACTCGCAAGCCTTTCAACGAATGAATGTTGGTTACGCATCTACTATAGGTGTTATGATGTTCTTCTATGTTGGCATTATAGTAGGTTTCTTTGCAATTTTAAGGCGGATGGGTTGGGAGGTATAAAATTATAAATGGCGACTGCAAGATTTAGACAAAGATCGAGCTATATAAATCACGCTATTTTGATTTTTATGGCTTTAACAATTATTTTACCATTACTAGTTTTAGCTTTTAATTCTATAAAACCATCTTCTGAATTTGGAGCAAATCCTTTGGGTTTTCCAAATGAAATAAGATTAATGAATTATTATGATGCATGGGTTAATGGAAATTATACTCAAATTTTTACAAATTCACTCACCTTAGTTATTGGAACTTTAATATTAAATTTGACTGTTTCAGGTCTAGCTGCTTTCAGTTTGGCAGTTTTAAATCCAAAAGGTATTCAAACAATTGTTGTTGGTTTATATCTTTTAGTTGGAATAAGTATTCCTGCTCAATTATTTATTTTACCATTATTTTTAATGTGGAAAACCTTATACCTCCTAGATACAAGGATTGGTTTAATTATAATTTATAGCGCTTTAAATGCTCCATTCGCAACTTTTTTAATTCGATCATATATGTTGCAACTACCTACAGAACTTTTTGAAGCTGCTAAACTAGATGGGGCTTCCGTGATGCAATTGTTTACAAGGGTCGCCCTACCTCTTTCTTGGCCAGTTTTTTTAACAACTGCACTTATTGTATCATTAACAGTTTGGAATGAGTTTTTATTTGCTATTACTTTTATTATTACTGATGAATACAAACCCATTTCCTCAATTTTATTTACATTTCAAAGTAGATTTGCAAATGATTATGGATTGGTAAGCGCAGCTTCCATTTTAATGGCTGCACCAATTGCTATTTTATTTATGTTTTTTCAAAGACGTTTCATTGCTGGTTTAACCAGTGGAGCAACAAAAGGTTAGTTCAATGGGAGGAAGATGGAACTTAACAAAGAATATCAGGAGAAAGTCTATTCAGGAGTTTTAGGTAAAATCATAGGTGTCTATCTTGGCAGACCTTTTGAGGGCTGGTGGTATGATAGAATTATAAAGGAATTAGGGCCAATTAATTATTATGTAAATGATAAATTAAATATGCCTATACAAATCACAGATGATGATTTAACTGGAACATTTAGATTTATAAACGCCTTAAAAGATTTTAATTTTGATAAAAATATTTCTTCCAAGCAAATTGGTCAAACATGGTTAAATTATTGTTTAGAAAACCAGGCCGTTTTATGGTGGGGTGGTAAAGGTACGTCATCAGAAGATACTGCTTATCAAAATTTAAAACAGGGTATTCATGCTCCTGATAGTGGATCTATTAAAACAAATGGTAAAATTGTTGCCGAACAAATAGGTGCTCAGATCTTTATTGATGGTTGGGGTTTAGTTTCACCAGGAGATCCAGATCAAGCAGCCGATTTTGCTAAAAAAGCAGGGAGTGTTAGCCACGATGGTGAGTCAGTATATGCAGCTCAAGTTGTTGCTGCAATGGAGGCTATGGCTTTTATAGAAAAGGATACAAAAAAAATTATTGAGTATTGCAAAAGATATATTCCAAAAGATTCAACAATTTTTAAACTTATATCTGACATTCAAGATTGGAGATCAGGAAATTTAGATTGGGAGCAAGCAAGAGAAAAAATAGATAATATCTATGGTTATGAAAAATTTATAGGCGGTGTTCATATTGTACCAAATCACGCATTAATTATTTTAGCATTACTATTTGGCGATGATAATTTTCAAAAATCTTTAATGATTGTTAACACTTCAGGATGGGATACAGATTGTAATTCAGGAAATGTAGGATGTTTTCTTGGAATTAAAAATGGACTTGAAAGTATGAAAGATGGTCCTGATTATATTACTCCTGTTAATGATACTATTTATCTTCCAACTAGTAATGGAGCGGAAACAATGACTGATGCTCTTAGAGAAAGTCAAAATATTGTAAATATTACAAGACGGATTAACGGTTTGGAAAATAATTTAATAAAAGATAATGCAAGATACAATTTTGAAATGCCTGACTCAACTCAAGCTTGGAAGGTTAATAAGTCAAATGATAACAATCTTAATACTAGAATTGCAAATGTTGCTTATGAGTCAAAAATTGGTCAAAGAGCTCTAGAAATTGACTTTTCTAATTTATCAATTGGTCATTCAAGTGTTGTGTATGTAGATACTTTTTTCCCAGATTGGTTTACTGAATTAAAA
This sequence comes from uncultured Alphaproteobacteria bacterium, assembly GCA_902525035.1. Classification (GTDB taxonomy): domain Bacteria; phylum Pseudomonadota; class Alphaproteobacteria; order HIMB59; genus CACPNW01. Next base: position 2,985 of record CABZFN010000004.1, on the reverse strand, counting down.
GGTGCTCAGAGGCAGAAATTTTTTCACTATGATTTTGTTGGATGTCCAATAGTTTATACCGGTCAAAAAATTAAAACGGAAATAATTTCTAAAAGTAAAAATAATATTAAAGTTACTTTATTTATAAAATATTGGGGAGAAGAGGATAAATTACAACAAATAGATACAGAGGAATATGAACTTTTAAATAATGAGGTAAAATCTATTGAGTGGACTGTTCCAGATACATTTTCTAATCCAATTGGACAAATTGGGTTTGTAATTTCTTCAGATACAAATACTTCAGGAAAACTTTTAATAAATTATCTTGATATTGAAGGTACACCGAAAACAATCTTCAAAAGACCTGATCATATAGAAAATGCTACAAAAAATGGATATTTTTTCAATCAAGAATTTTATGGCCAATTATGGAAAAGAGCTTGGGTTAACGATATTGATAAGTGGCAATATAGATGGATGGAGTCTTTTAAAATAATTAACGGTGTTGGAAGAGGGCATATTTTACAGGGTTCATCTTCTTGGAAGGATTATTCTGTTTCTTCTAAAGTGAATTTTCCTTTAGCATCAGCTGGAGGATTAGTGATAAGATCTCAAGGTGTAAAAAGGTATTATTCTTTAGAATTAACTTCAAAAAATAAATTACAAATAAATAAAATGTTTTATGAACTCGAAACGTTAAAAGAAGTAGATTTTAATTTTGAATTTTATAAAGATTATGAATTACGATTTATAGTTAATGGAAATAAATTATCAGGTTATGTAGATGGAAAACTTTTAATTGAGACACAAGATAAAGATAATTCATTTGAATCAGGGATGATTGGTTTTATTGCTCAAGACGGAACATTATCATCTAACTCAATTAGTATAGAATAAGATTGATAAAAAATGAAATTAGATCATAGATTTGAAAATAAAGTTTACGCAGGCGTCTTAGGAAAAATTATTGGAGTATATTTAGGAAGACCTTTTGAGGGTTGGCCATACGATAAAATAATGAAAGAACTAGGTCCTATTTATTATTATGTGAATGATAAATTAAATGTACCAATGCACGTAACAGATGATGACCTAAATGGTACTTTTACTTTCATTAAAGCTTTTAAAGATTTTAATTTTGACAAAAACATTACTTCAAAGCAAATTGGTGATACTTGGTTAAATTATTGTTTAGAAAATCAAGCTGTTTTAGCATGGGCCGGAAAAGGATTACTGACGGAAGAAAGCGCTTATTTAAATCTAAAAGAAGGTATTGAGGCACCTGAAAGTGGATCAATTAAAAGAAATGGCAAAATTATAGCTGAACAGATAGGTGCTCAAATTTTTATTGATGGATGGGGCATGATTGCCGCTGGTGATCCTGATTTTGCAGCTGATTTGGCAAAAAGAGCAGGAAGTGTTAGTCATGATGGTGAGTCTGTTTATGGTGCGCAAATGGTTGCATCTATGGAAGCGATGGCATTTATTGAGAATGATACAAAGAAAATAATAGAACATTGTAAAAAATATATTCCTAATGATTCTATTATATATAAATTAATTTCAGATATTCAGGATTGGAGTTCTGGTAATTTAGATTGGGAGCAAGCAAGGTCTAAAATTGAGGAAAATTATGGATATGATAAATATCAAGGTTTCTGTCATATTATTCCAAACCATGCTTTGATTATTTTAGCTCTATTATTTGGAGATGATGATTTTCAGAAGACCTTAATGATAGTTAATACAGCTGGATGGGATACAGATTGTAACTCAGGAAATGTTGGTTGTTATATGGGTATCAAGAATGGCATAGAAGGAATTCAAAAGGGTCCTGACTTTATTACACCTGTAAATGATACATTATATATAACATCAGCTCGCGGTTCAGATACTATTACTGATGCTCTAAGAGAAAGCCAAAATATCATTAACATAAGAAGAAAGTTAGATGGGCTTGAAAGTAAAATAATCAAAAATGATGCAAGATATAATTTTGAAATGGAAACTTCTACTCAGGGATGGGTAGTTGATAAATCAAATGATAATAATAAGAATACATTTCTAAACAATATTGAATTTGAATCTGATTTAGGAAGTAGGGCGTTGGAGATAAACTATAAAAATCTTACAAAAGGAATTAACAGCGAGATATATGTAAATACTTTTTTTCCAGAAGAATATACAACATTAAATGAACAACAAGAAATGATGCTTATGGTCTACAGTTTCGTTGGATGTCCAATTATTTATTCTGGCCAAAATATTGAAACTGAAATCATATCTAAAAGTGAAAATAATATAAAAGTTAATTTATTTATTAAATATTATGGTGAAGGGGATAAGTTATATAAAATAAATTCAGAAGAGTATGTCTTCTCATACGATGAAAGTAAAACAATTGAATGGAAAGTTCCACATACATTTTCTAACCCTATTTCTCAGATCGGATGCTCTATATCTTCTGATGAAAAAGTATCTGGCAAAGTTTTAATGAATTATCTTGATATTGTTGGAATACCTAAAATGTCATTTAAAAGACCTGAACACATTAAAGAGAATCAATCACATGCTATCAGTCATGATATTAAATCTTTAACAAATGGTATTTATATTCCTGATGAAGATAAATACTATGGCCAGCTTTGGAAACTAGCATGGGTAAATGATGTTGACAAATGGCATTCTAATCGAGGAAATTCTTTTGGGTTAATAAAAAATGCTTCTAGAGGTCATATTTTTACAGGCTCTTCTGAATGGAAAAATTATTCAGTTAAATCAATAATAATGTTTCGATTAGCTTCTTCTGGAGGATTAATTATCAGATCTCAGGGTCTTAAAAGATATTATTCATTAGAAATAACATCTGCAAATAAATTGCAAATAAATAAAATGGAATATAGTTTAAAAACTCTTAAAGAAGTAGATTTTACATTTAATCCGTTTGAAAAATATGAAATGTGTTTTGAGGCAAATAATAATGTTTTAAAAGGTTATATTAAT
>CABZFN010000003.1 GCA_902525035.1 uncultured Alphaproteobacteria bacterium | reverse complement strand
TTTCTAAAAGAGGTGAGGATGAAAATGGAAATCACTTTGAAAGTTGGGATTTAGTTAACTCAAAGAATTTTAATTTTTCATGTAATAATATTAACGAGATATATCCAGAAGACTTAAAATCATACAAAATATTTTCTAGAAAACAATTAAATGAAAATATTTCTGAAGTATCTAATTTAGAAAATAAATGTATTTATATTTCACGTATAAGTTCAATTCAAGATGATGTTAAACTTAGGTCGAATAATGTTATTTGGGTAAGCGGTTTAAGAACTTGGAAAAATTTATCAGAAAGAGGTATGTGGGTTAATGGAACTTCTGATGGTCTTGGTGAAGATTTTGAAAAAAATATCAATTCACTCACTAATTTTCCTTGGGTTAAGTTAACTCATAGTGATGCCCCTGATAGCTCAATAAAAAATAAAATTGAAACTTATAGATTGGAACCTATTTGTTTTGAAATTGATATTCAAAAGAAAAAATACTTCTATTGGATGAGCAGTTCAGCTTTTAAAGCAACTACGGAAAAATATCCTGAAATTATAAAAAAATATCACTTCTGTGGACCAGGAATTACCTACGAGGAGATCTTTAAAATATTAGGTGAAGATAAAAATCTTTTTGTTGAGCTGTCTTATGATAGTTGGAAGAAGAAATTATTAAATTCATAATATGTCTAATATTTTATTTCAAAATACACTTAAAAGAATTAAACAAAAAACGCCCCCTATTTGGTTTATGAGACAGGCAGGAAGATACCATTCTCATTATCGTAAACTCAAAGAAAAATATTCTTTTGAAGAACTTTGTAAAACACCCGATCTTGCCGCTGAAGTAGCTTTTGGTCCAATACAAGAATTTGATTATGATGTTGCAATTTTATTTAGTGATATCTTATTTATTTTAGAGGGACTTGGTTTAAAATTAAAGTTTGATCCAGGACCTAAATTTAACTCTTATATAAATTCAGATAACATCAATGACTACAATAATATTGATCAAGCAATTGAACACATGCACTTTCAATTTGAAGCAATAAAAGTAACAAAAGAGAGATTACCTAATAATAAAAGTTTAATAGGATTTGTTGGTGGTCCTTGGACATTATCAAAGTATGCATTTGGAAACAATAATTCTAATTTAATTGATACAAAAATAAATTTAGAATTTATTTCTACAATTCTGATCCCTCTTCTTAAAAAAAATATTCAACTACAACTTGATGCTGGTGTTGAAGTCGTAATGGTGTTTGATAGCTCTTTATATGATTTAGATAAAATAAAATTTAATGAAATATATGTGAAATTACTCAAAGATATTGCAATTTCTTTTCCAAATAAAATTGGATATTACTCAAGAGGTAAAAATTGGGAAGACATAAATTCTGCTATAAATTTTCCATTTGCTGGTTTTGGTTATGATCATACAATAGATTTATCATCTGTTTTTAAAGATCAAAATTCTGGATTTATTCAAGGAAATTTTAATGAGCAATTGATTTTGAATGAAACAGATATATTTTTAAATGATCTGAAAAAATTTATCGAACAAATGAAATCAAATGAACACCTGAATGGTTGGGTTTGTGGACTTGGTCATGGTATAAACAAAAACACTCCTGAAAAAAATGTTCATTTATTTATAGAAAATATCAGAAAAGAATTTAGCTAATAGATATGGTTAAATACATAGGTGAAAAAGATTACGAGCACGGAAGTAAAGAAAAAATTGGTGTCTTAATTACCAACCTTGGAACTCCAGATGCCCCAAATAAAAAAGAACTAAAAGTTTATCTCAATCAATTTTTATCAGATCCAAGAGTAATTGAATTACCCAGAATTCTTTGGCAAATTTTATTAAAGCTTGTAATTTTGCAAGTAAGACCATCTAAGTCTGCAGAGGCATATAAACAAATATGGACCGATAAAGGTTCTCCTCTTTTAGATATAGCGAATAGACAATTAAGTAAAATTCAATCATCCTTTTCCTCCAAAAGTGAGAATATAGTTTTTGAAGTTGGAATGCGTTATGGAAATCCTTCAATTCCTAATGCTTTATTAAAACTTCAAAACAAACAAGTAAGAAGATTATTAGTTTTACCTATGTATCCTCAATATTGTGCAGCTACCACCGGAAGTACATTTGATGAAGTAACAAATGTTTTACAAAAATGGCGTTGGATACCTGAAATGCGTTTTATAAATCAGTATTTTGAAGAAAAAAATTATATAGAAACTTTATCTAACTCAATAAATACCTTTTGGAAAAATAATCAAAAACCACAAAAAATAATTTTTAGTTATCATGGTATACCAAAAAGATACTTAACAAATGGGGATCCTTATCACTGTTTTTGTCTGAAAACTACAAGACTGGTTAAAGAACATATGGGTTTATCTGATGATGAAATAATGACAACTTTTCAAAGTAGATTTGGTAGAGAGGAGTGGCTAAAACCCTATACAAGTGAAACTTTAAAAGAATTACCACAAAAAGGAATTAAAAATATTCATATAATTTCACCTGGATTTAGTAGTGATTGTCTTGAAACACTTGAAGAACTTGAGGAAGAAAATAAAGAATATTTTATGGAGTCAGGTGGTGAGAGTTACAATTATATACCTTGTTTAAATGATAATGAAGATCACATAGATGTTTTTGTAAATCTTATAAAAAAACATATTCAAGGTTGGCCATTATGATAGCAGATCCAAAATTTAATACTGCAAAAGATTGGTTCGAAAAATTAAGAGAAAATCTAATTAAAACAATAGAATCTATTGATGGAAATAATTTTGAAATAACTAATTGGGATCATAAAGATAATGGTGGTGGTACGATGAGTAAAATTAAAGGAAATATTATTGAAAAAGGAGGTGTTAATATTTCTTCAGTGGGTGGATCTTTTAATGAAACTATGAGAGACGCAATTCCAGGTGCAAAAGAAAATCCAAATTATAATGCCACTGGAATAAGTGTAGTTTTGCATCCTATCTCACCTAAAATTCCATCAATGCATTTCAATACTAGATTTATAAAAACAACTCAAGAGTGGTTTGGTGGTGGAATGGATGTTACGCCTTGTTTAAAATTTAATAACGAAGAAAAATATCACAAAGGTTTAGAAAATTTATGTAATAAATTTGATAAATCTTATTATCCTAAATTTAAGAAATGGTGTGATGATTATTTTTTTATAAAACATAGGAATGAATCTAGGGGAATTGGTGGTATTTTTTTTGATTACGTGCAAACAGGTGATTGGGGTAGGGATTTTGAGTTTGTTCAAGAAGTTGGAAAGTATTTTCATAAATTTATGAAAGATACATTAATAACTCTTAAAGATGATCAATGGAATGAAGAAGATAAAAAAAAGCAGTTAGTTAAAAGAAGTCGTTATGCCGAATTTAATCTTCTGTATGATAGAGGAACAAAATTTGGTTTAGAAACAGGAGGTAATATTGATGCTATATTAATGTCAATGCCACCTCAGGCCTCTTGGGAATAATTTATGATATTTAATACAATTAAAGTAATACATATTTTTAGTATGATTGCATGGATGGTAGGTCTTTTGTATCTTCCTCGTTTATTTGTTAATCATGCAAATCCAGAAATAACAAAAGAGACATCTGAAACTTTTAAATTAATGGAAAGAAAACTTTATAGGATAATAATGTTTCCAGCATTTATTGTGACCTGGATATCTGGCATTTCAATGATACATTATGTCGGTATTGATACCTGGTTAATTTTAAAAATTATTTTTGTAATTTTATTATCTGCTTATCACTTTTTTTGTCTTAAGTGTATTAACGACTTTAAAAATGATAGAAATATACATTCAGCTAAATTTTTTAGAATTACAAATGAACTTCCATCTGTGGCTTTAATTTTCATAATTATTCTTGTTGTATTTCAGCCTTTTTAAATCAAGGTTTTTTAGTTATGAATGGTTTTTTTCTTCTAGGATTACAAGATTTACATATTTCACATTCTAAACCATAACAACTTCTAGCCTGACAAAATTCTCTACCATAAAATATTATTTGTAGATGAAGTTTATTCCATGATTTTTCTGGAAATAGATTTTTTAAATCTTTTTCTGTTTGAACAACATTTTTTCCATTCGTTAAACCCCAGCGTTGAGCTAAACGATGAATGTGTGTATCAACTGGAAATGCTGGATGACCAAATCCTTGAGACATAACAACACTGGCAGTTTTGTGACCAACACCTGGTAACTTTTCTAATTCCTCAAAACTTTCTGGAACTTTTCCTTTAAATTTTTTTACAAGTATTCTTGATAATTCAAATATTGCTTTAGATTTTTGAGGTGCTAATCCACATGGGCGAATAATATTATATATTGTTTTTTTTGGTATCTTTGACATCTTTAAAGCTGTATTTGCCCTTTTAAACAGAGTTGGTGTAACTTTATTAACTCTTTCATCTGTACACTGAGCACTTAGAAGTACAGCCACAACTAATTCAAATTTATTTTTATGATTCAGAGGGATTGGTACTTTTCTATATATACGATTGAGTATTCTGTGGACCTCTTTTGCCTTTTCAATTTTTTTCACTATATGAGCTCCCTTAAAGAGTGACGTTATACGTAATACTAATAATTATGACAAAATATAGCACTTATTAATACTAATAATATTGAATATTTCCATTGAAGTAGTATGGGTCTACCATAAAATTTCTATGGAGGAAATAATATGAAAAAGACTTTAAGCATAGTTTTGTCATTGCTTTTCATGGGTATTTTTTCACCAGCAATTGCAAATAGTATTAAGTGGTCAATGCCAGGTGATTCTTTAACTCTTGATCCGCATGCACAAAATGAAGGACCAACTCATATGGTCTCTCGTCAGGTTTACGAAAGTTTAGTAACTCGAGGTATCAATATGGAAATAGAAGCTCAGCTTGCTGAGTCATGGGAAGCAACTGCTCCAGACACATGGATTTTCAATATTCGAAAAGGAGTTAAATTTCATGATGGATCTTCTTTAACTGCCAGTGATATTGCTTTTAGTATCAATAGAGCAAAAACTGCTCCTTCTGATATGGTTGATTTAATTAAAAGTATTAAATCAGCAAGAGCAATTGATGATCACACAGTTGAAGTAAAAACTGATGGACCAAACCCAATTCTTTTGAGTCAGCTAACTCAGATTTTTGTAATGTCTGAAGCATGGTCAAAAGCTAACGGTTGTGAAGTATCATACAATTGGGACGCAGGAGAAACATCCTATTGTGCTTCTAATTCAAACGGATCCGGACCTTTCAAAATTACACTTAGAGAACAAGATGTAAGAACTGTTCTAGAAAAAAATAATGATTGGTGGGGAGATGATAGCACATTTAATGTTGATACCATTGAATTATTACCAATAGCAAATGATGCAACAAGAGTTGCTGCCCTTCTTTCTGGAGAAATTGATTACACGAATGTTGTACCAGTGCAAGATATCGAAAGAATTAAATCTTCTTCTGGACACGATGTAAAAATGACTCCTCAAAATAGAACAATATTTTTTGGTATGGATCAAGGTTCGGCAGAATTAAATTCATCTAACATTAAAGGTAAAAATCCTTTTGCAGATAAAAGAGTTCGTCTAGCTATGTATCATGCACTAGATATGGAAGCTATTAAGGACAAGGTAATGAGGGGTCAAAGTGCTCCTGCAGGAATTATTACTGCTCCTGGTGTAAACGGCCATACAGCAGAACGTGATCAAAGAATGCCTTATGATCCTGAGATGTCGAAAAAACTTTTAGCAGAAGCTGGATATCCAGATGGTTTTGACGTGACTCTAGATTGTCCAAATGATCGTTACATAAACGATGAAGCAATCTGTGTTGCTGCAATTGGTATGTTTGCTAAAATTGGAGTTAATGTAACTCTTGATGCAAAAACTAAAAGCCAACACTTCTCAGAAGTTAAAGAGGGTGATGCAAATGGCATGACTAGTGACATGTACATGTTAGGTTGGGGTGTTCCAACTTTTGACAGTCATTATGTATACTCATACTTATTTGATAGCGCTGGTAGCTGGAACAAAGTTAATTTTAGCAATGCTAGAGTTGATGAGTTAGTAGCAGCAATGGGTGTTGAAACTGATCTAGATAAAAGAAATGCTATGATTGCGGAAGCTTGGGATATTACTCAAGATGATGTAACATATCTTCCTTTACATCACCAAGTTGTTAACCAAGCATCAAAAAGTAATGTCGATGTTCCAATTAGAATGAACAACGAGCCATTATTTAGATTTGCAAACGTAAACTAACAAATTTTACATTTTCTGGCCAGTTTACTGGCCAGAAAAAATCCATGTTCACCTATTTCTTTAAAAGACTCCTTCAATCAATTCTTGTTATGATTGTTGTCGCTTTTGTTTCATTTTCTTTATTTAATTTTGTTGGCGATCCAGTAAATAGTATGACCGGAGAAGATGCTTCAGATGAAAGACGTGCTGAAGTTAGAGAAGTATTAGGTTTAAATGACCCAGTCTACGTTCAATTTTCCCGTTTTTTAGGTAATATAATTCAAGGTGATTTTGGAATATCATACCAATTAAAAAGAGAAGTATCAGATTTAATTGCAGAAAGAATGCCTGCTACTTTAGAATTAGTTTTTGTGTCTGCATTGATTGCTATCATCAGTGGTGTTATCTTGGGCGTCTATACCGGTATTCACAGAGACAGTTTTATTTCTAATATTATTCTTGTGATTTCTCTAGCTGGAGTTTCTCTGCCAACATTCATAATAGGAATAATGTTAATTTATTTATTTTCAGTAATCTTAGGAGTTCTCCCATCTTTTGGCAGAGGTGAGGTAACGCAAATAGGTTTTTGGACTACAGGTTTTTTGACCACTTCTGGTCTAAAAGCACTCATACTTCCATCTGTTACTTTAAGTCTATTTCAAATGACTTATGTCATCAGATTAGTTCGTGCTGAAATGATGGAAATTTTACAAACAGATTATATCAAATTTGCAAAAGCAAGAGGTATTAAAAGAAGTATTATTAATTACAAACATGCACTCAAAAATGGATTAATCCCAGTAATTACTATTACGGGTATAAACATCGGAACATTAATTGCTTTCTCAATAATTACAGAAACAGTTTTCCAATGGCCTGGTATGGGATCATTGTTTATCAAGGCTGTATACTTTGTCGACATTCCCATAATGTCAGCATACATGATTATGGTAGCTTTTATATTTGTTATGATAAATTTTATAGTAGATATCACTTACTATTTTATTGATCCAAGAATTAGACTGAAGGAAGAAGGAAGTTAGAAATGTTGCTTAAAACATTTAATAAAATTTATGATACTGATATTGGATATAGTTTCTTTAATTCTAAATTAGCAGTAATTTCTTCAACCATATTTTTTATTATATTATTTTGTTCTGTATTTGCTGGGATAGTAGCTCCTTATAATCCTTTTGATCCAGCATCAGTTTCTTTAATGGATGCATTTACCCCGCCAGTATGGTCAGAAGGAGGAAATTTTAGTTTTATCTTAGGTACTGATCAACAGGGAAGAGATATGTTTTCAACAATGATTTATGGCTCAAGGATTTCACTTATAGTTGGTTTTGCTTCTATAATTTTTGCAATGATACTTGGAATATTTCTTGGAATAACTGCTGGATATATTGGAGGTAGATATGAAATCATTGTAATGCGTCTTACAGATGTACAATTAACTATTCCAAGCATTTTAATGGCTTTACTTGTAGATGGAATTGCAAGAGCAATTATTACACAATCAATGCATGATGAAATGGCAATTTATGTTTTGATATTTGCGATTGGTATTTCTGAATGGCCACAGTTTGCAAGAGTATCAAGAGCGTCAACTTTAGTAGAAAAAAATAAAGAGTATGTCTCAGCTTCAAGAATTATTGGACTATCAAATATATTAATTATGTTTAAGCATATTTTACCGAATATACTTAGACCCATTTTGGTAATTGCTACAATTGGACTAGCTCTTGCAATTATTACAGAGTCCACCTTAAGTTTTTTAGGTGTTGGCGTTCCCCCAACGACACCCTCTCTTGGTACTCTAATAAGATTTGGAAATAATTTTTTATTTTCAGGAGAGTGGTGGATTACTTTTTTTCCAGCAATTTTCTTAATTGTTTTAGCATTATCAATTAATTTATTAGGGGATTGGATGAGAGATGCTTTAAATCCAAAATTAAAAAAGAGATGAGTTTTTTAGAAATTAAAAATTTAAACATAAGTTATCCAACACGAAAGGAGACTATTGTTGCAAGCAAAAATGTAGAATTTTCTTTAGAAAGAGGTGAAATATTAGGAATTGTCGGTGAGTCTGGATCTGGAAAATCTACAATTGCAAATGCGATAATTAACTTGATTGATCCTCCAGGTGAAATTACAGATGGTTCAATCAAAATAGACAATATTGAATTAAGAAGTAACGAAGAAATAGTTCAAAATATTAGAGGAAAAAAAATAGGATTTGTTTTTCAAGATCCCCAAACTTCATTAAATCCTCTATTTAAAATAAAAGATCAATTAATTGAAACTATTCAAGCACATTTAAATTTAAGCTATCAAGATTCACTTAAAAAGTCAATTCAACTACTCAAAGAGGTTGGAATAGAAAATGCTGAAAAAAGAATTGAGAATTACCCACACCAATTCAGTGGAGGAATGCGTCAAAGAGTTGTGATAGCTTTAGCAATAAGTTGTGAGCCTGACTTAATAATTGCGGACGAACCAACAACAGCTTTAGATGTAAGTATTCAATATCAAATATTAGAACTTCTTAAGGATCTAACAAAAAAAAGAAATCTTGGAGTTATAATTATTACCCATGATATGGGAGTTATAGCAGAAACAACAGACAAAGTTATTGTTATGAGATACGGACATATTGTAGAACAAGGAGAGACTAAAGAATTATTAACAAATCCGAAATCAACAGAAGCAAGAAGCTTAGTAATTTCAGTACCACCAACAAATAAGAAAATTGATAGATTTAAATTGATTAGCCCTGATGGTAAGGAAATTACATCTAGTTCCAAGGATTTGACTAAAAATATTATTAAAACATGGGGTGTAAGGGAAAATAAAAATCAAAAATTATTAAAACTTGAGGAAGTGACAAAAATTTTTGATGATAATTCTTTAGGAAGTAGTTTTTCTTTTAGCCCTAATAAAAGTTCAAATGATAAAATAGTTAAAGCTGTAGATAATGTATCTTTTGAATTATTTGAAGGAGAAACACTTGGATTAGTTGGAGAGTCAGGTTCAGGTAAATCAACTATTGCAAAAATTATCACTGGATTAGTTGGTCCTAACAAAGGTAATTTAATTTATAATAATGAACCTTTATATAATTCAAATAAAAAATATCAAATACATAAAAGTAGAGGTCAAATTCAAATGATTTTTCAAGACCCTTACTCATCTCTAAATCCTCGTTTCAAAGTTAATGATATTATTGCAGAACCAATTAAATTTTTTCAAAAAAATATCAGCAATAATGAACTTTTACAAAATGTTTACGACCTAATAGATATTGTTGGCATGACCAGACAATCTCTAGATCGATACCCACATGAATTCTCAGGAGGACAAAGGCAGAGAATATCTATTGCTCGTGCCTTGGCAACAAGACCAAGATTATTAATATGTGATGAACCCACTTCTGCATTGGATGTAAGTATACAAGCTCAAATATTGAATTTATTAAAAGATATTCAAGATGAACTTCATTTAACCATGTTATTTATTAGCCATGATCTCCCTGTAATTCGCCAAATGTGTAACCGAATAATTGTACTAAAAAATGGTGCTGTTTGTGAAACAAAAGATACAGAGGAATTATTTAATAATCCTGAGCATGAATATACAAAGGAATTAATTAGACTTATGCCTAAAATTGAATCAATAATTTAACTAATTAATAATAGGTAAATTTTCAGGAGTTCTGGTACTTAAAAGTTTATAGGAGTCTTTAGTTATTAATAAATTTTCCTCTTGTACTAATATTTTATTTTCGTCCATTTCAATTGATGGTTCAAGAGTTATAATCATATTTTTCTCTAGTAAAGTTTTGTCATTTTTCATAATACTTGGCGGCTCAGTTAGTTGTAAGCCTAAACCATGACCCATCCTTCCAACTGATACTTTGTTAGTTATTAAACTTTGAGATAACTTAGAATATATTTCTGAACAACTAGTTCCAGGTTTTATAATTTCTAAAGTTCTCTCAGTTGCTTCCCACAATTTATTATATGCATCTAGAACTTGTTTGTGAATTTTTCCAAAACCAAAATTTCTATCGAAATCTGAAAAATAACCATTTAAAGTTGCTCCAGTATCAATAATTAGAATATCACCATCTTTAGTTACTTTTTCTGTTGGGTTACAGATAATCTGATTATAACCATTAAGTCCTGAAGCACACGCCATGTATTTAATATAGTCTGCACCACTCTCAATTAATTCTTTTTTAAATATTGATGCAATTTGTTTTTCACTCATTCCTAAATTAATTTTTTGAGAAAAATTATCAAATACCTTACTTGTAATAGAACAAATTTCTTTAATATTATCGATCTCTATTTCAGATTTTATTTTTCTTATACTCCAAAGTATTTTACTAACATCAACAAAATTATATTCTGATAAATCTTTTTGAATTTCCAAATAATCATTAATACTCATTCGCAAAAAAGTTTCATTTCCTAATTCAAAACCAATATTTGAATTTTTAGGAAAACTTTTAATATTTTTTTTCAATAAAGATATTCCTTCATCTTTTGGATTTGGAGACTCCCAAGATTCGATATCATTGACTAATGTTTTTTGCATAGCAGTAATACCAATAGATGGTATTATTGCTTTTATTGGATTTTTTTTTGAAATAATTAAATACCAGGGCCTTGTAGGGCTTTCCCAAAAATTACTATCAAGTCCAGTAAAATATCTAAAATTTGACGGTGAAGTTATAATAACTACATCAATATTTTCTTTTTCAATATGTATTTGTATTTTTTCAATTCTGGAAATAAATTCTTCTTTTGGAAAATCGTTCATAAATTGATAAGTAACATAGCATTAACATGAATTAACAATAAGAAATACTTTGATCTATTTATCATTATTTATTTTTTGTTTGTCTTTAGGTACTTTTTTCCCTTTTGCTTCAGAGACATATTTATCTGCACTATTATTATCTAATATGTATAATCCATTTTTATTATTAATTTTTGCTTCAGCAGGTAATATTTTAGGATCTTTAATTAGTTGGATATGTGGTTACTTTGTAAATTTTCTTATTAAGAAACCCTGGTTTCCAGTAAATAAATATTTATTCCAGAAAGCTACAGATATTTTCAAAAAGTATGGAAAATGGTCATTATTATTCTCATGGGTGCCTATTATTGGAGATCCAATCGCATTTGCAGCAGGTACAGTAAAATATAGTATTACTTTTTTTTTAATATTTGTATCTATTGGGAAAATTGCTAGATATTTGATAATATATTTATATCTTATTTAATTTGTGATGTTTGAAAATCTTATATTTGTTTTCATTATTGGTTTTTTATCTGGAGTTGGTTTTTTATCAATTTTATTTTTTCTTCGCAAAACAAAAAATTCTGAAATAAAAGATGATACTGATCTTACTTCCTTAAAAAATCACATGCAATCAATTCAGCAATCTTTACAAAATTTTAATTTAGCTCAAGATAGAATTGAGAATACTTTAATTAGAGGTGGTGCACTTCAACAAGGTCCTTGGGGAGAATTTGTACTTAAAAATATTTTAGATAGTGTTGGTTTGAGAGAAGGAGAAGAGTATTCAACTCAAAAAACTTTTAGAGATGAAGATGGTAATTTACAAAAACCAGATGTAATTGTTCATATGCCAAGTAATAGACACATAATTATAGATTCAAAAGTGTCCTTAGATTCTTGGCATGATTATTCTAATACAAATGATAATCAACAAAAAAAAATTTTTTTAAAAAAATTTTTGGATTCAACAAAAACTTCGATTAGAAGTTTGAGTAAAGATAATTATTCAAAAATATATGGAATAAACACAATTGATAACGTTTTAATGTTTGTCCCAATAGAACCAGCATTACTTACTTTATATAATGAAGCAAATAAACTCATCGAAGATTCATGGAACAATAAAATAATTATTGTTGGACCATCAACTTTGCCCTTTTTACTTAAAGCTGTAGAAAATATGTGGCGTGTTGATAAACAATCAAAAACAATAAAAGATATAGCATCAGCTGCATCAGATATTTATGATAAAACAGTCAGTGTCTATGAGTCTTTTATAAAAGCTAATCATTCATTAGATTTAGCGAAATCAAAAATGGATGAAGCTAAACAACGACTACAAGATGGCTCAGGTAGTTTGACTAAAAAAGTAGAAAAGATGAAAAAATTAGGAAGATTAAGTACTAAAAAACAGTTGCCAGATATAAATGACGATGTAATAAACTAAAGAAATGCCTAGTTTTGATATAGTAAACAGATTAGATCGTCAAGAAATTGATAACGCACTAGGAAATGTGACAAGAGAAATTACCACTAGGTACGATTTTAAAGGATCAGATACTTCAATTGAAAAAAAAGAAAATACTATAGTTGTTATTACTGATGATGAAATGAAAGCTGGTCAAGTAAATGACATGCTCGTTACTCATTTTGTTAGACGAAAAGTTGATCCTTTATGTTTAAAAAAAAATGATATGGAAAAAGCTGGGGGAAATAAAATTCGTCAGACGTATGAATTAGTAGAAGGAATTGAGCAATCCCTGTGTAAAAAAATTACTTCTGATGTAAAAAGTTCTAAATTAAAAGTTCAAGTAAAGATCAATGGGAATGAACTTCGTGTTGAAGGAAAGAAAAAAGATGATTTACAAAGTGTAATGAAGCTTATTGAGGATGCTAAGATAGGCATACCAGTCCAATTTTTAAATTTTAGAGATTAAAAAATGATTACATGGGAATTAATAGCTGCTTTAGCAGTGTATAATTTTATTATGTACGTAACTCCAGGTCCAAATAATAGTATTTTAACTACATCAGGTATAAAATTTGGATTTATAAGATCTATACCTAATATTTTTGGCATTCCTTCTGGTCATGGTTTGCAATTAGCGCTTGTATGTCTAGGTCTTGGATCTTTGTTTATTACCTATCCTATACTCTATGATATTTTAAGATATGTTGGAGCAGGCTACATTCTTTATTTAGCATATCAAATGTTTGGGTCTTTAAATATTTCAAAGACTGAAGATAGATCAAGACCATTAAAATATTATGAAGCAATTTTGTTTCAATTTGTAAATCCAAAAGCTTGGGTAATCTGTTCAACTGCAGTAACATTATATTATCCAAAAGATGAAAATATAATAATTGGAACAATATTTATGGTTATTATGTCTACAGTAGTTAATATTCCTTCCATCAGTATTTGGGCATATGGAGGAAGTGTTATTAGACAATATCTTAATAATGAAAAATTAAAAAAAATTGTAGAATGGTTTTTAGCAATCCTTTTAATTATAACCGCGGGCTCAGTATTATTTTACAACGCTTAAGGTTTAGGGATTTCATAAGATTCGCCTACAGAATTATATCCTTTAATAACTGCAGGTCTTGTTGATATTTGTTTATACCATCTCAACACATTTGGATAATTATGCAAATTTATTTGATGTCTTTCATAACGAGCAGTCCAAGGCCAAATTGAAATATCAGCTATTGAATAGTTATCCGAAAAATATTCTTGTTTAGAAAGTCTTTTATCCAAAATTGAATATATATGTTGTGCATAGCCTTTTGTTTTATCTTCTGCAAATTTGCTTTTACCAGGATGATAAAATAAATATTGATGAGCCTGGCCTAGCATTGGCCCAACGTAAGCCATTTGAAAAAAAACCCATTGTATTATTTCCCAATACTTATCTTCATTTAGAAATTTATCATATTTTTTTGCTAGATAAAGAAGGATAGCTCCGGATTCGAATACTGTTTGTTTGTTATCATTATCTACAATTACAGGAATTTTATTTGCAGGAGATATTTTTGAAAACTCTTCACTAAACTGCTCTTTTTTGTCTAAATTTATTAAAATAGGCTTAAATTCCACACCTAATTCTTCAAGCATAATGCTAATTTTTCGACCATTGGGGGTAGGTGATGAATACAAATCAATCATTTTTTTAGAATTTAATTAATAGAGAACTATATTCATAATATGCAGGAGAATATAGATAATATTATTAAATTAGCCTGGTGCGATAAAACTTCTTTTGAAAAAATAAAAAGAACTCACGGTGTAACCGAATCAGAGGTTATAAAAATAATGAGAACAAATTTGAAACCTAGATCATTTAAGTTATGGAGAACTAGAGTAACAGGGAGAACGAGAAAGCATGAAAAGAAAAGAAATCTATCCGAAAAATCATTTACAAATCACATTTATCTTTAAAATATTAATTGTCAGTATAAGTCTTTTGTTTGCTAGTAAGATAGTATTAGCAGATCAAAATGATCCACGGCTAAATAATTTGTTTAAAAAATTAAATGAGACTGAAAATCAGGATGAAATAAGAGATTTGATATCTGACATTTGGAATATATGGTATGAAGTTGATGATCCAAAAGTAATTGAATATTTTGAGAAGGGTATTCAAGCTATGAATTTAAGAAATTATCCACTAGCAATTAGATTTTTTAATAATTTAATTGAAGAAGATCCTAATTTTGCAGAAGGTTGGAATAAAAGAGCTACAGTTCACTTCATGATGGGTAATTTTGATCAATCTATGCAAGACATCATTAAAACTCTTGAATTAGAACCAAGACATTTTGGTGCTCTAGATGGAATGGGTTTAATTTTTATTCATCAGGGTCAGTTTCAACAGGCAATTGATGTATATGATAAGATGCTAGAGATTTTTCCTTTTAGTGTAAAAACTATGGATAAAAAAGAGAGAATACAATCGTTTCTTTCTCAATCTACGTGATATCAAAAAATACTAACAATAATGACAGTGTAAAAAAACTAACAAAAGTACTTAATACCACATTTGAAGAAACTACAGCTTTTAGTGAATTATATCTGTATGCAAAATAATACGATTGAGACCCACTTGGTAAAGCTGCGGCCATAGTAACTATAATTATCAAGAGATTATCAAGCTCTAGTATAAAATTCGCTAAACAAAATGCAATTATAGGGTGAATAAAATTTTTTAAGATAGTTAATAGTATTGCACCATAAATATTTTCTCTAATTTTAAAATTTCCTAATGCAAGACCTAAAGAAATGAGAACCATTGGAAGAGCAAGGTTTACAAAAATATCTAAAGGCTCTTTCATAATAGATGGAACAATAAGATTAGAGTAATTAAGAATGATTCCAATTATCATTCCAAAAAGTACAATATTTTTAATTATACCTAATAATATTTGATAAAAAATTTCGACAATGGTTTTTTGTCTATTTCTATAAACTTCTATTATAATAACAGTATAGCTAAAATGAACAATACCATGAAAAAAAACTAATATCATATAAGGAATTGTATTTATTGGACCCAAAACTGCATACATAAGAGGTATTCCCATTGCTACTGTGTTACCAAAACAAGCAGCTAATCCAAAAAGTGCAGAGTCATCTGTTTTAAAATTTAAAAATTGTTTGCTAATTAAAAATCCAGTCATGGATATAAAAATACCTGAAGCAAAAAATGAGATAATCAGGCCAATAGAATTAATTTGAGGAAATGAGACTTGCCAAAAATATATAATTAAAGCTAAAGGTAAAAGAATGTTAAAACCTGTAAAATCAAAATAATCAATATATTTTTTTGGAAGTATTTGTAATTTATTTACAAAAAACCCAAAAAGGATATATCCAAACACACTGCTAACTATATTTAATAAGTCAATCATTGAAATCAAAAAAATTATTTAAAAATTGAATGACGCTTTCTTCAATTATATTATTTTCATTTGAGTTTAAATTTTGAAAAAATTTAGAATTTTTATCAAAACTTATATTAGGATTATTTAAGTTTCCTTTTATCAAAGTAGTTAAATATATTTCATTATTCTGAGATAAGTTTAAAATAATATCCATAAAATTATTAATGTAATTGTATTTTCCTTTTATAAGAATTCTATTGTTTTTATTACTAATTTCTATTTTGCTAGTTTCTAAAATATTTTTATTTTTATTTATTGCGCCTTTAAAATTAGAACTTTCATTACCAAAAGCATTTATTAATTTAGAAAATGCAAATTTTTGATTTTTTTGATTTTCTAATTTTTCAAAGAATAATTTTAAAAATGAAATAAGAAATTTTTCTTCATTAGTTGTTTCTAAAGTTATTTTACCATTAATTTTATAAATTGAGTCAAATAAATTTTCTAAATTATCACTATATTTAAGATAATTTTCAATATAATTTACTTTTCCATTAATATTTACTTCACTAAAATTAATATTTTTAATATTCAAATTATCAATTAGAATATTTAAATTTCCTGAAACTTGAAATACGGGCTGAGAAATATCAATTCTAATATTATCAAAGTATAAATTATTTTTGTAATCTTTAATTTCTAAGTTTGTGTTAAGCTTTACAATTGGAAAAATATTTATTTTAGTTTTATTTTTTTCATTAATTTTAATTTCAAATTTCTTCTCGATTTTACTAATTATTTTTTCTTTTTCAAAATTATTTAGAAAAATATAAATAAAGATAGATAAAATTATTAATATAATTACTACTATAGAAATAAATAATCTAATTTTTTTCATATATTAGATCGTAAAAAACTATATTTTTGTAAAATTATTTTCAGGATCATGTAATGGATTAAATTGAACAGACATAACATATTTATTTTTAGCAACTTCAACTTCAAAATTACTTCCATTTAATTTTTTTAAATCTATTTCTGAATCTATGTATCCAAAAACCATATTTTTATTATAACAAAATGAATAATTACTAGAAGTTGTTTCCCCTACAATTTTATTTTTATAATAAATAGGCTCATCATGTAATAAGAGCGGATTTCCTGGCGTAGATTTTTCTAAAACAAAATTTGTTAGTTGTTTCTTTTTAATACTATTCTTTATTTTTAAAGCTTCTTTACCTATAAAATCTGTTTTTTTATTTAATTTAACAGTTAATTCTAATCCAGCTTCAAAAGGGTTTTCAGCTGGAGAAATATCATGACCCCAATGTAAATATCCCTTTTCCATTCTCATAATATCTAGTGCATGGGCACCAGCATGCGAAAGGTTATATTTTTCTCCAACTTTAACTAACTCTAAATAAATTTCTCTAGATTTATTTATAGGAACATAAATTTCCCAACCAAGTTCACCAACAAAAGATAATCTTTGGAAGATTAATTTATTATTTTTCAATGATATTTCTTTAGCAGTTCCAAATTTAAACTTGTCGTTTGAAAAATGTTCTCCAAATATTTCTGTTAGAATTTCTCTACTCTTAGGACCAAAAACACCAAAGCAAGCTAAACTTTCAGTGACATCAATTAAAGTTGTGTTTTTACTTAAATTTTCCGAAATATGTTTTTTATCATGTTCTCTCACAGATGAACCCGTTACAATACGAAAAGAATTAGTATCAATACAAGTAACTGTCAAATCAGCAACAATGCCACCATTTGAATTAAGCATTTGCGTGTAAGTTGTATTACCGGGATAATTTTTAATATTATTACAGCATAATCGTTGAAGATCGTTGAAGGCAGCGTCTCCCTTAATTTCAAATTTTGCAAAGGCACTTAAGTCAAATAAACCAGCGTTTTTTCTTGTGTTTATTGTTTCATACTTTGCTGCGTCATACCAATTTTGATAGCCATAACTATACTCATATTCTGGTTTCTTACCATTTAGAGCATACCACATCGGTCTTTCAAAACCGGCCACTTCACCAAAGCACGCTCCTTCTTTTTTCAAATCATTATGAAAAGGAAGTAGTTTAATATTTCTCGAAGATTTATGTTGTTTGTAAGGCCAGTGCATT
Source organism: uncultured Alphaproteobacteria bacterium (assembly GCA_902525035.1). GTDB lineage: Bacteria > Pseudomonadota > Alphaproteobacteria > HIMB59 > CACPNW01. The sequence goes on along the minus strand of CABZFN010000003.1, from coordinate 130,884 downwards.
GCATATAAATCTCCCAATGACTCAGTAACTCTTTCAGTTATAAATTTTGTCTCAGAGTGAAATTTTTCAAATCTTGAAATATCTAAGGAGTAAAGATCATCATTAACCTCACCGTTCATCATCCATTCTGCAGTTACTTTACCTGCACCACCAGCACTCTGAATACCAATACTATTAAATCCACAACAAACATAAAAGTTTTTTACTTCTGGTGTTTCTCCTAAAAGATAATTTGTATCTGGAGTAAAAGCTTCAGGACCGTTAAAGAATTTTCTTATACCTACATTTTCAAGAGCGGGTATTCTTTTCATAGCATTTTTTAAATGTGGTTCAAAATGATCAAAATCTTCAGGTAGTTCTCCAAAAGAAAAATCATTGGGCACTTTATACGTATCAGTAAATGCAGGTTTAGCTTTAGGCTCAAAAATTCCTACTAAAATTTTTCCAGCATCTTCTTTAAGATATAAGCAGTTATTGTAATCTCTAAGAACTGGAAGTGATTTAGAAATTTCTTTTAATGGCTCACTTAATACATAGAAGTGTTCATTTGGATATAGAGGTATACTAACATTAATATCATTTCCTATCTGCCTTGACCACATTCCAGATGCTAGAACGATATACTCACATTTAATTTTTCCATGTTTTGTATCTACACCTTCTATTGATCCATTTTTAGTAAGGATTTTATTTACAGAACAATGTTCAAATATTTGAGCACCATTAATTTTTGCGGATTTAGCAAGAACATTTGTTATACCAACAGGATCTGCTTGACCATCTTTTGGAATAAATATTCCACCAACAACATCATCAGTATTTATAAGAGAATAAATATCCTTAATATGATTTTTTTCTAATTCATTAACTTCTATATTAAATCTTTGAGCAAAAGTAGCTTGTCTTTTTAATTCTTCTAATCGATCATTAGTTGTTGCAATAGTTAAAGAGCCGTTTTGCTTTAAACCTGTTGCCAATCCTGTTTCTTTTTCTAGGTCTTTATATAAATTTAACGAATAATTTCTAAGTTTTGTAATGGTAGCTGATGCACCAATCTGACCAATCAGTCCTGCTGCATGCCAAGTAGTTCCAGAAGTTAATTGATCTCTTTCTAGCAAGATCACATCTTTCCATCCAAATTTTGCTAAATGATAAGCTACAGAACATCCAGCTATACCACCACCTATTACAACTACTTTAGCAGAAGTGGGAATTTTATTACTCATTTGTAATTTTATAGATAAAGATTTTCAGTATGAGTTTCAAAATAAAAATCTAGATCTTCTATATTTATTTCATCTATTTTTGATGGCTCCCAAAGAGGATTATGATCTTTTGAAATTAGTACAGAATTTACTCCATTATCAAAGTCACTACGGTATACTACTTTTTGACTTAATTGAAATTCAGTTTCTAAACATTCTTTTAACGATTTACCTTTTGCATCATCTATAAGTTTAGTACTTATCGCAAGACTCATTGGACATTTAATTAAAAGAATATCTAAAATTTTTTTTGAAAACTCTGAGTTATGACTTTTTAAATTTGATATGATTGTTTTAATATTTCCATTGAATATTTCATTTATTAAATTCATATTTTTAATTAGATACGTATCATTCTCTACTTCAAAATTATCATGTGAAATTTCTCCTCTTGCAATAAAATTTTCTTTAACATCTTCTATTTTATTACTTCTAAAGTAGTGTGTTGCTAATCCAAAAAAAATTAATTCATTTAAGCCTAAAACCTCCCCCGTTAAACCAATATATTTACCAATATTACCTGGAAGATTTGATAAAAAATAACTTCCACCAACATCTGGAAAAAAACCAATGGCAGATTCTGGCATTGCAAATTTTGAATTGTCTGTTGCCAATCTGTGGTCACCATAAATTGATAAACCAGCCCCGCCTCCCATCACTACACCATTCCAAACTGAAAGAAATTCTTTACTAAATTGGCTTATTAAATAATTAAGTTTATACTCAATTTTAAAAAAATCATGTTTTAAAGAGTTTTCTTTTCCAGCAAGAACAAGAGATTTTACATCACCTCCTGCACAAAAATGTTTACCTTCTCCAAATAACAATACTCTTAAGATATTATCTTTTTCTTCCCATTCTAATAATTTGTCATGGAATTTTTTTGCCATTTCTAAATTTAGAGCATTTAAAGCTTTAGGACGATTTAGTTTAATGATTCCAGTTTGGTTAGTTTCTGAAAATACAATATCCATTAATTCTTTTTAAACTGCAAAACTTTATTAGAAAGACCCACTTCTTTTGCTTTTAATCTATTGATTTCATCTCGTAATCTTGCTGCATCTTCAAATTCAAGTTTTGAAGCAAATTCATTCATTTTTTTCTCTAAATTTTTAATATGTCTATTTAGATCTTTTCCAACTAATTCTTTAGCATTATCAATTTCAACAGTAACATGATCTTGTTCAGCAGTATTCTCAATTATTTCTTGAATATTCTTTTTTATACTAACAGGTGTTATCTTATTAATTTCATTATATTCAAGTTGTTTAGATCTTCTTCTATCTGTTTCTTCCATTGCTTCTTTCATGCTAGTAGTTATGTTATCAGCATACATTAACACCTTACTTTCAACATTTCTTGCAGCTCTTCCTATAGTCTGTATTAAGCTAGTTCTGGAACGAAGGTATCCTTCTTTATCAGCATCTAAAATTGCCATTAAAGCACATTCGGGAATATCTAAACCTTCTCTAAGAAGATTAATCCCAACTAGTATATTAAAAACTCCAAGCCTTAAGTCTCTGATTATTTCTATTCTTTCTAATGTATCAATGTCTGAATGAAGATATCGTACTTTTAATCCTTCTTCATTAATATATTCTGTCAGATCCTCGGCCATTTTTTTAGTTAGTGTAGTTATGAGAACTCGATGACCTTTATCAATCGTTTTTTTACATTCATCAATTAAGTTATCAATTTGATGTTTAGTAGGCCTTATTTCAATTGGTGGATCAATCAAACCAGTAGGTCTAATTACTTGCTCTACAAACGTTCCGCCTGTCTTTTCAAGTTCATAATCTCCTGGGGTTGCGCTTACAAATATAGTTTGAGGTCGCATTGCATCCCATTCCTCTCTTTTTAAAGGCCTATTATCAACACAACTTGGTAGTCTAAAACCATATTGAGCCAAAGTTGATTTTCTTGAAAAATCTCCTTTATACATTCCAGCTATTTGGCCACATGTCTGATGGCTTTCATCAATAAATAATAGTGAATCTTCTGGTATATATTCATAAAGTGTTGGTGGAGGTTCACCAGGACTTCTTCCTGATAAATATCTAGAATAATTTTCAATACCATTACAACTACCAGTAGTTTCCATCATTTCTAAGTCAAATGTCGTTCTTTCATCCAATCTTTGTCTCTCTAAATATTTTTTTTCTTTCTCAAAAATTTCTAATTGTTTTTTTAAATCTGTCTTAATCATTGTAATTGCTTTTTTTATTGTTGGTTTTGGAGTTACATAATGAGAGTTTGCAAATATTCGTATTTGTTCAAGCTCACCTAGTTTTTCTCCTGTAAGTGGATCTACTTGAGATATACTTTCTATATCATCACCAAACATAGATAATTTCCAAGAAATATCTTCATAATGAGAAGGGAAAATTTCTAAAATATCTCCTTTAGCTCTAAAACTACCTCTTTTAAAATCCATATCACGTCGTTTGTATAAAAGTTCTACCAGCTTTCTAATGATAATATCTCGGCTTAGTGATTGATTTTTTTCTAAGGTAAATGACATTGAAGAATAAGCATCAACTGAACCAATACCATAAATACAAGACACTGAAGCAACTATAATTGTATCTCTTCTTTCCACTAGAGATCTTGTAGCTGAATGTCTTAAGCGATCAATTTGTTCATTTATTGATGATTCTTTTTCAATATATGTATCAGATCTTGGAACATATGCTTCAGGTGTATAATAATCGTAATAACTAACAAAGTATTCGACGGCATTATTTGGAAATAAATTTTTCATCTCCCCATAAAGCTGTGCTGCTAATGTTTTATTTGGGGCCATTATTAAAGTTGGTTTTTGAACTTTTTCAATTACTTTAGCCATAGTAAAAGTTTTACCTGATCCAGTGACACCTAAGAGAACTTGTTCTTGCTCTCCTTCATTTAGACTTTTAACAATACTTCTAATCGCTTCAGGCTGGTCACCACTTGGATTAAAATCACTTACAATTTTAAAAGGTGTTGTGATTTCCGAGGAGTGATAATGTTTTTTTTCTACTTTATTCATTAATATCAATATAATTATTTAAATAATTGTACTTTTCTAAAAAACTACCTTCAGCTGTTATAGTTCCATTTAATATTCTTCCATCATCTTCTTTTAATAAATAAGGAAGAACTTCATTTATTATTCCTTCACTAAATTCAGTACTTGAATCCCGAGGTAATTCAGATGGTAAATTATCAACTGCCATTATAGCAATACCATCATTATTTTGTTCAATTTCCTTTAAATTTTTTCTATCGATCCAATAATTTGGACTATCAATTGTTGTTGATCGAATTGTAGTTGGGACAGAACCATTAATATCACAAGTAATATCTCCAACAATATTTAAATTTAATAAATCTTTTATATCTTCATTCTCAAATATTTTTGGAGAAGATGGGTCCCAATAATGTGCACTTATAAATATATTAGTTTTTTTTAAATATTGTAATGCAGAGCTAGAATACTCTCTTGGATTTTTAATAAAATGCTCAAGGTTAAAATCATTGGAATAATTATTGATCATATAATCTCTAGTTTCTAAATTACAGAAAATAGGTTCATCAAATTTTTTATCTAAAAAATCTTTTTTTGACACTTCTTTAATATTTGTTTGATTTAAAAGTTCAATGACTCCTTTTGAAACTCTTCCATCACCAGTAACTAGAATTTTAGTCTTAGGAAAATATAAATTTTTTAAATTTAAAACAAGTCTTTTATAATCATTTATTTTATAAGCACTAGCAAGAGATTGTTTTCCAAGTCTTTTAAGAAATAAATTTAAAGTATTATAACAACCAACAATACCTGCAAATCTTCCAAAACCTAAACATCTATTATTTTTTTTATCCCTAATATTTTCATAATCAATTAACTTCACTTTTTTATTTAATATCGATAATAGTAATTCTTCCTTCTTTTCTTCAATATATTTTTGATCTTTATTAATTTTGAAGGTGTGAGAAAAAAAAAGATATGTTTTATTATTAATTAAAAAATTTGGATCAATTTCTTTAACCCCAAATATTACTGAGCATTTTTGTAAATCTTCGCTAATTTTAGCACCAGATAATTCATATTCTTTATCAGAAAAACATCTATTATCTGAAGGTTGAATGATAAAATTAATATTTGGATTATTTTCTTTGATATATTTAATATGTATTGGAACTATAGGAGTTCTATTTTCATCATTTCTAGACTCTCTAACAATACCAATATAGGTTAATAGATTATCCATTCTCTTGTTGGATATTAATTTTATGATCTTTTAAAATTTTAAAAAAATACATTATATTTTCTGTTTTATGTGGTGCAGTTGTTACACCATAGTCAATTTTATTATCCATAATTAGATCAATAGCAGCTGATAAAGTTATTGATACAAGTTTACCCATTGCAGTATTTTCACCACTACCTTTTTCATCTAAAAAATAAGAACTATCAAAAATTTTATGATTTTTTTCAAAAGCTTTAAGTTTTACAGAAAGTACAACTCGATCCTCTTCATCTAGCAGATATTTATTATCTTTTAACAATTCTTCACTTTTTTGATTTATGTCAGCTTCTATATTATCCGATCCATTTTCAAGCATTGAAAAGATATCTCGCCATGCCTCTTTCCAACCACCAAGTCGCAAAGTACCTCTAACAAATTCTTTTATTTTCCATCTCTCATCAAACAAGTATTCACTTACATAAGGTGTTGAATCTCTATTTGGATAAGCTTCAAAATTTTCACCAGATATTGAGTAAGAACTAATAGATTTATAAGGAGTGACAGTATTTATTTTACCTTTTGTTATATACTTTGCATCATTATTTAAGGCTTTAATTACTCCAGCAGGTGACCAACTAAATTTATATTTAAAATCATTCGGAATTGCGGGGAAACCACCACAATATGATTCATATATTACTTCTATTTTTTTAGTCGAGATTTTTTTTAGATCAGTAACAAGTAAATGAGAAAAAAAATGATCGATACCTGGGTCTAAACCAACCTCATTTATAAATACTAAATTATCTTTTTTAACATCTGTATTCAGCGCATTTATTTCTGGATTAAGGTAACTTGTAGATGCAAAATGACATTTATGTTTTAAACAAAGCTCAGCTATTTCTATATGTTTGTTTGCCGGAAGTTGAGAAATAACAATATCACCTGGTTTTGTTTCATTAAATAATAAATCAATATCAAACTGTTTTGCATTCACATTATTTTTATCTACATGATCAATACTCTTTAAAGCTTTATCTAATGTTCTATTCCATACTGTAAGATTATCTAAATTTTTAGCTAATCTTCTAATTCCAGGTATAGAAGATAATCCTGTTCCTATCCAATGTACATGTTTCATAGTCTTATTTACTTTTATATTAAATTGTTTACTACATTAATAAAACTTAAAATACGGAAATTTATTTGACTTCAATAGTATTTATTTTTTTATTAACAGGACTAATTTCTGGTTTCATTGCAGGTTTGTTAGGAGTTGGAGGTGGAATAATAATAGTTCCTGTAACATATTTTATTTTACTTAATCTAGGTTATAACTCTGATATAGTAATGCATGTTGCTGTAGCATCATCTCTGGGAGTGATTTGTTTTACATCAATTTCATCAATAAGATCACATATTAAACTTAAGAATACAAATTTGATAATTGTAAAAAAATGGGCAATTGGAATAATTATTGGATCAATTGTAGGTTCGTTTTCAGCAAGCTCTATATCAGGGCAGAGTTTAGTTATTCTTTTTGTTATTTTGGCATTTTTAATTTCATTAAATATGCTCTTTCAACAAAATCCTATAATTGTAAGTAATGATTTACCTTCATCTAACATAATTAATTTTTTAATAAGCTCTTCTATTGGTTTTTTATCTTCAATAATTGGAATTGGAGGAGGGAGTTTTAGTGTTCCTACTTTAACAATGTTTTCAAAAAAAATTCACGAAGCAGTTGGTACATCTGCTGTTTTTGGATTTCTGATTGCTTTTCCTGGAGCATTAACATTCATGTATACTGGATCAAATATCAATAATCTTCCTACTTATTCATTAGGTTTCGTAAACATTGTAATAGTTTTTTTTATATCTATAACTAGTATAATTACTGCTGGAATTGGTGCAAAAGTTTCAACAAATATAGATAAGTTAGTATTAAGAAAAATTTTTGCTATTTTTTTGTTGTTAACTTGTGCTAGTCTAATTATTGAACATTTTATAATTTAAATGAATTTTGTTGCAGATAGACTAAGTAAAATTAAGCCTTCAATGACAGTGGGTATTAATATTAAAGCTAAGGCTTTAAAGGATGAAGGTAAGGATGTAATTGTTCTTGCAGCAGGTGAACCAGATTTTAATACGCCAAAAAACATAAGAGATGCAGCTAGTAAAGCGATGGAAGAGGGTAAAACTAAATATGTGCCAGGCAAAGGGACGCCTGAATTACAAAAAGCAATTCAAAGAAAATTTAGGGAAGATAATAATATAAATTATCAATTAGATGAAATCATATGTGGTGTCGGTGGGAAACATATTATCTATAATGCTATGATGGCAACAATTAATCCAGGAGATGAGGTCATAATAACAGCTCCTTTCTGGGTTAGTTATCCAGATATAGTTTTATTAGCAGAAGGTAAGCCCGTCATAGTTGAATGTCCTCAATCACAGAACTTTAAGATTACTCCGGAACAACTAGATAAAAATATTAACTCCAACACAAAATGGTTGATGTTAAATAGTCCTAGCAATCCAACTGGTTCAGTTTATTCAAAAAAAGAGTTAGAAGATTTAGCACATATCCTAAAAAAATATCCTAATGTTCTTATAATGTGTGATGATATCTACGAAAAAATTATTTATGACGAACTAGAATTCCATACTCTTGCATCTATTGAGCCTTCATTAAAAGAAAGATGTTTGACACTTAATGGTGTTTCAAAATCATATTGTATGACAGGATGGAGGCTTGGGTATTGTGGGGCTCCAAAAGAGATTATTGCTGCCATGAACAAAATACAATCGCAAAGTACAACATCAACTTCTTCAATTACAATGGCAGCTGCTGTGGAAGCAATAAGTGGTCCTCAGGATTTTATAAAAGAACATAATGAAAAGTTCTTAAAACGCAGAGATTTAGTATTGAATAAATTAAATAATATCGACGGGATTACATGCCAAAAACCAGAAGGGGCTTTTTACGTCTATCCTAATTGTGAAGGCATAATCGGAAAGAAGACACTTAATGGAAGTCAAATCTCTAATGATGAAGATTTCATGACCTATCTTTTAGAGGATCAAGGTGTTGCAGGAGTTCATGGAGCAGCATTTGGATTGTCACCTTATTTTAGATTATCTTATGCAACTAGTGATGCAGTTCTCGAAGATGCGTGCAACAGAATTAAAGAAGCTTGCAATAAACTTACTTAAGATCTGTATTAGCGATTATTTCAGCCAATCTAAGTAGATTAGTAGTACCAGCACTTCCAAATGGAACACCAGCTGAAATAACAACGTTATCTCCTGGCTGTACTAATTTTTTATTTTTTGCAATTCTACATGCAATATTAACCATGTCTTGAGCATTTTGAGCATCCTCTTGCGTATGACAAGAGTTTACCCCCCAATATAATTGCATTTTTCTTGTAGTAATAATATTTGGAGATAATCCAACAATTTGAACCGGCGCTCTTTCTCTAGCCATTCTAGTAGTTGTTCTTCCACTAAGAGAAAATGTAATAATTGCTTTTGCATCTGATTTTTTTGCAATTGAATAAGCTGCTAAAGTTATTGCATCTGTATTATCAACATCATCAATATTTTCCTTAATTATTTGTAAATCATAATTATTTTTATCATTCTCAACATTTTCTATAATTTTATTCATTGTTTTTACTACTTCAAGAGGATGCGCTCCTACAGCCGATTCTCCAGATAACATTACTGCATCTGTTCCATCATAAATAGCATTAGCAACATCAGATGCTTCAGCTCTAGTTGGAACAAGATTTTCAATCATACTTTCAAGCATCTGAGTAGCAACAATTACTGGCTTACCAAAATGTCTACATCTTTTAATAATATTTTTTTGAACTATAGGAACTTGTTCTGTTGGCATTTCAACACCTAAATCACCTCTCGCTATCATAATACCATCTGCAGCATTTATAATATCATCAATATTTTTTACTGCTGATGGTTTTTCAATTTTTGCCATCACGAGTGCTTTGTTGTTAATTATTTTTTTTAGTTTGTGTATATCCTCTGCTTGTTGCACGAAGGAAAGTGCAACCCAATCAACTCCCATATCTAATGCTTTCATAAGATCAGATTCATCTTTTTTAGTAAGGGCGTCTATAGGAAGAATAACATCAGGAATATTAACACCTTTATTATTTGAGATTTCAGCATCATTTAAAACTTCTGTAATCAAACTATCTTTTTTTTGTTCAACAACTTGTAATCTAATCCTTCCATCATTTACTAATAAAATAGAATTAGGTGTTAAAAAATCATAAATCTCTCCATGAGGAAAGTTAACTCTATTATTATCTCCAGGCTCACTTGAAAGATCTAATACAAAACTTTGACCTTTGACTAAATTTTCTTTTGTATTTTTAAATGTACCCACTCTTAATTTGGGTCCTTGTAAGTCAGCTAATATGCATGATGCATGATTATGTTTTTCTTCAAGAGATCTAATATTTTCATAATTTTTTCTATGACTCTCTAAATCACCATGTGAAAAATTTAATCTAAAAACATCACATCCTGCAACAAATAAGTCTTCTATTATTTTTTTATCTGATGATGCAGGTCCTAGTGTAGCTAAAATTTTAGCTTTTCTGTTACGTTTCATTAATTATTATATATATAACACAAAAAAAGATTTATATAATTTATTTACGTAATATGTCCAAAAACTTTGATAGAGATTTACTTGCTGATGTTGCAGAAAGATTGATTCATCATCTAAAAAATAGAACTGATGTTCAAAATATTGATTTAATGAATTTGTCAGGTTTTTGCAGAAACTGTCTTTCAAAATGGTATGTTAGTGCTGCAGAGAAGAAAAATATTTCTATTTCATACGATGAAGCCCGAGAAATGATCTATGGTATGCCATACTCAGAGTGGAAAACAAGATTTCAAAAAGAAATCATTCCTGAACAAAAAGAAAAATTTGATAAAGGAGAAACTTAATATAGTTTCTCTAAACTTTCTCCATACATCTCTTTTACTTTAAACCTTCTTACTTTCATGGAAGGAGTCATCATATTGTTTTCAATTGTAAACTCGTGATCAATTAAAATAAATTTTCTTATTTGTTCAATACTAGAAAGGCTTTTATTGATTTTATCTATAACTTCTTTTATTTTTTTATTAAATGAAGAATCTTGAATTATTTTTTTTAAATCGCTCTCAACATCATTTTCTTTTGCCCATTCTAAAGCTAAATCTTTATTAGGCACAAGGATTGCAACTAGGTAATTTTTGAAATCTCCATACAACATTGATTGAGCAATTTCAGGTTCAATATCTAGTTTTGCCTCTATTCTTGAAGGAGAAATATTATCTCCACCAGCATTTACAATAATATCTTTTTTCCTATCCGTTATCTTTAAATAATCTTCTTCATCAAATTCACCAATATCACCTGTATGAACCCACCCATCAATTATAGTTTTATTAGTTGACTCAGGATCATTCCAATAACCATTCATAATTAGTTCACCACGAGCTAAAATTTCCCCATCTTCAGAAATTTTCACTTCATTTCCTTGAAGAACTTTTCCAACAGTATCTAGTTTAATTTTTTCAGGAGGGTTTGCAGAAATAACAGGAGCAGTTTCAGTTTGTCCGTAGCCTTGAAGTAATGGAAGGCCAAGTGCACTTAGGTATAATCCAACTTCAAAATTTAGTGCTGCACCTCCTGATATCAATGCTCTTAGACTTCCACCAAATCTTTTCTTAACTTTTTTTCTTACTATCCTATCCATCAATCCATTCATAAATCTTTCAGAGAAGCTCATCTGTTCACCAAAATATTTTTTATTTCCTAGATTTAATGTAATTGCAAAGAAGCGTTGACTTAATTTACTTTGGTTTTTTAGACCTTGTGAAATACGAGTGTGTAAAGAGTCATAAAACCTTGGAACAGCTGTCATAAAATGTGGTGCAGCCTCAGCCATATTTACTAATAATTTATCTATACTTTCAGCGTAATAGATTTGTGCACCTTGCCCCATTTCTAAAAATTGTAGAGTATGCTCATATGAATGAGATAATGGCAACCATGATAAATATCTAATTTCTTTTGTTAAATCACTGGTTAGACTCTCAAGTAATTTATCACAGGAAGCACAGTTTCTCAGCATAGCTCCATGACTTAACATCACTCCCTTAGGATTGCCTCCAGTGCCAGATGTATAAATAATACATGCTGTATCTTTTCTTTTAAAATTTTTTGATAATTCTTCTATTTCATTAGAATTTTTACTTTTTTCTAAATTGTCATTTATAATTTTACTGTATGATAAAATATTTACTATTTCTGTATAAGTTTCATTATCATCATTGATTTTTATTACATTTTGACAATGTGAAATTTTTTCTATTGCAGGTAGAACTTTTTTCATTAACTCGTGAGATGATACGATGGCACATCTAGCACCAGATTGCTCAATAATATATTTATAGTCATTGGTTGTGCTTGTTGTATAAGCAGGCACTGAAATTGCTCCTATGGACATTATTGCTAAATCACTGATTTGCCATTCAGGCCTATTTTCAGATAAAATTAATACTCTATCTCCCTCTAAAATTCCTAGATCTTTTAAGTATGTTGCTAAACTTTCAACTTGTTCTTTTACTTGTGACCAGCTTAAAGAAACATATTTATCATTCTCTTTCTTCCATAAATATGGTTGATCTTTTAGATCATTTGCTTGATGATAAAATATACCCGGTATGCTATTAAATTCGTCAAAATTAACAATCATGCTTTCTATCCTCCCTACAAAGCTCTGATATTAGACCTATATCGAAATAGTAAAATATGAAACAAAAAAATTATCAAAATTCAACAAAAAATACCCTTGGCAAACTACCAATTTGGAATTTAAAGGACTTATATGAATCGCCAAAAGCCAAGAAGCTCTATAATGATTTAAATAAGCTCAGAATATCAACTAAAAAATTTGAGAAAAAATACGCATCCAAAATTATCAAGATTAGTTCTAATCAACTCTTAAAAGCCATTATTGAATTAGAGGATATTGATATAAAAATAGATAAAATTATGTCTTATGCACATTTATTAGTTGCAGAGGATGGTAACAATGAAAAAAATAAAATTTTTTATCAACAAATGCAGGAGCAAATAACTAATATTGCCTCCTCAATTGTCTTCTTTAGTCTTGAGATAAATGAAATTTCTGAAAAAAATTTAAAAAAAATTTATGCTGATAAAAAACTAGAGATTTACAAAAACTGGATAAAAAATATTCGAAAATTCAAACCTTATCAATTAGATGTTAAAACAGAAAAATTACTCCAAGAAAAAAGTATTACTTCTAGATCAGCCTGGATCAGACTATTTGATGATACAATTGCATCTCTAAAATTTCCCTTTAAGGGAAAAAATTTATCTAGTGCTGAAATATTTAATTTTCTTTCTGATAAAAAAGAATCAAATCGTAAAAAAGCAGCTGAGGTAGTATCTGCTGTTTTAAAGGATAACATTAGTTTGTTTGCATCTATTACTAATAATCTTGCAAAAGACAAATCAATCAATGATAAATGGAGAGGATTGCCAAATCCAGTCAGTTCAAGAAATTTATCTAATGTTGTTGAAGATGAAGTTGTAGAAGCTTTAACTGAAACAATAAAAGAAAATTATCCAAAAATTGCTCATCGTTATTATAAAATAAAATCTAAATGGCTAAAAAAGAAACCTTTAATGTATTGGGACAGAAATGCACCTCTTCCTTTTCAATCACAGAGTATTTATTCCTGGAAAGATGCAAGACAAATTGTATCTAATGCTTATTCAAATTTTGATAAGAGAGCAGGAAATATTGTAAATAAATTTTTTGAAAATTCATGGATACATGCTCCAGTAATCCCGGGAAAATCTCCTGGCGCTTTTGCTGCTTCAACTGTTCCATCAGCTCATCCATTTATACTTGTAAATTATCAGGGTAAAGCAAGAGATATAGCAACTCTTGCTCATGAACTAGGGCACGGAATTCATCAATATTTAGCAGGACAAAAACAAACTTATTTTAATTCTTCAACACCGTTAACCCTTGCTGAAACTGCAAGTGTTTTTGGCGAAATGTTAACTTTTAAATCTCTTTTATCTATTACAACAAAAGAAAATGAACGTAAGGGGCTTTTAGCAAACAAAGTCGAAGATATGCTAAACACTGTTGTGAGGCAGATTGCATTTTTTGAATTTGAAAAACGTATTCATCATCAAAGAAAAATCAAAGAATTAAGTGTTGACGAGATTTGTGAAATTTGGATTGATGTTCAAAAGAAAAGCTTAGGATCTTCAATAAAACTTAATGATGATTACAAATATTTCTGGAGCTACATACCTCATTTTATTCATTCACCATTCTATGTTTATGCATATGCTTTTGGTGATTGTCTTGTTAATTCTCTTTTTAACGTTTACGAAAACAAACTCCCTCAATTTGAAGACAAATACATTACTTTGTTAGAGAGCGGTGGAAGTGATACATATGATAAACTATTAAAGCCTTTTGGGTTAAATCCGAAAAATAAAGATTTCTGGCAAAAAGGAGTTAATGTTATTGAGAATTTGATTGACCAATTAGAAGAATAAAATTGATGAAAGATAAAGAAGCAAAATCTCTAACAAAGCAACTTACCAGGTATGCGAAAGTTGGTGGTGTTGTGGGAAAATTAGCCACTAAACTTGCAAGTCAAAGATATTTAGGTGTTAAGTTAGATAAAGAAAAACATGCTTCAGAAATAAGAGCTGCTCTTGGAAGTATTAAAGGGCCATTAATGAAAGTGGCACAATTATCAGCAACTATACCTGACTTACTTCCTGATGAGTACGCGCAAGAGCTTATGCATTTACAGTCTAATGCTCCGCCAATGGGTTGGTTGTTTGTTAAAAGAAGAATGGCTGCAGAATTAAAGCAGGACTGGCAAAAGAATTTTATTGAGTTTGATAAAGAAGCAACAAGAGCTGCTTCCCTAGGACAAGTTCATAAAGCAAAAACAAAAAATGATGAGATTGTTGCTTGCAAACTACAATACCCTGACATGGCCTCAGCAGTTAGTGCTGATCTTTCCCAATTAAAAATGATTTTTTCAATTTATCAGTCTTATAATAAAGCGATCAAAACTGATGAAGTATACAAAGAAATCACAGACAGACTTAAAGAAGAGCTAGATTACGAAAGAGAGAAAAAGTTAATGGCTGTATTTAGAAATATATTTTCAAATATAAATTTTGTTCATGTTCCAAAAACCTATGATAAATTATCTACAAAGAGATTGCTAACTATGAGTTGGCTTGATGGTGAGCCTATTTTGAATTTTAAAAAATCTCCTAAAGAAACAAGAAATACATTAGCATCTAATATGTATAAAGCGTGGTATAAACCATTCTTTGAATACGGCGTGCTTCATGGAGATCCACATTTAGGAAATTATTCTGTACAAAAAAAAGATCTTAGCATTAATATTTATGATTTTGGTTGTATGAGAATTTTTAATGGCAATTTCATTCAAGGTGTTATTGACTTATATTTTGCTCTTCAAGAAAAAGATAATTCAAAGGCAGTTCATGCTTATGAACAATGGGGATTCACAGATATTACCAAAGAGAAATTAAAAGTATTAAATAAATGGGCAGGTTTTTTATATTCACCTTTGATAGAAGATAAAGTTCAAAAAATACAAGAAAGTGATAGTGGTATATATGGAGCAAAAATTGCATCAGAGGTTCATCAAGAGCTCAAAAAGTTAGGAGGTGTTAAACCTCCAAAAGAATTTGTCTTTATGGATAGAGCAGCAGTAGGCTTAGGTTCTGTTTTTATGCATTTAAAAGCTGAAGTTAATTGGTATAGAATATTCCATGAACTCATTGAGGATTTTAACTCAAAAAAATTAATGGAAAATCAACAAAAAGCTTTAAAATTAGAGAACCTATCAATATAAGAACTCATGCTCTTATCTGCTATTAAAGAAAATGATAACAATGAGACAAGAGTCTCAATCTCCCCTGAATCTGTTAAGCTTTTTTCTAGATTGGGTTTTGAAGTTATAATTGAAAATGGAGCTGGAGAAACTTCAGGATATCAAAATTCAAATTATGAGGAAGCTGGAGCAAAAATTGTTACTAGATCAGAATGTTTGAAGGCTGATGTTTGTTTATGTGTTAGAATGCCAAGCACTGATGACATAAATAACTTAAAAAGTAATTCATTACTTATTGGAATTTTAAACCCATATGAAAATAAATCTGAATTTTCTAACTTAAACAAAAACAAAATATCATCATGCTGTATGGAATTAATTCCTAGAATAAGCAGAGCACAAAGTATGGATGTTTTATCATCCCAAGCTAACTTAGCTGGGTATAGAAGTGTCATTGATGCAGCGGAGCAATTTGGAAAAGCTTTTCCAATGATGATGACTGCTGCCGGAAGAGTAAATCCAGCAAAAGTTATGATACTTGGTGTAGGAGTTGCTGGTTTACAAGCTATTGCAACAGCAAAAAGACTTGGCGCTGTAGTTTCTGCCACCGATGTAAGAGCAGCAACTAAGGAGCAAGTTGAAAGTCTTGGTGGAAAATTCATAATGGTTGAAGATGATGAAGCTCAAAATGCTGAAACCGCAGGTGGTTATGCAAAGGAAATGAGTGAAGATTATAAGAAAAAACAAGCTCAATTGATAGCTGAAACAGTTTCAAAACAAGATATAGTAATTTGTACAGCTCTTATTCCTGGGAAAAAAGCTCCAGTTTTAATTACAGAAGACATGGTTTCTTCGATGATACCAGGTTCAGTAGTAATTGATTTGGCTGTGGAAGCTGGTGGTAATTGTCCTTTAAGTAAAATGAATGAAATAGTTTTGCATAATGGAGTAAAAATCGTTGGTTATGGCAATGTTCCTGGAAGAGTAGCTAAAGATGCATCAGCACTGTATGCTAAAAATATTTCTAACTTTTTAAGTTTATTAATTGATAAAGAAAATAAAAAAATAAATTTTGATTTTGATGATGAAATAATTAATTCTGTTTTGTTAACGCATGATGGGGATGTAAGATTGGAGCAATTTAAATAATATGGAAGCACATTCTTCAGATGTTTTTGTTATTGGACTAACAGTATTTTTCTTAGCTTGTATTATTGGTTATTATGTAGTTTGGTCAGTCACTCCTGCATTACATAGTCCATTGATGGGTGTAACAAATGCAATATCAAGTGTAATTATTGTTGGGGCAATATTGGCAGCCGGTCCGCAAGGTTTTGATACTTCAAAAATTTTTGGATTAATTGGTGTTGTATTAGCTTCAGTTAATATTTTTGGAGGTTTCTTAGTAACATATAGAATGCTTTCAATGTTTAAGAAAAAAACAAAAAAAACAAAGGAAAAAGAATAATGTCTTATAACATGGTTGCGATATTATATTTAATTTCTGCGTTATTATTTATCTTTGCTCTAAGAGGTTTATCTCACCCTGAGTCTTCAAGAATGGGAAACATTTTTGGTGTTATTGGAATGATTATAGCGGTGTTCACAACGCTAATGTTCAAATCAGTTCTTAGTTATTATGAAATTGGTGCCGCGATACTTATTGGTGGTGCTATAGGTTCATTTATTGCTCTAAGAATTGAGATGACAGCATTACCTCAATTGGTAGCGGCATTTCATAGCTTAGTAGGTTTAGCTGCTGTATTTGTTGCTGCTGCTGCATTCTATGATCCCGTAGCTTTTAGTATTGGAAAAGTTGGTTCGATAAAAACTGCTAGTTTAGTTGAAATGAGTATTGGAACATTTATTGGCGCTATTACTTTCTCTGGTTCAGTTTTAGCTTTTGGAAAATTACAAGGTACAATTTCAGGAAAGCCAATAGTATTTAAGTTCCAGCATCTTATAAATGCACTAATTTTTCTTCTTATTATTTTCTTGATTGTATTATTTGTAATTAATCAATCTCCAACAATCTTTTGGACAATTGTTATTGTTTCAATATTACTAGGATTTCTTGTAGTAATTCCTATTGGTGGAGCTGACATGCCAGTTGTCGTTTCTATGTTAAACTCTTATTCAGGTTGGGCAGCTTGTGGCATAGGATTTACCCTAAGTAATAATCTCTTAATTATAACTGGTGCTCTTGTTGGAGCATCTGGTGCAATATTGAGTTATATAATGAGTAAAGGGATGAATAGATCCATTATTAATGTTGTTCTAGGAGGTTTTGGTGGCGAGCAAGATACTAGCGCTAGTAAGGATAACTCAGACAAAATTGTTAAACAAGGTAATGCAGAGGATGCGGCATATATAATGAAAAATGCAGACTCTGTAATTATTGTACCAGGATATGGAATGGCTGTAGCGCAAGCTCAACATGCTTTAAGAGAAATGGGTGATATATTAAAAAAAGAAGGAATAGAAGTAAGATATGCAATACACCCAGTTGCAGGAAGAATGCCAGGTCATATGAATGTTTTATTAGCTGAAGCGAATGTTCCTTATGAAGAAGTTCTGGAGCTAGATGAAATTAATCATGATTTCCCTATGACAGAGGTTTCTTTTGTTATTGGGGCGAATGATGTAACAAATCCAGCTGCAAAAACAGATGAGTCCTCTCCTATTTTTGGTATGCCTATTTTAGATGTAGAAAAATCTCAGAGTGTTTTATTTGTAAAACGTTCAATGGCAACTGGTTATTCCGGTGTTGATAATGAATTGTTTTATAGAGATAACACGACTATGCTTTTTGGAGATGCTAAAAAAATGTGTGAGGATATCGTAAAAAGTCTTTCTGCTTAATCGTTATTTCTTTTTGCAGATTTCCTTGCTCTTCTAATATTTTCTTCTTTTTCTCTAGCTCGTTTCAAACAAGGTTTTTCATAGTGTTTACGTAGTTTCATTTCTTTATACAAACCTTCTCGCTGCATTTTCTTTTTTAACGCCCTAATTGCTTGTTCTACGTTATTATCTTTTACATTCACAAAAAGTGTCATTGGATCCGGCTAGTAACATAAACTCATATTATTTGCAAACGGATATATTGAATTAATCTATTGGTATATTAGAAAAAATACTTATATCTATCATGTGTCTATTCTCAAAATATCAAAAATCGGTCACCCCATCTTGCTTAAAGAATGTTCTGAGATAAATGAATTCTCATCAGATTCTTTAAAAAAAATAGTTTATGATATGTCTGAAACAATGCTTGACTATAACGGTATAGGTTTAGCAGCACCCCAAGTACATATTTCAAAAAAAATAATCGTATTTCGTAATCCAGATAATGAAGAGAAAGATAAAATTGAGATAACACCATTAATAAATCCTAGTTTTACACCCATGGAAAAAGAAACTGAGGATGATTGGGAAGGTTGTTTATCAATTCCAGGCATGCAAGGTTTAGTTAGAAGATTTAAAAAAATTAAATATTCAGGATTTGATCTTGATGGTAAAGTAATCGAAAATGAAGTTGAAGGCTTACATGCAAGGGTAGTACAACATGAAGTAGACCATTTAAACGGCATTTTGTATACATCACGCTTAGCACATAAAAATGCTTTTGGTTTTGAAAAAGAAATAACTACATATTGGAAAAATGAACAAAACAGAAAATAAAAAAAAAGAAGATATTCTAAAAAAAGCAAAAAAAATTGTATCAATTGAAGGTTGGTCATCAGAAATATTTTCAAAATTACAAAAACAAAACATAGAAAAAAATGATTTATTCTTTTTTTTTCCAGATGGGTATAAAGATTTATTAAAATATGCTCTACAAAATATTAATGAAAAACTTGAATTTAAATTAAAAAAAATTAACTTAATTAATTTTCCAATTAACAAAAGAATAAAAAAAATATTATTATTACGATTTGATATATTAAATGAAGATAAAGAATTTTATAAAAAAACCTTCAACCATCTATTGCTGCCCACAAATAATAAAATATCCAAAAAGAGTTTATATAATTCAGTAAATACAATGTGGTATTTAGCTGGAGATAATTCAACAGATTTTAATTTTTATACAAAAAGACTTATTTTATCAGGAGTTTATACTAATGCATTATTCGTCTTTTTTTCAAAAGAAATGAAGGACGTTGAAGAAAATATCGATAAAAATCTTAAGAAAATATCAAAAATTCCAAAAATTAAGGAAAGAATATCTTTTATTAAGGATAATACTCCTAAATTTTTAAAAAGTTTTTTAGCTTAAGCTATACTATCAGGCTCTAATTTATTTTGAATTTCTAATATTTTATCTTTTAGGATTAATTTTCTTTTTTTTAATCTTTGAATTTGCAAAAAATCTACAGTATTTTTTTCTTGAAGTCTAATAAGTATTTCATCAAGATCTCTATGTTCTTGTTCAAAATTTTTTAAAATTTCTATAAGTTTGTTTATGTCATCCATGAAAATAAATAAGTAAAAATATAATAATAGTATATAAACGCCCTGTGGTAAAAAAAATAGCTATTTTAACAAGTGGTGGAGATTGTGCAGGTTTAAATGCAGTAATTAGAGCAGTTACATTAAGAGCACATAATAAGTACAATTGGGAAGTTTATGGAATTAAGGATGGAACATTAGGCTTGTTAAAAGAACCACTGGACGTTATCAAATTAGATCCACAAAATTTTGAAGGCAGCTTAATGAGAATGGGTGGAACTTTTTTGGGATCAAATAACAAAGGTAACCCTTTTAAAAAAATTATAAGGAATGGAAAAAAAATTGATTCATCTGATTTAGTTATAGAAGGTTTTAAAAAATTAGGAATAGATGCACTAATAGGTATTGGGGGAGATGGAAGTTTGAAAATTCTTCAAAGTATTACAAAAAAAGGAAATATAAATTTTGTAGGTATTCCAAAGACTATTGATAATGATGTAAAGCATAACGAACTATCTATAGGATATGATACTGCAGTTGACGTAGCAACAAATGCTTTAGATATGCTTCAACCAACTGCGGCAAGCCACAGAAGAGTTATGATTTTAGAAGTGATGGGTAGAGATGCAGGCCACATTGCTTTGAATGCAGGAATTGCGGGAGGAGCAGATGTTATTTTGATTCCTGAGATTCAATATTCAATAAAATCCATCGCTGATCATATTGAAACTCTTAGATCTAAAGGAAGAAATCATGCATTAATTGTTGTTGCAGAAGCTGTAAAAAAAGAAAACGGTAAAAAAGCTACAGTGAAATATGTTGATGGAGAGGTCCGCCTTGGAGGGATTGGAAATTATCTTGGTGATGAAATTTATAAAATAACAGATTCTGAGACAAGAGTAACAGTGCTTGGGCATGTTCAACGAGGTGCTCAACCAACTCACAGAGATCGTTTGATCGCAAGTGCTTTTGGAGTTTATGCTGTTGATTTAATAGCTAAGAAAAAATTTAATAGAGTAGTTGTGTGGAAAGACAGAGGTGTACGAGATTTATTGCTTAGTCAAGTTGCTGGATATTCAAAAACAGTTCAAAAAAATGATCCTTTAATCAGAGTAGCTCAAGGTCTTGGAATTTATATTGGTGAACTAAACTAGAAATTCCCTAATTTTTTCCAAATATAAAAATATATTTTGTAAGGTAATATCCTTGTAAATTTAAAAAAATATACAATAAAATAGGGAAAAATTATTTCAAATTCTTTACCTTTAGTTAGTCTATCAAATATTTTTTTTCCTGCATATTCAGCACTTTTTAAAAAAGGCATTTTGAAGCTATTTTTCTTGGTTGCTTCAGTATCAATAAAACCTGGACATATAACTCTAACGTTAATGTTCAACTTTTTAAAATCAAAATACAAGCTCTCACTCAAGCTTAATTGTGCTGCCTTAGAAATACCATATGCCCCTGCTGTTGGCCAACCTCTATATCCCAATGGTGAAGAAATTATAGCTATCGTATTATTTCTATTTTTCATAACATCTTTTAATTTGTTAACACAATACAAAGTGCCTTTGATATTTACATCAACTAGTAATTCGTAGTTTGCAATATCAAATATTTGATTTTTGTTTGGACTATAAGCTGATGCATTTAATAATGCTATATCAATTTTACCAATATTTTTTTCTATAGAATTAATCGTTTCATCAACATTATTTTTAGAAGAAATATCACACACAATAGCATGAACTAAATTTTTATGATTATTTAGTTCTAACTTTTTTTTTGCAGATTCAAGTTTTATTTTATTACTTGAAGAAATTACAACTTGCCAATTATTACCTATAAATTCTTTTGCTGTAGCAAAACCAATACCTGAAGATCCACCGGTAATCCATATAGTTTGCAACTATTGACTCCAATCATTACGAATTATTGTTATAATATTTTTTTTATCATTAGGGTTTTTGAATTCCATTTTCATGAGTTCTTTTTCAAAATACCAAAGTGTATATTCTGGAAATGGTCCTTTATCTTTTGGGTTTTTTGATGCATTGAAAAGATACTTATTAGCTAATATTTCAATGTCATTGATTTTAATTTTTTCATCTTCAAGTTGCTCTACTTCTATTGTTCTCACAATACCCTTTTGAGTGTCAAATACCTCTTTTTCTTTTAACATTTCAGGATTCCAATAGTTTAATGGTACTATATTTTTGTCTAATTTTATTTGCCCATCCATACCACTAGCAATGAAAAAATTATCTTTATCATTTCCAATTATTTTGTATTCCCTATCATCTTCAAAATCTGTAAATCCATCTATTGATACAAATTCTCCATTTGTCCATGTTTCTTTAGTTTCTTGAAAAAATTTGTATGCTGGAATAAATAAAACTTTAACATTTATCTTTAAGACTGAATGCACAACTATACTGTCTTCATTTTCTATAAATTTTGATATTAAGCTTCCAATATTTTTCTTTTTTCTAATAACATCGTAACTTACTTCATTATCTTCTGGTATAGGAAATGGTTGACAAAAAACACTAAAAGAAAAAACTGATAAACAAATTATAAAGATATATTTCACGATTTAATTCTTAATGATGATCTTCCCCCATCTATATGAAATATTTGTCCAGTAATCCAACTATTTTTATCACTTAATAGAAAACTTCCAATATCAGAGAAATCATCACCAGATCCAATTTTAGGTAGAGGATGCATATTTTCAATTGCTTTCTTAATAGTTTCATTACTAATCAACTTTTGTGTCATTTTTGCGTCAGTTAAACTTGGCGCAATACAATTAACTTTAATTTTTGGAGCAAATTCTGCAGCTAAGCTTAAAGTAAGCCCTTCAATAGCACCTTTTGCAGTAGAGACTATTGTGTGATTAGTAAAACCCTGTTTAACAGCTATAGTTGAATAAAGTAGAATACTACCGGTATTTTTAGCTAAAGTTTCTTGATTAAACTTAATTGCATTTATTGCACTAAGTGTATTTATCTTAAAAGAATCAATAAAATCTTCATCTTTAGTCATTTTGAGAGGTTTTAAATTTATAGAACCAACACAAAAAGCAATACCGCATAATCGATCTTTGTATTCTTCAGAAATACTTCTAACTTTATCAAAATCTAAAACATCACAAACTTTATATTCGCAACCAATTTCCTCTGATAATTGTTTTAATTCTGTCTCATTTCTAGAAATAATTACTGGATCATAGTTATTACTCTTAAGTTTTTTTGATAATGATTTTCCAATAGAACCTGTTCCTCCAAAGACAAATATATTTTTGTTAGACATTCTTAACCTTTCTAATTTTAATTTGATGATAACTAATTAATAAAGTTGATAATAACAAAATTGAATTAGTCTGATGTAAACTTGCGACTGGTAAATAAACATTGCTTAAAAGTGTGATAATTCCTAAAATAACTTGTAAAGTGAGAAAAAATATAACCAAGTAAACTAGATAACTAGAAACATTTTTATTATCAAATTTAATAAATCTAAAACATACAAATAGGATATAAAAAAAAACAAATATTGATAACCAGCGGTGGTTAAAATTTATTGCAACTGTATTTTCAAAAATATTATAAATACCTAAATCATCAATCACATAGTCATCAGGTATAATTTTTCCATTCATTAGTGGAAAAGTATTAAAAGATTGTCCAGAATTGGTTCCTGCCATAAATCCACCTGTTGCAATAGTAATAAATATTAAGATTACAGCAATTAAAATATAAAATTCAATTGTTTTTGGATTAGATAAAAAACTTATATTTGAAGAATACCTGTAATCCATTGCTATCCATAATAATATAGAAAAAATTATAAGAGCATTTAAAAGATGAAAAGTAAGTCTATAAGGGCTTACATAAGGATTTTCAGTCAAACCACTCTTTACCATCCACCATCCAATAACTGCTTGAAACAAACCAAACAAAAAGACAGTACCAAGCCTTATATAGAGTGAAAATTGAATTTGTTTTTTAAAACTGAAGTAAACTAAAGGTATTAAAAAGACAACTCCAATGGTTCTTGCAAATATTCTATGAAACCACTCCCACCAAAAAATATATTTAAACTCATTTAACGTCATATTTTTGTTAACTATTTTGTATTCTGGTGTTTGTTTATACATTTCAAATACAACCAACCAACTTTCTAAACTCATTGGTGGAACTATACCTAAAATTGGACGCCAGTCGGTCATAGAAAGTCCAGAGTCGGTTAATCTTGTTAGACCTCCAATTACTATAATTAACAAAACCATTGCGGTTATTGTTAATAGCCATATATAAATCGCTGGATTATAATATTTTGAGGTATTAGCGTAATTCATACAGAATATATATAATCCCTAGAAATAATAAAAAAAGTTGTTATTTTTCACATATGACTGAAAAAACTGATGTAGTAATTATAGGTGCAGGTCCGGTAGGATTATTTGCTGTATTTGAATTAGGTCTCTTAAACATAAATTGTCATTTAGTTGACAATTTAGATAAGGTTGGAGGTCAGTGCGCTGAATTGTACCCAGAAAAACCAATTTATGATATTCCATCAAGACCAGTTGTAACAGGACAACAATTAACTGACGAGTTAATTAAGCAGATAAACCCGTTTAAACCTAAATTTCATCTTAACCAACAAGTTGAGAAAATTGCTAAAACAGAATATGGTTGGATCGTAGAGACCAATATAGGCATAAAAGTTGAAGCAAAATGTATTGTTATAGCCGCAGGAGCAGGAAGCTTTGTACCTCGAAAACCTCCAATTGAGAATATTGAGAATTTCGAAAACAAAAATGTTTTTTACGCAATTCGAGACAAAATAATATTTAAGGATAAAAAACTCTTAATTGCGGGAGGAGGGGATTCTGCTTTGGATTGGACAAATGAATTATCTAAGGATTCCAATGTAACTCTAATACATAGAAGAAAAGAGTTTAGGGCAGCACCGGATTCTGTTTCAAAAATGCAAGAATTAGAAACAAAAGGAAAAATTAAATTTTTAAAAGGCCAAATAAAAAAGATTTCAAAGATTCAAGATAGCAAAATAATGCTTGAATACGAAAACGATAATGAAAGATCAAAAATTGAAGTAGATTACCTTTTGCCATTTTTTGGCTTAAAAATGGAACTAGGTCCAATTGCTGAATGGGGTTTAAACTTACACGAGAACTTAATTAAGGTGGACACTGAAAAATTTGAAACTTCTTCACCATCAATCTTTGCGATTGGTGACATAAATTGGTATCCAGGAAAACTTAAGCTTATTCTATCAGGATTTCACGAGTCTGCCTTAATGGCTCAAGAAGTATTCAAGTATTGCTTTCCTGATAAGAAAAACATTTTTAGATACACAACATCTTCCAAAGAACTTCAGAAAAAACTAGGCGTTTAATGCCAAAGTTAATAATCACAGATAGATCAGGTAAAAAGTCTGAAATTGAATATGATTGTAATTTTACATTAATGGAAACGCTTAGAGATAATGGCTTCGATATTGAAGCTTCGTGTGGAGGATGTTGTGCTTGTGCTACCTGTCATGTTTATATTGATGAAAAATGGACAAATAAGCTGAAAAATATGGATGATGATGAAGAATCTATGCTTGATCAAGCTTTTGATGTTAAAAATAATTCCAGATTATCTTGTCAAATTGATCTTTCTGAAGAGCTTGATGGTTTAGTGATAGAAATTGCACCAGAATAGTATTGACAAAAATTATTAATTTGTATACAAACAGTTTGTATAAAAACAATGGCAGATACTTCTCTAAATGAGAATAGATTAGCATTATTAATTTGGCAAACATCAAACTTATGGCAATCTAAAGTAAGACATAAATTAAAAGAGAGTCAAATCACATTAAATGAATATCTTATTCTCGAGACAATTTATTTATTACAGCAACAAAACATAAATATTACTCAACAGGATATATGTAAAAATGCATCTATTGATAGATCAGTTGTTAGTTTACGTGTTTCCAAACTAGAAGAAAAGAAATTAATATCTAAACAACAACCACAAGATAAAAGATCTGATAGTTTAATTCTAACTGCAGCAGGGAATGATTTAATTAATAATATTATTAATAATATTCTAGATTTAGAAAATGAATTATTTAATAAATTAGGAACTGAAATTTTTAATTTCACAAATTCATTAAAATTGTTATTGGGTAAAAAAATTAGAATTAGAGCAAAATTAAATGATTGATCAAGAACTAGTACAATCCTTAAAAGCTTGGCCTTTTAAAGAAGCATTACAAATCATTAAAAAAAATGGTGGTTTACAAAATTTTAAAATTCCATCTAAGGGATATGTATTACTAGAAACTGGTTACGGCCCTTCAGGTTTACCTCATATTGGAACTTTTGGTGAAGTTGTAAGAACATCAATGGTAAAAAATGCATTTAGCTCTATAATAGACTGCCCAACTAAACTGATCACATTTTCTGATGATATGGATGGATTAAGAAAAGTTCCTGAAAATGTTCCAAATAAAGAAATGTTAGAAAAATTTATAGGTAAGCCACTTACTTCTATACCAGATCCATTTGGTAAATTTGAAAGTTTTGGGCATCATAATAATGCAAAACTTAGAAGTTTTTTAGGTGAATTTAATTTCGACTATGAGTTTGTTAGCTCAACAGAAAAATATCAAAATGGAGATTTTAATGAAACAATATTAAGTATATTTGAAAACTATTCAAAAATATTAGATATTATTTTACCTACCTTAAGAGCAGAGAGAAAAGAAACTTATAGCCCATTTCTTCCAATAAGTGAAAACTCAGGTGAGGTTCTTCAAGTAAAAATTGAAGAATATAAAATGGATTCAAAAACAATTATTTACAAAGATCCATCTTTAAACAAGTTAGTTGAAACAGAAGTAATTAATGGAAAATGTAAGTTACAGTGGAAAGTCGATTGGGCAATGAGATGGATGTCGTTTGATGTTGATTATGAAATGTGTGGTAAAGATCTTACAGAAAGTGTTGATTTAGGATCCAAGATTTGTAGAGCATTAAATAAAAAACCACCAACTAATCTAATTTATGAAATGTTTTTAGATGAAAAAGGTGAAAAAATTTCTAAGTCAGTTGGAAATGGTATTAGTGTAGATGAGTGGCTGCGTTACGCATCTCCTGAGAGTCTTGCACTCTATATGTTCCAAAAACCAAAATCAGCAAAGAAACTTCACTTTGATGTAATTCCTAAAACTGTAGATGATTATCTTGCTCATTATAATTCTTATTCAAAATTAGATAAAAATAAACAGTATGATAATCCAATTTGGCATATTCATTCCGGAAAACCAAAAAAATTTAAATCAGAAATAAACTTCAATACTTTAACTAACCTAGTAAACGTTTCTAATTCTAAAGATAAAAAAGTAATTTGGTCTTTTATTAATAAATATGATGATCAAATTAACGCTGATAACAACCCTGAATTTGACCGTCTCATAGACTTTGCACTAAATTACTATGAAGATTTTATTTTGCCTAAAAAGAAATTTTTAGAGATTGATAGTAGTAATAAAGAAGTATTTATTGATATTATTAATGTATTAGAAAATGATATTAATGAAAATAGTTCATCTGAAGATATTCAAACATTATTATACGAAGTTGGAAAAAAGCATAAATTTGAAAACTTAAAAGATTTTTTTAAACTTGTATATCAAGTTATGCTTGGTCAGGACCAAGGCCCTAGACTAGGATCATTTTTTAAATTATTTGGTTTAAGAGAAACTATTGATTATCTAAAAAAATTAATAGATAATTAACTTATTGTACAATAGTTCATTAAAAATATTAAGATTATTTCCTCCTGAGTTATCCCATAATATTACAATAAATTTTTTAAAATATTTCAAACTAAGACAAAAAAATATTGAGGACTCTATTCTTTCACAACATTTAATGGGTTTAGATTTTCCAAATCCTATTGGACTCGCTGCAGGTTTTGACAAAAATGCTGAAGTGATGCATTCCATGTTTTCATTTGGTTTTGGTTTTCTTGAAGTTGGTACAATTACTCCACAACCTCAAAGTGGTAATTCTAAACCTAGAGTATTTAGATTAAGTGAAGATAAAGCCATCATCAATAGTTTAGGTTTTAATAATAAGGGTATTAAAAAAATAAAAAAAAATTTAATTAAACATCAAAAATCTTACTTAAATAATAAGATTGTAGGAGTTAATATTGGAAAAAATAAAAATTCAAGTGAAGCTATTGATGATTATCTAATGGGTTTAGAAGAGTTAGGCAATTTTGCAAGCTATATTACTATAAATATATCTTCACCAAATACTGAAGGTTTGAGGGATTTACAATTGAGAGGAAAGATAGAAAAATTAATTAAAAAAATTATAGATAAAAGAGATGAAATAAAAAATATTAATAACAAGCCAATATTAATTAAAATTTCACCTGATTTAAATGAAGATCAACTAAGAGATATAGCTTTAATTTCCTTAGCTAATAACATAGATGGATTGATACTTACAAATAGCACTATAAAAAGAGAGAGCAATTTAATTTCTTTAAACAAAGGAAAAAAAGGCGGTTTAAGTGGTAAGCCTCTGTATGATAAATCAAATATAATTTTGAAAAAAATGTATCATTTAACAAATGGTCAAATACCTCTAATAGGAGTAGGGGGTATTTCAAGTGGAAAGGACTGCTATGAAAAAATTAAATCCGGTGCTTCTTTGGTTCAATTATATACAGCTTTAGTTTATTCTGGTCCAAATTTAATAAATAGAATGAAAAGTGACTTGATTGACCTTACTAAAACAGATGGGTATAAAAATATATCTGAAGTTATTGGAAAATCAGTATAGCAGTGAAAGAAATCAAATCCATTGAAGAAATTATCTTTGATTATGACAATTTTATAATTGATCAATGGGGCGTAATGCATGATGGAGCATTTGGATACGATTATGCTTTTAATACTATAAATATTCTTAATAATAATAATAAAAATTTGTTTATAATTTCAAATTCATCAAAAAGATCAAAATCATCTATAGATAGATTGCCAAAACTTGGTTTTAAAAAAAATTCTTTTATAAATACAGTGACAAGTGGAGAAATGATTTGGCAATTACTTAAAAAAAATTTTTTGGATGATAAAAATAGAAAAAATTGTTTTCAT
This sequence comes from uncultured Alphaproteobacteria bacterium, assembly GCA_902525035.1. GTDB lineage: Bacteria > Pseudomonadota > Alphaproteobacteria > HIMB59 > CACPNW01. The sequence continues at coordinate 101,765 of CABZFN010000003.1, read as the reverse complement.
ATTTATGATGAAGAAAAAGAGGATGGTCTAGATTTTAGAGATGGTTTAAATTTTAATTTTGTAGAAAAAATAGAAGAAGCAGATTTAATATTAGCTTGTACTCCTTTTATTAATTTAGAGCCTATTGACTACATTCCATTATTAGAGGTAGCTTATAAAAAAGAAATAACAATGTATTGTGCAAACCCTGACTTTGAAACTGTTGAAACTAACAGTAAAAATAATGTCTTTTGTATGGGTGCTATTGGTGAAATATACAAAAAAATGGGTGGAAATGTTATTATAAAAGGTAAGCCTGATGTAAGCATATACGCTGAAACCACTAATAAAATTAATTTAGAAAAAAAAAGAACATTAGCTATTGGAGACTCATTATTCCATGATATTCAAGGAGCTAATAATTTTGAAATAGAAAGTGTTTTAGTTAAATCTGGTATCCATAAAGATTTAAATAAAATAAATAATTTAATTAAAAATCATCAAATAACCCCAACTTATATCATAGATAAATTTACTATTTAGAATACTTGACAAAGTAATATTTATATTTACATGCATCTTCAATATGTCGATGCGATGTGAATTAACTGGAAAATCCTTTCAAACTGGTAATAACGTTAGTCATGCTAAAAATAGAACAAAAAGACGTTTTAAACCAAATCTTCAGAATATAACTTTTGTTAGTGAAGTTTTAGGTCAAAAATTTCAATTGAAAGTTGCTGTTAGTACAATTCGAACAGTTGAAAAAAAAGGTGGTTTAGATGAATTTCTAATTAATACACCTAATTCTAAATTACCATTAAAAGCTAAAAAATTAAAAAAAACTATTCTCTCAAAATCTAATTAAATTTCGTAATGGGATTTTTCTTTGAATTAACAACAATACTTAATACCCTCAGCACTGAACTAATGTGGTTCATAATGCTACTTTTTTGTTTTATTTCTATTCTTATTTTTTTAAGAATATTTGGATATATAGGAATTTTTATCTACTCTGCTCTAGCTGTAATTGCAGGAAATATTCAAGTTTTAAAAACAGTAGACTTTTTTTATTCACCCGAACCGGTAGCATTAGGAACTATTCTTTTTGCATCAACATTTTTATGTACTGATATTTTATCTGAATATTATGGCAAGGAAAAAGCTAGAATTAACATTTTAATCGGTTTCAGTGCATTCTTATTTATGACTTTGTTAATGGTAATTACTATTGGTTTTCAACCATCAGATGCAGATTGGGTACAAGAGAGTTTATCAAATGTATTTACTCCTATGACAAGATTTTTCATAGCTAGTATGATAGCATATTTAATAAGCCAATATTTTGATGTTTGGTTCTATAACTATTTGAAACAAGCTATATTAGGCAAGTCTCTCTGGTTAAGAAACAATTTATCTACAATTATCTCCTCTTTGGTTGATAACACTGTCTTTAGTATTTTTGCTTGGATCTTATTAAATCCTGAACCAGTAAGTGTGTATAATGTCATAATGATTTATATTTTAGGAACTTATCTTCTTAGAATATTTATAGCCCTACTTGACACTCCTTTTATTTATATAGCTAAGTTTTTTGTCCCAAAAACTAATGAATAACTTTTCTTGGAAAGTTAAGAAAACAAATATAAATGATAAAGCAAGAACAGGAAAAATTTCTACACCACATGGTGATATTGAAACTCCAGCATTTATTTTTTGTGCAACAAAAGCTGCACTAAAATCTTTTTCTACTCTTGAAGCAAAAAAAAATAATACACAAATTATACTATCCAATACATACCATTTAATGCTTCAGCCAGGTAGTGAACTAATAGCTCAACATGGAGGTCTTCATAAATTTACGGGTTGGAATGGACCTATGTTAACAGATAGTGGTGGATTTCAAATTTTTTCTCTTGGACATGGCTCAGTTGCTGATGAAATAAAAGGACGAAAAACAAATTCAAAAAATAAAAAAACATTAATAAATTTGAATGAAGAGGGCGCATTGTTCAAGTCTTATATAGATGGTTCTACTCATATGTTATCTCCTGAAAAATCAATAGAGGTTCAAAGAAATCTTGGAGCAGATTTCATCTTAGTATTTGATGAATGCACTCCTTATAATGTAGATAAAACATATACATCTGAATCTATGTTAAGAAGTCATAGATGGTCTTTAAGATCCATCAATGCATTTAACTCTAAACTTAATTATAATCCTAAAAATGGCTCAGCTGGTAGACAAGAAATGTATGGGATTATTCAAGGAGGGATTTATAGAGATTTAAGAGAAGAAAGCATTGAATTTAACACAAAAAAAGTCAACACTTTTGGGATTGCTATTGGTGGAAGTTTAGGATCAAATAAAGATGAAATGAAAGATATAGTTCATTTTACTTCTTCTAAATTAGATAATACTCGTCCAGTACATTTATTAGGTATTGGCGATCCAAGGGATATATGGGATTTTGTTGCACATGGAATCGATACTTTTGATTGTGTAAACCCAACAAGAATTGCCAGACATGGATCAGCTTTAGTAAAAGGTAAACAGGGAAAAATAAACTTAAAAAATGTTAAATATAAAAATAATTTAAAACCAATAGATGAAGAATGTAATTGCTATACTTGTAAGAACTTTACTCTGGCATATTTATATCATCTTTTTTCTGCACAAGAATTACTAGGGTTACAACTTCTGACTAATCATAATATATATTTTATGAATAATCTTATGAAGGAAATTAGAAATTCAATTGAGAATAATGATTTTGATAATGCAAAAAAGAAATGGTTAAATTCTTAATTATCTAAATGAAAAGTAGTAGATAATTGATTCAGTAATACCTCACCTAACTGATCGACATCCATTATTGTTACAGCCTTACTATAGTATCTTGAAACATCATGCCCAATTCCTATAGCAATTAATTCAACTTCATCCTTTTTTTCAATTTCACCAATTGTATCTCTCAAACTTTTTTCTAAATAATTTCCTGGATTTACAGAAAGTGTTGAATCATCAACCGGTGCACCATCACTTATAACAATAAGAATTTTTCTTTTTTCCTTTCGAATAGATAATCTATTATATGCCCATGATAAAGCTTCTCCGTCGACGTTTTCTTTCAAAATTCCCTCTTTTAATAATAATCCCAAATTTTTCTTTGATCTCCTCCATGGTGAGTCTGCAGATTTATAGATAATATGTCTTAGATCATTTAACCTTCCCGGATTAGAAGGCTTTCCATTTTTAATCCATTTTTCTCTTGAGTTACCTCCCTTCCAAGCTTTTGTTGTGAATCCTAATATTTCAGATTTAATCAAGCATCTTTCCAATGTTTTTGCCAAAATATCTGAACACAGTGCTGCAACAGTAATTGGTCTGCCTCTCATTGAACCAGAATTATCAATTAGAAGGCTAACAATAGTATCTTTAAATTCAATTTCCCTTTCTATTTTGTAGCTCAATTTGTTATTTGGATTAGCAATTATTTTAGCTAATCTTGATGTATCAAGAAAACCCTCTTCCATATTAAAATCCCAATGACGATTTTGCTGTGCTAAAAGTTTTCTTTGAAGTCTGTTGGCAATTTTAACAATTAATGGCTGAAAAGAAAACACTTGTTGATCAAGATTTCTTCTTAGTTTTTCTAACTCTTTAATATCACAAAGCTCTTCAGCATTAATAATCTCATCAAAATTATAATCATAAACTTTATAACTTTCTGAACTTTCAAAAATTTTTTTATCTTGCAAATAATCTAGTTCTGTATCCCCACTTTCTTCTCCCATATCATCATTTTCTTCTAATGAGACAGACTGCTCAACCGTTGTCTCGCTTGTTTGCATTTCAATGTTTGACTCAGTTTGTTCATCATTTTTTTGATCATCATTATTTTCATTTTCATTTTCTTGATCTTCATCGTTTTGATTAATATCATCAGTCTGGGTATTGTTTTCACTTTTATTTAGTAATCCAAGTTCATTTAATTTTTCAACTAATGTAGATGTATATTTTTCCTGATCATGTAGATATTTTTTTAAATCTTCAAAAAAATTTGAATAATTTTTTTTTAATTTTTCTTTTACAATATTTTTAAAACTACTATTACTATCTCCTAAATTTATTCCAACAATTTCTTCAAATGCAACGTTTTTAAAAGCTTTTATTAATAAATTTTGGTCTTTTTTTGTATTTCCAATCTTAAGATCTCTAATATACTTATTTTTTAAATTTTTTTGTATTCCCTTGAATTCACTACTACCAATAGCTTCTACTCGAGCCAGTTCTAAAACATTAATTAGCTCATTTGACAACTCATCTTTATTTAAGAAATTTCGATGTATGTCTTTTGAATGTAATCTAAATTCAAGCGCAAAAGAGTCCGCTTCAGCTCTTAAATATTCTAGATTATTATTAAAATTTTCAATTGTTGGTTCTGTTAAGTTTATAGTGTTACCAATAATGGAGGAATTTTCTTTAACAAAATTTATTTCTATATCCTCTTTTTTTCCTATAGATTTTATTGTTGCACTTAAAGACTTTTTAAAATCTTCAATAATTTCATTATTCTTTGACATTAACTACCTTAGCATCAGTAATATCTATTCCAAACGACCTTTGAAAATATTCCTGTAAGATAGACCTCTCCATTTCATCACATCTATTTAAAAAAGATAGTTTAAAAGAATATTCTATATCATCGAATAGGAGATAATTTTCTGCCCAAGTCAAAACAGTTCTAGGGCTCATAACAGTTGAAATATCGCCATTAATAAATCCTGATCTTGAAAGATCTGCAGTAGCTACCATAGATTTAACAATGTCTTTACCATCCTTATTATTAAGTTTTTTTACTTTACTCAAGATAATATTTATTTCTTGGTCATTACTAAGGTAATTCAAAGTTGAAACAATATTCCATCTATCCATTTGTCCTTGGTTTATTTGTTGAGTACCATGATACAAACCAGATGTGTCACCAAGTCCAACAGTATTTGCTGTAGCAAACAACCTAAAGTATTTGTGAGGTTTAATCACTCTTGATTGGTCTAGTAGAGTTAATTTACCTTCAGATTCTAAAATACGCTGGATAACAAACATTACATCAGGTCTACCTGCATCATATTCATCAAATACTAAAGCTACAGGATTTTTGTAAGACCAAGGAAGTATGCCGTCTTGGAACTCAGTCACTTGTTTATTATCTTGAAGTATAATGGCGTCTTTGCCGATCAAATCTATTCTGCTGATGTGACTGTCTAGATTAATTCTTATACATGGCCAATTAAGCCTAGCAGCTACCTGTTCGATATGAGTAGATTTACCAGTACCATGGTATCCTTGAATCAGCACTCTTCTATTAGAAGAAAATCCAGCAAGTATTGAAAGAGTTGTAGCTGGATCAAAAATATATGTTTGATCTATTTCCGGGACATGTTCACTCTTTTCTTTAAATTTATAAATATCAAACTCACAGGAAACACCAAATAATTCTTTGGGGTCAATTTTGATGCTTGGTGAGATCTCTATATTTTTTTTATTAGTCATTTTTAAATTTTTTTAAAAGTATTCTGTATGAGTTATTTATTTCTTTAAACTTTTCTTCTGCTTTTTTATCGTTACCATTTACATCAGGGTGAAATATTTTCACTAGTTTTTTGTAAGTTTTTTTAATTTTATCCAATGTCAAAGGAAGATCTAGATTGAATAACGATAGAGCTTTATTTTCTTCTTTTGTAAGATTTTCATCAACCAGCTTATTTCTGAAGTAATTGTTATCTCTTTCATTTGGATTTAAATCATTCATTTCTTCATTAAAAAAATTGTTAATTTGATCCATGACTTTGTGATAATTCCCCTTTAATGGCCATGATGGCCTGTTCCAAATGATATCTTCTCTCATTGAATTCTCAATTTCATTAACAGATAATCCTTTATAAAAATCCCATGATTTGTTGTATTCCTTAATATGTTCCATGCAAAAATAATAATATTGATTTAACAAAACTCTTGATTTCGGTGCTTTAAACTTACCTTCATTATTACAATCATTCTTGTCACATTTCCTAAAAAAAGTTTTTTCCCAAGATAGAGTATTTTTATTAATATCTATTTTATGTTTACCCACAAGTAATATATAGTTTAAAAATAATGAATCGTAAGCAAAGAATTGATAAAATATTATCAAATAAATTTGATAATTTTTTATTAGAAATTATTGACAATTCAAATTTGCATAAAGGGCACAATAATTTTACCGGCAGTGACGAAACTCATATTAAGATCATCTTGACGAAAAAAGATAATTGCACATTTAATAGATTAAATATTCATAGGATTATCAATAGTTTACTTGAAGAAGAATTTAAAAGTAGTCTACATTCTTTAGAAATTAAAATTAATTGATTTTTGAAATTTCAACCTTAGATATTTGTTTTTTTGAATGTGATAAAATTTTGTAAGTAAAAAAATTATCTTTAAATAATTCTCCATATGAAGGTATTTTTTTTGACATATCTAAAATATAGCCAGCTATTGTAGATGACTCAATTTCTGGTGGGTCTAAATCAAAACTTTTGTATAAATCTCTAATATTTTTTTCTCCATTAATTACAACCTTTCCATAATTATTTAGCTTGAAATCATTTTCAGGTACATCAATTTCATCCACAATTTCACCTACTATTTCTTCTATAATATCTTCTAATGTAATTAACCCAAGTAGTTCACCAAATTCATCTACAACAAATGCCAAGTGTTCTTTTCTTTTTTTAAATTCAACTAATTGTTCTAATAGGTTTGTAGTTTCAGGAACAAACCATGGATTAGAGATTTTATCAAAAATAATTTCCTTGGATTCATTATGATTTTTTAAGTCAATATTTAAAGTCCTAACATTTAATAAACCTATTATATTTTCAGGATTATCTTTCCAAAATGGAATACGTGTATATCTAGATTTATTTATTTTATTTATGATTTCTTTTGTAGTTAAAGAAGAATCTATAGAGTAAATATTTTTTCTATGAGTAAAAATTTCTTCAACTGTTATATCGTTAAGTTGTAGTATACTTTGGAGCATGTCCTTTTCTTGTTCATAGTCTGGATTTGAAGTCTTATAAAGATCAATAACACCTTTTAATTCTTCTTCTGATTGGAGATCATTATTTTTTATATCATTATCATTTTTTCTAAAAATTAACCTAACAATTAAATTAATTACAAATACAAAAATAAATAAAATTTTATTTAAATAATAAATAATAGGAGAAATTAATAATGCAGTCCTGTTTGGCCTATTAATTGCATAAGTTTTAGGAAGAACTTCAGCAAATATTACAATTACAACTGTCATTAGTAGGGTTGCATAAAAAATACCCTCCACACCAAAAAGATCATAGAAAAATGCCGTTGCCAGAGATGATGCTAGAATGTTAACTAAGTTATTTGATAGAAGTAAGGTTGATATTACATTGTCTTTCTTATCTAGTAATTCAAGCACGTATTTAGCTCTTTTACTCCCCTTTTTTTTCTTATAAAGAATTCTTGCTTTAGAAGTTGCAGTTATTGCAGTTTCAGACCCTGATAAAAACCCTGATAAAACTATAAGGAAAATAAGTAAGAAAAGAAGAAATATACTTGTCATTTATATATTTTGTAAAATGTTATAAACTTTGCTCTTATCTAATTTTTTATAAAAAATTGAACTGCCAATTTTATCTATTAGTGAGAAATTAATAGTATTTTGAAAATTTTTCTTATCTTTAATTATTTTTTTTATTATAATTTTATTCTTCAATATATTATCATTTACTTTAAGTCTATATTTTTTAAAATGTGAAATTATTCTTCTCAATTCATTTGAGGATAAAAGACCAAGATAATTAGATATCTTTGCTTCAGCTATCATGCCTATAGAAATTGCTTCACCATGATTAAATTTCTTGTATTTATAGTGACTCTCAATAGCGTGACCAATTGTATGTCCAAAATTTAACATTGCTCTTGATTTGCTGTTTATTAAAGATTCTTTTTCATCATTTTTAACATAAAAAAGCTTAATCATTATTGATTTATAAATTGCTTTTTCCAATATAGATTTATCTAAATTAAGTAGTTTATTAGTATTCTCTTCTAGCCAACAAAAAAAAGAATAATCTTTAATCAAAGCATGTTTTATAATTTCTGCATACCCTGATTTTATCTCTTTTTTTGACAAAGTATTTAACACAGAAATATCAATCAATACTTTTTTTGGTTGATAGAAGGTTCCAATTAAATTTTTTCCATAAATAGTATTGATTCCATTTTTGCCTCCAATTGAGCTATCTACTTGAGACAAAAGTGTTGTAGGTATAAGATAAAACTCAAGTCCTCTTAATAAAGTACTTGCAACAAATCCAACCAAATCACCTAGAGTACCTCCTCCTATAGCAATAACTACAGATTTTCTATTCGCATTATTTTTAATAAGTTTATCAGATAGATTTTTGTATCCATTAAAAGTTTTTATGTTCTCTCCAGATTGAATAGTAAAAATTTTTATGTTTTTTTGTTTACTAAATTCTAAATCAATTTTAATTTTTGAATCTAAAATACAAAATACCCTCTCATTTTTTTTCGAAATGACTTCAATAAATTTAGAAATATAATTTTTTTTAATTAATATTGAAGTTTTTAACTTTTTATTATTAATAACTAATTTAGTTTTCATATAACCTAAGTTCAGATTTAATTATTTCTAATGTATTAAATTTATTATCATTATTATTTACGATAAAATCAGCTTTTTCATAAAATTTTCGTCTATCCTTATAAATATTTTCTAGAGTTTTACTTCTGTTAAAAGTTTTATTTAATAAAGGTCTTTTATTTGAAGATTTAAGTCTATTTACTAAATTATTCAACGTAACATGTAAATAAATTGAAAAAGAATTTCGTTTAATTACTTTTCTAATCTCTCGGTTTATTATACTTCCACCCCCTAAGGATATCACACAATTATCTTCAGTTAATAATTCAGTACAAATCTGTTCTTCAATATTCCTAAAATATGACTCTCCTTTTTCTTCAAAAATTGTACTAATACTTTTTTTAGTTTTCAGTTCAATTTCTTTATCAGTATCATAGAATTTTAATTTAAGATGTTTGCTTAAATCTTTGCCAATTATGGATTTACCTGAGCCCATTAGCCCCATAATACAAATATTTCTCTTTTTAATCTTAGTTAGATCATACATATAACAATTATTTCTTATTCTTGACAAATTTTTGTTGGAATTAGAAAAAACTTAAAAAAATGGTAAAAACATATATTAATAATTTTTTTAATAGCATATATGAAAAACTCGTACATTATATATTTTTTTCTAATACTAACAATCATCGTTTTATTAACACTTTACATGATTGAAATTCCATCACCTTCAGCAATTATTACTGAAAAATATACACTAAATCTAAAATGAGATTAATTTTTTTATTCTTTTTTATATTATTTACAAACTCCATTTTTGCAAATGAAGAAGATAATAGTGAAGTTGAGGTGATTAATTTACATGAAAATAAGAGTCTTGATCAAATGGTATTAGAAAATATTATTGAAAAAGAACAAACTGATGAAGAAGCTGAAATTTTAGGTGAAATAAATGAAACTCAATCTAATGAGGTTGAGGTAAAACAAATTGAAATTAGTAAAAATAATTTCATTTTTAATAGCGAAATAAATGATCTCGAAAACTATTTTGCAAATCTTCAAAAAATTACATCTAAATCTTTACAAATACAAATTAATCAAGTTTTAGAAGATTTACAATTAAATTTAGAAACTGACAAAGATAAGCAAATTTTTTTCATTATTGTTAACTATTTCAAATCAATTGGTCTAATAAATAAATCTTTTGAATTAATAGACAAACATGATCTAAGTAATGATAAAAATTTTAATTTCTATACCATGGTAAAATTAAATTACCTGTTATCAACTTTTCAATTGAATGAAGCATGCAACTTTAAAGAAGAATTAAATTTAAATATGAAATTAGATTTTTTCTTTTTAGAGAAGCTTGATATATTTTGTTTAATTTTAAATAATAACCAATCTGAAGCTAAATTATTAAATTCAATTTTGATAGAATCAGAGAAAAATTTAGATACTTATTATCAATATTTGTTTTCAATAATATCTAATTCCTCAGAGTTACAACCTATCGATGAAGAAATTAAAGATTATGAAATTAATACTGAATTAATATTTCTTTATAGTGCTATGACAAGGATTGCGGAACTACCCTTTTCTGATTCGTTTTATGAACTGGATAAAAAAAATTTATCAATTCCAATAATTTTAAATCAAGCTTCACCAATTGATTTAAGAATTAAAGCAGCTAATAATAGTTTTTTAGAAAAATTTATTACAGTGGATAGTTTAGCAGCATTATATATGTCAGCTGACTTTAATTCAGATCAATTTAGTAATCCTCAAAAAACAATAGACTCCTTTATAGATAATAAAGAAATAAGTATGGCCTTTTTATTTCAACTAGTAAATATTCAAATTTTTCCTAATGATAGATTAAATATTTTGATTAAATTTTGGGATTATGCAAAAAAAAATAATCTAGAAGAAATAGCTTATAAATTATCAATTAATATGTTGAGCTCCATTGAGGCTACTTCAGAAAATATAATTTATGGACCTCAAATAGCTTCTGCATATATATTTAATAATAACTTTCAAAATGCTTTAGAGTGGATAGAATTATATGAAAATGCAAAGCAAGTTGACTCTAAAAGTATCTTTACTAGAATCTTGTTAGATATATATTCCTCTAATGATTTAAATTCGTTCATAAATTCTATGAATTTAACTCTAGAAAATTATACTGACGAAAAGTATAATCAAAATGCTGAGTTATTATTTGTGATTAAGGACGTAATGAATTTAGATTTAAAATTTGATACAAGTATTAATTTTGATAATATTTTTGATGAAAGATCAATGCTATCATTTTTTCTGTTAAATGAAATCAATGAAAGTATTATAAACAATGATTATGAAAAATTTCTTTTTTATTCATTAATTTCTTTAAATGGTAAAAACTGGAATGCATTACATCCAGAACATTTAAAACTAATTCTTACAGGTTATTTAAAATTTAATGATGGAGTACTTTTTAGAAATTTAGTTTTAGAGATATTTAAAAGTTATAATTTCATTTTATGATCAAATATTTTGAATTTGAAAATGAAATTGAAAAAATTGAAATCCTATTAACTCAATTAAACAATAACAAAGATCTTAATTTTGATAAAATCAACAAATTAAATAAAGAAAAAAATGAGTTATATAAAAAAATTTATTCAAGTTTAGATCCCTGGCAAAAAGTTCAAGTATCACGACATGGTGAAAGACCGCACACACTAGATTACATTAATAATATTTTTGATGATATAGTCTTCCTACATGGTGATAAAAAATATGCAGATGATAATGCTATAGTAGGAGGAATGGCTAAAATTGATAGTCTTTCAGTTTTTTTTATTGGAACTGAAAAAGGTAATACTATGGAAACAAGAATTAAGCATAACTTTGGAATGGCTAAGCCAGAAGGGTATAGGAAAGCTCAAAGGTTGTTAAAATTAGCAGAAAAATTTAAATTACCACTAATATCATTTGTTGATACTGCTGGTGCTTTTCCAGGAAAAGATGCTGAGGAAAGAGGACAATCAGAATCTATTGCATCTGCAATACTTCATTTTTTAAAAACCAAAATACCAACAATATCAATAATAATTGGAGAAGGGGGGTCTGGAGGAGCAATTGGAATAGCTACTTCTGATAGAGTTTTAATGTTAGAACATTCAATTTATTCAGTAATTTCTCCGGAAGGTTGTGCTTCGATTTTATGGAGAAATACAGAATTTTCAAAGGAAGCTGCAAAGACCTTAAAGTTAACATCAACTGATTGTAAAAAATTTAACATCATAGATGATATAATTCCAGAACCTTATGGAGGTGCGCATAGACATCCTTTAAAACAATCAGAAATTTTAAAAGATAAGATAATTAATCTTCTTAAAGAATTGCAAAAAACTTCTATAAATGAATTAGTCCAAATTAGAAAACAAAAATATTTAAATATCACTTCTGATATTTAACTACCATGACATTGTTTGTATTTCTTACCTGAACCGCAGGGACAAGGTTCATTTCTCCCAATTTTTTTAGTAATTATCCTTCTTGGTTCTGCTTTTTTCTTATTTGTAGTATTATTATTGTTATCGTTAACTAACTTTATATTAAATAAAGTTTTTAATACCCTCTCATTTTGGTTAGAAAGCATTTCATCAAAATAGTCAAATGATTCTTTTTTGTATTCATAAAATGGATCTTTACCTCCCATTGCTCTTAAATTAACACTACCTCGTAAAGAGTCCATTGCTGCCAAGTGATCTCTCCAATCTTTATCAATTTGAAATAGCATTACTCTTTTTTCTGCAAATTTAAATAATTCAACAGAATATTGATTTTGTTTCTCATTATATTTTTGATTTATTTCATCTAACAACCTTTTTTTAATCTCTTCATCATCAACACCTTCTTCTTCAAACCATTTTAAGGTAGGTATCATTATGTTAAATATTTCCTTAACCTTTTCTGTTAATAAGTTTGCATCCCATTCATAAGAATATTTTTTTGGAGGGATAGTAAGTTCTATCAAATAATCAACATAGTCAGAGATCATATCTTCAATGATTTTAGATTGATCACTTGTATTAAGGATTTCCCTTCTATTCTGATAGATTATTTTTCTTTGATCATTTAAAATATCATCAAATTTTAAAATTTGTTTTCTCATATCAAAATTATGACTTTCAACTTTTTGTTGAGCTCTTTCTAAAGATTTTGTAATCATTGAATGTGTTATAACTTCACCATCTTTAAGACCTAATTTTGATAATACATTTTCTAGCGTTTTTGCTCCAAATATTCTCATTAGATCATCTTCTAATGATAGAAAAAAAATACTTTCACCAATATCTCCTTGCCTTCCTGATCTACCTCTTAATTGATTATCTATTCTTCGACTTTCGTGTCTTTCTGTACCAATTATTAGCAAACCACCTGATGCAATTGCTTCTCTTTTTAAATTATCATCTCCATTTCCCAATTTAATATCAGTACCTCTTCCCGCCATATTAGTTGAAATAGTTATATTGCCAGGCATTCCAGCTTCTTCAATAATTTTTGCTTCACTCATATGATTTTTAGCATTTAGAATATTATGCTTTAGATTTTCTCTTTTTAATAAATCAGATATCTTTATTGAATTTTCTACTGATGTAGTTCCTATTAGTATTGGTTGATCGATTTTATTTCTTGACTTAACAAGATCTAACACAGCATTGTATTTTTCTCTTTTTGTCATGTAAATTTGATCATTTTTATCAAGACGATTTACTTTAATATTAGGAGGAATTTCAACAACCTCCAAATTATATATACTTTCAAATTCCTTCGCTTCTGTTGTGGCAGTTCCTGTCATCCCACTTAGACGATAATATGTCCTAAAAAAATTTTGATATGTAACAGAAGCAATAGTTTGATTTTCTTTTTGGATCGCTAAATTTTCTTTTGCTTCTATAGCTTGATGCAAGCCATCACCATATCTTCTACCTTCCATGGCCCGTCCAGTTAACTCATCAATAATGACTACACTTCTATCTTTAATTATGTAATCTTTATCTTTTATAAATAAATGATGTGCTCTAAGCGCTTGGATTATATTATGATTCAAAACCATATTTCCTAAATCCTGAAGTGTACCTTCTGTAATAATTCCATTTTCTTTCAATAATTTTTCACAAAATTCCATTCCCTCTGTAGTAAGTAAAATACTTTTACTTTCTTCATTAATTTCAAAATCATTTTCTCTTAAAATTTTTACAATTTTATCTATTTTTGGAAACAAATCTGTATCAGAATTTGATTCAGCAGAAATAACAAGAGGTGTTCTGGCTTCATCAATTAAAATACTATCAACTTCATCAACTATGGCAAATGCATTTTTTTTAAAACATAAGTTATTGTAATCGTTTTTCAAATTATCTCTTAAGTAATCAAATCCTATCTCATTATTGGTTGCATACACAATATCTGCATCGTATTGATTAGACCTTTCTTCATGATGTGTTTCCGAAGTTACACAGCCAACACTAAGACCAAGAAAATTAAATATTTGACCCATCCATTCTGCATCTCTTTTTGCTAGATAATCATTAACTGTAATAATATGTACCGATAAGTTTTCTATAGCATTTGCATAAGCAGCTAGAGTAGCGACCAATGTTTTTCCTTCTCCTGTTTTCATTTCAGTTATCTTGTTTTCGTATAAGACCATTCCACCTATTATTTGAACATCATAGTGTCTCATATTTAATGTTCTTTTTGATGTCTCTCTAACTACTGAAAATATTTCTGGTAATGATTTAGTGATTGACCCAGTTGCATTAAATTTATTTTTAAAGTAATTTGTTTTATCTTTTAATTCTTGATCAGAAAGATTAGAAATTTCTTCTTCCAGTTTATTTACTTTCTCTACAAAACTTGCATATTTTTTAAGTGAATTAGATTTAATAGAACCAAATAATTTATTAACAATATTAATCATGTTATGATAAGTGGCAACTAATATATGAAAAATATTTCTTCTACAAAGGAATTTAAGCTAAAATATGGTCAATAAAATGATTTCAATATTTAAGCCAAAAAAAATCAAAGATTTTAATCCTAGTGGCCTAAATATATATACTTTTAATGCTGGATTTAAAAAAAAAGATAAAGATCTTTTATTAATAATTTTTAATAAAATTATAAATGTGTGTTGTGTTTATTCTAAAACATCAACACCTTCAGCCCCTATAATTTGGGATAAACAAAATAACAAAGGTAAGGTTAAAGCGTTAGTTGTGAATGCAGGTAATGCGAATGCGCATACTGGTAAAGATGGTCTTAAAATAATCAATAAATATGTACAAGCATTAACAAAAAAAATTAAATGTAAATCTAATGAAGTATTAGTATCATCTACTGGTGTAATAGGTGAAAAATTTAATCCTAATTTAATAATAAATAAATTTGAAAAAATAAATTCCAGAAATAAAAAAAGTTTACTTGAAAGCGCTAAGGCAATTATGACAACAGATACTTTCCCAAAGGTATCAATTAAAAATATTAAGTTAGACAAAAAATCATTTAAAATTTATGGAATAGCAAAAGGATCAGGAATGATACAACCAAATATGGGAACAATGTTGGTTTATATTTTTATTGAATGTGAAACTTCAAAACAATTAATGACTAGACTTATTAAAAATAACTTAGAAAATACATTTAACTCAATAACCGTTGATAGCGACACTTCAACTAGTGATACTTTAATGATGTTCTCAGTTGGTAATAAAAAGATAAATTTACATAAAAAAAATTTTAAAATTTTAAATAATAAAATACATGATTTAATGCATGATCTATCTCTTCAGGTAATAAAAGATGGAGAAGGAGTTTCAAAATTAATAAAAGTAAATATTTTTAACGCAAGAACAAAACATCAAGCAAAAAAAATAGCATTTAGTATTGCAAATTCTCCTTTGGTAAAAACAGCTATTGCAGGAGAAGATGCAAATTGGGGCAGAGTAATAATGGCGATTGGCAAAACTGAAGAAAAAATTAATCAAAACAAAATTATAGTTTTATTTGGAAATAATGTTGTATGTGAAAATGGCTCAATAAGTAAAAAAATAAATATTAAAAAACTAAATCATTATGTGAAAAATAAAATAATAGACATTAATGTTAAATTAAATTTGGGTAAGTTTTCACACACAGTTTATGGAAATGATCTAACCCTTGAATATTTAAAGATTAATGCTGATTACAGATCTTAATTTTATTTTTTCCAAGCACAAATCGTACCATAATATATATCAAGATTAAAATTATCTTTATAATATTTTTTTCTAAATTGTTCTTCCAAATAAACAAAGTATTTCTTATGCTCAAAATAATTTCTTTTATCATAACCTGCATAGGGTAAGTTTAAAAATCTTACGTCATCAAGTAGTTTTTTAAAAACTGAATATTCTATGGTGAAATTATTAGTATTTATTAGAGGTGCATCAAAATTATATTTTTTAAGTATTTTAAAAATATCATTCTTATCTAAAATTGGATTAATTCTCTGATACATTCCTCCATATAAAATATTATCAGTTTCATACATTGAATTTACAAGCTGATAAATATTTTCAGTGTCAGGAATGGTTGCTACAAATAATCCATTTGAATTTAGGTTTTGAAAAATTTTTTCTATCAATTTCTCAAAATTAGATGATAATTGAATAAAAAAATTACTAAAAATCAAATCAAATTTATTATCCTCAATCTGTAAATTGTCCAAATCAATTTCTATAAATTTTTGATCTGTCTTTTTGGGAAAAAGTGATATATCGATGTCAGCGCTTGTTATAGAACAAGATGGAAATTTTTCCTTAAGATAATTATTAACTAAATTATCATTAATGCCAAATTGTAAAATATTATTAAAAGGAACTTTCAAAATATCTAAGGAATCAATTATATTTTTACTTATTTCATTATAAATAAAGTTTTCTCCATATTTTCTATCTTTAGATCTTAATAGTTTAAGATATTTTTTGTTTATCATTTTTTTTATAAAGTATAAAAAGTAATTATGGATATTATTCTTAAAGAGATAGTTGAAATAATTAAAGAAGAATCTGAAATTATTAATAAAAAAATTTATGGAACCACTTTTTTAGAAATATTGAAAGAAAAAATCTTAAATAGAAAAGATCAAATTAATTTAAAAAATCTGCAAATGCAGAATTCAAATGTTGCTTTAGCGGAAGATATAAATGTTCTTGAGAAAAATCTAATTTTTAAATTATCTTTTTTTAAAAACCCTAAATCTAAATTAAAATTGAAACTAAATAAAAATTTGCTTCTTATTGTTTTTAAAGAACTTGTAAAGATTGATATTTTAAATCTAAATACTCAAAAATATATTAATGTCAGCTTAAAGCCAATGATGGGTGTAACTTTATCTAAAGGAACAGTTTGTAATTTAAATTTCCCAAAAAATTCATTAATTATGCAATTAGAGTCTGATGATGTTGATTTTGATATTGAAAAAAAGCTAGATAAAACGATATAATACACATGATTGTATTTAATCTTTCTTGTTCAGATTGTGATTTTTCTTTCGAAGGATGGTTTGAAAATACACAAGACTATATTAAGCAAATTAAAAAAGGGTTAGTGTCTTGTCCTTCCTGTAATAGTATTCACATAAAAAAAGGTTTAATGGCACCAAATGTAGCCAAAAAATCAAATTCAAAAATTTCTAAAAGTAATAAATCAATTGCTTCTAATGTTAAAAGGCTAAAAAAAATTATAGAAAAAGAATTTGACTACGTTGGTGATAAATTTACTGAAGAAGCAAAAAAAATTAAATACGGTGAAACGAAGGAACGTGCAATTTATGGTGAAGCTTCAATTGAACAAACTAAAGAACTAATAGATGAAGATATTGATCTACTACCGTTACCTTTTTCAACAAAAAAAACTAATTAATTGAATTTGCAGTACAAAAATAATTAACCATAAAGTTTTTTGATAATTTCCATTCTCCGCTTAATGGATCAAAAACAAGACCTTTAATATTTTTAAAATGAAAATTTTCTAGTGTCAAAGTTTTTTTTAATTCTTCAGGTTTAATTAATTTATTATAATCATGTGTTCCTTTAGGTATCCATTTAAGAATATTTTCAGCAATACTAATCGCAAATAATTTAGAAAGTGAGTTTCTATTAATTGTGGAAATTATAATTATACCATTTTTATTTAAATTTTTTTTTATCTTTTTAATAGTTTTTTTCCAATCATCTAAATGTTCTAAAACTTCAAACATTAGTATTAAATCAAATTTTCCATCTAATTTTGACTTTTCAACATCTTTATGAATATAATTAATTTTAAGTTTATTTTTTATGGAATGTATTTTAGCAGCACTGATATTATTTGGAGCAAAATCTATTCCAGTAACTTTGGCGCCTAGCCTTGCTAGTGGTTCACAAATAATTCCTCCTCCACAACCTACATCCAGTATTTTTAAATTTTTAATTTCCCTATTTCCAATTTGATCTAGAATATAAGTCATTCTATGACTTTTGATTTGATGAAGAATCTTAAATTTTCCATTTTCATTCCACCATTCATCTGAAAGTTGATTAAAAAAGGTAAATTCTTCATTTTTTGATTTTATATTCATCATAAAACTTGTTTGTTAGATACAATAATTATAATAGCTGAAATAATTTAAAAAACATTTAAGTCAATGAAACTTATAGTAATGAAATTTGGTGGTACTTCTGTTGGTAGTATCGATAAAATCAATAATGTTGCAAATATTGTTGAAAAGCAACTAAATGATAAAAAATTAATTGTTGTTTTATCCGCAATGTCAGGCGTAACAAATAAAATGCAAGAATATATAGATGAAATTGAGTCAAATGAGATTATTGAAAACGATTTAATTTTAACATCTGGTGAAGCTGTTTCAGTTGGACTTCTTTCGGCTATTTTAAAAAAAAGAAATATTAAATCTATTCCATTACTCGGATGGCAAATCCCAATTATAACAAACAACAACCATCAGAAAGCTAAAATCTTAAACATAGATAAAGTTAGAATTAATAAATATCTAAATGATTATGATGTTTTAGTAGTTGCTGGATTTCAAGGCGTCGATATAGAGGGAAAGATTACATCATTAGGAAGAGGTGGTTCTGATACAACTGCAGTTGCTGTTGCAGCTGCTGTCGATGCTGATAGATGTGATATCTACACAGATGTTGATGGTGTTTATTCAACTGATCCAAATCTGGAACCCAAAGCTAAAAAAATTGATAAATTAGCATTCGAAGAAATGTTAGAAATGTCGTCTACTGGAACAAAAGTACTTCATACTCGATCTGTCGAATTAGCGATGAAAAATAATCTTACATTACAAGTGCTTTCTTCAATTACAAAACAAAGTGGTACTCTTGTTGTAGATGAAAATAAATTAATTGAAAAAGAAATTGTAAGTGGAGTGAGCTTTAGTAACAATGAATCAAAATTAACTTTATCTGGTATTGCTGATAAACCTGGTATATCCGCGAAAATTTTTGGATTGTTAGCTAATAATAATATTAACGTAGATATGATTGTGCAGAATACATCTCAAGATGGTGTAACTGCAAATATTACTTTCACTATTCCAAACAGTGAAATTAAAAATACTAAAAAATTATTAGAAGAAAATCAAAATTTAATTGATTTTGAATCTATTGAAGCCGATACCAATATTTCTAAAATTTCGGTAATTGGTATGGGGATGATGTCTCAATCTGGAGTAGCAAAGAAAATGTTCACAACTTTAGCTGATAATTCAATTAATATATTAGCTATCTCGACATCAGAAATAAAGATAAGTGTCTTAATTAATAAAAAATTTACAAAAATTGCTGTAAAATCTCTACATGAGGCATATAATCTAGGAAATTAAATGAAAACAGTAGGTCAAATTTTATCTTTTGAAAGAAACTCCAAAAATCTTTCAATTATCGATATATCAATAGAGTTAAAAATTTCTAAAAGAATTATTTTTGATCTTGAAAACGATAAAATTAAAAACAATGAAGATATTATTTTCAATATTGGGCATCTAAGATCTTATTCAAACTTTCTAGAATTAGATACTGATACAATTATTAAAAAATTTAAAGATCAAATATCATTTAATATTAAGGAAGAGAAAAATAATATTACCCCAATAGTAGAAAACAATTTTTTTAAAATAGAAAAATTTTTTGCTGCTTCTATAATCATGGTTGTATTCACTTCATTTTACTTTTTATTCGTTGATCAAAATGATAATGAAATTAACTTTGCTTTAATTCCAGATATACCTGAAAGTTTAGAACCTATCGTAGAAAAAGCTAACACTTTCGACACCAAATCTGAAAGTAATGATGTTAATAAAAATGTTTTGATAAATAACTCTAGTGCTATAGCATCTATTGAGTTTGATGAAGATATTACAACAGTTGCTACATTAAAAATGTTAAATCCAACTTGGCTTCAACTTAGAGATGAAGCAGATAATATTGTTTTAAGTAAATTAATGGATAAAGATGAAGAATTTTCATATGAAATTAAATTAAATTATAATATTACAGCAGGAAATGCTGGGAATATTTTAGTACTTATAGATGGTGAGGTAAGAGGTAAAATTGGTAAATACGGCGATATATTAGATTCTTTTATTTTATATAAAGATTTTACTAACTAAATAAATGCTAAGACCGTATCAACAAATTAATAGAAGAAAGACGCGCGTTATTAAAGTTGGAAATGTAAGTATTGGTGGTAATAATCAAATTGCAGTCCAAACAATGACAAATACTCTGACTTCCAATGCCAAAGATACTATTGCTCAAATAGAAAGATCTGCAAAACTTGGAGTTGATCTAGTTCGCGTTTCTGTTCCAGATAAAGAATCTTCTGATTCTTTAAAAGAAATTGTGAAACATAGCCCTGTGCCTATAATTGCTGACATACATTTTCATTACAAAAGAGGTATTGAAGCAGCAAACAATGGTGCTTCTTGCATTAGAATTAATCCTGGTAACATTGGGAGTATTGAAAGAATAAAAGAAGTTATCAAAGCTGCAAAAGATAATAATTGTTCAATTAGAGTAGGTGTTAATGCAGGAAGTTTAGAAAAACAAATTTTAGAAAAATTTTCTGAACCTAATCCAGAAGCCTTAGTTGAAAGTGCTAAATTAAATATAAAGATACTTGAAGATAATGATTTCACTAATTTTAAAATCAGTGTGAAATCTTCAGATATATTTATGTCTATAAAAGCGTATGAGCAATTAGCTGAATTATGTGATTATCCATTGCATTTAGGTATTACAGAGGCAGGAGGAAAAAGAACAGGTTCAATTAAATCTTCAATTGGAGTTGGAAATTTACTTTTGAGAGGAATAGGTGATACAATTAGAATATCATTATCAGATGAGCCAGAGGAAGAGGTAAGAGTTGGTTTTGAAATCTTAAAAAGCTTAGGATTAAGGAATAGAGGTGTGAAAATTATATCATGCCCTTCATGTGCTAGACAACAATTTGAAGTAATAAAAACTGTAAAAAACTTAGAAAAAAAATTAGATGATATTTCCACACCTATAACAGTGTCAATAATTGGATGTGTTGTTAATGGTCCAGGTGAAGCAACTATGACCAATATTGGAATAACTGGTGGTGGAAATGATACACATATGATTTATCTTGATGGTAAAAAAAATAATGTTGTAAAAAATGTTGATTTAGAAAATTATCTTGAAGATCTAATTAGAAAAAAAACTAAAGAAATAGAACTTAGTAATTAATATGAAATTAAGATCGGTAAGAGGCACACATGATATATTTGGAGAAGAAATAGATAAATTTAACTTTATTTCTAATATTGTTTCTAAAAACGCTACTTTTAAAGAATATAAAGAAATCCAGACACCAATTTTTGAATTTAGTGATTTATTTGCAAAACCTCTTGGTGAACATTCTGATGTTGTCTTGAAAGAAATGTATTCATTTGAAGACAGAAATAATGAATATTTAACATTACGACCTGAGTACACAACGCCTATGATTAGAGCGGCTATTACTAATAATCTCTTAAACGATCTTCCATTAAAAATTTTTGGAATTGGGCCAATGTTTAGAAGGGAAAGGCCACAAAAAGGTAGATATAGACAATTTAATCAAATTAATTTTGAAATACTTGGAACAAAAGATTTTCTTGCTGATGTTGAGTTAATTTCACTGTCAAATAATATTCTAAACGAACTTTTACCTAAATCTAAAATAAAACTTCATATTAATTCTTTAGGAGATAAAAAAACGTTAATTGATTTTAAAAAAAGTCTTACAAAATATTTTAATACCCATAAAAAAAAACTATCAGAAGAGAGCATTAAAAAAATTGAAACAAACCCATTAAGAATATTAGATTCAAAAAATGAGGAAGATGTTGAAATTTCACTTTCTGCACCAAAAATATATGAATACTTAATTGATGAAGCTAAAAAGCACTACGAAGATCTAAAAAGATCATTAAATATACTAGAAATTGATTTTGAAGAAAATGCTAATCTCGTTAGAGGTCTTGATTATTATTGTAATACAGTTTTTGAATACAAATCAGATAATTTAGGAAGTCAAAATACATTACTAGGTGGTGGAAGATATGATGGTTTAATAAAAGTATTAGGCGGGCCTGATATACCTGGTATTGGATGGGCCGCAGGTATTGAAAGAATTGCATTATTAATGGAGTCCGAAAAAAAAATAAACTCAACTATTCATATTGCAGTAACAAATGAAAAATTTACAGATTATTTTCTTTATCTACAAAAATATTTATTTGAAAATAGAATTTCATATTACTGGAATTATAAATACAATTTAAAAAAATCATTTACAAAAGCAAATACATCTTCAGCATCATATTTAATTATTATTGGAGAAAATGAGTTCAATGGTGATTTTTTTACTATTAAAAATTTAATGACTGGAGAACAAAAAGAATTAAAACTTAATCAAATACTTAATCATTTGAATGATAAATCTAGATAAACAATTTTCAATAATTTTAGAAAAATTTAAATTAATTGAAAATTTATTAAATAATATGAACGATATTGACTCAAATGGATTAATTAAATTAAATAGAGAATATTCAGAACTCCGACCAATCGTAGAAAAAATTCAAGAATACAATAATTTACAAAAAGATATATTAAATCTTAATCATTTAGTAAAAGATAATGATTTAGAAATTAGTAAAATAGCTGAATCAGAACTCATTGAAAAAAAAAATCAACTCAAAGATCTTGAACAGGAATTATTAAAGTTACTTATACCAAAAGACGAAAATGACTCTAAAAATTCAATTTTAGAAATCAGAGCTGGTACTGGAGGTGATGAAGCATCCCTTTTTGCTTCTGATTTATTAAATATGTATCAGAGATATGCCGATTTAAATTCATGGAAATTTGATATTCTATCAATATCAGAAACAGGTCTTAAAGGAGTGAAGGAGGCTATTTGTAATATTTCAGGGATAAATGTTTTTTCGAAACTAAAATTCGAATCTGGTGTTCATAGAGTGCAAAGGATTCCAACTACTGAAAGTAGTGGAAGAGTGCATACATCAGCTGCTACTGTAGCAGTTCTACCTGAAGCTGAAGAAGTTGATATTGAAGTTCTTGATAAAGATCTAAGAATTGATGTTTTTAGATCAAGTGGACCAGGAGGACAATCTGTCAACACTACTGATAGTGCAGTAAGAATAACACACATTCCTACTGGTATAGTAGTTTCTCAACAAGATGAAAAATCTCAACATAAAAATAAAGCAAAAGCTTTGAAGATTTTACGATCAAGATTATTAGACAATCAAATACAAGAAAAAAATAAAGAAAGATCTGAGCAAAGAAAAAATCAAGTAGGTTCTGGAGATAGATCTGAAAGAATAAGAACCTATAATTTTCCTCAAGGAAGAGTTTCTGATCATAGAATAAATCTTACATTATATAACCTGTCAGAAATACTTGAGGGTAAAATAGATGAGTTAATAAATCCTTTAATTGCTGCAGAAGAAAGTACAAAGCTAGCAAATATAAAAAATGAATAATTTAATTAAAGAGAGTTTAACTAAATTAAAACAACAAAATATAAGTAATCCAGAACTAGACCTAAGAATTTTACTAAAGCACGCTTCAAAAAAAAATAATGAAATTATTTTAAGTAATTTTAATGTAGACAACATTGATATAGTTAAATTTAAATCCTATCTTCAAAAAAGAATTAATAGACAACCAATAGCTAAAATTATTAAAAATAAATCTTTTTGGAAAAATGATTTTTATGTAAATAATTTTGTGTTAGATCCACGTCCTGAAACAGAATTAATAATTGAGGAAGCATTAAATATTTATAGAAACAAAAACCTTAAATTAAAAATATTAGATATTGGTACTGGATCAGGCTGCATAGCTATATCATTAGCAAAGGAATTTAAAAATGCTTCTATTACGGCTATAGATATATCTAAAGAAGCATTAGAAGTTGCAGAAAAAAACTTAAAAATTCATAATTGTTATAATCAAATTCAACTTAAGATGATTGATTTTAAAAATATTAATTCCAAGTTTGATTTGATTGTATCTAATCCACCATACCTAACAAACGAACAGTTTATTAATTCAGATCCAGAAGTTAAAAATTTTGAGCCTAAATTAGCTTTAGTTGGAGGAGATGATGGGTTGAAATTTTACAGAGAATATTCAAATAATCTAAAAAATTTAATGAATAAAAGTGCTTATTTTATATGTGAAATTGGTATTAATCAGAGACAAGTTTGTGAAGAAATATTTGAAAATGCTGGATTTTATTTAAATAAAATAGTTAATGATCTTCAAGGAATCGAAAGAATCCTTAGTTTTTCAAAGATATAAGTTGAAATAAATCAAATGAACTGTATAGTTATTAAAAAAGATTAATAATTTATTAAAATTTTTAATTTCCAAACAATATGTATAAAAAAAACGGCAGAACCGCTTATAAGAGTAATAGAAGAACCAGTTTTAAAAAACCCGGTGGATATAAAAATTTCAATAATAGAAATAGAGGAAATGTATCCCAGCAATATAACAAGTACTTAAAACTAGCTAAAGAAGCATCAAGATCAGGTGATAGAATTCAATCTGAATACTTTTATCAATTTACTGATCACTTTTACAGAATAATGGTTGAGCTAGGCATTAATATTGAAGAAAACACAAATTTTGATGAGCAAAAACAAAGTACTTCAAACGAACAAACTTCAGATACTGATAATCAAACTATCGAAGTAAATGATAATGAAAAAGTAGAAGATGATTCTATCGAATCTATTCCATTTATAGCTGAACCATCTAAAGAAAAAAAACACAATAAATAAATTAATCATTCGTATAACATGCTCAAATGATCAGCATAAATTATTTTGTATTCCACTTTAAATTTTTCTAATTCCTTACCCTCAAGTATTCTTCCAGAAGGAAGTTTTAGTTTTAACGGATTTATGTGTTTATTTTTATAAATAATTTCATAATGAAGGTGAGGCCCTGTAGAATTTCCTGTACTACCTACATAGCCTATAACTTCACCTTGGTTAACTCTTATCCCTTTAGAAATACCTTTCTTATAATTTGACAAATGTGCATAAGCCGTTTTATATCCATTATTATGCCTTATACGAATATATTTTCCATATCCTCCATTCGTTCCAACATATTCAACAATTCCATTTCCTCCAGCATAAATTGGTGTTCCAGTAGGCGCAGCAAAATCAACACCTTTATGCATTTTATTGAAACCTAAGATAGGATGTTTACGCATACCAAAATTTGAAGAAATTCTTGCACCATCTAAAGGTGTTTTTAAAATTGATTTTTTAACATTTTTTCCCTCTCTGTTAAAATAATCAACATAACCATCATCTGTTATAAATTTAAAATATTCTAACTCTTTTCCTTCAATTATTATTGATGCATATTTTATATCGTTATATTCTAGTCTACCAGTTTCAACTATTTCGTCAAATTCATAGGATATTGAAACAACTGTATCGACTCTAATATCTCTTTGAAAATCCAGATCAAAACTAAAAAGGCGTATAATTTTTACTAGAATATCTGATGACACACCATTTTTAATACCATCTGTAAATAATGATTCAGTAATTGTATATTCTCTTGATTCTAAAAATGAATTCTTAGTTAATTCTCTTATATTTAAATTTATTTCTTTATCTAAATTAACAGAAATAATTGTCTCATTGTTTTTAAAAAATTCAATTTTTTTTATTTCACCAAGATTATTTTCAAATATACTTATGATTTCACCACTTTTGATTTTCTTTAAATCAAAAGAATCTTCTATCTTACTTATAATTTCATAAATTTTTTTCTGTTCAAAGTTTAGATTTTCCAAAATAGAGACAAAAGTATCACCTTGTAAAATCTCAATTTTTTTTTCAACAAATTGTCCCTTATCAATACTTTTTTTTATATTAGGCGAAGCTATTTCTTCTTTTTTTTCTTTAATAATTTCTTTTTTATCTTCTAATATTTCTTTTTTTATAATTTCTTTCTCAACAATATTTTTCTCTGATATTTCAAAGTATTCAGAAATAAACAAATAATATCCTGATGATATTAAAAAAATTAAAATTAGATATCTTAAAATTCTAAGCACCTAGAAATATTTTGAATTAAAATATAAAAGTGGTTTCAATTTATCGTTAGATTGTAGCTCTAATATTTTACATATAAATATTATGTGATCACCTTTTTTGATTTTATCCGTTAGCTCACATTCAAGATTTGCTATGCAATTGGGTATAATTACTGTTTTATTTTTCCCTTCAATAAATTTTATATTTTCAAATTTAGGCATACTTGAGGCAAAATTATCAGATAATTTTTTTTGTTTACTAGATAAAATGTTTATTGATAAAAATTTAGTTTTTGAAAACTGTTTTATTGAAGACGAGTAATTACCTAAAGAAAACAGAACCATGGGAGGATTAAGAGATAAAGAATTAAATGAATTAACAGTTTTACCATATATTGAATTATTATCTTTAACACATACAACAGTAATTCCTGTCGAAAACTTACTAAGTGTTTTTTTAAAATTCTTTGTGTTTACTTTGTTCATAATCTTTTTTGCATATAAATCGAATCAACCCACTTATTGTTTTTAAAACCAGCTTTTTTTATAGTGCCAATATATTGAAATCCATTATTTTTATGTATTTTTATAGAAGCAAAATTATTTTTTCCACCAATCACTGCTATTAAATTTTTAATCTTTGTAATTTTTTTACATATTTTAATAAGTTCCTTTAATATTTTATTACCATAACCATTATTAATGTAATCTGGATCTACATAGATTGAATGTTCATATGAAAATCTATATCCACTTTTTTCTCTAAATTTATTTACAAAGGCCAATCCAATAACTTTATGTTCTTCAATTGCTAAAATAAATGGTAACTTATTTTTTTTAATTTTTTTTAATAATAAATTAAATGTTATTTTAGATAATTTTTTTTCTTCAAAATTAGAGAATGAATTTTCAATAAAATAATTATAAATTTTTAGAGCTTTAGAGATTTCATTTTCTGTAAAATTATTTTTTTTTACCTTCATTTATCTCCTAATGTCAATATTCAATCGTATGGATAATTCTAAACTCTAAATATTATTTAATAAAAAATTGATCAATATGTTTATAATTTATTTACTTAATTAATGATCAAAAAAGGTTAAATTAAGTAAAATTTAAAAATATCATACAAGCTTTCATTTATTGCTTTAGCTTTAAAAGTCATTATATTTCAAATTAGTTTATTTTAAAAATAAAATTACTTGGGTGTGTAGCTCAGCGGTAGAGCACTGCCTCGACACGGCAGGGGTCACAGGTTCAATCCCTGTCACACCCACCATAGATATTTATATAAATATTCTTGAAATTAAATAATATGATATATCTAAATATTATGATTAAATGCTTTCTTGTTGCTACTCTTTTAGCCTCAATAATCTTTTTGATCATTGATGTAATATGGCTTAGTTTCGCAACAAAATCCTTTTATAGACCCTTACTCGGCGAATTGATTATTGGCCCCGCTGATAAACCTGTTCTTTGGGCAGCCGCTCTTTTTTACATATTATACGTATTTGGTATGGCTTTAGTGGTCATTCAGCCATGTATGGACTCTGAAAGTATATTTAAAACAGTTTATACGGGTTTTATATTTGGCTTAGTAGCATACGGAACGTATAACTTGACAAATATGGCTGTTGTAAAAGGTTGGTCACCAACTGTCACTTTTGTGGACATGTTTTGGGGAGGCTCACTAACAGCTCTTTCAGCTACCTCAGGTCTATATATTGCAAAAAAAATTGTTCATTATTAAAGAACTCTTTTCATTCCAAATTCAAGCAATTTTATAAGTATTGGATTTTGGTTTAATTTTTTTTTATGTTTTCTTGTAAAATTATTAATCTCATTCTTACAAAAATCAGTAACTTGTTTTTCACCAATCAATTCTAGCAAAGTACTTTTACCTTGCGCAATATCTTTACCTGGTGTTTTCCCAATTTTTTTAAAAGTTCCAATTTCATCAATTAAGTCATCTATCACTTGAAATATTAAACCAAATAACATTCCATAATCTTTGGCAAATTGAATATCTTTTTTACTTTTATCTTTTAATATAAAAGGTGCAGAAAAAGAAAATTCAAATAACTTGCCAGTTTTTCTTGAATACATATCTAAAATTTTTATTTTAGATAACTTTTTATTTTCAAATTCTAAATCTAAAGCTTGTCCAAGAGCTAATCCTTTATGTCCAATACACAAAGAAAGATAATTTATTAAAATTAATCTAGAAATATCATTTTTATTTTTAAGATTTCCTGAAATCAATTCAAAAGCTAAATCATGTAAAGCATCTCCTGCTAAAATTGCAGTTGCTTCATTAAATTTTTTATGTGTACTTAATTTGCCCCTTCTATAATCATCATTATCCATTGATGGCAAATCATCATGAATTAAAGAGTAAGAATGTATACATTCAATACATGAAGCTATGATAAAGGCATCATTTGATGAAATTTTTGCTATTTTTGCAGACTCCATTACCAAAAATGGTCTTATTCTTTTTCCTCCATTCATAGAGCCATAAAACATTGCATTTGATAAACTAGATTTTTCTAGTTTATTTTTTAAAAGTTTTTTAAATTTAATATCAAACTTTCTTTTATTTACATTTATTAACGTATTTAAGTTCATAGATAACAATTTATATTTGTTTTAATTTTTAAATTATTTAATACAAATATGCGAATGTATTTATGAGAATAGAAGAAGAAATTAAACTTGACTACTCAGATGTCCTTTTTAGACCAAAGAGAAGTACTTTAAAAAGTAGGAAAGATGTTGATTTGAATAGAAAATATACCTTCAAACATTCAAGATCATCGTGGAAAGGAATTCCAATAATTGCTTCTAATATGGATGGCGTTGGTGAAATAGATGTTGCAAAAAAACTAACTTCTCACAAACTAATGACTGCTCTAACAAAACAGCATGATATTAATAAAATAGGAACTATTTATAAAAAAAATATTTTCTTTGATTCAATTGCTCTTAGTTGCGGTACAGGTAAAGACAGTTATAATAGATTAAATTCAATTTTAAAAAAATATCCAAAATTTAAATTTATCTGTATTGATGTAGCAAATGGATATTCAGAAAACTTTAGTAATTTTGTTTCTGAAGTAAGAAAAAAATATCCAAAGAAAACTATTATTGCAGGTAATGTTGTAACTGCAGATATGACTCAGGAATTAGTATTAAGTGGAGCGGACATTGTTAAAGTTGGTATAGGTCCTGGTAGTGTCTGTACCACTAGAATACAAACAGGAGTAGGGTATCCACAACTAAGTGCAGTAATGGAATGTGCTGATGCAGCACATGGATTAGGAGCACATATTATTGCTGACGGTGGGTGTACATGTCCTGGAGATGTTGCAAAGGGATTTGGTGCTGGCGCAGATTTTGTTATGCTTGGTGGAATGTTAGCAGGACATAAAGAGGGTGGAGGTGACATAATTGAAGAGAAAGGAAGTAAATATATTGAATTTTATGGATCGAGCTCTGAAGAAGCTAATGAGAAACATTATGGCGGTCTGGCAAATTATAGATCATCTGAAGGAAAAAAAGTTAAAATACAAATGAAGAATTCGTTAGATAGTACAATCAGAGATATTCTAGGAGGAGTAAGAAGTAGTTGTACATATGTTGGAGCCTCATCATTAAAACAGCTTAGCAAGTGTACCACATTTGTAAGAGTAAATAGTCAGTATAATGACACTTTTGGGAAAGTATAGATTAGTAACCAATTGCCATACCATCCTTTCGTGGATCTGATCCCCCAATAAATACTCCTTTTTTTCTATCTATTTTTATACATTGACCACCACCAATAGCATTTTTATTTATTTTAATTTTATGACCAATATTCCCTAATTTTTTTACAATTTTATCATCTAATGAATTTTCAACATTTAATATGCCATTAAGAGCAAATGCTCTAGGTAAGTCTAAACCTTCTTGTACTGACATATTGTAGTCGATTATATTTTGAATCAAATGAGATTGACCAATAGGTTGATATTGCCCTCCCATTACCCCATAAGAATACAAGGTCTCATCGTACTTATTAGTTATTAGACCTGGGATTATTGTATGAAGTGGTCTTTTTTGACCATTAATTGAGTTTGGGTGATCATCTTCTAATCTGAAATTTACGCCTCTATTTTGAAAAAGAATTCCTGTTTTATTGCTCGTAATTCCACTTCCAAAACTATGACATATTGAATTAATAAATGATACTGAATTCAAATCTCTATCTACAACACTTAAATATATTGTTTCAGGGTGAGAAGTTACATAGCCGTTTTTTGAAGAGTAAATTTTATTTTTACTAATTCTAGAACATAAAGAGCTTATGTATTCATTACTTAAATAATCTTTAATATTTATATTGTTAAAATTAGGATCACCAAATATTGTT
Source organism: uncultured Alphaproteobacteria bacterium (assembly GCA_902525035.1). Lineage (GTDB taxonomy): Bacteria > Pseudomonadota > Alphaproteobacteria > HIMB59 > CACPNW01. The sequence goes on along the minus strand of CABZFN010000003.1, from coordinate 70,949 downwards.
TCCTTAACTTCAAAACATATTTTTGAAATTTCAGCTTGAAGATGATATCTTTCAAAACTTAAAGGATTATATTTTTTGATGTTTAATTTCTCAGTCATTGCCATCATCATCAAGACTACTAATCCAGGACTATTCAGAGGGCATTGATGGATCTTTAAATTTCTATATGAATTTGTAATTGTTTTTGAAAACAATGTTTTTTGATTATAGAAATCTTCTTCTGTATGTAATCCTCCAAGTGTGTTTAGTGTCTTGACCATGTCCTTAGTTATTTCACTTTGATAAAAACCTTTAATTTTATTTTTTGAGATGACTCTTAAAGTATTTGCTAAAGGAATATTTTTAAATACTTCACCAAAACTATAACTTAGATTTTTATTTAAAAATAATCTTTTAGAATTAGGATTTTTTTTAAGTTTTGTTTCATTCTCTTTCCATGCAATAGCTTCAACTTCATGAATAGGAAATCCATTTCTAGCAAAGTTTTCTGCACCGTTTAAAACTTCTTTAAAATCAATTCTTCCGAATTTTTCATGCATAGAACACCATGCATGAACTGCTCCAGGAATAGTAACTGAATGTGGACTTGTTAAACCAATACTTTTTATTTTAGTATCTTTATAAAACTGTAAATTTGCTTTTTTTGGAGCAATTCCAGACCCATTTACAGCAATTGGTTTTTTCCCATTCATCGAAATAATTGCAAAGCAATCTCCACCAATTCCTGTTGCGCTAGGACATACTACGGCTTGAACAGCTGAAGCCGCGATAGCAGCATCAACGGCATTTCCACCTTTTTGAAGTACATTAATTGCTACCATTGAACTTAATGGGTTTGATGTTGCCACCATGCCATTTTGTGCTAAAACATTAGATCTTCCTGGGTAAGATAGCTTTCTCATATTAATTCAGACAATATATGTTTGACAAAACAAATCCCAGAATTTAAAGCGCTTTTTATGAAAGTTAAATGTTCATTAAAAACTGCCAAAACTAGGGATAAGGATTGTAAAGTTGTTCGTAGAAAAGGCAGAATTTATGTGATTAACAAAAAAAATCCCAGAATGAAAGCAAGACAGGGTTAATTAACTTTCCGCTATATATTTTTCAGCTTCTAAAGCAGCCATACAACCCATACCAGCAGCAGTAACAGCCTGTCTGTAAATTTTATCTTTTACATCACCAGCTGCAAAAACTCCTTTAATACTTGTTTCAGTACTATCAGGTTTAGTAATTATATAATTTTCCTCATCCATTTTTAACTTATCAATAAAAAGAGAAGTAGCAGGATCATGTCCTATAGCTATAAATGCACCATTTACATCTATAGTTGTTTTGGTGCTATCTAATGTATTCTCTAAAATAATTTTTTTTAATGTATTTGGATTTTCATCTCCAACAAATTCAGAAACCTTACTATTCCAAATTACTTCAATTTTTTTATTGTTAAACAGTCTTTCTTGTAAAATTTTTTCAGCCCGCAAACTATCTCTTCTATGAATTAACAATACCTTTGAAGCAAATTTAGTCAAAAACATTGCCTCCTCTACCGCACTATTACCTCCACCTATCACTGCTACTTGCTGATCTTTAAAGAAAAATCCATCGCAAGTTGCACAAGCAGAAATACCAAATCCTTTAAATTTTTTTTCACTTTCCAGATTTAGCCATCTAGCTTGAGCACCTGTTGCAATAATTATTGATTTGGATACAAATTCTCTTCCTGACTCAGTTTTGCAAATAAATGGATTTTTTTCAAAATCAACTGACGTTACAATATCATTATGAAAAATAGTTCCTACTTTTACAGCTTGTTCTTTCATTTGTTCCATAAGCCAAGGTCCCTGAATAACATTTTCAAATCCTGGATAGTTTTCTACGTCCGTGGTAATAGTTAGCTGACCTCCTGGTTCTAAACCCGAAACTAAATGTGGTTTTAAATTTGCTCTTGCTGCATAGATTGCAGCTGTGTAGCCAGCTGGTCCAGAACCTATAATTAAGACATCATTTTCTATTTTTTCAGTCATATAATTAAATTAATAATTTAAGCACTTTTTTCAACTGGCCAATCTGTATTAAAAGTAACATAATTTATTTGAATACATCTTCTCTCTTTTTGAATTTCTTTTAATTCAAGTCCATGCCAAGTATCATCCCCTGAAGAAAAAAAATAACCACTATTATGAATATATTCAATTGTTTTAACTAATTTAAAATTTTTATCATATAGGTCTGTACCCAAATTTGAAGCTTCATTATATGGGTTTGCCCAAACCATCATCGTCATTAACTTTTCTGAGATATCTTTGTGTGGTTTTAACCAAAATCCTTTTTTATCTCCAATTACTTCTAATCTCACATATGAATTTGATAAATCTTTATCAATTATTTTCGATATTTTGTTAACCATTTCTATACTTTGTAAAGACTGAATTAATTTTGTTAGATATGGAAAATTTTGACAATTATTTTTTGTTATAAAAAGTCTTAATTTACCATCAACTCCTTGACCTGTATGATCGGCTGCTCTTGTCCCATCATACATTCTGTCTCCTGACGGAATATTACTATAGGAAATTTCGTCTAATGCGCCTTCTTTTAAGCAATTACTAAATACCCAATGATTAAAGGGAAAATCTGCATGAGCTAAATTCTCAAGATTCATTTTTCCTTTTTATAATTCTTTTTTTTATAATTCCAGCAATTCTTTTGCTTTCTTCTAGTTTCGTATATGTCCAATTTTCTAATTTGTCTAAAGTATTAAAATCTCTTGTTATATTCATTTTTTTAAATTCTTCATGAAATCTTATAAATCTTTTACTTTTTCTCTTCATTGGTAATTGATAAACATAAATTGGTTTGCCAGATATACTTGCTTCAGAAATCATAGAGGTTGAGTCAGAAGTAATAATAAAATAACTAGAATTATAAAGAGAAAATTCGTATGGATTCTTTCCTTCTCCAAACCATAATGTAGATATGGATTTCAATTCTTTTTTTAAAATATATTTAATTTCTTGATTAGTTCTTCTCGAGGTAATAACTAAAATTTCTTTATTATTATTATAGCTCTTCATTTTTTTTATTCTCTTGCAAAGATCCAAAGTATTTTCTTTTGAGAAATTATAGTGATTATTTTCACCTCCAATAATACAAGTAATTAAATTTTTTGTATTAATTTCATAATGATTTTTTAAATTCTTAGTTTTTTTAAAATGATGTATGGCACCTTTTGAATTGATTATATTTTCACCATATAAAGCATCATGATTTGGAGCAATAACAAACGAAAAGTATTTTGAAGAAATTTTTGGGTTTTGAATATGAATATTAATTATATTAGGATATTTTTTTTTAAGATAGACTGATAAGTAAACACTTTTTCTTCCACAACTAATAACCACATCAGGCACTTCGTTTATAGGTAACTTATTTTTAAATATCCAACTAAAAATAGGAAGTATCCCAGGTTGTAATCTATTCCAAGGAAAAATTATTTCAGTTTTAACTTCTTTTATATTTATACTTAATTCATTTGCCAGACCTTTAGTCTGACTTATCATTCCTTGTGAACCATCAGTTAATGACCAAATTTTAGGTTTGTCTATATTCAAATGTATTTTACTGATATTATTGTATAACTTTTTAAACCTTTTGGACTATTGATTTCAACATTATCTTCTTCTGTTTTACCAATCAAGCCTCTTGCTAAAGGACTAGTAATTGAAAGTTTTTTATTTTCAATATCTGATTCATATTCCCCAACAATTTGATATTGTTGTTTTTCTCCACTTTCATCATCTTCTATTTCAACTGTTGCACCAAATTTAATATCGTCACCTTCAACAGATTTAACATCTATTACTTCTGCTTTACTAATAGCACTCTCTAAATCTATAATTCTTCCTTCAATTAAACTTTGTTGTTCTTTAGCATATTGATATTCTGCATTTTCAGATAAATCACCGTGGCTTCTAGCCTCGGCAATTGCTTCAATAATTTTTGGCCTATCTTCAGAGGTTAATTTATTTAATTCATCTTGTAATTTTGTATAACCCTCAGCAGTCATAGGAATTTTATTCATAAACTCATGATGATTTATTTATTTTTTATAGTCAATAAAATTAATTTATAGTTTGAAGACTTTTTATTGTGAATTCCTGAGTTTTCATATGTTCAATAGCATCTACAGCAACTTTTGCTCCAGCTATTGTCGTATAATATGGAATATTATACATTAATGATGTCCTTCTAATACTATAGCTGTCTCTAATAGATGATTGAGTTTTTGTCGTATTAATTACTAGCTGAATTTCATTATTAATTAATGAGTCAACTACATGAGGATTACCTTCTTTTACTTTATTTACTATTTTTGTCTCGATATTATGAGTATTTAAGTATTCAGCAGTCCCTTTAGTTGCAAGTAGATTAAAATCTAATTCTTTTAACTTTTGCGCTATCTCAATAATGAACTTTTTATTATCATTATCTATTGAGATAAATACTGTCCCCTTAAATGGAAGAATATTACCACAGGCTATTTGACTTTTTATATAGGAAGATAAAAAGGTTTCATCTATTCCCATAACTTCTCCTGTAGATTTCATTTCAGGACCTAATATTAGATCAACTCCATCAAATTTATTGAAAGGAAAAACCGATTCTTTAACATTAAAGTTTTTTAATTCATTAATTTTATAATTATTCAAAATTGAATTAAGATTTTCGCCGACCATTACTTTTGCTGCAATTTTTGCGACTGGAATACCTTTTGATTTGGCCACAAATGGTACAGTCCTGCTGGCTCTTGGGTTTACTTCTAAAACATATATTTTTTTATCTTTAATTGCTAATTGAGTATTCATTAATCCAACAACATTAATTTCATTGGCAATTTTTGATACCCATTCAATTATTTTATTCTGGGTTTCTTTATTAACTGAATAGGGAGGTAAGGAACAAGCACTATCTCCAGAGTGAATACCTGCCTCTTCGATGTGTTCCATAATCCCAGCTACAAATATTTCCCCATTTTTATCTCTAATTATATCTACATCTATTTCTTTGGCATTCTCAAGATACTCATCAATTAAAATTACATTATTTGAAGAAACTTCAAGAGCATCATTAGAAAATGATTCTAAATTATCTTTATCATATGCGATTTGCATAGCTCTTCCTCCAAGTACATATGAAGGTCTAACTAAAACAGGATATCCAATTTCTTCAGCTTTTTCTAAAGTTTGAGCTACCGTATTTGCAAAAGCATTTTTTGGCTGAGCAATTTTTAGTTTCATTAATATTTCACTGAATCTATCTCTATCTTCAGCTAAATCTATTGCTTCAGTTGAAGTTCCTATAACTTTTATTCCAGCCTCTTCTAATTCTTTTGCAATTTTTAAAGGAGTCTGGCCTCCAAATTGAACTAACACACCAAGAACATTTCCATTACTTTTCTCTTTATTGTAAATTTCAATAACACTTTCAGCTGAAAGTGGTTCAAAATAAAGTCTATCAGCAGTATCATAGTCAGTTGAAACTGTTTCTGGGTTACAATTTATCATTATTGTTTCAATGCCCTTTTCTTTCAATGCATAGACAGCATGTACACAGCAATAATCAAATTCAATGCCTTGACCTATTCTATTAGGACCACCTCCAAGAATTATTACTTTGTCTTTTGATGTAGGATTTGCTTCACAAAATTTAGTATTTTCAAAATCCCAATCGTAAGTAGAATAAAGATACGGAGTTTTAGAACTAAATTCACCTGCACAAGTATCTACAAGTCTGAAGACAGGATTAATATCGTTATTATTTCTAAATTTTCTTAATTCTTTTTCTTTAATACTTAATATTGATGAGATTTTACTGTCTGAGAAGCCTATTTTCTTAGCATATAATATTATATCTTTATTAAGGCCTTTTTCTTTTAATATTTTTTCAAAATCAATTATTGTTTTAATTTGATATAAAAACCATTTATCATATTTTGTAGTTTGATTTATTTCATCAACTGTTAATCCAATCCTTAGGGCTTCTCCTACAACTAACAAGCGTTGAGAAGATTGTATTTTAAGTTCATTCAAAATTGTATTTTTATCATTTGAGCTAAGTTTTGGTTTATCAAAACCAGTTAGACCGTACTCAAGAGAATTAAACCCCTTTTGGATTGATTCATTAAAAGATCTTCCTATACTCATTGCCTCACCAACTGATTTCATGGATGTCGTTAAGTCAGAATTAGCACCAACAAATTTTTCAAAAGTAAATCTTGGAATTTTAGTTACAACATAATCAATAGTTGGTTCAAAACTCGCTGGTGTTGTCGTAGTAATATCATTTTCAAGTTCATCCAAAGTATAACCTATGGCTAATTTTGCAGCAATTTTTGCTATTGGAAAACCTGTAGCTTTTGATGCTAACGCAGAAGATCTACTAACTCTTGGATTCATTTCAATTACATTAATTTCTCCATTTTCAGGATTTATTGCAAATTGAACATTTGACCCGCCAGTATCTACACCTATTTTTCTGAGAACTTTAATGCTAGCATTCCTTAAAATTTGATATTCTTTATCTGTTAATGTTAAGGATGGAGCTACTGTAATGCTATCTCCAGTATGAACACCCATTGGATCAACATTTTCAATTGAGCAAACAATAATACAATTATCTTTATTATCTCTGACAACTTCCATCTCAAATTCTTTCCAGCCTGAAACAGATTTTTCAATAAGTATCTGATTTGTTGGGCTAGCATTTAAACCCCTATTGCATAAATCAGTAAAACCCTCATCATCATAAGCAACACCACCTCCGGTACCTCCAAGTGTAAAACTTGGTCTTATGACAAGAGGTAAATTTAATTCATTTTTTACTCTTTTTGACTCTTCAATAGTGTTAACCACATAACTTCTAGGACAGCTTAGACCAATTTCTTTCATTGCATCTTTAAATTTTTGCCTGTCCTCAGCTAATTCTATTGCTGTTGGATTAGCTCCAATCATTTTTACTCCGTGTTTTTCAAGTATACGATTATTAAAAAGTTCCATCGAAACGTTTAAAGCAGTTTGCCCTCCCATAGTTGGTAGAAGAGCATCTGGTTTTTCGATTTCAATTATTTTTTCTACAAATTCTCTAGTTATAGGTTCAATATAAGTTTGATCAGCTAATTCTGGATCAGTCATTATTGTTGCAGGATTTGAATTAATTAATACAATTTTGTAACCTTCATCTTTGAGAGACTTACATGCCTGAGCACCCGAGTAATCAAATTCACAAGCTTGACCAATAACTATAGGACCTGCACCTACTATTAATATTTTATTTATATCAGTTCTTTTCGGCATTTTTCTCAATAAGTTTATAAAATTCTTCAAACAAATAATGACTATCGTGTGGACCAGGTGATGCCTCTGGATGATATTGAACACTAAATACTGGCAAATGCTTATGTCTTAAACCTTCATTAGTCCCGTCAAATAGTGAAACATGAGTTTCAATTATATCTTTGCTAAAACTATCTCTATCAACTTCAAAACCGTGATTTTGTGAAGTAATTTCAACAATGCCCGATGTAAGATTTTTAACGGGATGGTTGGAACCTCTGTGACCCTGAAACATTTTTTTAGTTTTTGCGTTTAATGCCAATCCTAAAATTTGATGCCCTAAACATATTCCAAATATTGGAATATTATCATCAATTAATTTTTTAATCACATCAACTATTTTACTGCCTGTGGCATAAGGATCACCAGGGCCGTTTGATAAAAAAATTCCTGAGGGATTAGTTTCGATTATTTTTTCGTAGCTAGAAAATAAGTTTAATACTGTTGGCTTAAGATTAAATTCATTAAAATTTCTCAAAATATTATTTTTGATTCCAAAGTCTAAACAGGTGACATTATATTTAAATTTGCTTTTAATTGATTTATCACTCTGCCATATTCCTTTGTTCCAATTATAGTTTTGCTCTGTCGATACTATCCCAGCCAAATCTAGATTTTGAAGACCTTTCCATTCATTAATTTGAGTTTTAAGTTTTTCAATTTTATTTTCACCTTTTCCAAAGTGAATAATTGCTGCCTTCTTAGCTCCCTCAACAGATAATTTCTTAGTTAAGTATCTAGTGTCAATTCCAAAAATACATGGAATTTTGTTTTTTAAAAAATATGAATTTAAGTCATTTTCTGCTCTCCAACTTGAATATTCTGATAATGGCTGATTTATTACACATCCATCAGCGTAGATTTTTTTTGACTCTTGATCTTCTTGATTTGTACCTACAATTCCAACATGAGGAAAAGTAAATGTAATGATCTGTTTTGTATATGATGGATCAGATAGCGCTTCTTGATAGCCTGTTTGAGAAGTATTAAAACAAAGCTCACCTACGGCAGCCTTTTTCTCTCCTAATCCATAACCCCATAAGATTTCACCATTTTCTAATACGAGAGCTGCGGTTTTATTGTGTATATGTAGTATTTTTTTTAAAACTTCCATTATATTTTGATGAAGCAAAATGATAGTTAGTAGGCATTTATAACAATGTAGTCAAGGATTAGTTGAAATTAAAAAGAAGAATTATATTATTAAATTAAATTTATTAGAAAGTGAAAAAATATGAGCTTAAAAGATAAAATTGAAAGTCATTACAACAATTCTATCAAAGAAAAAGACACTAATTCCATAAATACTTTACGATTAATAAAGAGTGCAATTAAAGATAAGGAAATTTCTCTAAGAGGTAAGCAAGATGCTTTGACCGATTCTGATATTTTAAGTTTACTTCAAAGTTTAGTGAAACAAAGAAAAGATTCAATAGAAGCTTTTGAAAAAGCGAATCGGAATGATCTTATTGATAATGAACTAAATGAAATCAAAATAATAGAGGTGTTTTTACCCAAACAAATGGATGAAGATGAAACAACATTGGTCATAAAGAATATAATTCAAGAAAATAATTATACATCACTCAAAGAAATGGGTGCGCTTATGAAAATAATAAAGGAAAAATATACTGGAAAAATAGATATGGGTCTAGTTGGAAAATTAGCTAAATCTTTACTGGGCAAATGATGTCATTTTCAAAAACTGATCTTGAATTAATAAAATCTAAAATTCTTCTTTCACAAGAAATAGAAAAAAAAACAAAAGTCATAAAAAAAGGAAAGGATAGTTGGTGTTGTTGTCCTTTTCATGATGAAAAAACTCCTTCCTGCAAAATAAATGATGATTTAGGTTCCTATTACTGTTTTGGATGCGGGGCTAAAGGAGATATATTTACTATATACACAGAGCTTTATAATTTTTCATTCCCTGATGCAGTAAAAGAATTAGCTCAAAGAGTTGGTATTAGAATAGTTGATAATTTTGATACAAATATCAATAAAAAAAATGATAAAATTTATAAAATATTAGAAATTTCGACAAAATGGTTTCAAGATAATCTACAGACAAATAAAAATTGTCAAAGATATTTAAATAAAAGAAATTTATCAGAGGAGACTATTAAATATTTTAAGTTAGGATTTTCTTCTAGTTCAAAACAAACTCTATATCAATTTCTGAAAGAACAAGATTTTGAAGATAAAGAACTGCTTGAAAGTAATGTAGTGAAACTTGATAAAAATAATAAGATACGTGATTTTTTTTATAATAGACTTATTTTTCCAATTACAAATGAATATGGAAAAATTGTTGGATTTGGAGGAAGAGTATTAGATAATTCAAATCCCAAATATATTAATTCTCCTGAAAGTAATTTTTTTAAAAAAAGAAATATTTTGTATAATCTTTTTAATGCTAAACAAACCATAAGATCAAAAAAAAATATGTTAATTTGTGAGGGTTATATGGATGTTATAAGTTTGTATGACAAAAATATTAAAACAGCTGTAGCTCCACTTGGAACCTCTTTAACTGATAGCCATCTTTTATTATCATGGAAATATGTAAATAAACCAACATTGATGTTTGATGGAGATTCATCAGGTTTAAAAGCTTCTTTTAAAAGTGCTATTATGTCATTACCTTACTTAACTCCTTCAAAATTATTACAATTTATTATTTTACCAAATGAATATGATCCTGATACCTTCATAAATGAATATTCTTTAAGCAAATTTGCAACATATTTAAAAAATCCACTTTCAATTGTAGATTTTATTTTTCAAGAATCATCAAAATCAATTGATTTACAAAAATCTGATAATAAAGTTATATTTGATAACTATATTGATGAATTAGTCAGCAATATAAAAGATAGTAAAATAAAATATTTTTACAAAAGTGAATTTAAATCTTTATTTTTCCAAAAACTAAGATCATTTTCTAGTAAAAAACAATCGATTAAAATTATTCCAAAAACAATTTCATTAAAAGATAAACAAATCTACTCTTTTCTTACAGCCTATTTATATCATATGAATTTAAGACAAGAGATCTTCCCGCTGTTGATAGCTTCTGAATTATTAAATGATGATCAGACTGAATTTTTAAATTTTATTCATAAATCACAGTTTTTTGAGGTTCATATAGATGATATTAATACTGATATTTTCCCAACTAAAATGTCTGAAATTTATCAGAAAACCAAGGATAATAGTATATTTCAACTATTCCCTTATGTACGCTTAGATTATGATTCTGAGGAAGTTTTAAATGAAATTAAAGAATCTATAAATAATTTGAAGACAAGACTTTCAAATTTGAAAAAAATAAATAAAAGCCTAGATGATATTGATTCTAATTCATCTTCAATGACGTGGGACGAGTTAAAAAATATTACTTTTAATCTTCATAATTACGAAGAATTATAAAATAAAGTTATGGCTAAAAAGAAGAAAAAAACTGTAAAGAAAAAAACAAAGGCACCTAAGAAGAAAACTTCTGTTAAAAAAAAATTAACCAAAAAGAAATCAATTTCCAAGTCCTCCCAAGAATCTAAATCAAAAATTATAAAAAAAACAAAGAAAACTATTGCGAAAAAAGTATCTAAGAAATCTTTAATTAAATCTCCACAAGGAGATAAGTCAAAAAAAATCCCAAAAGCAATCTCAGGTTTTGACGAAAAAATAAAAGAAATTTTTACCAAGTTAATTAATAAACACAAAATTGACGGAATATATACTCAAAAAATCATTGAAAAAGCTATTCCTAAAAAATTTAGACTTGAAGAAAATATTAAAAAATTTATTGATCTTATTACCTCCAATAACATTAAAATTCATTCTGACCATGAGGCAAAAGAATTAATAGCTCAAGCAAAAGAACAAACTGCAAAGTCTGAAGACGTAGGTGATGACCAAGAAAAAAAGCAAACTGGAAAAACAGATGACCCAGTAAGATTATACTTAAGAGATATGGGGGCAGTTGAGCTTCTTAGTAGAGAAGGTGAAATAGCTATAGCTAAAAGAATAGAAGCAGGAAGAGAAAAAATGATTGGGGCAATTTGTGAAAGCCCAATGACGATTAGATCAATTATTAATTGGAAAGATGCAATCAAAGATGGAACAATGCTTTTAAGAGATATAGTTGATTTGGAAGCTACTTACGATATGTCAGATATTTCTGATTCAAAACTAGAAGATACACTTAAGCTTATTGAAAATGGTGGTGATGATAAAGAAGATGATAAAAAAAAGAAAGACAATAAAGAAAGTACTGAAGAAAATACTGAAGAAGAGCAACAACAAGATGATGACGATGACGACAGTCTTAATGTTTCACTTGCAGCAATGGAAGAAAAGCTTAAACCAAAAGTATTAAACGATTTTAATGATATAACAAAGTTATTCAAAAAACTCCAAAAACACAGTCAAGATTTAATCATTGCAGATAAAAAAAATGAAAAAAATTTTGCATCTTTAGAAAAAAAATATTTAAAAATACAAAAAGAAATGGTTTCTGCAATGAAAGCTGTTCATTTTAACTCCACAACTATTGAAGCTCTAATGGAAGCTCTTTATGAACTAAATAAAAAACTACTTTTGAGAGAAGGAAAGATGTTAAGAATGGCTACAAGTGCAGGAGTTAAAAGAGAGGATTTTGTTGAAAAATATTTAAATTTTAATTTTGAAAAAAATTGGATACAAAGTCTTCTGGCAACTAAGGATAAAAATTGGGAAAAGTTCATAAATAGGAATCATATAGAAGTTAATAAAAATATTGAAGAGATAAAAGAAATTCAAACAGCTTCCGAACTACCTTTACCAGAGTTTAGAAGAATAGTTGGAACTGTACAGCAAGGTGAAAGATCAGCCAATAGGGCAAAAAAAGAAATGATTGAATCAAATTTAAGATTAGTTATTTCTATAGCTAAAAAATATACTAATAGAGGTCTTCAATTTCTTGATCTCATCCAAGAAGGTAACATTGGTTTGATGAAAGCAGTTGATAAATTTGAATATCGCAGAGGATACAAGTTTTCAACTTATGCAACCTGGTGGATTAGACAAGCTATAACAAGATCTATCGCTGATCAAGCAAGAACAATAAGAATACCAGTTCATATGATCGAAACAATAAATAAAATAGTTAGAACAACTAGGCAGATTATGTCTGAGATTGGAAGAGAACCTACTCCAAATGAGTTAGCTGATAGATTACATATGCCATTAGATAAAGTTAAGAAAGTTCTTAAAATAGCTAAAGAACCTATAAGTTTAGAAACTCCTGTAGGTGATGAAGAAGATAGCTCCCTTGGAGATTTTATTGAAGATAAAAATGCTCTTATACCTATAGACGCAGCAGTAAAAAGTTCTTTACGTGATACTACAACAAGAATACTTTCTTCCTTAACCCCAAGAGAAGAGAGAGTTTTAAGAATGAGATTTGGAATTGGTATGAATAGCGATCATACTTTGGAAGAAGTTGGTCAACAATTTAGTGTGACCAGAGAAAGAATAAGACAAATTGAAGCTAAAGCACTAAGAAAATTAAAACATCCTACCAGAGCCAGAAAGTTAAAAACATTTCTTGATGAATAATGAAGTTAACGCTTCTTGGAACTGGGTGCCCATCTGTTAATCATAAAAGATGTGGTTCATCTAATCTAGTATATTCAAAAAAAACAAAAATCTTAGTTGATTGTGGTTCAGGAGTAACTCAAAGATTAAATCAGAGTGGAAATTCTTCTGCTGAAATTGATGCATTATTACTAACTCATCTTCATACAGATCACGTTGTAGATTTATATCAACTCATCATTTCCTCTTGGCATTCTGATAGAAATTCAATCTGGAAAATATATGGACCCAAAGGTACAAAAAAATTTATAGATAAAATTTTTTTAGCTTGGAAAGATGAGCGCAAATTAAGAATTGATTATGAAAAAAGAAAATCAACAAAGGCACTAAATTATAAAGTTTATGAATTTAATAAAGAAGGTAATATAAAAGTTAATGATATAAAGATTAAATATTTCGAAGTTGACCATAAACCAGTTCCCTTTGCCTATGGGTTCTCATTATTTAATGATAAAAAAAAATTAACAATTAGTGGCGACACAAGACCATGTGAGAGCTTAATGGTTAATGCTCAAAATTCAGATGTTCTTTTACATGAAGTTTTTATTGAATACGAAATGAATAAGATTTCAAAACTTAGAACTAAAAAAACTTTACACAATGTAAAAGAATACCACACGCCAAGCAATCTAGTTGGGAAAGTTGCAAAATTATCAAATTGTAAAAAACTTGTATTAACTCATTTTGTTCCAACAAAGTTTAATATTTCAAAACTAAAAAAAATAGTTCGAAAAGATTTTGGTAAAGATCCAATAATTGGAGAAGATTTACTAACTATAAAAATTTAACCAACTTTATTTAAAAATTTTTCAAATTCCTCATCTTTAATTTGAACAATATTTGAAGTTGTTGGAAATTTTTTAGTTTTTACATCATCTATGAAGTTTTTTAATCCTTCAACAGTATCATCTAAAAGTTTTTCATAAGACTTATTTGTATCTTTAAATACTTTTGCATGACGAGGTATTCGATCAGTATTAGTTCCAATTACATCTTGGATAAATAAAAACTCTACATCGCAATTTGGACCACTACCCATCGAGAGTGTTAAAAGATTTACTTTTTTTGTAATTAATTCTGCAACTCTATCAGGTACACATTCTACTTCTAGACCAATAGCACCGGCATTGTCATATGCAATAGCATCTTGATACACTTTAAAAGCTGAGTCAGCGTCCTTTCCTACGGCTTTAAAACCTCCAGTCCAAGTACTTTTATAGGGAATTAATCCAATATGACTTACAGAAGGTAAACCTTCTTTGCGAAGAGCTTCAATATATTTTGGACTATTTCCACAATAAACAGCATCAGCTCCATTATCTCTTGCAATTAGCGCTGCATCTACTGCCTTCTCAGTTGATGAAAGTTGACCAAGACCAAATAACATAAAAGTATTTGGAGCAGCCTCTCTGATATCTTTTATATGAGCATCTCTGAACCATCTATTTGTTGGCACACCCGTTCTTAGTGTTTCTTTTTTAAATGATACAATTTGGATATCTATACCTGCTTTTTCAGCAGCGTATGCTTCTAGTGCGTTAGTTACATATAACTCAGTTAATTTATCTTTTCCTTTTTTCTCAAATAAATCTTTAACTGTTAATTTAGTCATTAATTATATTGAGGTAAATAATTGCTATGTGCTTCGATCATCTTATCGGTCATGCTATAAATTTCATCAATTGTAAGATTTGCACCTGTTAAAGGGTCAAGCATTGCAGCATGGTATATGTGCTCTCTTTTTTTTGTTAGAGCAGCTTCTGCAGTAAGTATTTGCACATTAATATTAGTACGCATTAGAGCAGCTAATTGCTCTGGTAATTTACCAAACTTTTGAGGTTTATAACCTTTTGAATTAATTATTATTGGAACTTCTACACAGCAATTTTCTGGTAAATTATCAATTAAATTGTCATTCATAACATTAGCATTGATAGTAACTTCTTTATTATTTGCAATTCCATCCATTATAAATGATGCGTACTCATTACTTCTTTTAAGAGGCATATCATAAATTGGAGTCATATCTTTTTCCAAATCTTTCCAAAGTTTAATGTTGCTTTTACATCTATCTATATACTCTTCTATTGGTATCTTGTATTTTCTTATGACGTCATCTCTATTTTGTTTTATGAACCATGGAACATATTCAGCAAAGTGCTCACTAGATTCTGTTACGAAGTAACCAAATCGTCTAAGAATTTCATATCTTACTTTTTCATGAAGTACCTTATTAGATTCATGATCAGTTTTTTTACTTCTTGAAGATATTTCCTCATCATTTACAATTTTATCTGCTAGTTGTTTTAATCTAGGATATAAGTCTTCGTTTTCATCTCCATTAATTTTCTTTTCAAATTTTTTATAGAAGGCCATATGATTTATACCGCCACAAAGATAATCAATATCATTTATATTTTCATCTAAGTCTTTTGCTAGCATTTCCGCAGTTCCTTGAACAGAGTGACATAGACCCATAGCTTTGATTTCTGGAAAAGCAGTATTTATTGCAATCATGTTTGAGCACATTGGATTTACGTATTGCAACCAAGTAGCATTTGGACAAATATCCATGATATCTTTTGCAATATCTAGTAAAACTGGAATAGTTCGTAGGCCTCTCATTATTCCACCTATCCCAAGAGTATCTGCTATAGTTTGTTTTAATCCAAACTCATTAGGAATTTTAAAATCAATAACTGTGGATGGTTCATATCCTCCAACTTGAATTGTTGTTTGAACAAAGTTTGCACCAATTAAAGATTCTCGTCTGTCTGTATGAGAAGTAATTTTAGGTGAAATATTTAATTTTTTTGAAATTACATCTATTACATCATGTGATGCTTTTAATCTTACAGGATCAATGTCTTGTAATGCAATCTCCATATTTTTAAATTGCTCAATAGTTAAAAGATCGGTTACTATTCTTCTTGTAAAAACAGCACTACCAGCTCCAATAATTGTGAGTTTAATCATTTTGATATTCCATGATTGAATTATGAGGTGCTACTTCTAAAGGAGTGTACCTTGCGTGTCCAATTTCTTTATAAGGATTATTTGTTTTAGTATTAAAGCATACTATTAAAGTCCTTCTTGAGTAATTTGAATTATTTGCATCTGATGAATGTAAAAGATTTGCATGAAAAAAAAGAGCATCGCCTGGATCAGCTTCAATATAAATACATTCATGTCTTTTTTCTAATTCACGTATTCTATCTAAATCTGCTGTTTGCTCGGGAGTATCTGATACTCCATGACCTATTCTTCCAACTTTTTGAGATCCTTTTAAAACTTTAAGACAACCATTTTCTTTTGTAGCTTTATCTAACATTATAAAACAAGATCCCATATCTGGATATAGACATGCATTATGATACCAATAGCCATAATCTTGATGCCAATCAAAACCACCATCACCTGGCTTTTTCCAAATTACTTTTGAATGATAATGGTAAACTTCATCTTCAAGGAATTCCTCCATTGGCTTTACTATTCGTACATTTGTAGAAAATTTTCCAAATAAATCATCCGATGGGTGATTCCATAATGTCATATTTAGTTTACCTGTAGAACTAAAAGTTTCTCTTGCTTGATTTTCTTTCTCAGAATTTCTTTCAATAAAATTAGTTAATTTAAATATTTCATCTTGTGAAAAAAGATTTTTTTTAAGAATATATCCATTATTTTTAAAATCTGTGAAATCTGACATATAAATTTCATGTTAGAAATAAATAATAATATTGTCAAATAAATTAAGAAGTTTAGAAATAAACATATGAAAATATCATTTCTTGGTGCAGGTAGTGTTGGTTTTACCCAAACTTTAGTTAGAGATATCTTAAAAGTAAAAAAACTTCAAAATATTGAAATCTCTCTTCATGATATATCAAGAATCAATTTGTTGATGGTAGCTGAATTAATTCAAAAAGACATTAAAGCTAATAACCTTCCAACTAAACTCACTATTGAACCTATTAGAAAAGAATCAATAAGAAATGCAAAATATATCATAAGTTGTGTAAGAGTAGGGGGGCTGGAAGCATTTGAAACAGATATATCAATTCCATTGAAATATGGTATCGATCAATGTGTAGGAGATACAATTTGTGCTGGGGGCATAATGTACGGGCAACGTAACATTCCAATTATTTTAGATTTTTGTAAAGATATAAAAAAATATGCCAAAAAAAATGCCCTCTTTTTAAATTATGCAAATCCTATGGCAATGAATACTTGGGCAGCAAATGAAATTGGTAAAGTCAATACAATCGGCCTTTGTCATGGAGTTCAAGGTGGTGCAAAATTAATAGAAGATTCATTAAACATTCCATTTAATAAAATGCAATATTCTTGCAGTGGAATAAATCACATGACTTGGTATTTGGATTTAAAGTACAAAGGAAAAAAAATTACAAAAGAACAGCTTTCTAAATCGTTAAAGAAACATAAAAAATTTTCAAGAGATGAAAAAGTTAGGATAGATGTTTTAGATAAGTTTGGATATTTCTCTACTGAAAGTAATGGACATTTAAGTGAATACTTGCCATGGTATAGACGTACTCAAAAAGATGTCAAGAAATGGAGTAGCCTTTCAAATTGGATACACGGTGAAACTGGTGGATACTTAAGAATATGTAATGAAAAAAGAAATTGGTTTGTAGAAGATTATTTTAAGTATCTAAAAAAATCTGGAATAAATCTCAATGATTATAAAAGATCGACTGAGCATGGAAGCTATATAATTGAAGCAATAGAAACAGGAAAAAAATATAGAGGACATTTCAACGTTATTAATAAAAAAACTATATCCAATCTAGATGCAGATTGTGTGATTGAAAGTACTGGCTATGTAAGTAGTAAAGGTTTGCAGATGATAGAGGGAATAAAATTACCACTTCAATGTGCATCACTATGTAGTACCTCAATTGATGTACAAAGAATGGCTATAAAAGCTGCAGTAAAAGGTGATGTTGAATTATTAAAACTTGCTGTACTTCAAGATCCTTTAGTAAGCTCAGTATGTTCATCGGAGGAGGTTTGGCAAATGATTGACGAAATGCTTGTAGCTCAAGAGAAATGGCTTCCACAATTTAAATCAGAAATCAGTATTATTAAAAGGAATCTAAAAAAGATAAAAAATTACAAATACAGCAAAGCAGTAAAAGGAATAACTAAAAAAAATAAGAATAATAGACAAAAAAGGTCAGTTTTAGTCGAAAAAGAAGCTTTCAATTTATAATAGTAATTCTAATTTCAAATAATCCTTCTCAATAATCTAATTATATTATAGGTTTTCTAAAATTTTAAGTGGAGGAATAATGAAAAAAAATAAATTTAGATCCACATTACTTGCTAGTGTAGCAACGGCTACTTTTGCATTAACTAGTACAAATGTATCTGCGAGACCGGAAGGTGCAATAGCACTTCCATCAGCACCTGCAATTGAAAATATGCAAGAAGTTCAGTTCATTGGAAGAGATGAATTGATGAGCTATCAAGATATTGGAGACTTTGAATTTTTATATGAACCAGAATACATTAGTGCTCTAGTTCAAGAGGGAAAACTACCACCAATTTGGGAACGTTTACCAAAAAGACCTCTAGTTTTTAACGGAGATGCAATGCCTGATGGTATTGGTCGTTATGGAGGAACTTTCAGACATACAATTGGTGGAAGACCTGAAGGATGGAACTGGACTGCTTCACAACATCAAGGATGGGGTGGAATTAATTACACAGTTCAAGAATGCCTTACAAGAAATGGTCCAATGGTAAGATTAAAAGCTGAAGATTCTTATCCTTTACCAAACTTAGCTACTGATTGGGAATGGGATGGAAATAAACTGACCATGAACCTTATTGATGGAGCAAAATGGTCAGATGGTGATCCATTTGATGCAGAAGATGTTCGTTTTTGGTGGGAAGATAACGTTCTTGATGAGAACGTTCCAACAAGAATGAATGCAACCACAATGGGAGAAGGGACTTCATTGGAAGTACTCAGTCCAACTAAGATTAGATGGACATTCCCACAAGAGGAGCCTAAATTAGTTCTTCACTCCAT
Source organism: uncultured Alphaproteobacteria bacterium (assembly GCA_902525035.1). Taxonomy (GTDB): domain Bacteria; phylum Pseudomonadota; class Alphaproteobacteria; order HIMB59; genus CACPNW01. The sequence continues at coordinate 51,851 of CABZFN010000003.1, read as the reverse complement.
GGCATACATAAATGGTTGCCCTGGACCCTCACATTTACTTAAAGAGCATCACCCTAAATATGGTGGTACTTCTTATGATGACTACGTTCAAGCATTTCCTGCCGGACGTTTACCATGGGTTAGCATGGGTGCATGGACTGCGGTTGAATATAAACAAGACGAGGTCGTAATACTTCGTCGAAATCCATACTATTGGAAAGTTGATAGTAAAGGACAACAACTTCCGTATATGAATGAGATGGTGTTCCAGTTAAAAACATGGGGCCAAAGAACGGTTGATACCTTAGCTGGTAACGCTGACTTCTCGAATATGGAGAACGTACCTTTATACTTAGAAGCTGTTAAAGAGTCTAAGAGTGATGATGCGCAAGCTCAACTATCTTTTAGTGGAAGAACAATGGGATATGCTCTCGCTATGAACCAAGCAGTTGGTTTTGGTGTATTGGATGATCAAATGGCAGCTATTCGAGATCTAAATAGAAATTTAGAATTCAGAAAAGCTATTAAACACGCAATTGATGGTAAAGCATTTGCAAAAGCAATGTCTAAAGGACCATTTGTGACAGTTTATGCGGGTGGTCTTGCTAGAGATAGTGCTTTCTTTGATGAAGATGCTACTTCATTTTTCCCCTATAATCCAACAGGTGCAAATTCTATACTTGATGGATTAGGTCTTATGGATACTGATGGTAACGGAGTTCGAAATCTTCCAAATGGAGGTGGAGATCTAGTTATTAATTTAGTTCAAAATAAAGGCAGTGAGAATGAAATGTTGCTTGGCGATGGAATGGCAACTATGATGGCTGAAGTTGGTATTAAGATTAATATTAAACCAATGGAAGATACTGAGCCAACTAGACAAGCAGGTGAATGGGATTGGTTACTTGTAAGATCTCAACAAGAAATGGCTTTCCCTAATTCGGGTTATTGGTCAGATATGGGTCCTGTAACTACGTCTTCATTTGATCCTCACTTAGGAACTGATGAACACCCTCAACAACTTCAATCATTTGAAAAAGAAATCGTAAGTATTCTTGAGCAATGGAGAGATGGAGTTGAAGGAGCAGAGGCTCAAGCATTAATGTCTCGCTATCAGAAACTGTTTACAGAAAATGTTTATATGCCTGGTATAGTTCAATATCCAACAGCACTTTTGATAAATAAAAGAATTCAAAACTTAGCTGATGGAATGCCTGTTTTGGCTTATCAATGGGCTGAAGATACAGTTATCCGTGAACAATTCTGGGTTTATCAATATGATCAATTAGATGAACTTTTCCCTGGAAGAGTTCCTGGTATTGATTAATAAATTTTTTAGTAAGGGGCTATTTAAGCCCCTTACTTTTTAAAAAAAAATGATTTCATTTATATTCAGAAGAATTCTATATTCAATTCCATTACTGTTCGTAATCAGTATTATAATTTTTTTTATTATTGAATTACCACCTGGTGATTATGCAACATGGTACGTTAGTCAGACTAAGGCTTTAGCAAATATTACTCAAGAACAAGCTTTAGAACTAACGATAATGTTGAGAGAAAAATACGGACTAAATGAACCATTAATAATAAGATATTTCAATTGGATTAAAAATATTGTTTTAAATTTCGATTTTGGTTTTTCCATGCATTACAACAAACCTGTCAGTGAAATGTTAGGTGATAGATTACCTCGAACTCTAGCAATAGCATTAATTTGTCATTTTTTTGCTACAACTATAGGTGTTTTTATTGGAATTTATGCTGCAAAAAATCAAAATAAGTTAGGTGATAATGTAGCCACTATCTTTGCTTTTTTGGGAATGACCATTCCACGTTTCTTTCTAGCATTACTAATTATGTATTGGTTAGCAATTGTTCTAAATTCGGATAACACTGGGTCGATGTACTCTCCATTCTATGCTGTTCAACCAATGTCTTTTGCAAAACTATGGAATGGCATACTTCATATTTGGCCAATATTTGTTATCGCAATTATCGGCGGTCTTGCCTACAATATGAGAGTAATGCGAGGAAATTTACTAGATGTAATGCGGATGCAATATATTGAAACAGCAAGAGCCAAAGGTTTGTCTGAAAATCAAACATTGTATCGTCATGCAGTCCCAAATGCCTTGCATCCTCTTGTAATGTTTCAGGGTATTGCCTTACCATATATGCTAATGGGGGAACTAGAAGCTGCGATTGTTTTATCTATTCCAACTGCAGGACCACTTTTAGTAGAATCTATTCAAAGACAAGACACTTATACTACTGCAGCAATTTTATTCTGCTTAACAGTAATATTAATTATTGGAAATATTATTGCTGATATTTTACTAGCAATTTTAGATCCTCGAGTAAGACAGAATTAAATATTATGGAAAAAAATTCTAACTTACAAAATTCATATTTTTCACTAGTAAGAAAAAGATTTTTGAAAAATAGAGTTGGAATATTAGGTTTAATTTTTGTAGGCTTTTTAATTTTCTCTGCTATTTTTGCAGATTTTTTATCTCCATATGATCCAGCAGCAAGAGATAGTGATAGAGTTTTTTACCCACCTCAGGGAATACATTTCTTTGATGAAGATAATAATTTTTCGTTAAGACCTTTCGCTTATGGTTTTACTGAAGGATTTGATCCTGACACATATCTTCCAATAATGGATGTTGATTATACTCAAAAAAACTATCTTTATTTTTTTACTAGAGGATGGGAATATAAGTTTCTAGGCTTAAATTTGGATCTACATTTATTTACTACTAAAGACGGGTCTAAAGTATTTTTTCTTGGATCTGATGCATACGGTAGAGATATGTTATCAAGAATTTTTAAAGGAAGTAGAGTAACGTTATTATTTGCTCTCATAGTTGTGAGTATTACAACTTTCATTGGAATTTTAGTTGGAATCAGTTCAGGTTATTTTTCAGGAAAATTTGATATAGCTTCTCAAAGAGTTACTGAACTTGCTTTAGCTTTTCCAGATCTACCTTTGTATTTATCCTTAGTAGCAATTCTGCCAAGGCAAATGGATCCATTTCTGATTTTTATTTTTATGGCATTTATTTTATCGTCTTTACGGTGGGCTCAACTATCAAGAGAAGTCCGCGGCAAAACTCTTTCCTTAAGAAGATTAGATTACATTAAAGCAGCTGAAGCTTTAGGCTCCAATGATCTAAGAATTATTTATAGACATCTTCTTCCTAATGTAACAAGTCACGTTATAGTTAGTGTTTCTTTATTGATACCTTCTGTAATTTTGACAGAAAGTTTTTTTAGCTTTTTAGGCTTAGGCATTCAATCTCCATTTGTTAGTTGGGGTCTTCAATTAAATTCTGCTCAAGATATGCGAACAATTGGAAGTTATCCATGGGTTCTAAGTCCTGTTTTTGCAATCTTAATTTCAGTTTTAGGATTTAATGCTCTGGGTGATGCTTTACGCGATGCAATTGATCCATATGCAACAACAACAAAAAAATAATGACCAATCTTGTTGAAATTGAAAATCTTCAAGTAAAGTTTAATACAGATAGTGGTGAAGTAAATGCAGTGAATGGCATATCCTTTAATATTAAAAAAGGTGAAACGTTGGCATTAGTAGGAGAGAGCGGGTCAGGTAAATCTGTTACTGCTAGGGGAATTATTCGATTACTCGCAGAAAATGCAATCATATCTGATCAAACTTCAATTAAATTTAATGGAATAAATATAAATTCTTATTCAGAGAAAGACTATCAAAATATTAGAGGAAAAAATATTTCAATGATTTTCCAAGAACCAATGAGTTCGTTAAATCCAATATATACAATTGAAAATCAAATTAGTGAGGTATTAAAAATTCATGGAAAATTTTCAGATAAAGAACTTAAAGAAAAATGTCTTGAATTACTAAAACAAGTTCAAATTCCAGAACCAGAGTCTAGATTATCACAGTACCCACATCAATTATCAGGAGGGCAAAGGCAAAGAATTATGATTGCTATTGCTATAGCTAATAATCCAGATTTACTTATTGCAGATGAACCAACTACTGCTCTTGATGTTACCGTTCAAACAGAAATACTTAAATTACTTCAAGGTCTTCAAAAAAAATATCAAATGTCAATTTTATTTATTACTCATGATCTAACAATAGTCAGACAAATTAGTGATAGAGTTTGTGTAATGTATAATGGAAAAATTAAAGAAACAGGCATAACAAAAGAAATATTTGAAAATCCAAAAGATGATTATACAAAACACTTATTGTCCTCCGAACCAGAAGAAAGAGATTTATATTATGATAAGAATGGAAGAAGTATACTTTCTGGAGATAATCTTAATGTCACATTTAATACTAAAGTAAAAGTATCAGGCAGAAATAAAGTTTTATCAATTAATGCGGTAAATAACATTAGCCTAGATCTTAAAGAAGGTGAGACTCTTGGAATTGTTGGCGAAAGTGGATCTGGTAAAACTACTTTAGGTCAAACATTATTAAGATTAGTTGATAGAGAATCAAACACAGATGTAGAAGGTCAAATTAAGTTTTTTGAAGATCGAATTGATCATATATCTAGAAAACAATTCAAACCATTTAGAAATCAAATGCAGATAGTTTTTCAAGATCCATACGCATCTTTAAATCCACGATTATCTGTTAAACAAATTATTGAAGAAGGATTAATTGTAGCACTTAATATGAAAGATAAAAATGAACGACAAAATAAAATTGAAAAAATAATGAGTGAAGTTGGTTTAGAACCTAGTTCCATGCTTAGATTTCCTCATGAGTTTTCTGGAGGTCAAAGACAAAGAATAGCTATAGCCAGATCATTTGTCTTAAATCCAAAATTTGTCCTGTTGGATGAGCCAACATCTGCACTTGATTTATCTATTCAAAAACAAATTCTAGAACTTTTACTTCAACTCCAAAAAAATCACAAAACCACTTATATTTTTATCAGTCATGATTTGAGAGTTATTAGATCAATAAGCCACAATTTAATTGTTATGAAAGATGGTTCAATTCTAGAACAAGGTGTGGCAAAAAATATATTAAACAACCCTCAGAATGATTATACAAAGAACTTAATAAAATCTGCTTTTGATATTATTTATTAATGAGAAAACTAAAAAATGTAACTATCCTAGGCGCAGGCACCGCTGGCTGGATTTCCGCATATATTCTAAGTGACTTTTTTTATACAAATAAACAAAATGTAAAAGTAACAATTGTTGATCCTTCAAGTATCCCTATTATTGGTGTTGGAGAAGGAACAACTGGAATATTTTATGATTTTTTAAAAAGATATAATTTAGATGAACTAGATTTTTTAAAAGAAACAAAAGCTACTCTAAAGTTTGGAATTGTTCATAAAGACTGGAAAGAATTAAATCATCAATATTATGGACCAATTGATGACCCACAATTGTTAGCATCTAAAAAAGACCCTGAAGATTTTGAATATTTAAATGTTTATGCAGTTGCTGCAGGTCGTTCTGTTGCTGATGTGCATTTACACACAAAATTAATGGAAACAAATAAAGTTCCTTTCAATCTTGAAAATAGTAGACCCGATTTAAAAAGCCCTTTTTTTTATGCTTATCATTTTGATAATCATCTTGTTGGAAATTTTTTAAGAAAAAGATCAAAAAATATAGAGATTCTAGATGAAGTTTATACGCATGCTTCATTAAATGAAAATGGTGAAATTGAAAAACTTCATTTTGAGAGTGGTAAAGAAATTGAAACTGATTTAGTTCTAGATTGTACAGGCTTCAGAAAACTCCTTATCAATAAACTATTTAATGTTGGTTGGAAATCTTATCAAAAAAATTTACCAGTAAATAGAGCTATGCCTTTCTTTTTAAAATTAAATGAAAAAAATATTAGTAATTATACTTTAGCTTGGGCTCAAAAAAATGGTTGGATGTGGCAAATACCAACACAAGAAAGAATTGGTGCTGGTTATGTATATTGTGATGATTTTACTAGTCCGGAAGAAGCTAAAATTGAAATAGAGAAAGTCTTAGGTCATGAAATAGAGCCAAGAAACGATATTAAATTTACTTCTGGTAGAATAGAGAAATCATGGGTCAAAAATTGTATTGCCATAGGATTAGCTTCTGGCTTTCTTGAGCCATTAGAAGCTACTTCAATTCATAGTACTCTCATACAAATGATATTGTTTGCGACTGATTATTTAAAAGAAGAAATGGATTTTAATAATGAAAAAATAATGGATGAATTTAATGAAAGAGTAGGTCGTCAATTTGATGATTTCATGATCTTTCTTAATACTCATTATGTTTCAAATAGAGATGATAGTGATTTTTGGAAATTTGTTAAGAATGATTGTATCCATGAGGATACAATAAATTTAATAAATAAATGGAAAAATCAATTACCTAGAATGAGTGATTTCGATTTGTATCTTTCTGGCCTTCCACATGTTCAATCACAACTTTACTATCCTGTATTAGATGGTCTTGGTTTACTAAAGAAAGATATTGCAAGAGAAGAAATGAATAATTTTAATTTAAAACCTTTTGCAAGAGATGAATATAAACGTTTTAATGATCAATATGATGATCAAATGAGAAGTTTTATAAAGCATAACGATTATTTAGAATTTGCATCACTCTAATTTTTTTCTGGTGATAATACTTCTTCATGAGGCATAACAATATTTCTTTGAGTTTTACTTACTCTATTTAATAATTCCTTTGAAGGTCTGTAACTATTTCTAAAAAATCCCCAAGATGGTCCATATCTATATATAACAACTCTTCTTTCTCCTTTATTGACCCTTCTTGAAGATCCATGACATAGAGAATCTACGAATAATATAGCATCACCAGAATTTAAATAAACCTCTTCTGAGCCAATCATACTGTCAGCAGTTTTATACTTTCCATCTTTCTTTAATTTGTATTTATCAAATTGAGGATGTTTCAAATTAGATTTATGTGATCCAGGTATTATTACTGTTCCTCCATCCCCTTTAGAAATTTTACTTAATGCCACTAAAATATTTATTTGCCCACAATGAAACTTACCATTCTGATATCTATAATGTCCTCTTTGAGTGCCTTCATGAGCACCAGAATGCACTGGAATAGCTTTACCAGGTCCTCTAACATTTACGAAGTTTTCATCAATAAATAATGGTCCATGATTATAATCAAATGTTCCTTCTCCGCCCACAAAGTGTTTCATATGATTTATCCATGAAGAGTGATCAATCAATTTTTCAAAAGGTTTACCAGCTTCATAAATTTGTTGAAGTTCAACTCCATGCTGATCTATATTTCCTTTGCTATGCACATTTCCATTCCATTCATTGGAAGGTGTTTTTTTGATTTTATCTATTATTTGGTTGCAATCCTTTACTTCTTTTTTCGACAAAGCGTTTTTGATTACAATAAAACCTTTAAGATCAAAAAGATATTTATCTAATTCCGTAGGTTGTGTCATAAAAATTCTATTTTAAATAAATTCTATATAACAATATAAAATTAAAGCTTAATAATCATCAAAATTACATGTATAGGGCATAAAAAGGGCTCTTAGCTCAGTTGGTTAGAGCGCCCCGCTCATAACGGGGTGGTCCGGGGTTCAAGTCCCTGAGGGCCCACCATTTCTAATTTGATTATAATTAAAAAGTAAAACAATTAAGAAATATAAAAAAACAAATATTAAAAAGAAATAATTAATATTTATATTAATGATATTACCAATTAAATTTGGACCAAGGAAACTTCCAATATTTTCACTTATATAATGACCAGCTATTCCAAAGACTATTACTCCCCCTTCAAGTTTTTTACCTACAATATTAAAAGTAATTAAGAAAACTGTTCCAATGGTGTAATAATAAAATGCTACACAAATTATATAAACATAAAAATCACTGATAAAATAAAGAATAAATAAATTAATAAAATTTATAAAACAAAAAGTATTAAATATAACAGTCTTATTATAATTATCTACTAACTTACCCATAAAGGGATAAAAAACTAAAGCAATTAATCCAGCTAAAAAATTTATTCTTCCAACTTGTTTATCACTATATGATTCTTCTAATAAATATGATGGAAATAATGAGCTAAAACCTGCATCACATGCACCAAATAAAACAACACACATAAGCAAATATTTAATTTTATTTAGAACATCATTGGATAATTTTATGCTGACATTTTCAATATTAATTTGTTTTATAGAAAATCTAAATAAAAAGATTGGAATAAAGTGTAAAAAGAAAAATATAACGGCAATATTATATGTAAAATTATTTATTCCATTAATAGCAATAATAAGACTACCAGTAATTGCGCCTAAACCTGCTGATGACCAAAACAATGAAATATAAAATCCAGATGATTTTCTAAATTTTGAACTTATGTATGTTTCTAAAGTTAAAGAATTAATTGCACTTGTTATTCCCATGACAAATTGCATAATAGCTACTAGAAAAGTATTTTGATCAATTAAAAAAATTATTGAAAAACTTAACTGAATTATTGAACCATATAAAATTGTAGAAAATAAATTTAATTTTTTTCTAACTAAATTATGTAAAATTGCTCCAAAAATTACACCAACTCCCCACAAAGATAATGATAATCCAATATAGCGTTCTTCGTATCCTTGAATTTTAAGATCTATTGCAAAACAAGTTGCAAGATAACTATGAGATAAAGCATATAAAAAAATTAAATTTGAATATTTAAAAATTTCTCTCACTGTATTGTTGAATTAATTTTTTTAATGTTTAAGAAGATATTCCATATGTCATTAATCTCGCTTAGACAACTATTAGATCATGCAGCTGAAAATAATTATGGTGTACCTGCATTTAATGTAAATAATTTAGAAGCAATTAGAGCAATTATGGAAGGGGCTAAAGAATTAAATAGTCCTGTAATTCTGCAAGCGTCTGGTGCTGCTAGAAGATATGCTGGACCAATTTTTGTTAAAAAATTAGTTGAAGCAGCAATGGACGAGTTTTCAGACATACCAACTGTTCTCCATCAAGATCATGGTGGTTCTCCATCAGATTGTAAAAATTGTATCGATCTTGGTTTTACTTCTGTGATGATGGATGGTTCTTTATTGGATGATCAAAAAACACCTTCAGATTTTGATTATAATGTTAGAGTTACAAGAGAAACTACAGACATGGCACATGCATTGGGAGTTTCTGTTGAAGGTGAGATTGGATGTTTAGGCTCTTTAGAAACTGGGACTGGCGAAAAAGAAGATGGTGTTGGAGCTGAAGGTAAGCTTGATCGCGATCAACTTTTAACGGATCCAGATGAAGCATCAGATTTTGTTAAAGCAACAAATGTTGATGCTCTAGCAATCGCTATAGGAACAAGTCACGGTGCATATAAATTTTCTAGACCACCTACAGGTGATATTTTAGCAATCGATAGAATTAAAGAAATACATTCAAGACTTCCAAATACCCACTTGGTTATGCATGGATCATCTTCTGTACCACAAGACTTAATAAAAACTATTAATGAATTTGGTGGAAAAATAAAAGAAACCTATGGTGTACCTGTTTCTGAGATTCAAGAAGGTATTAAATATGGTGTTAGAAAAGTTAATGTCGATACAGATCTTCGATTAGCAGCTACAGCTGCTGTGAGGAAATATTTTAATGAAAATCCATCACAATTTGATCCTCGTAAATATTTACTTCTTTCTAAAGATGCAATGAAAGAAGTTGTTAAGAGCAGACTTCAAGAATTTGGCACTGCTGGTAACGCGACTTCAATTAACTCACTTTCACTTGGAGAAATGGCTACCAGATATAAAGATGGAGAATTTAAAGCCGTTATAAATTAAATTTTTTAATCTTGAAAAGATTAAAATTTTACTTCAAAATATCCTTATGAAAAAAGTTTCTAAGCTTGATGAGTATTTATTCGATCTAAATGGGTATTTAATAATTAAAAATGCTTTAAATAAAAAAGAATTGAAAGATCTTAATAAAATTTTAGATACATTAAAAAATATAAAAAATAATGAATGGGCAGGACATGTTCATGGTCATAATTATGGTGGAAAAGAAGGTCTTAATCTTCAGCAAATTTATGAAGCAGGCAAACCATTTGAAAAATTGATTGATCATCCATCTTGGATTAATCATATGCTTCATTTCGTTGGTGGCAAAGATACTTTTGATCAACATCACGGCCCTATATTTATTGATGAAAACTTTGCTAACATAAGAGGACCAGGTGAAGCGATAGGAATTCATTCTGGTCACCACGAAGCTCTTCAAAGAAATCATTATAGATTTCAAGATGGTAAGTTTCATTGCGGACAGGTTAACATTTTATTAGCTTTAAAAGATATTGATCAAGGAGATGGCGGAACAGTAATTATACCTTCATCTCATAAATCAAATATACGTCATCCACAATTTGAAAAACATTCCATGAAAAAAGGAAAAGTTACATCTGCTGACAATATGACTGCTTCAAAAGAAATCTACTTAAAAGCAGGTGATGGATTATTATTTGTCGACTCACTTTGTCATGGATCTGCAAAAAGAACAAATAAGGGAGAAAGAAGAATAGTTGTTTACAGATATGGACCTTCTTGGGGTTTTTTTAGACATCCATATAGACCTTCAAAAAACCTGTTAAAAAGAGTTACCAAGTATCAACAGAAAATTATAATGCCGCATGAAAAGGTACTATCTCCATAATTATGTAAAATATCAAATAATTAAAAATGATTAAAAAGTTAATTTTACTTGATTTTTTGTCCAAATTAATTTTATGTTTTATTATAAATGGAGGAAAATGATGAAATTAATTAAATCCTTAATTCTTTCTCTTGTTTTTGTAGTTGGTTTACAATCAGCTGCAAGTGCAAGAGATATTACTTTATCTATGTGGACTCACAATCAATTATATGTTGATTACTACAATTCTTTTTTAGAAGACATTCGCGCTGAGTTCCCGGATGACAATATTAATTTTGATTTTCAGGTTCAACCTGATCATCATACAAGTAGTTTAACTGCTATTGGATCAGGCACAGATCACCCTGACTTATTTGGAATCGAAATAAGTGGGTTTGGATTATACATGGCAGATGATATTATCTCTGATAACTTTCTTCCTTTAACGGATATGTATGGAGATATGTCACAATGGAATCCTGGAAAAGTTGCTGCATGGACACATTCAGATGGAGAAATCTACGCAATTGAAAGTGAAGGTTGCTACATAGTTTACTATTATCAACCAGCTATTTTTGAAAAATATGGTGTAGGCGTTCCTGAAACATGGGATGAATTCATGGAAACTGGAAAAATTTTAGCTAAAGATGGTGTATCCATGTGGTTAAGCGATATGAGATTTACTAACTTGTATCAACAAGCAGGTGGAAGTTTTTTCAATGAGGATGGAGACTTTGAAGTCGATGAAGATAAGTTAATGATGGTACTTAAATTCTATGAAGAAGCTTATGCTACAGGAGTCATTAACTATACTACAGACTTCTGGGGTCAAACTCCTGGAGTTTTATACAAAAGTGGTGAGGCTGTTGGTTCAATGATGCCAGATTGGTATAATAATTGCTGTTTACAACCAGCAGTAGCAGATACTCAATCAGGACAATGGAGAGTTGCTCCAATTCCTAAGTGGACTGCAGATGGTTATAAATCAATGCACTGGGGAGGAACAGGTTTTGCTATACACAAAACATCTGAAGCTCCAGATGTTGCCAAAAAACTTCTTGAAATGGCTTATTTTTCTTATGAAGGACAGATCAAAAAATATGAATTTTTTGGTGGAATGCCTACATTGTTAGATGCATTAAATGATCCTAGAATTAAAGATAAAGAATTTGAATTCTACGGAGGGCAAAAATTTGCTGAACCATTTATTACAGTATCTGATTATACAGCTGATGATTATCAACATGTTGGACGTGCAATTGTTGATAGAGTAAGTGGTGAATTAATGGCATCATTTGCATCAGGTGACTTAAGTGCGGAAGAAACATTTGAAAAATTTGTTGATACCGTTGAAGCTGAAATTGACTTCATGTAAGTTAAATTAAATATCTTTCAGCAGGATTAAATTCCTGCTGAATTTAATTTTATGACAACAACAATAATAAGAAAAAAAAGGTTTAGATCAGAAAAGGCAGCGCCCTATTTTTTTATTTCTCCTTTTTACATTATTTTTACTATTTTCTTCTTAATTCCAACAATTGCATCATTTATTTTAGCTTTTTATAAATGGAAAGGCGTAAAGCTTCCTAAATTTAGAGGTTGGGGTAATTTTGAATATTTATTTTTTAAAGATCAGGTATTTTGGGAAACTTTTTATAACACAGTTTTTTATAGTGCGGGAAGTGTTTTTATAACTATACCATTAGCTCTTCTTTTAGCTTTGGCATTAAATTCTGCAAGCCTTAAATTAAAACCAGTTTGGAGAATTATTTTCTTTTCTCCAATAGTTACTTCAGTAGTAGCTTCAGCACTTACGTTTAAAATGATATTAAACAATGAATTTGGAATTCTGAATTATGGTTTAAGTTTTTTAGGAGTGGAAGCAATAGATTGGGTTGAGTCTTCTGCCACTTCAAAGTGGTCTATTATGATGCTTATAGTTTGGAGATGGACTGGTTTAACGAGTATTTATTTTTTAGCAGGCCTTCAGTTTATAGATAAAACATTATATGAAGCTGCAAAGCTCGATGGTGCAAATGCTTGGCATCAGTTTTGGTATGTAACGATTCCTCAACTAGCCCCTGTCACACTTTTTGTGGTTGTAATTGTTTCAATAGGATCATTCCAAATATTTGAGGATGTATATGTTTTTTACAGTGGAAATTCTGTTCCATTACATGCTCAATCAATAGTTGTTTACATGATGGAAAGAGGTATCACACAAATTAGACTTGGCTTTGGTTCTGCGATTGGCGTTTTTATGTTTATATGTATTTTATTGATTTCTTTATTTCAATTAAGAACTTTTGCTTCAAATGTTAATAAAGATACCGAAAAATCGTTTATAGAAAAAATACTTTCAAAAGTTATTGATTTCATAGCTAATATTTTTCCAGTTAAAGAAAGAACTTCTAAAGCGAAACCTATAGGACCAATCATTGGAAAAATAAGTTTAAATTTAGTAGTTAGTATAGTTGGTTTAATTGCTCTTGTACCATACCTATTCATGTTTTCTTCTACTTTAAAAAGTACTGCCGAAATAATGACATATCCACCAATTTTTTGGTCTAAGAACCCAAATTGGGATAATGTTACAAATCTTTTTACTCAATGGCCTGCTTATGCTTGGATTTATAATTCAATTATAATTGCAGTAGCAGTAACTTTATTAACTATATTCTTTTGTACTCTAGCTGGTTATGCGTTTGCAAAATATGATTTTAGAGGAAAAAAATCTTTATTCTTATTTATGATTGCAACGGCAATGATTCCATTTCCAATCATCATGATACCACTGTACGTAATAATTGGAAGAATGGGAATGATGGATAGCTTAATGGGATGTATTATTCCATTTGTGGCTCCAGCAATCGGTATATTTATGATGAGACAGTTTATATCAGCAGTACCAGATGAACTTATTCAAGCTGCAAGAGCAGATGGAGCAGGTGAATTTAGAGTTTTTTGGCAAATTGTAGTTCCTCTTGTTTGGCCAGGAATTGCAACATTAGCTATAATTACCTTCGTTCAGTCATGGGGAAGTTATTTATGGCCATTAATTATCTTGAGAGATGATTTAAATTATACAATTACTCTTGGTATGACCGAAGTATTTGCATTAAGTATCGGTCAGGAACCTCAATATGGTCAGGCAATGGCTTTTGCGTTTATAACTTCATTACCAGTTATAATTGTTTTTGCATTTGTACAAAGATACTACATAGCAGGTTTGTCTGCAGGTGCAGTTAAAGGATAATAATATAATGGAAAAAATAAAATGGGGTATAATAGGTCCCGGAAGTATAGCAAATGCTTTTGCTGATGGACTAAAAGATTCTTATTCTGGGCAGCTGGTAAGTATAGCAAGTAAAAATGATGATCGCCGTAAAAACTTTGGTGATAAATATGATATTCATCCTGATTTTAGATTTGATAATTATGATGATATAATAAATTCAGAACATATAGATGCTATTTATATTTCCACACCACATACTTTACATGCTGAATGGACTATAAAAGCTGCAGGTAAAGGAAAGCATGTTCTTTGTGAAAAACCAGGCGCTGTTAATTTAAAAGAAGGTAAAAAAATAATAGAGGCAGTAAAAGAAGCTGGAGTTTTTTACATGGAAGGCTTTATGTATCGTTGTCATCCGCAAATTCCAAAACTTTTAGAAGTAATTAAAAATAAAACGGTAGGTGATATAACATCTATAGAAGCCTCCTTTGGTTTTGATGTAGGTAAAACAATTCCTGATCACAGATTATTTAATAAAAGTTTAGCAGGAGGAGGTATTCTTGATGTAGGATTGTATCCTATTTCATTTTCTAGACTAATTGCAGGAGTAGCAACTGGTGAAAAATTTTTAGAACCTAAATTTATTGATGCTGAAGCAAGAATAGGGGAAACAGGTGTTGATGAAGTTGCTCATGCTAATCTAGAATTTAAAAATGGAATTAAAGCAAAAGTTTCAACTGCAGTTAGAGAAAGTATGAAAAACAATGCTGTTATAACAGGTTCTAAAGGTACTATTGAATTACCTAATCCATGGATGCCAGGAAGAGATGGAGGTCCTTATCATGCAAAAATCATTATTAATAAAAATGGCAATGAAGAAGTAATTGATGTTAAAGGACCAGAACATTTATTTTTTTTTGAAGGAGAACTTGCAAGCCAATGCATTGCAAAGGAAAAAACACAACCACCTCATCCAGCAATGACTTGGGAAGATACATTAGGTAATCTTCAAGCTCTTGATGCATGGAGAGAAAAAGTAAATTATAAATTACCGCAGGATGAAATATGAAATACGGTAGAATAGAAGGAATAAATAAAGACATTTCTAAACTTGTTATGGGATGTGATAACCAAGATGATATCAATGAGGCTGCAAAGTTATGGGATCATTGGATTGAAGTTGGTGGCAATATCTTTGATACTGCATTTATTTATGGGGGTGGTAATCATGAAAAAGTTTTTGGCGAATGGTTAAAAAATAATAATAGACAAGATGTTTTAATACTTGGCAAAGGTGCGCATTCACCTGAATGTAATCCTGAAGCAATTTCAAAGCAATTAACTATCTCTCTTGAACGAATGAATACAGATTATGTTGATATTTATATCATGCACCGAGATAATACTGATTATCCAATTGATGAATTCATGGATGTTTTGAATGAGGAAAAAGAAAAAGGTAGAATTAAAATATTTGGTGGTTCAAATTGGACAATACAAAGATTTAAAGAAGCAAATGAATGGGCAGAAATAAATAATAAACAAGAAATGTCAATTTTAAATAATAATTTAGCACTTGCTAAAATGATTAAGCCTCTTTGGAATGGTTGCTTATCATCTAATACTGAAGAGATATTGGCATACCTAAATTCTTCACAAAAATCTCATATGTCTTGGTCTAGTCAAGCAAGAGGTTATTTTTTACCTGATAATATAACGCAAGAAATTGAAGATAAAATTACTATGGCGGAGACATACCGAGCACCAGGGGAGAACTCAAGCGGCCCTATTAGTTGCTATGATAGTGAAGATAATAGAGAAAGAAAAAAAAGAGCTATGGAGTTAGCTGATAAAAAAGGCTGTTCTGCTCATAATATTGCAGCAAGCTGGACCATAAACCAGTCTTTTCCTTCTTTTGCATTAATTGGCCCTAGATCTGTAAAAGAGTTAGATACAACCCTCCCTTGTCTTGATATTGAACTGAGCCAAGAAGAAATTAATTGGTTGAACCTTCTTTAATATTACTATCAAATTGCGTTAATTTAACTGGTTGACTTTATTACTGAGATATTCATTGTCCTTTATTAATTAATCAAAGGGAGGAAAAATGAAAAAATATTTTTCAATACTTTTAACTTTATTTTTACCTCTATCTTTTACTAACGTTTCTAAAGCTGCAGGGCATATGGAAGCTGAAGTTATTCACTGGTGGACATCTGGTGGAGAACAAGCTGCTATCTCTCAATTTGCAGAAGCTTGGCAAGAGATGGGTAATACTTGGATTGATACTGCTATTACTGGTGGAGACAATGCAAGAGGAACAACTGTAAACAGAATTATTGGAGGAAATCCTCCAACTGCAGCACAGTTTAATATTTCAAAACAATTTGTAGACTTAGTTGAGCAGGGCTTACTTCAATCACTTGAAGAAGTTGCATCTGCAGAAGGTTGGAGAGATTTTATTTATCCACCTGAACTAATCGAAACGTGCGAATTTGAAGGTGAATTTTATTGTGTACCAGTAAACATTCACAGTTGGCAATGGATGTGGATTAATAATGATGTGTATAAACAAGTTGGTCTTCCAGTTCCTCAAACATTTGAAGAATTTTTAGCCGGTGCACCAAAAATACAAGAAGCAGGAATTATTCCTTTAGCTCTTGGTGGACAAGGTTGGCAAGAATCAGGAATGTTTGATGTTGTTGCATCTTCAATAATGGGTTTTCCATTAATGCGTTCAGTTTATAGAGATAAAGATGTTGACGCATTTAGAGATGGTAGGTTTGAATCAGTTTTAAATACTTACAGAGAATTAAATCAATTTACTGATGAAGGTTCTCCAGGAAGATTATGGAATGATACAACTGCAATGGTCATTGAAGGTAAAGCTGCTATGCAGGTAATGGGAGATTGGGCAAGAGGTGAATTCGCTGTTGCTGGAATGGAAGCAATGAAAGATTACTCATGTGTAATCCCAGGAAAAGAAAAATATGTTGCTCTTGGTGGTGACGTTTTTGTTTTCCCTAAAAATGATGATCCAAAAGTAAAAGATACTCAACTAGCAATGGCAAGTATGATGGTTAATCCAACTGTACAAGCTAAATTCAATAATGCTAAAGGTTCTCTACCAATGAGACTTGATGTTGATACTTCTGCTGCAGATGCTTGCATGCAAATGGGTTTAGATTTAATTCAAAATCCTGATGCAATTATGAGAGAAAGTGATGATTGGAATACACCGGCATTTACTGCTGCGTGGAGTGATATTATCTCTGAATTTAGAAATGACCCTAATTATACTGTTGCACAAGCAATGGATGATTTAGAAGGCGTTCTAACAAGCGGACTATAAAAATATTAATTTTAGAGCGGGTTTAAACCCGCTCTAATAAATTTAATTAATTTAGATATGCCCCTATTTAGAAATATTGCATCAATGATAGCTTTGCTTCCTATGATTGTGATATCATTAACGGTATTTGTTGGATGCATTATCTATTCATTTGTTTATTCTTTAACTAACTCCAAATTAGTTCCTGTCATGAACTATGTCGGTTTTGATCAGTATGAAAGATTATTTAAACAAAGAAAATGGGATGTAGCAGTTGAAAATATTTTTATCTACGGTTTTGTATTTACAATTGGATGTTTAGTAATAGGTTTTCTTCTCGCAGTATTGATTGATCAAAAAATTAGAGGAGAGAGTTTATTTAGAACTATATTTTTATACCCTTACGCAATGTCATTTGTTGTAACAGGCTTAGTTTGGAAATGGGTTCTAAACCCAACTTTTGGGTTGGAAAACTCAATGCATATGTGGGGATTTGGTTGGTTTGAGCTTGATTGGTTAGTTAATAGAGATTTAGCAATTTATGCAGTTTGTATTGCTGCTGTTTGGCAAGGCGCAGGATTTGTGATGGTTCTAATGTTAGCAGGTCTTAGAGGTATCGATGAAGATATTTGGAAATCATTAAGTATTGAAGGGGTAGCAAAATGGAAATCTTATTTATTTGTTATTCTACCAATGCTTAGACCAATGGTTGTTACAGCTATAGTTCTAATTGCTGCTGGAGTAGTTAAAGTTTATGATTTAATTTTAGCATTAACATCTGGTGGTCCCGGTTATGCAACAACTACGCCCGCTATGTATGTTATGGAAAATTTTTTTAGTAGAGCTAATTTAGGACAAGCATTTGCAGCATCAATAATCATGTTTATTTCAGTTGTATGTATACTTGCTCCATGGGCATTTTATGAATTTTATTTAAGAAATAAATACGCGGCAAACTAATGAGTGCTATACCTTCTGGACCTCGTCCAAAACATTTAACTATCGGAAGAATTGGGATGTATTGTTTTATTTTAACATGCGCTTTGTTTTTTTTAATGCCGTTATATGTAATGATTATTACATCCTTAAAAGATATGGATGAAATCAGAGCTGCAAACATTTTAAATTTGCCTAAAGAACTTAGTTTTTATTCTTGGCCTAAAGCATGGTCTCAAGCCTGTACTGGATTTGTTTGTGAAGGTTTAAAACCAGGTTTTTTTAATTCAATTAAAATTACTGTACCAAGTGTTATTGTCTCTGTTGGTCTTAGTGCAATAAATGGCTATGCTTTAGCTTTTTGGCGTTTTAAGGGTGCATATTTCTTTTTTGGTCTATGTATGTTTGGTGCTTTTATTCCTTATCAAGTAATGGTTTATCCTCTTCTTAAAATAGAAGATGCACTAGGTATTTATTCAACTCTCCCAGGAATAATTTTAGTTCATACAATTTTTGGTATGCCTATACTAACACTAATATTTAGGAATTTTTATACGAGTCTACCAATAGATCTTTTTAAAGCCGCAAGAATTGATGGTGGTAATTTTATAAAAATATTTTTATATGTTATTATACCAATGTCTGCCCCTATAACTATTGTAGCTGTCATTCTTCAGGTTACTGGAATTTGGAATGATTTTCTTCTTGGATTAGTGTTTGCAGGTAGAGATAATCAACCTATGACAGTTCAATTAAATAACATAGTGCAAGTTGATTATGGAGTTGCAGAATATAATGTAGATATGTCTGCAACTATTTTAACATCACTTGTTCCACTTTTTGTTTATTTTATATCAGGAAGATGGTTTGTAAGAGGAATAGCAGCTGGAGCAATCAAGGGGTAATAATGAAAAATAATGTAGAAGTTAAAAATATCTCATTCAGTTATGGTAAAACTGAAATTTTAAAAGATTTAAGCCTTGATATAAGAGAGGGTGAATTTATGGTTTTACTTGGCCCTTCAGGTTGTGGAAAAACAACTCTTTTAAATTGTATTGCAGGACTTCTAGATTTAACTGATGGACAGATTTGGATTGAAGATGACAACGTTACTTGGAAAGAACCAAAAGACAGGCATATAGGAATGGTATTCCAATCCTATGCATTATATCCAAGTATGACGGTCGAGAAAAATTTATCATTTGGACTAAGAATGATGAATACTCCAAAGAATATCATTAATGAAAAAATTGATAAAGCGGCAAATCTACTCCAAATAAATGAATTACTTAAAAGAAGGCCTTCTCAACTCTCTGGAGGTCAAAGGCAACGTGTTGCTATTGGTAGAGCTTTGGTTAGAGATGCAAAAGTTTTTTTATTTGATGAACCTTTAAGTAATCTTGACGCAAAATTAAGAGCTGAACTACGCTATGAAATTAAAAAACTTCATAGAGATTTATCAAATACAATGATTTACGTTACTCATGATCAGATAGAAGCTATGACGCTTGCTGATCGTATATCAGTGATGAAAGATGGATTAATACAACAATTAGATACTCCAAAGCAAATTTATAACAAACCTGCTAATTTATTTGTTGCTGGTTTTATTGGATCTCCTAGTATGAATTTCTTAAAAGCTAGCTATGATAAACCAAATAAAAAAATAATTGTTGGCAAAAAGCAAATTGATATTTCTAAATATGAAAATATAAATAGTTTGATAAACGATCAAGAGGTTGTCTTTGGAATAAGACCTGAAAATATAAACATAGAAAAAAATGAAAATTCTATTCAATGTAAAGTTGAATTAGTGGAGCCTATGGGAGCAGATACTCTTGTGTGGACTAGCGTTGAATATAATCCAATATCTATTAGACTAGAAGGAAGTTCAAATTTTAATTTAAATGATGAAATAAATATTTCATTTGATATAAATAAATCTTCAATATTTGACAGTAAATCTGAGGAGAGAATTTAATGAACAGAAAAGAAGTAACAATGCAATTGTACACAACGAGAAAATTTCAACCTTACGAACCAATATTTAAATTTTTATCTGACTCTGGGATAGAAAATATAGAACTCTTTGATTTAGATAAAATTGATTTAGATAGTTTTAAATTAATGATGGATGAAATTGGCATTTCAATAAAATCTTCTCACATAAGTTTTCAAGCAATTACAAATACAGAAGAAACTATAAGAAGGATGAAATATCTAAATATTAAGCATGCAATAGTACCATCTGTACCTGAAAAATTTAATAAAGATTTTGCTTCAAATTTTGATCTTGATGAAGACACTTGGAATAACTTTGGTAAAGATCTTTCATCATATGTTCAAATGTATGAAGATAATGGTTTGACTCTTGGTTATCATAATCATTCATTTGAATTTAGACCTCTTCCTAGCGGGAAGCTTCCAATAGAATGTATGATGGACCACAATGAAAATCTAAAAATGGAACTTGATCTTGGATGGGCAGTTGCTGGAAAAGCAGATCCGCTTGAATGGATAGAAAGATATAAAAATAAAATTATTGGTTGTCACTTAAAAGATTTTTTTGATGAAACAAAAAATCTTTTAGATCATAGTGAGCAATCTGCTGTAGGAGAAGGTTTTATTGACTGGCCTTCACTAATTACTGAAGTTAAAAAAACACCATGTGAAGTTTTTGTACTAGAGCACGATGATCCAAAAGATTATAAAGAATACACAACTAAATCTTTAGATTATTTAGAAACAATTTAATGAACATTGGTATTGTTGGTTGTGGAAATATTTCTGAGACTTATTTTGAGTGTCAAAAAATATACAATAATTTTAAAATAATTGCATGTGCTGATATAAACAAAGAAGCTGCCTTTAAAGCTGCATCTAAATATAATGTTAAAGCATTATCAGTTGTTGAAATTTTAGAAAATAATGAAATTGATTTAATTATCAATTTAACAATTCCTGCAGCTCATAAAGAAATTATTACAAAATCACTACGAAATGATAAACATTGTTTTAGTGAAAAGCCCTTAGCAATGAATTTTCATGAAGGTTTAGAAATACAAAAATTAGCAAATGAAAAAAGTTTGTATGTTGGTTGCGCCCCAGATACATTTTTAGGAGCAGCTGGGCAAAAAGCTAGAAAATTAATTGAAGATAATAAGATAGGTAAAATTGTTTTAGGCACATTTAATTTAATGTCTCATGGGATGGAGCATTGGCACCCTAATCCAGATTTTTTCTTCAAACCTGGAGCCGGACCAGTTTTTGATGTTGGTGTTTATTACATTACTCAATTAGTAAACCTAATTGGATCAGTTAAACAAATAAATGCAATTAGTGGAACTGCTACAAATGAACGAACAATAACAAGCCAGCCCAGATACGGTGATAAAATTAAAGTTGAAACACCAACAACATTAATGGGCTCGTTAGAATTTACAAATAATGCTAAAATGCAGTTTTTTTGTACATGGGATGTTTGGAAAAATAAACACTCCACAATAGAGCTTTATGGATTAGATGGAAGTATGATAGTGCCTGACCCCAATTTTTTTAGTGGTGATTTATTAATTTCTCAAAAAGATAGAGATTGGGAAGTAATCAATAATGATAAAATGTTATTAGGTATACCTAACAAAAGTGATAATGATGGAAATAAGAAAGCAAATTATAGAGGTATTGGGCTTTCAGAAATGATTGATTCAATTGCTAAAAATCGTAAAGCAAGATGTTCACTTGAATTATCTCTACATGTTTTAGAAATAATGGATGGTATAATAAAATCTGCTGAAGAAAAAAGATCATATATTTTAACTACAAATCCTAAACAACCAGATTTACTAACTGAAGAAGAAATAAGTAAACTTAAAATTTAAATATGTCAGAAATTAAGTTTCCATCTGATTTTATTTGGGGTGCATCATCTGCAGCCTATCAAATTGAAGGTGCTTGGAATATTGATGGAAAATCTCCTAGTATTTGGGATACTTTTACTCAAACTAAAGGTAACGTTCATAATGATGAAAACGCAAATATAACTTGTGATTTTTATAATAATTATAAAGAAGATATTTCTTTAATGAAAGAAGCTGGATTAAAAAGTTTCCGTTTTTCTACTGCATGGTCTAGAATTCTCCCAAATGGTTTTGGAAAAGTTAATCAAAAAGGTTTAGATTTTTACAATCGTGTTATTGACACACTCTTAGAAAAAAACATTGAGCCTTTTATCTGTCTTTATCATTGGGATTTACCACAAATTCTTCAAGATAAAGGTGGTTGGACAAATCGAGAATCTGCAGATTGGTTTACAGAATTTACTAATATTGTTCTATCCAATACTAGTGATAGGGTTAAAAAATACTCAACTTTTAATGAACCAGTAGTTTTTACACTTGCAGGATACGGACAAGGAATGATGGCACCTGGTATAAGTGATACTACAAAAACATTACAGGCTGTACATCATGTAAATTTATCACACGGATGTTCTATTAAAGAAATGAGATCAATTTCATCTGATCTCGAATGTGGTTGTGTTAATGTAATGGCCCCAATTAAACCATTTTCTAATAAAGAAAAAGATATTGAAGCTTCAAAAATCGCAAATATTTTTTTCAATACTTTATTTACAGACCCACAAAATCAAGGAAATTATGATCCATATATAGCTCAGCAAATGAAAGATATAATTAAAGATGGAGATATGAAAATAATAAAGCAAAAATTAGATTATTTTGGACTTAATTTTTATTCACATTTTCATGTTCAAGCAGACCCAAGTGATAAATTATTTATGGGAGCAAAAACAAACAATGATGCAGGTTTTACCTTACTTCCTCCTCCCGAAGAGGCTGAAGTAAACCCTATGGGTTGGGAAATTGCTCCATCTTCTTTTTATGATCAAATTATGCAAGTAAAGGAAAAATATGGAAGTCCAGTTATTTATATAACTGAAAATGGTGTAGCCACTGAGGATATACTATCAGAAAAAAATACGATATCAGACAAAGAAAGAATTAGTTTTTATAAACGATATTTAACCAGCTTAAATAAAGCAATCAATGATGGGGCAGATGTTCGAGGTTTTTATGCATGGTCGTTTACAGATAATTTTGAATGGCATAGGGGATATGACATGAGATTTGGTATGGTTTACATAGACTATAAAAATCAAAAAAGAATTCTGAAAGATTCATTTTTCTTTTACAAGAATATTATAGAAAGTTCAGTAATTAGTTAGTAATTTTATTATAGCTTATCTGATTTTGTTCAAACAAAACTCTATTAAATTCTGAAAGATCATTATCTACTTTTTTTAACATTGAATTGAACTCTGATCTTTTTGTTACTACTAAAGAAATATCAGCAACAATTAAATCAATTATATAAAATCGATCTTTTGATTCTTTTACTCGCCAGGTGACAACAACTGATCCAGTATCTGAAAAAATCTGCATATCAATCAAAGTGACTTGATTTTTGCTGTCATATTTTGATTTTGTTAATTGATAAGTTTGGTCTGAATAACCTTGCATCATTGACGCTATATTTAGAGCCAAATGTCGTTTAAAATAATCAATATAAATTTTTTTAGTACTTTTATCTGATTTTTTCCAAGCATCTCCTGCAACAAATTTAGCAATGCCAGTTCCAGCAAAATTATTATTTATTGTTTTTTCAATAAGAAGAAATCTGTTTTCATTAGACAGACTTTGATTTTTATATGCTTCAAGAATAATGTCTATTTCTCTTTTAAGCCACTCTGAAATTTCATCAGAATACAAATTTTTTGAAATAAAAATTATAAAAAAAATAATAATAAATTTTAACTTCATTATTCAAATTCAATACTAATAAGAGGTAGAGGTGTTAATTCTGAGTCATCCACATTGTTGATTGCTGCTTTACGGTTTTGATAGTAAGAACTTCTTACTGCAGCATAATAATCAACAGAATTATCTCTTAATGCATTAACTTCATCAATTATTTGTGATCTTGTATCAACTGCATTAACTGCTGTTCTCATTGGCACTAACCAAGCTTCCCCTTCACTTACTGCATATGCATTAATTGGATCTGTTAACATAGTTAGTACCATGCCTGATGTGTCTCTCAAATTTGAGGGTCCAAACAAAGGAAGTACAATATAAAAACCATCTCCAACACCCCAAGTTGCAAGGGTTTGACCATAATCCTCTTCTTTTTCTTCAAGCCCAATCTTTTCAGCTACATCAAATAATCCAAATACACCTACGGTGCTATTAACAATAAATCTTCCTGATGATTGAGCAGCATTTCCACCCTGACCTTGTAATAATTGATTAACAACAACTAAAGGAGCTCTTAAATTGCTCAAAAAATTATTTATTCCACTTTGTAATGGAGAAGGTAGTTTTTTGTAGCCTTTTGCAATTGGTTCTAAAACAACTCTATCAGCTACATTATTAAAACTAAATATAGCTCTATTTACTGGTTCAAAAGGATCATATATTTCATCCTCAATTGTAGTTGTATCAAAGTCCTCTGAGTCAGTATTTACCTGATCAGCTTGATTAGCATTTACTTTATGGCATGTTAGACTGAAAATTAGAAAAAACAAAATTAAGATTTTTTTACTCATAGACTAATCACCAATAACTAAACTATTATTTAATATAGTTTATAAATTACATTATATATATCCTTAATATAGCAAAAAAATGACAGAAAATTCGCAAAAATATCTAGATTTATTGAATAAAGAGCAAAGAAATGCCGTACAACAAACTGATGGTTCATTACTTGTTTTAGCTGGTGCCGGTAGTGGAAAAACCAGGGTATTAACCTATAGAATCCTGAATATATTAATTAAAAAACTTGCAACTCCTAGGCAAATTTTAGCAGTCACTTTTACAAATAAAGCTGCAAGCGAAATGAAATCACGAATCGGAGATGCACTAAATTTTCCCATAGATAATATGTGGGTTGGAACATTTCACTCTTTATCATTAAGAATATTAAGACAACACTATGAGGTAGTAGGATTGAGAAAAAATTTTTTAATTATTGATGTGGATGATCAGTTAAAATTAATTAAAAATATTTGTGAGGTAGAAAAAATAGATACAAAAGAAACTTCACCTAAATATTATTTATCTGCAATAGATAATTTAAAAAATAAAGGAATAAGCTCTAATGAATTGAGTGAAAATAAATATCGGAAAAATGATAAGGAAATTCGAAAAATATATAGCATTTACCAGTCAGAGCTCCTTAGATTAAACAGTGTTGATTTTGGTGATTTAATTTTATTTTGTATAAAAATTTTTCAAAAAAATAATAATATTTTATCAAAATATCAAAACATTTTTAAATATATTCATGTGGATGAATATCAAGATATTAACCCGATACAACAACAGTGGATTCATTTTTTATATAAAGGAAATAAAAATATATGTTGTGTTGGTGATGACGATCAATCAATATATTCTTGGAGAGGAGCAGATATTACTAATTTACTAAATTTTGAAAAAAATTTTGAAAATGTAAAAGTTGTTAGACTAGAACAAAATTATCGTTCAACAAGAAATATTTTAAGTTGTGCATCAAATCTAATTTCTAAAAATAAAGGAAGATATGGAAAAGAATTATGGAGTAAAAATCAGATTGGTGAAAAAATTACAATTAATGGATTTTGGGAAACAAAAGAAGAGTCCGTTTTTGTTACAGACAAAATAGAAAACATAATAAAAGATAAAATAAATTTGAGTGAGATTTCAATCTTATTTCGAGTTGCCGCACATACGAGATCGTTTGAAGAAAGATTAATAAATCTTGGACTTCCTTATAAAATAATTGGAGGTTTGCGATTTTATGAAAGAAAAGAAATCAAAGATATTATTGCATATTTAAGATTAACAAATAATCTATCTGATGATTTAGCTTTTGAAAGAATAATTAATATACCTAAGAGAGGAATAGGAAAATCTACAGTCAGTAAAATTAGTAACTATGCAAGAATGAATAATATTTCACTATTTGAATCTGCACAAAAACTGACATTTAAAAGTAATTCTAAAGCTAAAGCTGAATTGTATAATTTTACTGATAATATTTTAAAATGGCAAAAAGTTAAAAATAAATTTGATCATATTGAATTAGCTAAAGTAATAATAGAAGACTCTGGTTATTTAGATTACTTAAAAAAAGAGGAAGAGAATTCAAATAAACCTGATAGCTTATCAAGAATAGACAATATAAATGAATTTATTGAAAGCTTAAAAGAATTTGAAAACATAGAAGGTTTTCTAGAACATGTATCTTTAGTTATGGAAAACATAACAAATACTTCAGAAGAAACACTTACTCTTATGACAATGCATGCAGCTAAAGGATTAGAGTTTGATTATGTATTTCTTGCAGGTTGGGAAGAGGGAGTTTTTCCAAGTCAAAGATCAATAGAGGAGTCAGGTAATCAAGGTTTAGAAGAAGAAAGAAGATTGGCTTATGTAGCATTAACGAGAGCAAGAAAAAAGATTTATATCACTTATGTAAATCAAAATAGATACTCTTTTGCATCACATGATTTCAATTTACCATCAAGATTTATAAGCGAGCTACCAGAAGATAAAGTAGAGATAAATGACTCCAAATATATTCAAGATAATAACTTTTTAGATAATTTTTTAGAAACTGAATCATTTAGTAAAGAAATTATTACGCCAGGCAGAAGAAGATTATTAGAAAACTCAAAAAAAAATAATATTGATTGGGATTTTAATCAGGATTTTGAATATGAAGTAGATATTTCAAAAGGAAAAAAAGTCTATCATCAAAAATTTGGAAATGGAAAAATTATAAAATTAGATGGTGATAAAGCTTTAATTGATTTTGATAATTTTTCTTCAAAAAAAGTATATTTAAAATTTTTGAAAATTATAGATTAATTTTTTTTAGGAATTCTTTTTCATTTAAAATCTTAATTCCTAATTGTTTTGCTCTATTTATTTTTGAACCTGCTTTTTCTCCCACAATTAGAAAATCCGTCTTTTTACTAATGCTAGACAATATTTTTGCTCCTTTAGTTTTTGCTAAGTACTTAGCTTCATCTCTTGATAATTCAGATAAAGTACCAGTAAAAACTAAATGCTTATTTGAAAAAAAATTATCTAAAGCTTCATTCTTTATATGCGTAATAGATAAATGATTTTTTAATTTTTTAATAGTTTCCTTATTTATATCTTTTGAAAAAAAATCTATAATTGAAGAAATTGCTTTTGGTCCTAAACCATCAATATTTTCTAACAAGCTTATATTATTTGAGGATGAAATAAATGCGTCAATATTTTTAAACTCGTTTGCTAAAATTTCAGCATTAACTTCTCCAATAAATCTAATGCCAAGTGAATAAATAAATTTATCAAGTGATATATTTTTTGAATTATTGATAGAATTAATTAAGTTAGTAAAAGATAATTCTGCCCAACCATCTAATTTGATAATTTCTGTTCTAAATTTTTCTAGATTAAATATATCTTCTACATTATTAATAAACTTTAAATCAAAAAATTGTTTGACTTGTTTCTCACCAAATCCATCAATGTTTAAACTTTTCTTACTGATGAAATGAATTATTCTCCCTATTTTTTGAGAACTGCAACTAAATGTATTTGAGCATCTTAGTATCGCTTCACTTTTTTCATTCAAAACATTACTCTTACAGATTGGACAATTTCTAGGAGGTTTAAATTTACTATTTAATTTACTATTTTTTTTGATTAATCTCGTAACATATGGAATTACATCTCCTGCTCTTTCAATTTCAACAAGATCTAAAACATTTATATTTTTTTTATTTATTTCATCAAAGTTATGTAAAGAAGCATTAGATATAATTACTCCGCCTAAATTAACTGGTTTTAATCTAGCTACGGGAGTAATTGCACCAGTTCTACCTACTTGAAAATCTATATTTTCAATAATTGTATTGGCTTTTTCAGCAGAAAACTTTATGGCAATTGCCCATCTTGGATTTTTTCCAACATAACCCAATCTACCTTGTAAATTAAAACTGTTTAATTTTAAAACCAATCCATCAATATCGTAATCAATAATTGATCTCTTTTGATTGATTTCATTATAAAAATCAATTACTTCATCTATTGTGTTAACTTTTTTGCTTAGATTATTTGGATTAATGTTCCATTTTCTAAGTTTTTTATAATAGTCTTCAATTTTATCTAAATTATCTGAGCATTTACCAATACCATGAGGTATAAATTTTAGAGGTCTGCTATGACTTACTGATATATCTAGTTGTCTAAGACTTCCAGCTGCAGCATTTCTCGGATTAGCAAATTTAGATTTTTCGTCTAACTTTGAATTAAGTTTTTCAAAATCACTCTTATTTAAAAAAACCTCTCCTCTTATTTCAATAAAATCTGGATAATCCTTATTTAATTTCGATGGAATATTTTTGATATTTAAAATATTTTCAGTCACATCTTCACCAATAAATCCATCTCCTCTAGTTCCAGCAGAAATTAAATTACCATTTTTATAAACAAGATTTAATGACAATCCATCAATCTTCGGCTCACAGATATATTGAAAACTGTCATCGTTGTTTAATTTTAAGAATTTTACTGAACGTTTTGTAAACTCTAGAATATCATCTTTATCAAAGGCGTTAGCAAGTGAGTACATTTGAGATACATGTTTTATTTTTTTGAAATTTTCTTTAAGTCTACTCCCATAAATTTTATTTGGACTATCACTTAATATTAGGTTCGGGTATTTTTTTTCTAAAAAATCATTCTCTTTAACTAACTTATCAAATTCTTGATCAGATATTTTAGGAGCATCTAATGTATGATAATTATAATTATGTTTTTTGATTAAATACGCAAGTTCTTTTAATCTTTTAATGATGTTTTTTTTATCCATCAAAAAAATTTCTTAATTTTTTTAAAAATGTTTGTTCTACATCAATTTGTTTAATTAAATTATAACTATATTTATACCATTTAGACTTAGGATAATTATAGCCTAACAAAGCTGCAGTATCATAACTTTCATCATACATTCCCATTTCGTAGTATGTTTCAACCATTCTATGTAATGCTTCAGGTGTAAATTTAGTAATTGAGAATTGATCTATAACTATTTTAAATCTATTTAATGCTGCAATATATTTCTTGTTCTTTAAATAAAATCTTCCTATTTCCATATGTTTTGCAGCTATATTAGATCTAACCAAAATAATTTTTTGTCTACTATCTTTAGTGTATTTACTATTTGGAAATCTATTTATCACTTGTGTAAAAGCATTTAGTGCCACATCATTGTAAAAACCATCTAATCCTTCATTTTGTAACTGTTCATAATTACACATAGCAATCATATAATAAAGATAATCTAAATCTTTATGTGAAGGATATTTTTTAATTATTTTTTTATAATTTAAAATTGCATTATCATAATCCATTTGAACATATCCGATAAAAGCAATCATTATTTCTGATTGAACAGCTTCATTAGATAATGGAAATAGTTTTTTTATTTCAATAAATTGACTTTTTGCTAAATCAAAATTTTGATTATCAAAACTTATTTTAGCTGATTTGTAAAGATCTTCAGGATTAATTAATGAACTTAATTCTTTATTATTATTTATATTGTTATTACTACTAGAGCAACTGATACAAAGAAATAAAAATATTAGACAGATAAATTTTTTTATCATAATTTATTTATATATTTTAATTTTAAAATTTGAATGAAATATATAACGAAATATAAATCTCCTAATTATAATTCGAGGAAGAATTCCAAAATTAGGCTTATTATAATTCATTATACTGCTCTGAATAATACTGAAGAAGCTATCTCATATTTATGTAAAAAGGAAAAAAAAGTAAGTTCACATTATCTAATTTCCCAAGATGGTAAGGTATATAACCTTGTGGATGACAAATTAAGGGCATGGCATGCTGGCGAAGCTTTTTGGCAAGATTTTACAGATATAAACTCTATTTCTATAGGAATAGAGTTAGATTATAACCCTGATGGTCGAAATAATAAATTTTCATTGAAAATGATTTCTGCATTAAAAAAACTTTTAGTAAAAAAACAAAAAAAATATCAAATTAGTAAAAAAAATATTTTAGCTCATTCAGATGTAGCTCCCTATAGAAAAAAAGATCCAGGAAAAAATTTTCCATGGAAAGCACTATCTTCTTCAAAAATTACAATTAACTTAAACAGAATAAAAAAAAATGAATTTAAAATAATTGAAGCCTGGTTTTATAAACATAATTTGAATTCAAAAAAAAAAATAATAATATTTGCTCTGTCATTAATAGGCTATGACACTAGAAATATTTATAGTAATAACAAGCTTTATAATCAACTTATATCCGCTTATAAAAATAGATATTTAACTTATGAAGTGAATAATAAAAAAATTTTCATTTATAATGTTTTAATTAAACATCTTTTTAAATTTTTGTTGACGAAAAATTAAATCAATTTATTACAAGTTAAGATGGTGCGATGATCGCTTGAGTAATCAAGAGGAAAGTCCGGGCTCCACTGGAAAAAAAACCAGGTAACACCTGGCAAGTGAAAGCTTAGGGAAAGTGCAACAGAAAATATACCGCCTGCAAAGGTAAGGGTGAAATGGTGGGGTAAGAGCCCACCGCTTTTTTGGTAACAATAAAGGCTTTGCAAACCCTTTTTGGAGCAAGGTCAAATAGGAATAGCAATCAGTTCCAGCTGAGCTGTTCGGGTAGACTGCTTGAAACAAATGGTGACATTTGTTCTAGATTAATGATCATCAATTTTTTAATAAATTACAGAACCCGGCTTATGCACCATCATTATAATTATTGAGAACATACAAAGAACATTTATCATAATTTCACATACCCATTGACGCCCATATAATCCCATGATAACCCATAATTAATGGATTTATTTGTATCTAAATATATTAATAAAATAGATAAGAAGGGAAGAGTTTCTCTACCTTCTAGCTTTAGAAATATACTTCCAAAAGCTAATAGAAATGAAATTATTTTATATAAATCTATAAAAACACCTTCTATTGAAGGTTGTGGTGTTGGAAGATTAAAAGAAATCGCAAAAAGAATTAATAATTTAGATTTTTTTTCTGAAGACTATGATGATTTTTCAACATCAATATTTTCAGAAATAATTACAACTAACATTGATAAAGAAGGAAGATTTTTAATTCCCGAAGAATTAAAATTATACGCTAGCATTAAAACTGAAGCTGCTTTTTTTGGTCAAGGTCATTACTTTCAGATTTGGGATCCAAAAAAAGGTCAAAAAAATACTGAAGATTCAAGAAGACGTCTTTTAAAAGAAAAAAAATCATTACGAATGATGTTAACACAACAAAAATAATATGGAAAATTTACATAAGTCAGTAATGATAAAAGAAATAATATCCTTTCTACCATTAACAAAATCAATAAATGTAATAGATGCAACTTTTGGTGGTGGCGGCTATTCGAACACTATTCTTAAAAAATTTAATGTAAATCAATTGTTAGCAATAGATAGGGATCCAATTTCAAAACTATTTGCAGAAGAAATAAAATCCAAATTTTCAAATTTTACTCTAATAAATGATAAATTCAGTAAAATTGAAGAAATAGTAAAAAGTACAAAGATTAAAGATAAAAAATTTGACATAATTCTTTTCGATCTAGGCACAAGTTCAAATCAAATAGATAATGCGCAAAGAGGTTTTTCATTCAACAAATCTGGACCACTTGATATGCGAATGGGTTTTTCAGATAAAAATGCTTATGATATAGTTAATAAGTACGAAGAAAAAAATCTAGCTGATATAATTTATCAATATGGAGAGGAACGTTATTCAAGAGTTATTGCAAAAGAAATAGTAAAAAACAGAAAAGTAAAATTTATAAACGATACTATAGAATTATCAAATATTATTAAAAATTGTTTACCAAAAAAAAATCAATTAAAAAATAAGATTCATCCAGCAACAAAAACATTTCAAGCAATTAGAATTTATGTGAATGATGAGTTAAGTGAACTAAAAAACAGTCTAGAAAAAACTTTAAAAATTTTAAATAAAGATGGTTTAATTTTAGTAGTTTCTTTCCAAAGTCTAGAAGATAGAATTGTGAAAGATTTTTTTAACCACAATAGTGGTAAACGATGGCGTTCCTCCCGCCACTACCCGGAGTTACCTGATAAACTGGCAACTCAACTTAAAATAATCACCAAAAAACCAATATTGCCATCAGTTTCTGAGATTTTAGAAAATCCCAGATCTAGATCAGCAAAACTTCGGGTAGCTCAGAAAATTTAATTATGAAGTATACTAAATCAATTATATTCTTTTTAATTCTTAATTTAATACTGGTTTTTTCAATGATTTATATTGCCAACAATACAAGAGATATCGAAAAAAATAATGATAATCTAAAAATGAAAATATCTAAAATTTCAGAAAATTTAAAAATTAATAAGATTGAATTAGCTGCTCATAAAAATAGCTCATATTTAAAAACATTATATGAATTGTATTTTTATGAAATTCAAAACAATAATATTCCTCTTATTGTAAAAATGGAAGAAATGTCAAATAAAGATAAAAATATCAAGCTTATTAGTTCAAATAATTAATTAATGTTAAGCAAACTGAAATTATTTGATAGTGACTCTTTAAAGTTACTTCATAGAAGAGTTTTTTTTTCAATTACAATTTTTATCTTTGTCTATCTTATTTCTATTTATAGAATCTCATCAATTATGCTCTTTCCTGATATCATTGATCATACTACTGATTATGTAAAAAAAGATATCAGGGGCAGTATTTATGATAGGAATGGAAATATAATTGCTACTTCAATCGAAAGTATCTCTTTATCAATTAATCCTAATAAGATAAAAAATAAAAACGACCTTGCTAATAAATTAGGTTTAATTCTTGATTTAGATATAAAAATAATAAAAAAAAAATTACTATCAAAAAGTAAATTTATTTGGATAAAAAGAAATATATCTCCAATTGAATATCAAGAAATAATTAATCTTGGTGAAATAAATATCAAGGCTCATAGGGAATTAAAAAGAATATATCCTTATAAAAATACTTTGTCACATATTCTTGGATATGTAGATATTGATCAGAATGGACAAAGTGGAATTGAGAGATATTTTGATAATGAACTCTCAAAATCACAAGATATAATTATTAGTATTGATACTAATTTACAGCAGCTGGTTAGAGAAAATCTCTTAAAAACAATAAATAATTACAAAGCTGAATCTGGTTTGGCTATAGTTATGGATATTACTAATGGACAAATCTTATCATCAGTAAGTTTACCTGATTATAATCCTGAGGACAAATCATCATTTAATAATAATAATTTAATAAATAGAGTTTTTCAGTCTAATTATGAAATGGGATCAACATTCAAGCCTATAACTGCAACTATTGGATTTGATTTAGATATTTTAGATCCTCAGATGACTTTTGATGTTACAAAAAAATATTTAAATATTAGTGATTATGATACATACAAAGATAACGGCATTTATGATATTGAAAAAATAATTGTTGAATCATCCAATATTGGTACAGCTCAGATTGCTACTTTGATTGGGAAAAAAAACCAAAAAGAATTTTTTGAAAAAATAGGTTTCAATAAAAAAATAAATATAGAAAATAAAGAAATTGCAGCCCCTTTGGGAAATAAAAATAATTGGGGTAAGTTAGAAACAGCAACTATAGGATTTGGTCATGGATTTGCAATTACACCTCTTCATTTAGTTAAAGCTTATGCTTCGTTGGCAAATAATGGGAATGAGGTCTTTCCTACACTTCAATTAAACAAACAATTTGAACAAAAACAAATTTTTAATAATAAAAAATCATCCACATTCTTTATCAATTTACTAAATTCTGTTGTTCTCAAAACCGAATACACTGGTCCCAGAGTAAAAGTAGATGGTTATTCTGTGGGAGGTAAAACAGGAACATCAGAATTACTAAATCCAAATGGTGAATATTATAAGGATAGAAACCTAACCTCTTTTATTGGAATATTCCCAACCAATAATCCAAAATATGTAATTTACACAGCTATTGAGTATCCAAAAAAGGAAACAGGTACTAAACAAAAAATGACTGGAGCTAGAGTAAATGCACCCTTAGTTAAAAATATAATTATTAATATTATAAAACTTTTTAATATTTCAAAAGATAAAAACGATGCCCTTCTAAAAGTAGACACAAATTTTTTATATAGAAAATTAAATGCTACTGTCTAATTTATCAAAAGTTATAAGTGTAAATAAAACGTACAACTTTAATAAAAATAAATATTTCTCTGCAATTACCTCCAATTCAAAACTTACTAATAACAAAACATTGTTTGTTTATGATAATAATACAAAGGTAAAAAAGATTTATTTAGATGAAGCACTTAAGAATAAAACTCCTGCTATAATTTCAAATAAATATATTAATAACTTAAAAATTCCTCAATTTGTTGTATCTAATATTAATATTGAGACCAATTCTTTATTAAATAAACTTCACAGTAATCCTCCCTTTAAAACAATAGCAGTTACGGGTACAAATGGAAAAACATCAGTTGTTTGGTATATTTCAAAAATTCTAAATTCACTAAAATATAATAATACAACGGTTGGTACTTTAGGTCATTTTATAAACGGAAAAAAAATAAATGATATAAATTTAACAACTCCTGCCTATGAAGAATTATATAAATATGGATCTTTAAGTAAAAAAGAAAAAAATATTTATATTTTTGAAGCTTCAAGTCATGCTTTAGAACAAAACAGATTAAGAAATTATCCTGTAAATATTGCAGCTATTACAAATATTTCAAGAGATCATCTTGACTACCATAAAACATTCTCAAATTATAAAAAATCTAAAATTAAACTTTTCTCTAATCATTTAGTAAATAGTGGATTTGCTGTAATTAATTCACGATTAAAAATCTTATCAGAATTAAAAAAAAAATTGATAAAAAAAAATGTCAAATTAAAATATTTTGGAAATAAAAGTATAAAATTGGTAAAAATTAATAATTTTGTATATTTGAATATCAATAATAAAAAATATAATCTAGGAAGCTTAAAACTTAAAACAAACATAGAATTAGAAAATTTAGAATGTGCAATTACTTGTTGTTTGGCACTAAGTATTAATCAAAACAAAATTGTAAGAGTATTATCAAAAGTTACTAATCCCTTAGGTCGTTTAGAAACAATTGAATATAAAAAAAAGAAATCAAAGATTATAATTGATTATGCACATACACCAGATGCTTTAAAAAAAATACTACTTGCCTATAAAATCAAAAAAACTAAACCAATAATTTTATTTGGTTGTGGGGGTGATAGAGATAAAAGTAAGCGAAAATCCATGGCATTAATTGCAAATAAATATGCTGATAAAATATATATAACGGATGATAATCCAAGAAATGAAAATCCATCTAAAATAAGAAAAAATATTATAAAGTATTGTCCTAGAGCTATTGAAGTATCTGATAGAAGAAAAGCAATTAAACTAGCTATTAAAGAATTAAAAATGAATGAAATTTTAATAGTAGCAGGTAAAGGGCATGAAAAATTTCAAATTTTAAAAAATAAAACAATTAAGTTTGATGATTTTACAATTGTGAAACAATTATTAAAGTAATGAGCGAATTAAATAAATTAGAGAAATACATAATATCTAAAAAAGATAAAATTCAAATATCAAGTAAGGATATTAAAG
This sequence comes from uncultured Alphaproteobacteria bacterium, assembly GCA_902525035.1. Classification (GTDB taxonomy): domain Bacteria; phylum Pseudomonadota; class Alphaproteobacteria; order HIMB59; genus CACPNW01. The sequence goes on along the minus strand of CABZFN010000003.1, from coordinate 15,867 downwards.
GTGGCGATATATTTCTTGCTTTAAAAGGTAAAAGATTTCATGGAAACAAATTTATAAGTGAAGCAATAAATAAAGGTGCAAGATTTTGTATAACTGATAAGAAAAATTTTAAAAAGAATAAAAAAATTATATATGTAGATAATATTTATAAATATCTTTCAGAAATAGCTAGAATAAAACGAGATTTATATAAAGGTAAAGTAATAGGCATTACTGGCAGTGCTGGTAAAACAACTTTAAAAGAAACTTTAGCATTTTTTTTAAAAAAAGATCATACTATTTCTTACTCAAAGAAAAGTTATAATAATCAGTTAGGTGTATTAATATCTTTACTAAATTTAAACTTAAAGTCGAACTTTGCAATTTTTGAGATTGGAACAAACAATTTTGGTGAGATAAAATTTCTTAGTAATTTAGTAAGACCATCAGAGGTATTTATTACAAACATACAATCTACGCATCTTGAAAATTTCAAAAATAAAAATAATATTGCTAGAGAAAAAGCTGATATATTTATTTCAAAACATAATAATAATAGACAAAACCTATATCTAAATGTGTCATCAAAATATGAAAATATTTTAATTACAAAAGCAAAAAAAGAAAAAAATCTTAAAATAATTCGAATTGATAATTCTTCAAAAAAATATTTTATTAAAAACATATCTCCTTTTAAAAAATTTTATAAAGTAACTTTATTAATTAATAAAAAACAAATTAATATTATTACTGATACAGTAGTAATGCATAGATTAAATAACTTATTATTTTGTCTTGCATTTTATAATGAAAATTCTCTAAATATTAAATCAGTTGTAAATCAATTCAGGTTTTTAAAACCAGTTGAAGGTAGAGGATTAGTTCATAAAATTTCTCTAAATAAAAAAAAAATAAATATTATTGATGAATCTTATAATGCTAATCCAGATACAATGATGCAAAGTATACAAAACTTAAAAAATATAAAAATAAAGAATAATAAAAAAATAATAATACTTGGAACAATGAATGAATTAGGAAATAATTCTTATAAAATTCATTATAAATTACTAAAACAATTAGATGACACTATTTTTAAATTTGTAATTTTATGTGGCAAATTCTTTGAATTATCTATAAAAAAATTTTTTAATCCAAATAATGAATTTATCTATTTTAAAAATACAAATAAAATCATGCAATTTTTAGAAGAGAAAGTGCATAATAATGACATTATTTTAATTAAATGTTCTAATTCAACAAAAATAAATAAGTTTGCAAAAACATTACTAAAGCAGGTATCGATTTGATTAAATATTTGGCCTTTGAATACCAATCTTTATTTAGTTTTCTAAATATTTTTAGTTATATAACATTTAGGGCTGGCGCCTCTATTCTTACTGGATTATTTTTTTCTCTCATATTTGGAAATTATATTATTAACAAATTATCAAATGTTCAGCCAACTGGCCAGCCAATAAGAGATGACGGTCCAGAGTCACATATAATTGCAAAAAAAGGTACCCCTACAATGGGTGGCTTGTTAATTATTCTAAGTGTTTTTGTTTCTACAATTATTTGGGCTGATTTACAAAATATTTTTATATGGATTTTACTTTTAACTATTTTAATTTTTGGATCTATTGGTTTTGCAGATGATTACAAAAAAATTAAATCAAATACAAGTGAGGGCATTTCATCAAAAATAAGAATTATATTGCAAATCATTTTTTCATTTTTGATTTCATATTTAATTCTTATCAATTTAGATCCAAGTATAAGCAAATCTATGACATTTCCTTTCTTTAAAAATTTAATTATAGATTTTGGAATATTTTATTTTTTAATTTCCATATTTATAATTATTGGATCGGCTAATGCAGTAAACCTAACTGATGGACTTGATGGTTTAGCAATTGTTCCTGTAATGATAGTTGCTATGTCTTTTGCTTTCATAGCTTATATTTCAGGTAATATAGTTTTTTCTAATTATTTACTTATCCAATATATTCCTGGAACTGGTGAATTAGCAGTTTTTTGTGGTTCTTTAATTGGAGCTGCTTTAGGTTTTTTATGGTTTAACGCACCACCCGCAAAAGTTTTTATGGGTGATACTGGATCTCTAGCATTAGGTAGCTCTTTAGGTTCAATAGCAATAACATGCAAACATGAAATTCTTCTTGCAATAATAGGAGGTTTATTTGTTCTAGAAACCTTGTCTGTAGTAATTCAAGTATTCATTTTTAAAATGACAGGAAAAAGAGTTTTCTTAATGGCTCCACTACATCATCATTTTGAAAAAAAAGGATGGCCTGAGTCAACAATAGTTATTCGTTTTTGGATAATTACTATTGTATTAGCTTTGATAGGTCTTGCAACTTTAAGAATTAGATAATGTATTTAATTTATGGAATTCAAAAATCAGGACTTTCTATAGTAAATTATTTTGAAAATAAAAAAATAAAATTTAAGATGTGGGATGATAATCCAACAGTAATAAAAGCTATAAAAAAAAATTATAATAATGATTATTTATTTAATATTAAAAAAGATAATTTGAATGATTTTGAAAAAATATTTGTTAGCCCAGGAATATCTTTAAGACAAAATAAATTTAAAAGAAAAAATATATCTAAAAAAGTAAATAGGGATTTAAATCTATATATTTCGAATTTAACAAATCAAAAGATTGTAGCTATTACTGGTACAAATGGGAAATCAACAACAACCAAATTAATAGGAGATATTTTAAAAAAAAATAATACTAAAACGTTTGTTGGGGGCAATATTGGAGAATCATTATGTAACGCATTTCTTCTTAAAAAAAAATATAAAGTTCATGTTATCGAATTAAGTTCCTTTCAATTAGAAACAGTTAAGACACTTGATAGTAGAATATCAGTAATAACTAATTTATCTGGAGATCATTTAGATAGGTACAAAGGTATTAGTGATTATATTAACCAGAAAAAAAATATTATTTCTAAAAATGGAATTAATTTGTTATCCATTGATGATATTTATTCAAAAAAAATATTTAATCAAAAAAAAATTAAAAATAAAATTAGTTTTTCTTTAGTCGATAAATCAGCTGATTGTTTTGCTAATAATGAATATATTCTAGATAATTACTTCAAAAAAAGCAGAAAATTATTTCTAAAAAAAATCTCAAAAGACTTGGAAGGTCATTTTAATATCCAAAATATTTTAATAGCATACATATGTAGCAAAATATTAAAAATTCCAGAAACTAATTTTCTTAAGGTTATTAAAACATTTAAGGGTCTTCCATTTAGATCATCTACAATTTTTACCAATAATAAATTAAAAATAGTAAATAATAGTAAATCTACTAATTTAAATTCAACAATAAATTCAGTTGTAAATTACAATAATATTTACCTAATCTTAGGGGGCATAGCTAAAGAAAAAAATTTTGAAACTCTTCTAAAATATAAAAATAAAATTAGTTGCGTGTATACCTACGGAAAATCAAGATCTTTTATTGAAAAAAAATTAAAAAAAGAATTAGTTGTAAAAAGATCGGTAAATTTGAAATCAGTTATCAAAAAAACTTTCAAGGATATTAAAAAAAATTTAAATCAATCAACTATATTGTTTGCTCCTGCATGTGCCTCTTATGATCAATACAAAAATTTTGAAGAAAGAGGCATTCATTTTAATAAATTAATTAAAAATTATACAAATTAAACATGGAATATTTAAAGAATTGGTGGAGCTCAATTGATAGAATTAACATAATATTAATATTATCATTAGGTTTTACGGGGTTAATACTTTCATTTTCCATAGATGAAAATTTATCCATAAATAGACACTCTATTTTTTTTCTTTTTTCAATTTTCTTACTTATTGCGCTGTCAGACTTAGATAGTAAAAATATAAGAAGAATTTCATTATTTTTATTTATTATTTTATTAATAATAATAATTCTAATACTTTTTTTAGATTACGAAGTTAAAGGCGCTAAGAGATGGTTCCAAATATTTAACTTTACATTACAACCTTCAGAAATAATAAAACCTATTTTTGTTATATTGACTGCGTGGTGTATAAGTAAATCTATAGAAGATAAAAAATTTTATTTACCTTTACTGTTTGTTTTTTTCTTCTTGCTTTTATCTTTAATACTTATGCAACCTGATTTGGGAATGACAGTTCTACTATCAGCAACTTTTTTTTGCCAGTTATTCGTTGCTGGTTTATCAATTTTTTTAGTTATTGTTGCATTTTTATTTATATTAGGAATTTCAATTTTTTCTTATTTTGTTTTTGATCATGTTCAATCAAGAATTAATTCATTTCTTGGCGGCTTAGGTGGGACCGATACTTACCAAATAGATTTAAGTATTCAAGCTTTCAAAAATGGTGGGCTACTTGGAAAGGGTCCAGGGCAAGGTATTTTAAAAGAAAAAATTCCTGATGCTAACACAGATTTTATATTTGCTGTTGCCGGAGAAGAATTAGGATTTATCTTTTGTTTAATCATTATTTTTATAATTCTATCTATTATAATAAGAAGCTTATTAAAAGTTCTCCAATTTGAAGATCCATATAAAATTATAGCAATTAGTGGTTTAATTTGCTCATTTGGATTACAATGCCTAATCAATATTTTTAGCTCGCTAGGTCTTATACCAACAAAAGGTATGACACTGCCATTTGTAAGTTATGGAGGTTCTTCCATGATATCAATATCAATCTTATTTGGTTTTTTATTATCTCTTACAAACAAAAAGAATGAAGAATTATGAAAAAAAATTTTTTACTAATTACAGGAGGAACAGGCGGGCATGTTATACCAGCGAAAAATTTTGCTAATTATTTATCTATTAAAAATATTAATTGCACAATTATAACTGACAAAAGAGGCTATAAATACTTTGATAATTATAATGGAAAAATTTATATAATTAGTTCATCAAATTTAAATGGGAATATAATATTTAAAATTTTTGGTATATTTCAAATTTTATTAGGATTAATTCAATCATTTATTATTATATTATTATTAAAACCATCCCATTCAATTTCTTTTGGAAGTTATGCTTCGTTTTCTCCAATGTTATCATGTGTATTATTTAAACCATTCTATAAAATTAAACTTTATATACATGAACAAAATTCAATAATAGGCAGAACGAATAAATTTTTTCTGAATTTTACAAATAAATTATTTTTAAATTTTGATATAAAATCTAAAATTAATTCAAAGTTTAAAGATAAAATATTTGTAGTAGGCTCACCAGAAAATAATTTAAAAAAAAATAATAACATAAGCAATAAAAATTCTGAGAGTAACTTCACAATTTTTATTTCCGGCGGAAGCCAGGGATCAGAATTTGTGTCAAACTTTGCAACAAATCTCATTAAAATTATAGATAATGAAAAAATTATAAAATCTAAATTTGTATTTCAGTGTTCTAAACATTTGATAAAAAAACAAGAAGAAAAATTAAGAAAAATTAAGTCACCAATAATTTTAAAAGATTTTTTTATCAATATAGATGAAATACTAGCTAATGCTAATTTAGCAATATGTAGAGCTGGAGCAGGCACAATTATTGATTTAATTAACTTTAAACTTCCCTCAATATTAATTCCATTACCTTCTTCAAAAGACAATCACCAATTTTTTAATGCTAAAATATTAGCCAAACATGAATTAGCCATAATTATTGATCAAAATAATGATGATTTAGACATAGCAAAAAAACATATTTATGAAACATTTAGTAATCCAAAAAAATTAGAATCAATGCATAAAAAATTTGATATGATTCAAGTTAAAAACTCTAACACTTTAATTTATAAATTAATACTAAATGAAAATTAATAGTAAAATCCATTTTATAGGTATTTCAGGAATAGGAATGTCTGGTATTGCAGAATTGATGTTAGATAAAGGATATTCGATACAGGGAAGTGATATATTAGTTAACGACAACACAAAAAGATTAAAGAAAAAAGGTATAAAATTTTTTTTAGGACATAATAGAAAAAATATTAAATATGCCCATGCTGTAGTTTATTCATCAGCTATAAAAAATAATAATCCTGAAATAAGAGAGGCATATATTAAAAAAATCCCTGTTCTCTCTCGAGCTGATATGCTTTCAGAATTAATGAAAAATAAAAAATCTATTGCCATAGCTGGATCTCACGGGAAAACTACTACTACTAGTTTGGTAGCAAACATTTTTAATGAAGCAGGTTTAGACCCTACTATTGTTAATGGCGGTATTATAAATTCTTTTTCTAATAATAATCGATATGGAAAAGGGGAGTGGATGATTGTTGAAGCAGACGAAAGTGATGGCACCTTTTTAAAGCTTCCACATCAAATATCAATTATTACTAATTTAGATATTGAACATATGGATTTTTATAAATCAAAGAAAAATTTAATTAGTGCATTTGAAAAATTCATAAATCTGCTTCCGTTTTATGGAACCACAATAATGTGTTATGATGATAAGAACCTTAAATTACTAATTAACAAAATAAAAACAAGAAATATTTTAACTTATTCAATTAAAAACAAAAAAGCAGATGTATTAATCTTTGACATTATACAAAACAAACTAAAAACTTCTTTTAAATTACAAATTAACAATAAAATTATTCATACTTCTAATTATAAATTTAATATCAAAGCAATTGGCAATCACAACATTTTAAATGCAACTGCGAGTATTATTGCAGCCAAACTAAATGGAATAAAAAATAAAGATATTAATACTGCGTTGACTAATTATGTAGGTGTAAAAAGAAGATTCTCATTTATTGGAAAAAAAAATAAATCCTTTGTGTACGATGATTATGCACATCATCCAACAGAAATTGCAGCTACATTAAGTGCAGCTAAAAGTCTAAAAAATAAAGTAATAATTGTTTTTCAACCACACAGATATACTAGAACTAAAATACTAATTAAAGAATTTATAAAGGTTTTATCAAAAGTTGATTATTTATTTTTATTAGAGACCTATTCAGCTGGAGAAAAAATTATCAAGGGCTCAACTTCAGAAGATATATATTCTAAAATAATAAAAAAAAATAAAAATACTACATATTTAAAGAACATAGGTGATTTAAATAAATTAATGAAACCTCATACAATGAGTAAAAATACCATTGTTTTTATGGGCGCTGGTTCAATATCTAGTATTGCAAAAAAATATATGAATAACTAATGTCAAAAAAAATTCTAGAATTAGCTGATAAACTTAAAAGTAAAATTTACTCAGATTATAATGCTGGTAAACATACTTGGTTCAGAACAGGAGGTGATGCAAAAATATTTGCTATAGTTGAAGATAATTTAGAGTTAGAAATTATATTAAATGAAATAAATAATGAAAATTTTTACATAATAGGTTCAGGTTCAAATCTTTTAATTAGAGATAATGGTTATAATGGAACTCTTATAAAATTAGGCAAAGGTTTTAATACTATTAATATTAATCATGACAAACTTGAAGTCGGGGCTAGTATTTTAGATATTAATTTATCTAATTATGCATGGAGACAAAATATAGAGGGTTTTGAATTTTATAGTGGTATTCCCGGATCTATAGGTGGAGCAGTTAAAATGAATGCAGGTTGTTATGGTTCGGAAACTGTAGATCTTATAAATAGTATAGAAATTTGTGATAATTTCGGTCAAAGAAAAATAATTACAAAAGATAAACTTAATCTAAAATATAGATCTTCAAAAATAAATAAAACAGATATTGTTACAAAAGCTATATTTAATTTTAATTATGGAGATCAAAATTTAATAAAAGACAAAATTAATGAAATAAAAAATAAACGTTTACAATCTCAGCCAATTAAAAATAAAACTTCTGGCAGTACTTTCAAAAATCCTAAGAATCTTCATGCGGCAAAACTAATTGAGGAAGCAGGATGTAAAGGTACCAATTATGGCGATGCATATGTGAGTGATAAACATGCAAATTTCTTAATAAATAGGGGAAGCGCTTCAGCAACAGATATAGAAAACCTAGGTAAAAGTATTGTTGAAAAAGTATATGCCAAATTTAATGTAAAATTGGAATGGGAGGTAAAAATAATAGGTGAGTAATAAAAAAATTTTAATTTTAGAAGGTGGTAATAATGAAGAGCATGAAGTATCTTTAGTAACTTCTAGAGAAATTCAAAAAATTCTTAATCAAAATAAATTGAAGTTTAAGACATTAAGAGTTAATCCTAAAAACTTTCATAAAAAAATAATTAATTATAAAAATTTTGTTTGTATTAATGCTTTACATGGACCTTTTGGTGAAGACGGACAAACTCAAAAAATTTTAAAAAAAAATAAAATTCCTTTCTCTCATTCAAATATAAAATCATCTAATCTATGTTTTAATAAATCTGCATCTAAGAAAGAAATTATTAAAAATAAATTAATGTCTCCAAAATATTATCTTTTAAATATAAATGATTTAAATGAGAAGAAATTAATTACTATTAAACTTAAGTTAAAAAAATTTGTTATTAAGCCCAATAGAAGTGGTTCAAGTTTTGGTATAAAAATAATTAAAAATCAAAAAGAATTTGATATTTTAATTTCTAATATAGAAGAATTTAAAAGGAAACTTAATAATCACAAAGAAATTTTAATAGAAGAGTATATATCTGGAAGGGAGCTTACAGTTTCAACTATTAAATTGGATAAAAAAATTCACGCACTAGCTGTTACAGAAATAAAATCAAAAAATAATTTTTTTGATTATAAAGCAAAATATACAAAAGGTTACGCTAAACATATTTTGCCAGCTAAGTTAAATAAAATAAATTATGCTAAATGTCTCAAATTTGCTTCTAAAGCTCATAAACTCTTAGGTTGTAATTCACTTGCAAGAACTGACTTTATTTTTGATACAAAAAAAAACAAAATTTTCTTTTTAGAAACAAATACTCAACCTGGACTTACGCCTATATCTCTATTACCTGAACAAGCTAATTATAAAGGTTTACCTTTTTCAGAAATCATTTTTATTTTGATCAAAAATTTAAATTATTAGTATGAACAATATTAATAGAAGAAGATATGTTTTAAGTTTCAGATCATTTACTTATTTTTGTATTTTCTTATTTTTAATTATTTTTTCTTTTTTACTATATTTTAACAAAAATAATTTTATCGATACTGGTAAAAATATAATTCAGAGTTTTTCAGAAAACTTCCAATATCAATTTACAAAATTTGATATTTCAGGTTTGGAGAAAATCGAATTAAAATTTGTAGAGGATAAACTGCAAAATTATATAGGATATTCAATTTTTTTATTACCACTGGATCAAATTAATAACTCAATAAAAGAAAATAATTGGGTCAAAGAAATATATTTAAATACAAATTACAAAAATACTCTATTTATTAGGATTGAAGAATATAAACCAAAAGGAATTTATTTTTTTAACGAGAGATATTTTGTTTTTGATGAAAATGGAAAAATTATAGATCAAATTTATATTTCAGATTTTACTGATAAGTCATTATTAATTTTTAAGGGTAATTCTTCAAACTTAAAAGCTAATTCAATAATTAATATTTTAAAAAATAATGATTTTAAAAAAAAATATAAAATTGAAAATTTAGAATTTGTCAATAAACGAAGATGGGATATAAATTTATACAGTGATGTAAAATTACTACTTTCAGAAGAAGATCCAAATAAATCTATACAGAATTTTATTAAGATACAAAATAAACTTAGCGAAACAGATATTAATAATATAAAAACATATGATTTAAGAAATTTAAAAAAAACAATCTTAATTAATTTAAATGATTAAAGCTGGTCTAGATATTGGTAATTCAAAAATATCATGTGTTATTGCTGATTATAAGAATACTGAAAATATTAATATATTATCAATTTCTAGTTTTCCTAATAAAAATATTAAAAAAAATATTATTTTAAATTTTGAAAATTTACATGATCAGATTAAATCTTTAGTTATAGAGGCTGAAAAACAATCTCAAACCAAATTGAATTCTATTAATCTTAATCTATCTTTATTGAATTCTAATTCTCATTATTACAACTCAGCAATAGAATTGAAAAATGAGAAAATTTCGGAATTACATTTAAAAAAAATAATTAATCAATCAGAATATTTTGATAATCCTAGCGAAAAATTTGAAATATTTAATAATATAACCTCATATGATATCGATAATAACCTATATTTCAACGCTCCTATTGGAAACTATTCAGATAATATTAAAATTAACTTTTATAAAATATATATACAAAAAAAATATTCAGATAATGTTTCTAGTGTTATCAAAAAATTAAAACTCAATATTGATAATTATATTCCTTCTCCATTATCTTCGTCTTTGTCATCACTTACAAAAGATGAAAAAGAGCTTGGAACCATTTGTATTGATCTTGGTCATTCAACATCTTCTATATCAGTATTTGAAAATAATAAATTTGTGTATGGAGATGCAATAGGTGTTGGCAGTAATAATGTTACATTGGATATTGCTAGAGGTTTATCAACGACTATTTCTAGTGCTGAAAGATTAAAAACTTTATACGGCTCCTTAGTTTCATCGCCTAGCGATGATTATGAAATTATAGAAATTCCAATTATTTCAGGTGATAAAAATACATTTAAACAAATAACAAGATCAAGTTTAAATGCTATCATTAGACCACGTATTGAAGAAACATTAGAGATGATATGGCAAAAAATTAGAGACAATAACTTTAGAAATAAAAAATTAAATAATGTTGTTCTAACTGGTGGAGGTGCTATGATGGATAATATTGCAAAATATGTAGAAACAATTTTTGCAAGTGGTGTCAGAGTATCAAATCCCTTAGATCAATTAAATTTGGAAAATAATTATAAAAAACCTAATTTTTGTGACATTATTGGATCAATATTATACGATCAAGATTTTCATAAAATTGATTTTCTTGCAAATCAATCAAAAACTTTAAAAAAACGGGGAATTTCAGGCTTTTTTACTTGGCTAGATCAATATATTTAGATAATACTATATATAGTAAATTATATTGACGATTTCGAACATAAATCGTTAAAAACTATTTAAAACGGCGGAGATTATAATGACTATCAATATTTCAATACAAGATGTAGCACAAAACTTACATCCTAAAATAACAGTTTTAGGAGCTGGCGGATCCGGTGGAAATGCAGTTAACAACATGATTAACGCTAATTTAGAAGGCGTAGATTTTTTAATAGCTAATACGGATGCACAAGCTTTGCAAATTTCAAGTTGTCCAAATAAAATTCAATTAGGATTAAACAGTACAAAAGGATTAGGTGCAGGAATGAGACCTGATATTGGAAGACAAGCTGCAGAAGAAGCAATTCAAGATTTAAGTGAAAAGCTTGAAGGTAGTCATATGCTTTTTATAGCTGCTGGAATGGGTGGTGGTACTGGTACGGGAGCTGCTCCAGTAATAGCAAAATTAGCAAGAGAAAAAGGAATACTAACTGTTGGTGTTGTAACTAAACCATTTCATTTTGAAGGCTCTCAAAGAATGAAGTTGGCTGAGAAAGGTATTGATGAACTTCAACAGTATGTTGACACTTTACTAACAATACCAAATCAAAATTTATTTAGAATTGCAAACGAAAAAACTACATTTTCTGATGCATTCAAAATGGCAGATGATGTTCTTTATGCAGGTGTTAGAGGTGTAACTGATCTTATGGTTCAGCCTGGAATGATAAATTTAGACTTCTCAGATATCAAAACTGTGATGTCTGAAATGGGTAAAGCTATGATGGGTACTGGTGAAGCACAAGGTGAAGGTAGAGCCATTGCAGCTGCTGAAGCAGCTATTGCAAACCCATTAATTGATGACGTGTCCTTAAAAGGTGCAAAAGGTCTAATAATTAATATTACTGGCGGTAAAGACATTACTTTGTATGAAGTTGATGAGGCTGCAAATAGGATCAAACAAGAAGTTGATGAAGAAGCTAACATTATTTATGGAACTACTTGCGACGATAGACTTGAAGGTGTTGTAAGAGTTAGCATTGTGGCTACAGGTATTGATGCAAACAATAATACATCAGCTAAACCAATAGATAGCTTTCCACAAATAAATATAAATAATGATATTTATAAAAAAAATATAGAAAAATCTGAGTTAATGCCAGAAAGTACTATATTGCATGAAAATGCCTTAGAAGACGGGATTATCCTAGATGAAGAGATTAATGAAATAGCAAATGAAGGAATGCTCAATAATCAAACTTCTGATAATATTCACTTAGATAAGCAAACAAATATTAACCAAATAGAGACTTCAAGCTTAGAAGAAAATATTGATGATAAAGCAATTGTTCAAAATGAAGCTTCAGAAACTTTAGATCAAATTGAAACCAATAATATCTCTGGGGAAGTATCACGCTCATCTATGGATATAGATAAACCAAATGAAGCAAGTGTAAGAAGGTTAAGTTTATTTGATACTCTTACTACTGAAAATAAATCTGAAGATATAGCTGAAGAAAATGATATTCTTACAAAGACTGAACCTGTTTTTGCCTCTTCAGAGGAAAAGATTGAAGAAAATGAATCTGAGCATAACAATTCTGAAGAGGATAATTTAAGTATCGTTGAAAAAGAGGAATTCAGTGCTGAAGAGAGTGAAACTTCTGAAATAGATGATGAGTTCAATCAGGAGACAGAGGAAGAACTTTTAGATATACCAACTTTTCTAAGAAGACAGGCTAATTAGTAAATAAAATATTATCTGCAATACTTTGAAATATTAGGTTAGTTGTTAAAAACGTCAAAAATATGTATGAAAAAAGTGCTGAAATGAGCACTTTTTTCTAAAATGATAGACATATTAAATAATTCTAAAAATCAACAAACAATAGCTGAACCAGTATCAATCAATGGAATAGGATTGCACTCAGGAGTAGATGTAACAATGAAATTATATCCTGCTCAAGCTGATTATGGAATAAAATTTATCCGAAAGGATCTTAATAAAAATAACATCATTGAAGCTATATGGTCAAATGTAACTAATACAAAATTAAGCACAACTATTAGTAATCAAAATGGCGCAAGTGTATCAACAATTGAGCATTTGATGAGTGCTTTGTCGGGACTGCACATAGATAATATTAAAATTGAAATTGATGGACCAGAAGTCCCAATAATGGACGGAAGTTCAATAAAGTTTGTTGATCTTATTGATCAAACTTCCACTAAAAGTTTAAATAAAAGAAGAAAAATTTTAAAAGTTAAAAAAAATATTAAAGTAGAAAAAAATGACTCATATGTAGAATTAAAACCAAATAATCAATTTTCAATTGATTTTGAAATTGATTTTCCTAGTAAATTAGTCAGCAAACAAAGCTGTCAGCTACAACTAGTAAACGGAAATTATAAAACTGATATTGCATCAGCACGTACTTTTGGATTTGAAAGAGATGTCGATATGCTTAGATCAAGTGGTTTAGCACTAGGGGGTTCTTTAGATAATGCTGTTGTTGTTGGAGAAAGTAAAATACTTAACTCAGATGGATTGCGCTTTAAGGATGAGTTTGTAAGACATAAAATTCTTGATTCTATCGGAGATTTGTATTTAGCTGGATCCCCAATTCATGGATATTTTTTAGGTAACAAATCAGGTCATCATTTAAATAACTTATTATTAAGGTCTTTATTTACTGATAAAGATAACTACGAATATATTTAGTTAAATCATTTTCTTTGGATTAACTATTTTATCAAATTCCTTTTCAGAAATTAATTTTAAATTTAACGCCGCTTCTTTAAGAGTCAAATTTTCATCAAATGCTTTTTTAGCAATTTTTGCTGCATTGTCATATCCAATACTTTTATTTAATGCCGTAACTAGCATTAATGAATTATTTAAGTGATTATCAATAACTTCTTTGTTTGCTTTTAATCCTTTTAAGCAATTATTATTAAAACTTTTAATACCATCACTAAGAAGATTGACTGATTGAATAATATTTAAGGCAATAACAGGTTTATAAGTATTTAATTGAAAATGACCATTGGCGCCTGCAAGATCAACACTTGTACTATTACCAATTACTTGAACACATACCATACTTAATGCTTCAATTTGAGTTGGATTTATCTTACCAGGCATAATTGATGATCCAGGTTCATTAACGGGTAAAATTAATTCTCCTAAACCTGACCTAGGTCCTGATGCTAAAAATCTAATGTCATTTATAATTTTTAATAATGATATTGAAAGAGTTTTTAAGGCATTCGAATAATTCACTAGAGAGTCATGAGATGATAATGCTTCAAATTTATTTTGTGAAGGTTTGTAGTTATCTTTTGTAAGTTTATTCAAATATTTACAAAATATTTTATCAAATTTATTTGGTGCATTAATTCCTGAGCCTACTGCAGTACCACCCTGAGCAATATATTTCAATTCTGATTGTGAAATTTCAATTCTTTTTAAACAATTTTGCAATTGGGTATAAAATGCGGAAAATTCATCACCTAAAGTGATAGGGGTTGCATCTTGTGTATGTGTTCTTCCTATTTTGATTATTTTTCGAAATACTTCGCCCTTTTTTTTAAATTCTTTTATTAAATTTCTTAGATTTGGAACTAAATTAGTTATCGATAATTCATTTATGGCAACATGCATAATTGTTGGAAAAGTATCATTTGATGATTGAGACAAATTTACATGGTCATTTGGATGGATAGGAATTTTACTTCCAATTTTCCCTTTTAGTTTTTTAATAATATAATTACTAATTACTTCATTGGCATTCATATTTGTTTGCGTTCCAGAGCCAGTTTGCCATACAACTAATGGAAACTCTTCAATAAGCTTCAGATTAATTATATCATCACAAGCACTTGAAATTAATGATCCAAGTTTTTTATTTAAGACACCTAGTTCAATATTGGCTTGTGCAGCAGCTTTCTTTTGTTGGCCTAAGGCCTTTATTAGTTCAACTGGAATTTTTTCTTCGCCAATTTTAAAATTTTCCAATGATCTTTGAGTTTGTGCACCCCAAAGCTTATTTTTTTCAATTTTTTTAGAACCTAAACTATCTAATTCTATTCTTTTTTTATTATTCATTATTTATTAACAAATCTTCTATAACATATTATATGCAACTTATGAACAAACTTGTTTTACTTAGACATGGTCAAAGTCAATGGAATTTAGAAAACAGATTTACAGGTTGGCAAAATGTTCCGCTCACAGAAAAGGGTATTGCCGAAGCAAAAAACGCCGGTCTTCTATTAAAGGAAAACAATATAATTATTGATAAAGTTTTTAGTAGTGTTTTGGATAGAGCAAATAAAACAGCAGAAATTGCCATACTTGCATCAGGTATAGAAAAATTATTTGAAAATGGAACATTAATTTATGAAAAAGATAAAAGATTAAATGAGAGAGATTATGGTGATTTAGTTGGTTTAAATAAGTCAGAAACTGCAGATAAATATGGTAAAGAACAAGTTCATATCTGGCGAAGATCATATGATACACCTCCCCCAAATGGTGAAAGTTTGAAAGATGTTGTAAAAAGAGTATCTCCTTATTTTGTTGAAATAATTCAACCTTTATTAAATGAAGGTAAAAACGTTTTGATAGCCGCTCATGGTAATTCATTAAGAGCTATAATGATTAAAATAGGTATGTACAAACCAGATGAAATTTCTTCAATAGAACTACCTACAGGAAAACCACTTTGTATCGATTTTGATAAAAGTAGTTTAATTAAATATTATTACCTGAAATAAATTTGTACAAAATTTTTTAATAATGATTTTTAATTTTATATAGTACAAATTAGCATAAGCTATAAAGTATAAAATATATTATGTTT
>CABZFN010000002.1 GCA_902525035.1 uncultured Alphaproteobacteria bacterium | reverse complement strand
TCCATTCCATCATCAAATAAATCAAGACTTTCTTTGTAGTAATTTATTTTTTCTTCAATTGTTTTCATGACATATGTTTTCTTAATACTTTAGCAGAATCTTCTGGCAATACATCCATTATAAAAACACCTGCCATTGACTCTGATCCAGCTAAAATTTTTGGTTTATCACCATGACGTAAAGGAGGGTAAAACTCAACATGGAAATGAAAACTATTATCATTAAGTTCAGGAGAAGCATGTAAGCCCATTATATAAGGACATTTTTTATTTAGAAAAGAGTCATATCCTTTTACAACTTTTTGTATACATTTTGAAAAATCCTCTATTTGACCTTCATTAAATTTCCATGGGCCTTCAATTTGTTTTTTTGGTATTATCCAAACTTCATAGGCATACCTTGCAAAGGGAGGTACTGCGGCAACAAAATGTTCATTCTGATACACATAATATTTTTCTTCGAGCTCATTCATTATTTTAATTAAAAAATTTTCTTTTTTGAATGCTCTTATCTCTGTTTCAATTACAGGTGGAATAAATGGATAAGCATAAATTTGACCATGTGGGTGGTGTAGAGTCACACCACATTCTTCTCCCCTATTTTCAAATGGAAGCACATATTTAATATCAGGATTTTTTTGTAACTCCTTATATCGGTCTATCCAAACTTTAGTTAACAATTGTATTTTCTCTAAAGGCATTTCAGAAATTGTACCAAGATGTTCTGATGAATATACAACGACTTCACATTCACCTTTTGAGGGTTTACTCAAAATTTTTTCTAAAAATATATTTTCACCTTTGGAATTAAAACTAGCCCAACGATTTGGAAAGACTGCAACCTCGAAGTCTGAAAATGGTATTTCTGTTGGATAATTTAAATTTGCCCCTGGACAAAGTGGACAATATTCTTTTGGTGGAAATGATGTTCTATCTTTTCTCCCTGCGGAGTATGTAACCCATTCTTCTCTTGATGGGTTCCATCTCATATGAGGTTTTGGAATTTCTGTTACATCAAGTTGTTGACTAGGGGGCTCTATATGTTCATTATATCCATAAAGATAGAGTTCTTTGTTATCATTTCTAATGAAAATTCTTTTATGTATCTGAGGCATTAATTTTTTTTTCCCATTCAACTGATGAATTTATTATTTCTTCTAGATGATTATGCTTAGGTTTCCAGTCAATATATTTTAATATTTTAGAAGTATTTGCAATTAATTTTTCTACATCTCCATTTCTTCTACTAGAAAATTTATATACAATTTTATTTTGATAAATTTTGTTAGCAGCATTAACAACATCTAAAACACTAAAACCTTTTCCATATCCACAATTAAATAAATTTGATTCTAACTTTTTTAAAAGATATTTAGCTACTTCAACATGTATATCTGCAAGATCTGAAACATGAATGTAATCCCTTATAGCTGTTCCATCATGTGTATTGTAATCATTTCCAAATATTTCAATAAAATTCCTGTTACCTGCAACAACCTCTGATAGTATTTTAATTAAATGAGTTGATCTTTTTGATATTTGTCCTGTTCTTAATTTTTTATCAGCACCTGCAACATTAAAGTATCTTAAAATAATAAATTTAAAACTGTCTTGGTTATCAAATAAAAATTTTTCTACTCTAATCTTAGATTCTGCATATGGGTTTTGTGGATTTAAATTTGTGTTCTCATCAATTAATTTATTATCACTTACTGAACCATATGCTGCAGCTGTAGAAGAAAATACTATTTTATTTAAACCATTTTTTTTACATATATGAAACAGTTTGATGGTATTATTAGTATTGTTTTCAAAATATTTTTCAGGTTCTTTAACAGACTCTTCAACCTGAATAAATCCAGCAAAATGCATGAGCAAATCAAATTTATTTGATTTAATAAGTTCAGAAATTACGCTTTCTTCATTTATGTTACAATTTGTGAATTTTATATTTTTAGGAATAATACTTTCATTTCCAGTAGATAAGTTATCAATAATATGAACGTTATGACCAGAATCCATTAAAGAAAGTACAGCATGACTACCAATGTAGCCTGCTCCACCTGTTAAAAGAACATTCATTTCTTCATTTTAAATTATTATTAAAATATTTGAACATGTATTAACAAAAAATAGTTTTATACTAAAAAATATTGTGGTAAGCTGAATTATGGAACTTATAGATACTCACCAACATTTGATGTATCGTGATCAAGTTGGATACAGTTGGGCTAATGAATTTCCGCCAATTGATAAAGGAAACTTTACCATTGAAGATTATAAAGAACTTACAAAAGATTTTGATATCAAAGGTACATTATTTATGGAAACTGGTGTCGATGATTCTGATTACAAAAAAGAAACTAAGTTTATAAAATCAATAATGGATCAACCCAATAGCAATATTAAAGGTTTAATTGTTTCTATAAGACCGGAAGAAAAAAATGGTTTTGATGAATGGTTAGAAGAAACTATTTCAATGAATGTTTCTGGTTATAGAAGAATCTTTCATACAATGCCTAATGAAACATCACAATCATCTGTTTGCAAAGAAAACGTTAAAAAAATAGGAGCTGCAGGAAAACCTTTTGATATTTGTTATCTACCAACGCAGCTTGGAATTG
Source organism: uncultured Alphaproteobacteria bacterium (assembly GCA_902525035.1). Lineage (GTDB taxonomy): Bacteria > Pseudomonadota > Alphaproteobacteria > HIMB59 > CACPNW01. The sequence continues at coordinate 223,952 of CABZFN010000002.1, read as the reverse complement.
CAGCAGAATTTGCTAAAGCATGTGATCAGATGGATTTAGTTTTAAATCACTGTGGAGTTCCTCCAATTGCATCTGGTGAGATTGATGAATGGGGAAAAGGAATAAAAGCTCTATCAGAAATTACAAATGTAACATGTAAACTATCTGGTATAATGGCTTATTGCTCTCCAGGTACATCATCTTATGAAACAATTAAGCCATACGTTGATCTTGTGCTAGAATGTTTTGGTCCTGATAGGATGGTATGGGGAAGTGACTGGCCCGTTGTCAATGCTGGAAAAGGGATACAAGAATGGATAAAAGTAACTCATACTATACTTGGTAATCTTTCAGACGACGAAGCAAAAAAAATTGCTAGTTCTAATGCTGAAAGAATTTACAAAATCTAATTATATTTTTTTTGCTGTTGAAACTAAAATCTTAATTTTATTTCTTACAATATCAATTGGTACATGACCAAACCCACATTCACTTGTTAGTAAAATTTTTTCTTTTGGAAAATATTCTAATGCTGGCTTAATAGCATTAATAATATCTTCTTCTGTTTCTGTATTATCAATCCTTTGATCTATTACTCCAAGCGAGACTTTTCCATCAAACTTCCAATCATTAAAAACATCTAACATTTTATAATGTAAACTACAGTGCTCTAGATGTATTTCATGAACTTTTAAAATTTTAAACGCTTCAATCATATCTGTATATTTTCCAAAAAAACCTCTTTTCCTGTGAGCATTTCCACCACATACATGCAAATTAAAATCTACATTAGGAAATTTTTCAATAATTCCATTTAGTATTTCAGCAGCCCATTTCGTTTCATTTACATTTTCTGTCCAAACGGGTTCATCAAATTGAATATAATCGCATCCTTCATTAACAACTTCTTCTAGCTCTCTTGTTAATGCACTCGCATAAGCTTTTGCAAGAGCAATATCATCTGGATAGAGATCAGGTCTTTCATTTACACTAAATCTTGCTAACATATGAGGCCCGGTTATTGTTTGTTTCACTCTTACGTTAGATGGAGTATTATCTCTTGCTACCCTCCATTTTTTTGCCAAACCAGTTTTCAAATTTTTAATTTTATCTTTTACAACTGCGCATTCAATCCCAAAGCCTTTTGTTCCATGAGTCTTACTTAAATCTACATCTTTCATTGATCCACCAAGTGTAAAATCTTTTCGAATTTTATTTATAGCATCTACCCCATCCAATCGTAGTTGATAAAACCAATACATGTTTTCCCTGTATCCTTCACCATCTGTAATAATATCAAGTCCGAGATCAGATTGTTCTTTAACTGCCCATTTAATCATATCAAAAGACTCTTCTTCTGAAACACTTGGTTTACGAAGTGTATCTTTTTGAACTTTTTTCCTTGGATAACTACCTGTGACTGTTGTTATGAAGCTCATATATCAATTACTTTCTCTTACATCTTGTATAAGACATTTAACACCTTCTTCAAAGGATCTAGGATTAAAATCTATTTCTTTTCGAATTCTTTCATCATTTTGATCATCAATTAATGGTGTTGATTTTACATTTTCATCAAAATAGATTTCTGCATCTGGAATTATTTTTTTAACTATTGCCTCTAATTGAGTACCATCTAAAGTTTCTGCACCTGTATTAAAGCAAGAATAGTTTAGAGTTTCTTTTAGTGCTAAACGAACAAGTTGCTCTGCACAATCATCAACATAAATCCAATTATCTCTATTTTTTTTTGAGAACGGTAGGTATGCTGCTTGTCCTAATGCAGGTTTTGCTGCAAAATCCTCTGCCCAATTAATAGCAGTGTTTTGCCTTCCATAACCAAAGACAACTGATGGTCTAGTATATGCAATACTACATCCATACTTCTTGATATATTTTTCAGCCATAAACTCATTAAGAAGTTTCATCACACCATATGTATAAAAGTGATTATTAATACCTGAGTAATCCTCTTCTGTTACAGCTCTGTTTCCAAAAAATTCTTGATGAGCACCATAAACAGTTTCGCTACTTGCAAATACTAATCGTCTAATTTTATACTTTACAATCATTTCAAATATTGAAGTGGTGCCAACAATATTTATTTTACTTGCAAGTAATGGATTTTCTTCGCATATAGCTCCTATTCCATACGCTAAATTAATAACTGAATCTATTTTGTTATTTTGAAAAATATTTTCAATATCTATATGATTGGTAATATCCAATTTTTGATATTTTACTTTATCTTTATTTTTCCCAATTTTTATTATGTTATTTTCTAGTTTATCTTTATTTTTATCTATATCAAGATCGGTGACTAATACATCTATATCTTTTTTTAATAGTTGAAGAACAACTTTAGAGCCAATAAATCCTAAACCACCTGTAACTAAAACTGTCATTAATTATTCCATAAAAAAAATTTGATCCATCATAACCCAAGACTCATTATCTTTATTATTAGGAAATGGATTAAAACAATCAATCATCAATTTAGTCCATTTATCTACTATTGGAATTTCTTGCATTTTTCCCATGTCACCGTCAAAATCATTGCCTGTATACTCAAGATATCCAAACATAAAATCTTCTTTCAAAAAAATACTATAATTTTGAACGTTAATTTTTTTTAACTCTTCTAAAACTTCAGGCCAAACATTTGCATGATTATCGATATAATATTGTCTTTTCTCATCTTTCAATCTGACAGCCATTCCGTATCTTTGTATGCCCATAAAACCTCCTCAATTTTTTGTATTAACTTATCATAGAAATAATAATGAAATAAAAAAAAATTATTAGTTATTCATTTTTTTTTTCTTGCTAAATTTATATACACGTATGATTTATTGCTTTTTTTAAAAATTTAGTTAGAAATATTCTTTATGGGAGAAATTAGCACAGAAGACATAGAAAATTTAAATACTGTTTGGGAATTACCAAAAAATAAAAAACCAATTGTAATTATTGGAGCAGGGGGAATAGTAAGTGATGCCCACTTACCGGCTTATAAAAAAGCAAGTTTTCCTGTTCGTGGCATATACGACCCTGATAAAGAAAAAGCCAAAAAATGTGCTGAAAATTTTTCTATACAAAAAATTTATTCAAGTGAAGAAGAAGCTCTTGCGGAAAAAGATGTAGTTTTCGATATAGCAGTGCCCCCGCAAGTTCTTCTTGGTATTGTTCAGAAAATACCAGCTAATTCTATTTGCCAATTACAAAAACCAATGGGTAATAGTATGACTCAAGCAAAAAGAATTAAAGAGATCATTCACGAAAAAAATATTGTTGCATGTGTTAATCTTCAATTAAAATTTAGCCCTATGATGATTGCTTTAAAAGAAGCAATAGATAAAAAAATGTTAGGTAAACTTACTGAATTAGAAATAAATTTAAGTGTTGGAACACCATGGCATCTATGGCCTTTTTTAGAAACATTAGATAACGTGGAAGTACCTCTTCATTCAATCCATTATTTAGATTGGATAAGATCTGTTCTTGGTAATCCAAAAAGCGTACATTGCAAATCAGTAAAACATCCAAATCTTCCTAATTTAGCAGATGCAAGATCAAGTATAATTCTACAATATGAAGACGATGTAAGATGTTGTCTATCTATAAATCATACACATGATAATTCTTCACATGGAATGAAACATTCACATGCTTATGCCAGAGTTGAAGGTTTGGATGGAGCTGCATATATTAAATTTGGTTTACTGCTTAATTATCCAAACGGAGAACCTGAAGAGATTGAAATTTCTACAAAAAATACTGAATGGACTAAAGTCAAGAATGTTGGAACTTGGTTTCCAGATGCATTTATAGGGACCATGTCTAGTCTTCAAAGATATGCATCTGGAGAAGAAGGTGAGCTAACTCATTCAGTTGATAACGCTTACAACACAATGGCCCTTGTATATGCTTGTCTTGAGTCAAATACTCAACCTGGGACAATAGTTAACTATTAGTAAAAATTTTCGCTAAAGTTATTGAATTTTTATAAAATAATTGCATCATACACTCAATAATTAACAAATTTATGGAGGAATGATGTTAAGATTATTTTTATCATTGATTCTTACCGTATCTTTCTTTGGTTCATTTTCAGCAAAAGCAGAAACTGAGTTATGGGGAGATTATTCTGGTGTAACTCTAAGAGTTAAACTTATCGGTGGAGGTCAATACGAAGGATTATACAACGAAGTAATTCCATGGTGGGAAGAAAACACGGGTGGAAAAATTGAAATCGTAACACAAAAAAATCACTTTGAATTAGACAAAGAAATTAAGAAAGATATTGCTTCAGGCAATTTAGATTTTTGTGTAGCGTCCAACCACACAAGTTTTGCATCTCAATATGGCAATATTTACACAGACTTAAATAATATTATGCCTGCATCAGTCTTAGCAGATTATACACCATTAATTTTAGAGCACTCTACTGTTGATGGAAGATTAGTGCAAATGCCAAGACACAGTGATGTTAGTAATTTATATTATCAAAAAAGTTTATATGAAGATGCTGATAACAAAGCCAACTTTAAAGCAAAGTATGGCTATGATTTAACACCACCTGAAACTTGGGATCAAGTTAAAGATCAGGCTATCTTTTTCTCAAATCCACCTGATTTCTACGGAACTCAATATGTTGGTAAAGAAGAAGCGATAGCAGGTCGATTCTATGAGCTAGTAATTGCAAATGGTGGAGCGTTATTTGATGAAGATTATCGTCCAATATTCAATTCAGCTGCAGGTGTTGAAGCTCTTCAATGGTTTATTGATTTGTATAATGCAAAAGCAGTTCCTGATGGAGTTTTAAACTATCTTTGGGATGACACTGGATTAGGTTTTGCAAGTGGAACAATTGCTATGAACCTTGACTGGGCAGGATGGGCAGGTTTCTTTAATGATCCAGAAAACTCAAAAGTTGCTGGTGATATTGGACTTGTACGTGCTCCAATGGGTTCTGGTGGTTTAAGAACCGGTTGGTCAGGATCACACTCTTTCTCAATGACAGAGTCATGTCCAGATAAAGAAGCAGCTGCATCATTCTTATGGGCTTTAACAAGTAATAAAGCACAAATGATTGAAGCAAGAGGTGGACTATCACCAACTCGTCCAGCTATTTGGGATGCGATCATTGCTGAAAAGAAAGCTGAAGGTGATGAGTTTATGTTAATGGTATTTGAAACTTTCAAAATGTCATTGGCTGAAGATGCATTTACTCCACCACTCATTCCTGAGTGGATTGAATTTACTAACGTTCTATATCCAGAACTTCAAGCAGCTATTCTTGGAGACAAATCTCCTGAAGATGCGCTAGCTATCGCTTCTAAGAAAGCAACTGAAATTATGGAAGACGCTGGCTACTTCTAACATTTACTAAAATACCTAGCTCTATTAATTAGAGCTAGGTTTCAAAATCTATCATGAGAAAATTTCTAAATGGTCCATGGGTTTTACTAATGCCCACTTTAATAATACTTACTTGTGTTGTTTTATTACCCTTGCTCCTATCATTATGGACAAGTTTTACACCTTTTAAATTAACTAAACCAGATACTCTCTATCGATTTGTTGGATTTAGGAATTATGAAAGGTTAATTGGGGATATTGATTTTTGGATTGCTTTTGGAAGAACAGTCTTATTTTTAGCTGTTGCTCTTAATTTAGAATTAGTCTTTGGTCTAGGAATAGCTTTATTGATAAATAAAATTACCTACGGACAAAGAACATTGAGAACACTAATGATGTTTCCAATGATGTTTTCTCCAATTCTAGTTGGATTTCAATGGAAGTATATATTTAATGACAATATTGGTTTGATGAATAATTTTCTAAGAGAGTTTGGAGTCATACAACCGATACCATGGCTAGTTGACGGCATTTTAGCAAACACTTCAATAATGGCAGCTGAAATATGGTCAAGTACTTCAGTATTTGCAATTTTATTATTAGCAGGTTTATTAGGTATACCTAAAGATCCCATTGAGGCTGCTAAAGTTGATGGATGCAACTCGTGGCAAGTGTTTAAAAATATTACATTACCTTTCTTGATGCCTTTTGTATTTATTGCGATGACGATCAGATCATTAGATGTGGCAAGAGCCTATGATATTGTTCAGATGATGACTGGAGGAGGTCCAGCCAAAAGAACTGAATTGCTATGGACTTTAATTTCGAGAACTGGATATGTTGATGCTAAGATGGGAATGGCTAATGCAATGTCGTATATTTCAATTTTTCTTTCTATTGCGTTTACTTTTTTCTTTTTTTACAAATTAGTAGAGGCAAGGCAGAGGTTAAGTTATGAATAAAAAACAAATCAATAATATTCTAATTTGGTTTTCAGCCATTGTTTTAATAATTCTAATTATGACTCCTGGCTTGTGGGTAGTGCTTACAGCATTTAGACCTCAAGTAGATGTTATGGCAAAACCTGCGGTTTGGATACCGCGTAATTTAAACTTAATTCAATTTGAAACTATGCTCTTTGGTGGCTCCGAGGGATCAATGGGTAGAAGTCCTATCCCTGTTTTAAGTTATTTACGAAACTCTCTTATAATTTCTTTTACAAGTACATTTATAGCAGTGTTAGTGGGTACAATTGGAGGATATGGTTTTGCGAGACATAATTTTAAGCATAAAAATAAATATTTTTTATTAATCATGTTAACTAGAACAATTCCTGGCATATCTTTAAGTTTACCAATCTTTATTATTTTTTCAAAAATTGGTTTAATCGATACGCATATTGGGATTATCCTAGTTTTTGTTGCTTTAAATATTCCATTTACAATTTGGTTAACTGATGGTTTTTTTAGACAAATTCCAAGAGCGATGTCAGAAGTAGCAATGACAGATGGTTGTACCAAACTTCAAGCTTTTTGGCATATAGAGTTACCATTATCTAGATCAGGAATAGCATCTGCTGGAATATTTGCATTTTTAATTTCATGGAATGAATATGCGTTAGTTTCAAATCTAGCAAGAAGTACAGATTCAAAAACATTAACTGTTGGACTTATGGATTTCACTGCACAATTCACAATAAATTGGCCAGGTATGTGCGCTCTCGCAGTTTTTATAATTATTCCAGCACTAATCTTAACCTTTATGGTTCAAAAGCATTTAGTAACAGGATTAACATTTGGAGGAGTAAAAGGATAATGGCTCAAGTAAGCTTAAAAGGAGTTTCAAAATTTTACGGAAAAGTTCAAGCAGTAAAAAAAATTGATTTAGAAATTATTGATAAAGAATTTTTAGTTCTAGTTGGACCATCAGGTTGTGGAAAATCATCTTCTCTAAGAATGATTGCAGGATTAGAGGAAATAGATGAGGGTGTTATCAAAATTGGCGACAAAGAAATGAATAATCTAGAACCTAGAGAAAGAAATGTTTCGATGGTGTTTCAAAACTATGCTCTTTATCCTCATATGACAGTTGAAGAAAACTTAGGGTTTTCTTTAAAGATCGCGGGACTTGCTAAAAAAGAAATTGAAAAAAGAGTACATGAGGCTGCAGGAATCTTAGATATATCTGAATTTTTACAAAGAAAACCATCGCAATTATCAGGTGGTCAAAGACAAAGAGTTGCAATGGGAAGAGCAATTGTAAGAAGACCAGATGTTTTTTTATTTGATGAACCTTTATCTAATTTAGATGCAAAATTAAGAAATCAAATGAGGACAGAAATTAAAAGATTACATCAAAAAGTATCAACAACAATTGTCTATGTTACACACGATCAAGTTGAAGCAATGACTTTAGCTGATCGAATTGTAATTATGAAAGATGGTATAATAGAACAAATAGGAACACCATTAGACCTATTTGAGAGACCAGCTACAAAATTTGTAGCCACTTTTATTGGATCTCCTTCCATGAATATGATCAAAGCTTCAATAATAAAGCACAATGATCAACTATCTATGAAAACAAACGATGGAATTATAGTGCCAGTGCCTAAAGATAAACAAAATTCTTTAAGAGAAGGTCAAAATATTTCTTTTGGATTTAGAGCTGAAGATATAGTGCCACTAAAATTTGGACAAAAACCATCTAGTACTTGGGAAATGCAATCATCAGTTAATTTAGCTGAACCACTTGGAACTGAAACTTTAATTTTTACAAACTTTGGTGAAATAGAAATAGTTAGTAGAATGTTTACACCAGAGCAAGTTAAATCAAATGATATTTTAAATTTTGCTTTAAATTTAGATAGAACATATTTATTTGATGAGAATAGTGGCTTAGCTATATGACAAGTTCTACTGCAATATCAGATAGATTATCAAAATGTTTTAGTAGTGTTATTCATGATGTAATGAGAGATGATGGATTTAAAAATTTTGTTTTAAATCCAAATATTAAACCTAATAAGGAAAAACATAAAATTGCAGGGCAAATTTTTACTATTGAAGGGGAATCAAATACTAGTTTTTCTCATCACGAAACACTCCTTGCTTGGACTGGTCTTTTATCTAAGGCTCCACCAGATAAAGTTCTTATCTGTCAACCTAACGATAATAATATAGCTTTAATGGGTGAGCTTAGTGCTGAAACCTTACAAAAGAAAAATATTAGAGGTTACATTGCTGATGGCGGGTGTAGAGATTTAGAATTTATAAACAAAATCGATTTTCCTGTTTGGTCAAAATTTTATACACCTAAAGATGTTGTTGCTTATTGGAAGCCTACTAAATTTCAAGAAACTATTAAAATTGGAGATGTGGACATACATAACGGTGATTATGTAATGGCAGATATTGATGGTGTTGTTATTATTCCCCAAGACAAAGTAATAGATATTTTGGAAAAATCAGAAAAATTAATTAATACTGAAAGCCAAGTTAGAAAAGCTATAAGAGAAGGAATGGATCCACAAGAAGCTTATATTAAGTATAGCGTTTTTTAAGTATTTTTTCTTTCAACTAAAAGTATATGTTCAGAATAACAAACACATTTGTCATTTTGATTTAGAATTTCACACGCCTCATTAACCTGACCATATTGTGGTCTTTTTGGATCATCTTTTTTTTCTTTTATAGTAACCTTAGTGTGAATCGTGTCACCTATAAAAACAGGGTTAGGAAAACGTAATCTTTCAAACCCATAAGTGAAAGCTCGCTTATTAACTATTGAAGCTGTTAGTGCGATACCTATCGAAAAAGTACAACTAAATTGTGCTATTCGTTGACCAAATGGACCCTTTTTAGCAAACTCTGCATCAGTATGATGAGGGTAAAAGTCTCCTGAATGCATTGCGTGCATTACAATATCAGTTTCAGTTATTGTTCTACCAACAGTGACTCTTTCCGCACCGAGTTCATAGTCTTCGAAGAATTGTTCTATTTCTACCATTTATATTGAATAAATTTTTCTCTGTAATAAGGTAGCATAATTGTAAAAATGAATAAAGGTAATAAATTTGAAAATACTGTTGGAAATGAGTCAACCTTTCCAAAAGATATGCCCAATGAACATGGTGAAATTCCAGTATGGAATTCTGAAAATTGGTTTTATGAAGATGTAATTGTTGGTCATAAAATTAGATCTCTTCGCCGAACAATATCTGAAGGAGAGGCCATGCAATTTAATTGTATGGTTTTAGATATGCATCCATATGTAGGCGACGAACATTTTGCCAAAAATGAAGGAATGTTCCAAAAAAGATTAGTAGCAGGAGCAATGGTTTTTTCTTATGGGTTAGGTTTAGTTGCAACTAACTGTGTAAACTCTTTTAGTTATGGATATGACCGTTTAAGATTCATCAAACCTGTTTTTATTGGAGATACAATTTATACAATCAGAACTAATATGGAAAAAAAACCAAAATATGAAAAAATGGGTTTAGTTAGAACCAGTTACGAAGTTTTTAAAGGTGAAGGCGAAATCGTTCTATATTGTGAGCACCTACATTCAGTTTTATATAAAAAACCAGAAGACTTTAAAGATAAATACGAAAAAAAATGATTAACTTAAAGGGGATGACCTGGGATCATTCTAGAGGTTTTGACCCAATGGTTGCTACATCTAAAAAATTTCAGGAATTTCATAATAATAAAGTTTCAATTGAATGGGATAAAAGACCGTTACAAGCATTTGCAGATAGACCTATAGAAGACATGACTGATGATTATGATTTAATAGTAATAGATTATCCTCATGTTGGTGAAGTAGCTAACAAAGGACTTTTACAAAACTTAAATCTTAATCAATATCAATCTCAATTAAATGATTTAAAAAAGCAATCAGTTGGAAAATCGCATGAGAGTTATTTTATAGATAATAAACAATGGGCTCTTGCCATAGATGCTGCCTCACAAACCGCCTGTTACAGAGAAGATTTAGTTAGAGCACTTCCATCCAAATGGGATGATCTTCTTTCATTAGCAAAAGAGAGAAAAGTTCTTTGGCCTTTAAAACCAGTTCATGCAATAAGTAGTTTTTATAGTATTTATAACAACATTACTGAAGAATTAATCCCAGAAGAAAAAAATTATATTAATAAAGAAGCTGGCGTTCAAACCCTTACAATGATGAAAGTTGTATCTAAAGAAATAATCAATGATTGTTTAAGTATGGATCCTATTCAAACTGCTGAACTCATGACAGAGACTAATGATTTTTATTATTGTCCATACATTTATGGATTTTCAAATTACTCGAGAAATAATTATAGAAAAAATATTTTGAAATATATAGATGTTTTAGATTTGTCAGGTAAAGGTCCATCAGGAACACATTTAGGTGGTACTGGCATAGCAGTATCAAATGTTAGTAAGAATAAAGATCTAGCAATTGAATATGCATTTTGGATAGCAGGGGCTGAATGTCAAAAGTCACTTTTTTATCAAAGTGGAGGACAGCCAGGAAATTCTGAAGCTTGGGAGGATGAAAAGATAAATCAAGAAACAAATGATTTTTTTAAAGCAACTCGTAAAACTCTTGATTTGGCATGGGTAAGACCAAGGCATAATGGTTATATGGAATTTCAAGACAAAAGTGGCGGTCTCATTAATGAATATCTACAAACAGAAATTTCAGCTGAAAGTATTTGTGAAAAATTATCTGATATGTACAATAAGAGTTTCAAAGAATAAATTATTGTATGACTAAACCCTTAGAAGGATTAACTGTATTAGAATTTAGCCAGTTTTTATCAGGGCCATATGCAGGCTTAAGACTTGCTGATTTAGGAGCAAGAGTAATTAAAATTGAAAGACCAGAAGTTGGGGATCTTTGTAGAAACTTATATATCAGCGATACAGATCTCGAAGGTGATAGCACTTTATTTCATGCAATTAATAGAAATAAGGAGAGTTTTGCTGCAAATTTAAAAGACCCCAAAGACATAGAGTTAGTAAAAAAATTAATTGAGAAGGCAGATATAATCACACAAAATTTTAGACCAGGGGTAATAGAACGTATTGGTTTAGATTATAAAAATGTAAAAAAAATAAATCCAAAAATAGTTTATGGAACTATTTCTGGTTACGGATCTGATGGACCTTGGAGTTCATTACCTGGACAAGATTTATTAGCGCAATCTAGAACAGGTTTAGTTTGGTTAAATGGTAATGGAGGTGAAGCACCAACCCCAATGGGTTTGGCAGTTGCTGACATGTTGGCAGGACACACACTTGTTGAAGGTATACTAGCAGCGGTTATAAAAAGATTTCGAACGAATAATGGATCTCATGTAGAAACAAGTTTAGTTGAGGCCTTATTAGATTTTCAATTTGAAGTTCTTACGACATATTTTAACGATGGAAAAAGAAAGCCGCAAAGAAGTTCGTATAATAATGCCCACGCATATTTGTCAGCTCCGTATGGAATTTATAAAACATATAATGGATATATAGCAATTGCAATGACACCACTACCTCAACTTGGTGAATTACTTGATTTAAATTCAATTAAAGATTTGCATGATCAAAAAGAATGGTTCACAAAAAGAGATGAAATTAAAAAAAATATTGGCGACTGGATTGAAAAACAAACAACAGAACACTGGCTGAGTATTCTTGAGCCAGCAGATATATGGTGTGCTAAAGTACTCGATTGGGAAACAATGGTTAAACATGAAGGATTCAAGATCCTCGATATGGTTCAGAGAATTAAAAGAAATGATGGACTTGATATTGAAACTCTTCGTTGCCCAATAAAAATTGATGGAGAGATTTTTAAATCAAGTAAGGCAGCTCCAAAAATTGGGAATGACAATAATAATATTATGAAAGAATTTGGTATCTCATGAAAATTAAAGATATAGAAATTCGTATGTGTCGACACAAAGAGCCTGTCATGAAAGATTCAGAAATGAGAGATGGGAAAAAATCAGATTTAGAATTCTTAGTTATTACATTTCACACTGATGAAGGTCTATCTAGCTCTACTTTTGGGTTTGCAGGGAGGGGTGCAGAAATGGCTGGTGAAATCGCAAATTCAATTTTTAAACCTTTTTTTATTGGCAGAGACCCACTTTATCGTGAGCAACATTGGCATGAATACAGAACCGCAGACAGATGGTGGAACCACGCACCTATATATAGTTATGGACCATTTGACATTAATTGTTGGCTTCTCTCATCTATGCAAGCAGGCCAACCTCTTTATAAGTATTTAGGTGCTTATAGAGACAAGGTTCCAATTTATGGAAGTTCTCTAGTTTTAGATTCACCTGATGCTTACGCAAAAGAAGCCTTGGAATATAAAAAGAGAGGTTTCAATGCTTATAAACTTCATCCTCCTGGAAAATATGATTTTGATTTGGAAGCTCATAAAAAAACACGTGAAGCAGTTGGTGATGAATTTAAGCTTATGAGTGATCCTGTTGCCCCTTATACTTTTGAACAAGCTCTACGTTTTGGAAGAGAGTTAGAAAAATTAAATTATTATTGGTATGAAGAACCTTTGTTTGATGAAAATTTTCATAATCTAAGGGAATTAACTAGAATTTTAGATATTCCTATTATTGGAACAGAGGTTATAGCAAAACATCCTTACAGTGTTGCTGAATGTATCTCTACAAGGGTTGTTGATATGGTAAGAGCTGATGTTTCATGGAGTGGAGGCATTACGGCTACAATGAAAACAGCACACTTAGCGGAAAGTTTTGGTGTTCAGTGTGAAATTCATACAGCTATTTATCATCCTTTAGAACTTGTTAACTTACATTGTTGTGCAGCTATAAAAAATTCTGAATTTTTTGAAGTACTTGTGCCTTATGAATATTTTAATTTTGGTCTAAAAGATTCTATCAAAATCGAAAACGGTTATGCCCATTTACCTTCTAAGCCTGGTCTTGGCATTGATTTAGATTGGGATTTTATAGATAATACAACTTTCAAAAAAATTTAAACATGACAAAGATTACTAAATTTAGTGTTCAAGATGTAAGATTTCCTACTTCAAAAGATTTAACTGGATCTGATGCCATTCATACAGATCCTGATTATTCAGCAACTTATGTGACGGCTTTTACTGATCAATCAGAGTTAAAAGGATATGGTATTGCTTTCACGATTGGTAAAGGAAATGACATTGTTGCTGAATGTATAAAACATTTTTTTCCAATTTTTGAAAATATGGACTTAAATGATTTAGAAAATAACATTGGTAAGCTCTGGTTTAAGTGTGTTGATCATAGTCAGTTAAGATGGTTAGGTCCTGAAAAAGGAGTTGTTCATATGGCTGTATCAGCAATCTTTAATTGTTTATGGGATTTAATTGCTAAGAAACACAAAAAACCTTTGTGGCAGTTCGTTGTAGAAAGTGAGCCTGAAAAAATAGTTAGTTGGTTAACATTTAAATATATTGAAGATGTTTTAACTCCAGAGGAAGCGTTAGCGATTTTGTCAAACAATCAAAATAATAAACAAAAACGTATCGATAAAGTATTGCAAGAAGGATATCCATCTTACACAACTGCTGCTGGATGGCTTGGCTATTCAGATGAAAAAACAATTCAATTATGCAGAGAATATATGGTGAAAGGTTGGAAGCATTTCAAAATCAAGGTTGGTTTAGATCTAGATGCAGATTTAAAAAGACTTGAGTTAATTAGAAAAACAATTGGTGATGATTGCTTTATTATGGTTGATGCAAACCAACAATGGAACGTAGAACAATCGATTAAACATATTAATGCATACAAAAAATTTAATTTATTTTTTGTAGAAGAACCTACAAGTCCAGATGATGTAATGGGTTTTGCCAAAATTAAAAAAGAAATAGGAGATGTAAGACTTGCTACCGGAGAAGCATGTGGTGGCCGCATAATGTTTAAGCAATTTCTTGAATCTGGTGCAATGAACATTTGTCAAATTGATAGCTGCAGATTGGGAAGTATTAACGAAATAATTACAGTATTGTTAATGGCACATAAATTTAATGTTCCAGTCTTTCCACATGCTGGTGGTGTTGGTTTATGTGAATATGTTCAACACCTATGCATGATCGACTATGTTTTAATCAATGGTTCTAAAAATGACAAGGTTGTAGAATATCAAGACAGCTTACATGAACACTTTGTATATCCATGTAATATTGAAAATGGAAATTACATGCCCCCACTTGACCATGGATATTCTATTGAAATGAAAGAAAAGTCTGTTAATGAGTTCTCTTTTCCTAACGGTGAGTATTGGAAGAATAATATATGAGATTAAAAGATAAAAAAATAATTGTAACTGCTGCAGCACAAGGCATTGGTAGAGCAACTGCAATGATGTTTTCAAAAGAAGGGGCTTCTGTCATTGCAACTGATATTAATGAAGAAAAACTGACTGAATTAAATAAAGAAAATAATTCTATCAAAACTCAAAAATTAGATGCTACAAATAAAAATGCAGTTGAAGATTTTTGTGCTAGTATTGAAACTGTTGATGTTCTCTTTCATGCTGTTGGTTTTGTTCATCATGGAACATTACTGGAATGTGATGATACAGAGTTTCAACGATCTGTTAATGTAAATGTATATTCAGCCTATCTAATGAGTTATAATCTATTACCTAAAATGTTAGATAAAGGAAAAGGAAATATAATTATTGTATCTTCTGCAGCTTCAAACGTAAAAGGAGCTCCTAATAGATTTATTTATAGTACAACAAAAGCAGCACTAAATGGTTTTGTTAAAGCTCTTGCAGCAGATTATGTAAGAAATGGAATTCGATGTAATGCAATACTTCCTGGAACAGTAGAAACGCCATCTTGGGAAGGTCGGGTTAATATGGCTGATGATCCAAAACAAGCTCGAAAGGATTTTATTGCTAGACAAGCTATGGGAAGATTAGCTCAACCAAAAGAAATTGCTTCACTTGCAACTTATTTAGCAAGTGATGAATCAGATTTTGTAACTGGAACATTAAATTTAATTGATGGAGGCTGGACCTTATAATGAAAACTTTAAGATATAGAATTGGTCAAGGTGTTAAACCAGGAATTTTGGACTCTGAAAAAAATATACGTGATGCTTCTTCCCTAGTAAATGATTGGGATAATAAGAATGTAACTATTGAAAAACTAAATGAAGTAAAATTAGCTGATCTTAATTCATTACCTATTGTTGAAAATCATGACGGTATAGCACCATGTGTTTCTAAAGAAAGTATTGGTAAAATTATTTGTATTGGTCTTAATTATTCTGATCATGCAGAAGAAACGGGACAAAAGGTACCTCCTGAGCCTATTATTTTTGCAAAAGCAACTAGTTCAGTGATTGGACCAAATGATAATGTGGAGATTCCAAAAAAATCAGTTAAATCTGACTGGGAAGTTGAGTTAGGTGTTATTATTGGAAAAGAAGCAAAGTATATTACTGAGAGTAAATCACAATCCCACATAGCTGGATACTGTGTAATTAATGATCTAAGTGAGAGAGAATTTCAGATTGAACACTCAGGTCAGTGGGTAAAAGGTAAATCATGTGATACATTTGGACCAATTGGGCCTTATTTAGTAACAACAGATGAAATACCTGATCCGCAAAATCTTAAAATGTGGCTAGAAGTTAATGGTAAAAAAATGCAAGACGGTTCTACTAATACGATGGTCTATGGTGTCAATTTTCTTATTAGTTATTTAAGTCAATTTATGTCATTACAGCCTGGAGATATTATCTCTACTGGAACACCTCCAGGTGTTGGTATGGGAATGAACCCTCAAGTATTTTTAAAAGCTGGTGATGTAATGAAATTGGGAATTGAAGGCTTAGGAGAACAAACACAAAAAACAATTCAAGCTTGATGTTTGGAAGCATCAATAACTGTCATAATGTAAAAGACTTTAGAAATTTAGCAAAAAAAAGACTTCCAAGTCCAATCTTCCATTATATTGATGGCGCTGCTGATGACGAAATAACTTATAAAAGAAATACCGATGCCTATGAAGAATGTGATTTAATTCCAAATGTTTTAAGTGGTGTTGATAAAATAGATATGTCAACGACTGTGATGGGGCAGAAGTTGGACATGCCATTGTACTGTGCCCCAACTGCTCTTCAGAGATTATTTCATCATGAAGGTGAGATTGGAGTGGCAAAAGCTGCTGAAAAATTTGGAACCATGTTTGGAATTTCTTCACTAGGCACTGCGAGTATAGAAGAGATATCTAATTTAGTTAAAACGCCAAAACTGTTTCAGCTTTATGTTCATAAAGATAAAGGATTAAATAAAGCTCTTATAGAAAGGTGTAAAGAATCTAATTTTGAAGCAATGGCGGTTACAGTTGATACCGCTGTAGGTGGAAATCGTGAAAGAGATTTGTATACTGGTTTTACTATTCCAATGAAACTGAAACTTAATAGTGTTTTAAGTTTTATGCTGCATCCAAAGTGGGCAGTAGATTATTTTACAAAACCTAAATGGGAATTAAGTAATTTAAAAGATCATATTAATGAAGGCACAACAGTAATGACAACCATCGGAGATTACTTCACAAAAATGCTTGATAATTCCATGAGTTGGAAAGATGTGGAAAATATTAATAAAGAGTGGGGTCGTCAATTTGCAATTAAAGGAGTTATGTCCGTGGAAGATGCAAAAAAAGCAGTTGATGTTGGAGCTTCAGCTATAATGATCTCAAATCATGGAGGTCGACAGTTAGATGGATCAAGATCACCGTTCGATCAATTAGCTGAAATTGTCGATGCTGTTGGAGATAAAATAGATGTAATTTGTGAAGGAGGAATCAGAAGAGGTACTCATGTTTTAAAAGCACTGTCACTTGGTGCAAAAGCCTGTTCTGGTGGAAGAATGTATCTATATGCCTTAGCAGCGGGAGGTCAAAAAGGTGTTGAAAAAAGCTTGTCTAATCTTCGTAATGAAATTGAAAGAGATATGAAATTAATGGGTGTTTCTAACGTAAAAGAACTCACAAGAAAAAATCTAAAATTCAGATAAATCAACAAATTTCTTAAAAAAAATATTTATTATAATTCAATTTTATTTTAAAATTTTTTTATGAATGATGAAATAGAGCCAATTTTAATAGGTGAAGTTGATGATATTGATGTTGGCTCAGTTGAAAATTTTGAATACGACGATGTAAATTATGCAATTTATAGACTTGAGTCTGGTTTTTT
The DNA here is from genome assembly GCA_902525035.1 of uncultured Alphaproteobacteria bacterium. GTDB lineage: Bacteria > Pseudomonadota > Alphaproteobacteria > HIMB59 > CACPNW01. The sequence continues at coordinate 206,380 of CABZFN010000002.1, read as the reverse complement.
TGCAACTGAAGGAAATTGTCTTTGTGCAGAAAAAACTTTATTAAGTGAAGCTAGTATTGAAGGTGAAGAACTAGAATGCCCAACATGCGGAAATAAATTTAGCATTGTATCTGGAGACTCTATCTCTGATTTAGAACAGACTCCATTAAAAATATTTGATATTACAGAAGAAGACGGAAATCTTTACCTCAATATTTAATCAAAAATATTTAGATTTATAATATTACTTTTATTTAATTTTTTACTTTTTGTTAAAAAATCAAAAACATTTTCACACGATTCCACTGACATTCTTTTTCTACATTCTAATGTTAAAGCAGCGTTATGAGGAGTTAACAAAATATTATTTAAAGAAAAAAGTTTATGATTTTCTATAGGTGGTTCTTTTTCAAATACATCAACACCAGCTCCGAAAATTTTTTTATTTTTTAAAGCTTTATATAAGGCATCTTCATTAATTATACCGCCTCTTGCTGTATTAATTAATATCAAATTAGATTTAAAGGTTTCAAATTGATCAAAAGAAATCAAATTTTTAGTTTCTGTATTTAAAGGTAAATGTATACTTATATAATCAGCAATTCTAAAGCCTTCTTCTTTATTAATTGGAATGCAGTTTTGATTTTTTATTTCTTGATCTGAAAGAAATGGATCATGTACATAAACTTCCATCTCAAACCCACTACATCTTTTTGCTAAAGCTTTTCCTATTCGACCAAAACCAAGAATTAGAATTTTTTTATTATAGAGCTCAAAGTAATTGGGAAGATTACCTTTTTCATGAAATTTACCTAATTTTACTAATTTATCTGATTCAAAAATATTTTTTGTTAAACAAAGCATCATTGTCATTACATGTTCAGCTACACTGGTCGCATTCGCTTTTCCAGTAATGGCCATAGCTATCTTATTATTATTTAAATATTCAGTATTTATATTGTCATAGCCAACGCCGTGTCTTGCAACAATTTTTAGGTTATTTGCTTGAGAGAGAATATTTTTATTTATTTCTGCCGTTCTTACGACAATACCATCCACATCTCGTAATTTTTCTATTAGATGATCTTCATCAATATTATTGGTGACAAAGTATTCAATATTATTTTGATTAAATATCTCATATCCACTTGGATGAATTTCACCAACAACTCCAACTTTCATAAATAAATTTATATTCTAAAATAATAGAAAAATAAATTGTTTAACTCTTTAAATTGTTTTTTTATTATAATAGTATCTATTTATTTTGTGAAAGGAATATATGAAAACAGTTAGAATGTCATGTTCACATGCATTAATTAAGTATTTAACTATGCAAAAAATTTTAATTAATGGAAAAAAAGAACAACTATTTCCAGGTGCTTTCGGTATTTATGGTCATGGTAATGTTGCTTGTATTGGACAGGCTATGGAAGAATACCAAAATGAACTTCCTGGCTACAGAGGTCATCATGAACAAAATATGGCACTAACAGGTATTGCATATGCTCGTGCCAAAAGAAGACAACAAATATTTGTTGCAACTTCATCTGTTGGACCTGGTTCTACTAATATGGTTACAGCTGCTGCAGTTGCTTTAAGTAATAGACTTCCAATTTTACTTTTACCAGGTGATACATTTTCTAGTCGTTTTCCAGATCCTGTTTTACAACAAGTAGAACATTTTAATTCTCCTTCAGAAACTCAAAATGATTCATTTAAATCTGTATCGAGATATTTTGATCGAATTACTAGACCTGAACAAATTTTAACATCTTTACCGCAGGCAATTAATGTAATGCTTGATCCTGCAGAGTGTGGCCCAGCAGTAATTTCTATGTCTCAAGATGTTCAAGGAGAAGCCTATGATTATCCTGAAATCTTTTTTGAAGAAAAAATTCATGAAATTAGAAGAATTCATCCTGATCCAAATCAAATACAAAAGGCTGCAGATAAATTAAAACAATCTAAACAACCAATAATTATTTCAGGCGGAGGTGTTTTATATTCAGAAGCAGAAGAGGAAATTTCTGCTTTTGCAAATAAACATAATATTCCTGTAACAGCAACTGTCATGGGTATTGGATGTATGAATATAGATGATCCTTATTACATAAGTGCAATTGGATGCTTAGGAGAGGGCTCATCTAATAACCTTGCTACTGATACAGATTTAGCACTAGCTGTGGGAACAAAATTAGGAGACTTTACAACTGGTTCTTGGACTAATTTTGAAAATGAAAATTTTCAACTTGTATCAATAAATACTTCACGATTTGACACTACAAAACATCGCGCAACTCCTGTTGTAAGTGATGCAAAAATTGGACTTCAAGAATTATCAAAAGCATTAGGAAATTGGAAAGCACCAGATAATTGGTATCAGCGTTCAATAGAGGAAAGAAATAAATGGGATGAATATGTTGCCAAGGAAAGTGGACCAACAAACCAAGAATTACCATCCTATGCTCATGCTGTCGGTGCAGTTTATAGAAACTCAGACCCATCAGATATTGTAGTAACTGCAGCTGGAGGGTTAGTTGGCGAAGTCGTTCAAATATGGAAACCTAAAGAATTAAATACTTTTGAAACTGAATGGGGTTTTAGTTGCATGAGTTATGAAATATCAGGTGCACTTGGAATCAAAATGGCAAAACCTGAACAAGATGTAATTGTATTTGTAGGTGATGGTTCGTACCTTTTACAAAATAGCGATATCTACAGTTCAGTTTTATATGATAAAAAATTAATCATAGTTGTCTGTGATAATGGCGGTCACATGGTTATTAACAGATTGCAACTAGCAAAAGGTGGAAATGAATATCTTTGTAATCTCAGTGCAGCCAGAGCGACAAATGTACAGTTTGTAGATTTTGAGGCTCACGCAAAAAGTATGGGGGCAAATGGTGAGACTGTTAAATCCATTTCAGAGTTAGAGGCTGCTTTCAAAAGAGCAAAAGAATCAGACAAAACATATGTTATTTCTATGAAAACAGATGGGTATGAATGGTTAGAGGGGACAGCTTTCTGGGAAAGTCCAACACTTGAAGTAGATAATACCGAAGGTAAGAAATCAGCTCTTAATGAATTTTTAGAAGGAAAAAATAAACAACGTAAAGGCGTATAAAATAAATTTTTTTCTAATAATTAAATTCTTATGCACCAAAACAAACCAATAATTTTATTAGACCCATATCCAAGAACAATGGATCTACTTTTTTCTAAAGAAAACTTAAAATATTTAAAAAAAAATTTTAAACTCATTACTGCTCCAAATAAAAATAAAAAAAATTTTTATGAAAAAAACTTATCAAAGGCAGATTATATATTTGGGCAACCCAATTTACCTTCAACTTTAATTTCTAAATCCACAAAACTTAAAGCAATATTTAATGTAGAGAGCAATTTTATGGACAATATGGATTACGATTATTGTTTCAGAAAAGGAATACATGTTTTAGCAACATCTCCTGTTTTCTCACAACCTGTTGCTGAAATGGCAATGGGTCTTACTTTATCTATAGCTAGAAGTATTCATATTGCTCACTCAGACTTTATTTCAAAAAAAGAAAAATATGGTGGCGCCATTAGTCAGAATAATTTTTTAATTAAAAATAAAACATTTGGTTTAATTGGTTTTGGTGATTTAGCTAAATCACTAACTCCTATAATCAAAGCATTTTCTAATAATATCATTGCATATGATCCTTGGATTCCCAATAAAGAAATAGAAAAATTTGATGTTAAGCCTACAAGTTTAAATTTGTTACTTAAAAATGCTGACATCATTTATGTACTCGCTTCCATTACTTCCTCTAATGAATCTATGATTAATTCTTCTAAACTTAAATTAATAAAAGATGGATCAGTGCTTGTTTTAATGAGCAGAGCCGCCATAATAAATTTTGATGATTTTTTTAATTTTTTAAAAAATAGAAATGTGTTTGCTGCTATTGATGTTTTTCCACTAGAACCATTTCCTAAAAATCATAAATTAAGAAAACTCAAAAATGTAATTTTTTCTCCACACAGGGCTGGTGCATTAGACAGCGCATTTAAAGAGATGGGTGAAATAGTAATTCAAGATTTAAAACTTATTTCAAAAGGCCTATCTCCTAAATTATGCAAAAAAGCTGAAAGAGAAACTGTTAAATATTTACGCTCAAAACCAGTTGATATTAATTAAAATTTATTTAAAAACACACTATGTCGGATAACTTAGTTCTGGAAGCTAAATTAGTTTCAAAATTTTTTGGTACTATTACTGCTCTTCAAAATGTAGATCTTCATTTAAATAAAGGTGAGGTTCTTGGTGTTGTCGGCGATAATGGTGCTGGAAAATCTACATTAATGAAAGTTTTATCAGGATTATATAAGCCAAGTGAAGGATCTCTTTTTTTTGATAGAGAAAAAGTAACTTTAAATAGTCCAAGAGATTCTCAAAATTTGGGTTTAGAAATGGTCTATCAAGATTTAGCGCTAGCCGGGAATTTACCTATCGGTGATAATATTTTTCTAGGAAGAGAACCAACAAGAAAAGTTGGTCCTTTCAATTTTTTAGATCATAAAAAAAGAAAACAGTTAACCGAAGAGCATCTTGCAAAACTAAAAATAAACGTAAAGAGTGCTGATCAAAAGGTAGAAGAATTATCAGGTGGACAAAGACAAGCTGTTGCAATTGCTAGAGCTACAGCCTTTAATGCTAAAATTGTATTGATGGATGAACCTACAGCAGCACTTGCTGTTAAAGAAGTTGGAAAGGTTTTAGATTTAATTTTAAATCTAAAAAAATTAGGTGTTAGCGTAATAGTAATTAGTCATCGAATGGATGATATTTTTACTGTTTGTGATCGTGTAATGGCACTTTTTCAAGGAACAAACTTTGCAGAATCGGAATTAAAAAACACTTCAAGAGATGAAGTCATTGGATGGATTATGGGGAAAAAAGATTAATGGATAAGAATCAAGAATCTTTATTTGTCAAACTTATTCCTTTTTTTGAAAGATACGGGATCTTATTACTTATTCTAATAATGATTGCTGTTTTGCATTTGTTGCAACCTGATGTCTTCTTATCATGGAGAAATGTAACAAATATTTTTAAACAAGTTTCTTGGCAGTCTATGTTAGCACTTGGTGTCTTTATGGTCATTGTAACTGCAGGTATAGATTTATCTGTCGGTTCAATTATTATGTTATCATTAATGGGGCTAGCTATTGCTTCAAAGGCAGGAATGCCTTGGTACGTTGTTATGTTAGTTGCACCAGCAATTGGATTTTTGTGTGGTATGTTTAATGGTATTGGCATTACGCTACTTCGAATGCCTCATCCATTCATAATGACACTAGGGACGCTTTATATATTTAGAGGTATTGGAAATCTTATTTCTGGAGGTGTGCCAATAACAGGTTTTGCTGAACAGATAAGAGTTATCGGAAACGGTAAAATTAAACTGGATGTTTTTTTTGGAGAAGGGGCGAGAGAGTATATTCCCACAAGTTTAATTTTAATAATTGTTATATTCTTTATTTTTTGGGTATTTTTAAATCATACACGAATAGGTAAATGGATTTATGCGATTGGTGGCAACCCAGGAGCAGCAAGGGCAGCAGGTATTAACGTAGATCGAATTTTGATCGTTGTATACACTTTGTGTGGTTTCTTAGCGGGCATAGGAGGGTTAATTTTGGCTGGAAGAACAAATTCTGCCTATCCAAATGCTGGTTTACAGTCTGAGTTAGATGCGATTGCAGCAGTCATTATAGGTGGAGCAAGCTTTTTTGGGGGCAGAGGTACTGTTTTAGGAGTGTTTGCTGGAGTCATGATTATGGGTATACTGCGAAATGGTCTTAATTTAATGAATGTTAGTGTTTTCTGGCAACAAGTTCTTATTGGGTCAATTATTATTTTGGCCGTTTATATTGATGTTCTAAGAAGACAACTTGCAACTAGAACATAATATCAAAAAATAATCACTTTCTGACAAACAGTCACTTGATTAGAATTTCATTTTTCATTAATGGTTAAAAAAATATTTTAGGAGGAAAAATGAAACTTTTTATTTCTATAATTACTACTTCTTTATTGTTTTTTTCAGGTAGTCTTATTGCAGGCTCACATGCAAAAACAATAATGCTAAGTACAAAAGGACCAGGTGCTGGAAACCCATTTTGGGCTTCAGTTGAAGCTGGTGCAAAAGATGCTGCTGAAGAATTAGGTGTAAATCTAATTATCCTTTCACCACCTCAAGAGAGTGATGTTATGGCTCAGGTAGCTCAAATTGAAGACCAAATTGCTAAAGGTGTTGACGGTATTGCAATCGCACCAACTGACCCTAATGCAGTTGCGCCAATTCTTGATGATGCAATGGCTTCAGGTGTTCCAGTTGTATACATTGATACTAATGGAATTAATGACGGTGTAACTTTCATTGGTACGAACAATATCAATGGTGCTGCCTTAGCTGCTCAATACATTTGTGATAATGTTCCAAGTGGTTCTGACGTTGCAATTCTTCAAGGAATGATTACGCAAACTACTGGTCAGCATAGAGCAGAAGGATCTCACAAAGGTCTTGAAGCATGTGGTATGAACATTGTTGCTGAACTTCCAGCTAACTGGGATACTGCACAAGGTATGTCAGTAACTGAAGACATTTTAACTGGTAACCCTAATCTAAAAGCAATTTTTGCTTCTAATGATAATATGGGTCTAGGGGCTATCCAAGCATTAAAAAATGCTGATATGCTTGATGATGTTGTCGTTGTTGGATTTGATGCTAACCCTGATGCTGCTGCAAGTGTAATGGCAGGTGAAATGTCAGCTACTATTGCTCAATTCTCATACAACATGGGATACATGGGTGTAGAAAATGCACTTAAATTAGCTAATGGCGAGAGCATTCCAGATAACATTGATACTGGAACTGTACTAGTTACAAAAGAAAACGCTGCAGACTTTATGTAAGTCTCAGCAAACTTATTTTTAAAGGGTCGTAATTTTTTACGGCCTTTTTTTTTACTATTCCATTTTTTACAATAGAATTATAGAAACAAATTATGAAAAATATTGGACTCATTGGTTGTGGCAATATTGCAGAGACCTATTTCCGGGCTCAAGAATATTTTAATAATATAAATTTTGTTGCTTGTGCTGATATCAATTTAGATGCTGCTAAAAAAACAGCTGAACAATATAATATTATGCCTTTATCAGTTAATGAAATACTTAATGATAAGAATGTAGATATTATTCTTAACCTTACTATCCCACAAGCCCATTATGAAATATCTAAAAGAGCTCTTGAATCAAATAAACATGTCTATTGTGAAAAACCAATGAGTGTTAAGTTTGATGATGCAAAAGAATTATTAAATTTAGCAAAAAAAAATAGTCTTTACATTGGAAACGCGCCAGATACTTTTTTGGGAGGAGGAGGACAGCTTACAAGAAATTTAATTGATAATAATGATATTGGACAAATTTTAACAGGTAATTTTATTTTTGCCTTTCCAGGTGTTCAAGATTTTCATCCAAGTCCAGAGTCTTGGTTTCAAGAAGGAGGAGGCCCAGTCATAGATATGGGTCCATATTTTTTCACAACACTTGTTAATCTTCTCGGTCCCGTAAAAAACATAAGAGGAAGAGGCGCGAAGTTTTCTGAAAAAAGAGAATACAAAGCTGGTCCAAAAAAAGGAGAAACTTTTAATGTAGATATTCCAACTTCTTATATGTTTAATATCGAGTTTCAAAATAAAGCTATCATCCAGGGATTTATTTCTTTTGATGTTTTAAATCATAAACGTAATCATATGGAACTCTATGGAACAAAAGGATCAGTTGTAGTTCCTGATCCCAATATGTTTGGTGGACCAGTATCTATAGCAGGAGAATTTGGATCTGAATGGAAAGATATTAGTGTTGAAGATAAGCCTCTTGGAAAAATAAATATCGTTAATCATAGTGGTAGAAGTAATGAGGCATCAGAACAAGCAAATTATAGAGGAATTGGACTAGCTGAAATGATTGATGCAATTGAGAATAATAGAATCCATAGATGTAATGGAGAGTTGGCCCTTCATGTTCTTGATATAATTGAGTGTGCCATGATTTCATCAATTTATAAAGTTGAAGTAGAACTCAGATCTTCTTGTGTGAAGCCAGAGCCTATGCATGATGATTTCATTAGGCAAATCCTAAAAAAATAATAGTAAATTAAAATTTTACTTTATAGATGTGATAATTTGCTCGTAAATACAGGATTTTCTACTTGTTTTACGAATTTATTCTTGTTAGGGCTTCCTTAAAATAGGAGGAATGCATGAAAAAAATTGCTTCAATTATTCTAGCTTCAGTAGCTCTTTTTGCTACTTCAGCAAAAGCAGAATATAAATTTAACTTCGTTATGCATAGTGACACTAACAATGCTTTTTGGGCAGCAGTTCATAAAGGATTTAAAGATGCATGTGCACAAATTAATGCAGATTGCCAAATGTTAACACTAACAGGTGATGGTGATCAACAAGAACAACTTCAAAACTTTGAATCATCAATTGCTCAAGGTGTTGATGGTATTGTAACTACAATTACAAACCCTACACTTTTTGATGCAGCTGTCGATGAAGCTTTAGCAGCTGGTATCCCAGTTATTACAGCTAATACTGATGATCCAGAAGGAGCTGCAGGTAGTAATAGACTTGCTTATGTAGGACAGGACTTAGAAGCAGCTGGTTATGAACTAACCGCTAAACTTTCTGAAATGTTCCCTGATGGTGATGTTCACGTTTTAATTGGTGTTGCAGATATGAACCAATCTTGGGCTTATACAAGAGGTAATGGTATAGCTCGATTCATGGATGATTATAAAGCAGCAAATCCAGATAGAAATGTAACATATGAAAAAATTGAGTCAGGTCTTGATCTTTCAACTGTTGGAAACAGAGTTGCAGCTTATGTACAAGCTAACCCAAATACAACTGCATATCTTGATGTAGGTTTCTGGGAAGCTGGTGCAGCTCAAGCTGTAAGAAACTTAGGTTATGGACCAGGCGAAATTCTTCTTGCTGGTTTTGACTTAGTTGATGTAGTTTTCGAAGAAATGGACAAAGGTTACGTTCAACTAACAGTTGACCAACAGCCATACTACCAAGGTTACATGTCAGTTCACCAATTATACTTAATGAATAAGTATGGTTTAAGTGCACTAGATATCAACACTGGTAAAGCTATGATTGGTCCTTCTGATGTTGAAACAATCAGATCATTCAAAGGAATGTCAGTTAGATAAATATCTTAACCAGGCTCTTTAAATAGAGCCTGGTTTTTTTTAAAATAAAAAAAATATGAGTAAAAATTTTAGTCTTAGAAGTTTATTAGTAAGACCAGAAGTAGCAACTTTTTTAATGTTTCTAGCAATAATGATTGGATTTTATATTGCCAATGAAAGATTTTTAGATGCAAGAAATATAAGAATAGTTATGGGTATCACACCCGAATATATTATTGTTGCTATTGGGATTGCAATATTAATGATCTCAGGTGAATTTGATTTATCTGTTGGCTCAGTCTTTGCATTAGTCCCTATGACTATAGTACAAATGGTGCATCAAGGTATACCACCTTGGTTTGCTATTTTTCTAGGATTAATGATTGGTATGATAGTTGGTTTTGTTAATGGATTTATTACCTTAAGATTTGGAATCCCTTCTTTTATTGCAACTCTTGGAATGCTTTATATTGCTAGAAGTCTTACAACTGTAGCTACTGCGGGATTTCCACCGCCATTTCCTCATATTTTACCAAATGAATTATTCGTTTATCAATTTGAATTATTTAGAGCTTCCTTGTATTGGGCTCTTTTAGTGGCTGTTGTTCTAGGTGTTATGCTTCACAGAAGTAATATTGGTAACTGGATCTATGCAACTGGCGGAGATCAAAATGCAGCATCTTCAATGGGAATAAAGACTGGAAATGTTAAAATGTTTTGTTTCATCTTATGTGGTTTCTTAGCTGGCTTTGCTGGAATGATTCAAACATTCAGATTGGAAGCACCATTGCCATCTCAAGGATACCTATTAGAACTTGAGTCAATTGCTGCAGCAGTTATTGGTGGCGTCAGTTTATTTGGAGGTATTGGAACAGTTTTTGGTGCTGTCATTGGCGCAATACTAATCAGATTTTTGGAAAGTGGAATCATTATGGCTAGAATAGATGCTGAATGGTTCAGAGCAGGTTTAGGCTCTTTAATTATCATAGCCGTAGTGTTTAATACTTATATAAGTAGAAGAGCAACACGAATTGGTCAAAACAAGGTAGAGGATTAAAGATGGAAGATATAATAGTTTGCGAGGGTTTAAACAAATACTATTCTGGAGTCCATGCTTTGAAAGATTTAAGCTTGAAGATAAAAAAAGACTCGGTTGTTGGTCTTATTGGAGATAACGGCGCTGGTAAATCAACATTAATTAAAATTTTATCTGGTGCACATCAACCTGATTCAGGTCATATATATTTTGAAGGTAATAAGGTTAAATTTAAATCTACTAAAGAAGCAATGAATTTAGGTATTGAAACAATTTATCAGTATTCAGCTTTGATTCCTGAAATGTCTATTGCAAGAAATATTTTTATTGGACGTGAACAGACTCAATATAATGTTGGCTCCTTTGGTTTAATGAAAACTAAAACCATGCAGGATGATGCTATGAAAGCATTAACAGATGTAGAACTACATCTTCGATCTCCAGATACTCCAGTCAACCAATTATCAGGAGGTGAAAGACAGGGTGTTGTCATTGCAAGAGCAATGTATTTTAAATCAAAAGTTTTAATATTAGATGAACCAACAAACCACCTATCCGTAAAAGAAACAAATAAAGTACTAAAGTTCGTGGAAGGATTGAAAAGCCAAGGAGTGACATCAATATTTATTACTCACAACTTAAGTCATGTATACCCAATTGCTGATCATTTATGTGTAATGGCTAGGGGTGAAAAAATTGCTGATATGGAAAAAAAAGATACGACAATAGATCATCTAACTGATTTGTTAGTGAATGGATAATTTTGGGAGGAATTATGATTAGTGATGCGCAGATAAAACAATACAATGAAGAAGGTTATACAATAGTTGAGAACGTCTTTAATATGGATGAATTAAATCCAATTTTAAATGAATTTGAAGAAATTGTTGAGGATTTTGCTAATAAAGCTTTTCAAGCAGGTAAAATTACAAACAAACATGAAGATAAAGATGTATTCAAAAGATTAGCAGCTTTAGAAAAAGATTTTAAAGGATCGTCCGTATTAATTCATCATAGAGGTGAATTAAAACCAGCACTTGCTAATCTATGGGGATCAAAAAAACTTTTAGATATGGTTGAAAATTGGGTTGGAAAAGATATTTCAGGACATCCAGTTTGGAATATTAGATCTAAAACACCTCAGACGGCTAGGATGACGGTTCCATGGCATCAAGATTCTGCTTATTTAAAAGATGGAGCAGAAAAAACTACTCAGCCTGCAGCATGGATTCCATTTCTTGATGTAAATAAACATAATGGATGCATGCAAGTTGTTCCTGGAGGACATAGACCAGAAAAAGTTTTAAATCATAAGCTAGAAAAAAAGGATGGGTCTGTCAAAGACTCTTGGTATTTATTTATTGAAGACAAAGATATTCCAGAGGACAAAGTTGTTACTTGTGAAATGAAGGCTGGCTCTGTTCTTTTTCTCCATCAGTTAGTTCCACATCGTTCACTAGAAAATATGTCTGATGATGTAAGATGGAGTGTAGATCTTAGATTTCAAAATCCAAAAGATGAAGCTGGTTTTCATACAGGGTTAGTTGATCCAATAATTATGAGAAAATCAAATGATGAAAATTACACTGCTGATTGGAATGCTTGGTTTCAAGGATATGAGGAACAACATACCAAGTTTAGAGGTACTTCTAAAAAAGATGCTTTTGATTCTTCAGTAGACGGATCTTGGTTAGAACGTTGGGACACTTAAAAAAACTAAAAAACTAAATATGGAAGTTAATCTTGATGATTGGTACAAACCAAAAATCGATAAAAAAACTTTAAAAAATTTAAGTAAGAAAAAAGATTTACCAGGGTTACTTCATTTCTTTTTTTACTTTTTATTATTATTCACATCAGGTTATCTAGCATATGTAACTTTAGGAACATGGTGGACATATTTATTCTTTTTTATATACGGAACAATTTATGCATTCAGTGTAGCTAACTGGCATGAAACCGTTCACCGAACAGCATTCAAAACACGTTGGATAAATGAAATTTTTTATCACATTAGCTCTTTCATGTGTGACTTTGAAGGGTTTCGATGGAGATGGAGCCATACATTTCATCATTCAAAAACTCTACAAACAGAAGATGACTATGATCATGAAATTCAAGTTTCAAGACCCGTAGAACTATTAGCTTTCTTTTTAAACTTCATTCCGCTAACTGATTTACTCTACCCTCATAAACTCATAAAGTACGAAGTTTTAAAACATGCCTTTGGAAATTTTTCTCCAGTCATTGATATAACTGCGCCTAAAGAAGAAAAGAAAAAAATATTATGGAATTCCAGATTATACGTTTTGTTATGGGCGTTAGTAATTGTTTATTCTTTATACATTGGTTCCATCTTGCCAATTGTATATATCATTTTACCGACATACATTGGTAAACCGATCTGGTTTGCTGTTAATGTAACACAACATTTAGCAGCAAAAGTAGATACAAAAGATCATCGTCTAAGTACTTACTCAGTAAGAATAAATCCTGTTTTAAGTTTTTTATATTGGCATATGGAATATCATTTGGAACATCATATGTATCCAATGGTACCTTCGTATAATTTAAAGAAACTTCGTAAAGAAATTGATTCAGAACTTCCAAAACCCTTTAATAGCCTTTTTGATTTTTATAGAAAAGTTTTACCCTCAGTAATAGCCTTAGCAACAAATCCAGATAAGCATTATAAAGTAAAATTAAATAATTAGTTCACCAAGAACCAGAATTCTCCATTGACTTCCATGGCTCTTGTTCCGGAAGTGACTCACCCTCTTGCAAAATTTCTAGAGAAATTCCATCTGGAGAACGAACAAATGCCATATGGCCATCGCGAGGCGGTCTATTTATAGTAACGCCATTTTTCATTAATTTTTCACAAACTTCATAAATATTTTTTACACTATAAGCGAGGTGACCAAAGTTTCGTCCACCTGTATATTTTTCTGGATCCCAATTATAAGTTAATTCTAATAGCCCAGTTTTTTCATCACTGTTTTCAGCCGCTAAAAAAATTAATGTAAAGCGACCTTTTTCGTTGTCAACACGTCGCACCTCTTTTAGACCAAGTTTGTTACAATAAAAATCTAAAGACTTTTCAATATTTTCAACTCTCACCATTGTGTGTAAATACTTCATATTTATTAATAAATATTAACATAATTTTAAATTTGTTTTCAATTGTTATTTTGTGAAATATCCCTAATGTTTAATCAATATTAATAGGGAGGATTAAATGAAGAAAAAAAATCAATTAAAAGTCTCCAGAAGAACAGTTATGAAAGGTGCTCTAGCTGCAGGTGCAATGATGTCTGCTGCTTCAATTCCTTCAAAGCTATTTGCAGGAGAATTTAATATTCCTGATCCTTTAAAACCACTTCCAACAGATGGTGGTAATTTGAGATGGATAGATACTGGTGATATGAAAGGTGTTTTCTGGAATAAATTATTTCCTGAATATGCTGCTTCAAGAGGTATAACAATCGAATATGATGGATTACCATGGAAAGAAATTAATAAACTAATTCCACTTGCAGTAAGAAATGGAACTGTTCAAGATGTTTTCCAAATACCTCTTAATATGGATCCTGGTGTTGCTGTGTCTGAAGGTTGGGTACAACCGTGGGATGACTATATTCCAAACTTACAAGAATGGTTAGCTGGTTTTCCAGGTGGAGTTTATTTACCGGGAGTCAATCAATTTGGTGGAAAAACATATGGGATTTGTCTAACAGCAAATAAAAGAACTGGAACATGCTTGTTGTATAGTAAAAAGTATATGACTGAAGCAGGATATGATCCTGAAGCTGGAAGAATGACATATTCTGAAATCAGAGATGCTGCAAAAAAAATTACTAAAAATGGTAATGGTCAATACTATGGATGGATTATCGGTGGTAATCAGGTAAATCGTTGGGAAGATGTTGTTCATACTTTCGGACAAGTTGCTGGAGCTCATAGTGGAAGAGGTGGATATACAAATAGACACATCAGTTTTAAAACTGGAAAATTCCAAATTGCATCTGACCAATATATGGAAGCTGTAGAACTTCTTCTTCAGTTAAAATCTGACGGAAGTGCATTTCCAGGAGTTATGAGTATGAACGCTCCTCAAGCAAGGGCATTAATGCCTCAAGGTGCAGCTGGAATGATTTTCCAAGGACCATGGTGTATCGGAGTTTGGGCAAAAGATGCTCCAAATTGGGAATACGGTATTGCAAGTGAGCCTGTTCCTGATGGGAAAGAAGCTCAACCATTGTACATTGCTGAAGGAGGTTCAAATACTTTCTGGCTAAGTAAAGATAGTAAAATGGGACCTTTTGCAGGTGATTTAATGCATTTCATGGGCACAGAACAAGGTCAAATTTATTGGGCACAAACTGTTGGAGCTGCTGATCCAGCTGTAAACCCTACAGCAGTTGCAAAAGCTGGTTTGACCGGACAATCTGCTAAAGCACTTTCTATGTTTAATGAGAATTTGCTTGTTGGTCCAAATCCTATTGTTAGAAACAAAGATGTTGGATTAGTTGCAGCAAAAACTAGAATACCTGATCCTTCATTAGCATTGGTTATCCAAGGTTTATATACTGGTCAAATCAAAGATGTTGAAAAAGCACTTAAAGATTGTAACCAGAGATATGAGGATGAGTTAGATAGAGCTGTTGAAGAAGCAAGAGCTGAAGGTGCTAATGTTACCAGAGATGATTGGGTATTTCCTAATTGGGATTTATACTCAAACTATGGTGCAGATAAGTATTCTGAACTATAATCATACTTTAAATTTAAAGGCGAATATCAATATTCGCCTTTTTTAATTTTATGAATAGAAAAACATTATTTCAGCAAATATATGATGCCAGATGGTGTTATATATTTGTTTTTCCATGTCTTGTAATTACAAGTTTATTTGTCTTATACCCAATAGGAATGTCATGGTATTTTTCTCTTCTTGATTGGACAGGGTTTACCAAGGATGCAAAATTTATAGGTTTTCAAAATTATATTGAAGCTGTTAATGATGAGTTTTTTTGGAATGCTTTTTTTAGATCATTTATATTTATGTTTGGAACAGTACCTGTAAAAATTATTTTAGGTTTCATAATTGCAGTTTTTTTAAATAATCAAGTTTTAAAACTTGCACCATTTTTTAGAACAATTATTTTTATGCCTGTTGTCACTGCGATAGCAATAATAGGAATAGTAATGACATTTGTTTTTAGTCCTTTTAATGGACCAGCAAATAAATTTTTAATGGGAATGAATATCACATCTGGGCCAATAGATTTTTTAGGGGATCCAAATACAGTTTTACCAACTGTAATGGGTGTTTATGTTTGGAAGTGGCTTGGTATTACCATGATGTATTGGCTGGCAGCTTTACAAACAGTACCACAAGATGTTTATGACGCTGCAAAAATAGATGGTGCTCAAGGATTCAAATTATGGTTCCATATAATACTTCCTATAGTTTTACCTTTTGCAATTGTTATCGTTCTTGTTGAGGCTGTTGGTGCATTAAATGTATTTCCTTTAATCGAAACAATGACAGCAGGTGGACCTTTTTTTAGTAGTGAGGTTATGGAGGTTTATATTTTTAGAACTGCATTTGTTACTGACTCAGGAACTATGCCTAGACTTGGTTACGCGTGTGCTGCAGGAGTATTTTGGGGTGTCGCTGTTCTTTTTATAACAGTACTTCAAGGAATTTGGATAAGAAAAACAAGAAGATTATGAGCAAATATCTAAATTTTATCGCTGAAAGAAACCAAATTAGATATTTAGTAATATCTGTAATTTTTTTAATTTTTTCTTTTTTTTGGATCTATCCTCTCTTGTGGGTTCTTTCTGCTTCTCTTAAAACTGATTTTGAAATCTGGGGAGGTCTAGGTTTAATTCCAGAAAAACTTATTTGGGAAAATTTTGAAAGGGCATGGTTCGGTGCAAATATGGGAAGATATTTTTTCAATACGCTCATAATTACATTTTTCTCTGTAACTATTGTAGTAATAACAACTGGCATGTTTGGTTACGTTATTGGGAGATACTCATTTCCAGGAAAGAAAATATTAGTTGGAATACTAATAAGTACAATTTTTATTCCTCAAGGTTATACAATTATTCCTATATTTGATTTACTCAACAACTTAAATCTATCTAAAAATTTGATTGGACTAACACTTGCTACTGCTGGACACACACCTGTAATATACATATTGCTATTTGCAGGATATTTTTCAAGAATTCCAGTTGAATTAGAAGAAGCAGCTAAGATGGATGGGGCTGGTTTTATTAGAATCTTTGTCACTATAATGTTACCACTTACAAAACCAGTAGTTGCAACAGTTTCTATTCTACAAGTGCTTCACGCATGGAACGATTTTCTTCTTCCTCTTGTAATAACACTTGCAAATCCTGGAATAAGAACATTATCTGTTGGAGTGTATGCTTTCAAAGGAGAATATTTTGTAGATTGGTCTGGAATGGCTGCAGCATCTGTAATAACAATTTTACCAATAATAGTTTTATTTTTATTTATGCAAAAATATTTTGTTGAAGGTGTGCAAGGAGCAGTTAAAGGTTAAACGTGAAAAGACCAAATATTTTATTAATTACTTCTGATCAACAACATCACGATACAATTGGAAAGTTTAATTCTAAAATTCAAACACCAAGCTTAGATAAATTATGCAATGAAGGAATGAACTTTACTAGAGCTTATTGTCCATCACCAGTATGTACTCCTTCAAGAGCTAGTATTATTACAGGACAATATCCTTCTTCTCATGGTGCATGGACAATTGGTGTTAAGTTAGAGGAAACAGTTGAAACTATTGGAGAGCTTTTATACAAAAATGGATACTCAACAGGCTTAATTGGTAAAGCTCATTTTCAACCTCTAACATCAGTTCCAGGTCAAGAATCAATAGAAGGACAACCAACTCTAAGAGATCTAGAATTTTGGAAAAACTTCAAAGGACCTTGGTATGGTTTTGAACACATAGAACTTGCTCGTAATCATGCAGATGAAAGTCATGTAGGTCAACATTATGCAATTTGGATGGAACAAAACGGTCTTAGTGATTGGAAAGAGTATTTTCAACCAGTACCTGGTGAAACTTCTAAATATGCCCCTCCTATTGCTCGTGAATATGACTATTGGGCGAGACCGGATAGGGTTTGGAAGTTAGACGAAAAACATCACTACACA
Source organism: uncultured Alphaproteobacteria bacterium (assembly GCA_902525035.1). GTDB lineage: Bacteria > Pseudomonadota > Alphaproteobacteria > HIMB59 > CACPNW01. The sequence goes on along the minus strand of CABZFN010000002.1, from coordinate 188,889 downwards.
AATTGGACAGCCGAGAGATCAATTGACTTTTTAGATCAACATAAAGATGACAAGCCATTTTTTCTTTGGACAAGTTTTCAAGATCCTCATCCACCGTATGTATTAAGTGAACCATGGGCATCAATGTATAATTCAGAAGACATGTCACCTGGAACGTTAAAAGAAGGTGAACACGAATTAAATCCACCACATTTTGGAAAAACACAAACAACAAATCCTGATTTCGAAAATTGGCATTCACCATTTAACGCTCATGGATGCATGAGTCATCTGTATCCTATGGAAGAATTAAAAAAAGACATGGCTATTTATTATGGCATGGTTAGTTTTATGGATAAGAATATTGGAAAAATAATTAATAAGTTAGATCAAATGGGTGAACTTGATAATACTATAATTATTTTTACTACTGATCACGGACACTTTATTGGACAACACGGTTTAATTGCAAAGGGACCTTTTCATTATGAGGATATGCTCCGCTTACCCTTTATTGTTAGATGGCCTGGTAAAGTACCTGAAAATTCTTCATCATCATCTTTGTTAAGTTTAGTTGATCTTGCGCCAACATTTTTAAAAGTTGCGGGCATTGATATACCAAGTCAAATGCAAGGAGTGGATCAAACGGATGTATTTTATGGCAACAAGGAAAGTATCCGTTCACATATATTTGTTGAAAATAGACATAATCCAAGAATGCCACATTTAAAAACTTACATAAATGATAACTATAAAATTTCTATTTACCGAGAAGCTAACTACGGTGAACTTTTTGATTTAGAAAATGATCCAAATGAATATAATAATTTATGGGACAATACGAACGCACAAACATTAAAAAAAGAATTATTATTTAAATTTGCGCAAGCAACACTAAAAGATGAAACATCAAAAATGAAAAGAGTTTCCGGCGCCTAAAAATGAAAGGACTAATATGAGAATTTTATATGTAGATATTGACTCTTTAAGACCTGATCATCTGGGATGTTATGGTTATCATAGAAATACATCTCCAACGATTGATTCTATTGCTAAAGAAGGAGTTAAATTTACAAATTTTTACTCAACCGATACCCCATGCTTACCAAGTAGAACTGCTTTTTTTGGAGGAAACTTTGGCTATAAAACAGGGGTAGTTAATCATGGTGGAGAGTTCTCTGATATTGCTCCTCGAAAAAATATTTGGGATAGAGAATTTAAAGGAGGCCTTAGAGGTGAGTATGCCTTTACTTCACTTGGAAAAGTTTTACGAGATGCAGGTTATTATACAGCCAGTATAAGTCCATTTCCAGAAAGACATACGGCTTATCAAGTTTGGTTTGGTTTTACAGAAACGTATGACACAGGAAAAGGTGGATTAGAAAATGCCGATGAAGTTTATCCTGTTATAAAAAAATGGTTAGAGAATAATGGAGAAAAAGATAATTGGTTTTTACATGTTAATATGTGGGATCCACACACACCTTATGATACACCAAAAGAATTTGGCAATCCTTTTAAAAACGATCCTATTGAAGATTGGGTAACAGAAGAACTGATTAAAAAACAAAGAGATAGTTTTGGACCACACAGTGCAAGAGAAGTTCCAGGATTCGATGATGATCTTAGAGGTAAGTACACGATGGGTGTTGGGGAAATAAAAAATATTGCTGACGCTAAAGAACAATTTGATGCTTATGATACAGGAATCAATTATGCAGATTTATATTTAAGTAAAGTTATTGAAGATTTAAAAAAAATGAATCTTTGGGATGATACTGCTATTATTATATCTGCAGATCACGGTGAAAATCAAGGTGAATTAAATGTTTGGGGAGATCATCAAACAGCAGATCATATTACTAATAGAGTTCCATTAATTATTAGATGGCCAGGAATTACTGACTCCAATAAAGGTAATACAGTAGAAAGTAAATTTTATAATTTAGATTTAACTTCAACAATTTCTCAAATAGTATCTTCAACTCAACCAGATAGATGGGATGGGATAAATTTTAGTGATAATCTCAAAGATAATAATTCTAAAAATGGAAGAGATTATTTAGTCATAAGTCATGGTGCGTGGAGTTGTCAAAGATCTGTGCGCTGGGATAATTGGTTACTCATTAGAACTTACGATACTGGTTTGAAAGATTTTCCAAAATATATGCTATTTGATATTGATAAAGATCCACACGAATTGCATAATATAGCTGAGCAGCATAAGGATTTAGTCTCTCACGGTATGTTTTTAATCGATGAGTGGATTGAAGAAAATATGTATGAGGCTGATAGAGGAGATCCACTTCAAGGTGTAATAAGAGAAGGCGGTCCTCATCATGCAAATATATTTTCAAAAGTCTGGAATACATATGTTGAACGTCTTGAAAAAACAGATAGAAAAAAGCATGCTGATAATCTAAGGAAATATAAAGGAAAACCTTTTAGTAAATAAATCTAATTCATAATGAATATTAAATCTAAACCAAATATTATTGTATTTTTCACTGATCAACAACGCTGGGATACTTCTGGTTTACATGGCAATCCATTATCCTTGATGGAGAACTTCGATCATTATGCAGTCGAAGGTACGCATCTTTATAACTCATTTACATGCCAACCAGTTTGTGGGCCTGCAAGAGCTTCATTACAATCAGGAATGTATGCAACAAAAACTGGATGTTTTAAAAATAGAATACCTTTAAAAAAAAATATTAAAACTCTTGCAAAATATTTATCAAAAGAAGGTTATGCTACTGGATATATAGGAAAATGGCACCTCGGCTCATCTGAACCGGTTAAAAAAGAGGATAGAGGTGGTTATGATTATTGGTTGGGATCAAATCTATTAGAATTTACTTCTGATGCTTATGAAACATATGTTTATGATGGACAAAATAAAAAAGTATTTCTTCCAGGATATAGAGTTGATGCAATAACTGATGCAGCTATAAATTTTATAAAACTAAATCAAAAAAAACCATTTTTTCTTTTTGTTTCGCTTATTGAGCCACATCACCAAAACAATACAGATGATTATCCACCACCTATTGGATACAGAGAAAAATATACAGGTAACTGGTCTCCTCCAGATCTTTCATCTCTGGTTGGATCTTCTCATCGACATTTAGGAGGTTATTATGGAATGGTGAAGAGAATAGATGAAGCTTATGCAAGAATGATTGATGTTATTAAAAGCTTAAAATTATTTGATGATAGTGCAATTATTTTTACATCAGATCATGGAAATAATTTTAAAACAAGAAATAGAGAATATAAACGTTCATGTCATGAAAGTTCAATACGGGTTCCTACTTCTTTAATTGGAAATATTTTCCAACAAGGTGGACGTATAAAAGAACTAACCAACATATTAGATATTCATGCAACAATATTAGATTTGGCAAAAGTAAAAAATACCTCTCATTGTGATGGTAGATCAGTATTGCCCTTAGTAAATAAAACATCAAAAAAATGGGAAAACGAAATTTTTATTCAAATAAGTGAAAGTCAATTAGCTAGAAGTTTAAGAACTGAAAAATGGAAATATTGTATTGCTGATCAAGACTCTAATGGGAGTGATAAAGCTTCATCTAATCAATACACGGAAACAAATTTATACGATCTTGATGCTGATCCATATGAATTAAATAACTTAATTGGTATTAGTACTTATGATGAAATAGTAAACTCCTTAAGAAAAAAGATTAAAAATAAAATTAAAAAAGTTGAAAATATTACAACTAAAATTAAAAAAGCTAAAAATGTAAATAATCCTGGTCAAATGGGATTAAATCCTGATTCTTTTCACAGATTAAAGAAAAAACTTTAATAATTATTTATTTCATATTAATCTAATTTTTATGAAAACTGTTTTCCTTTTATTTGATTCATTAAATAAAAGAATGTTAAATTCCTATGGTGGTAAATATATTGAAACACCAAATTTTAATCGATTAGCAGAAAAATCAGTCCAGTTTAATAATCATTATATTGGAAGTATGCCTTGTATGCCTGCAAGAAGAGACATGCATTCAGGACGATTAAGTTTTTTGCATCGTGCATGGGGACCACTAGAACCATTTGATAATTCATTTCCAGAAATTTTACGTCTTAATGATACATACACTCATCTTGTCACAGATCATTATCATTATTTTGAAGATGGCGGGGCAACCTATCATAATCGATTTAATTCATGGGATTTTATTAGAGGACAAGAAAGCGACCCATGGAAAGCCATGGTACAACCGCCACTTGAAAAATTAAGAGAAAAATATCATCAATCTCAATTAAATTTAACTAATAGAGAAACAGGATACTATCATTATGCAATCAATAGTGAGTTTATTAAAGATGAAAAAGATTTTCCTTCGGTTAAATGCTTTGAATCTGGTTTAGACTTTATCAATATTAATAAAGATGCTGATAATTGGTTTCTTCAACTAGAAACCTTTGATCCTCATGAACCTTTTTTTGCTCCAGAGCGATTTAGAGAAAAATTAAAAACAAATTATACAGGCCCAAGATTAGATTGGCCTCAGTATGATAGAGTGAAAGAAACAGATGATGAGGTTGAGGAGTTAAAAGCCAATTACATTGCTTTAGTTGGATTATGTGATTATTTACTTGGTACGGTTTTAGATTATTTTGATGAAAATAACTTATGGAATGATACCGCATTGATTTTAACTACTGATCATGGTTTCATGCTTGGAGAACATGATTGGTGGGCTAAAAACAGAATGCCTTTGTATAATGAAATTGCAAATATACCTTTTTATTTTTATCACCCGGAATATAAACAATATTCGGGAGAGCAAAGAAATGTTGTAACCCAAAATATTGACCTAATGCCAACATTCATGACAATGCATGGTCATAATCTTCCTAAAGAAGTTAAAGGTAAATCATTGCTAAACTTTTTAGATAAAGATAGTGAAAATGAACATTTCGCTTTGTATGGATACTGGGGTGGTGGTATAAATATTTCGGATGGAAACTATTCATATTTTCATTTCCCAGAAAATTTTGATCAATACGATAGAAGTAGATTTCAGTATACATTGATGCCAACAAATATGAGGCAATTTTTTTCACATGAAGAATTGCAAACTGCTACTATGCATGAACCGTTTAACTTTACTAAGAATATTCCAGTCATGAAAGTTAACAGAATTCTTAGAAAATCAGATCCACATAAATCACTAGAAGATACTAAATGCGCACTTTATAATTTGAAGGAAGATCCCGGCCAACTACATCCTATTAATGATGAGGATTTAATAAACAAATATAAAAATCTTATGCTGAGTGAAATTAAAACATATGATCCACCAAAGGAATTGTTAAACAATTATTTTAAAGAAAACTAAATGACCATAAGACAAAAAGTTTTAGTCCTTTATTTGAAGTTTCCAAGTCTAGAAGCTGAAGTTATTTCATGGGCTACTTTTGATGGTACTGGTCAAAAACTCCATATGACAGGTGATAGTGATGAGCCTCCTTATCCTACAGGCCTCGACGCCTTATTAGATGGATGGAGATTATTTCAATCAAGTCAAGCCATTCCAGAGCATCCAGGAGAAGAATTTAGGACTTCATATTTAAAACATGAATTTTTTTTTGAAAAAATAGAAGAAGGAGATTTTTAAGATGGTACAATTATTATCGACCAAGCAAATGGCAGAGTTTGCTAATAGTGGATGCTTATTTTTTGATGGATTAATAGATAATGAAACTAACAAAGAATTTTTAAAAGATATTGGACACACCGATATTGAGAATGTTGATAATATGCAAAAGTATTTTCAAAATATTAAAGCTTCTAGCAGCATTCCTAGAATTCCTGCAGGGACACCACTCAAAAATGCTTATCCATATAAATCTCCTTTAGAAAAAATTTTCAAAAATGAAGTTGTAGCAGGAGCAATTAATAGTTTAGTTGGATCTGAGGCTGTAGTTGATCATCAATTTCTTCATCTAACATTTCCAACAAAATACTTTAAAAAAACTAACCAACGTCAGATGTCTCAAGTTAATCATCAAGATAGTACAATTGATCCAAGAGTTACTTTTGATATTCAATTATTCTATTTTCCTACAGATGTTACAAAAGAAATGGGCGGAACAAGATATCATCCAGGAACGCATCTCCGTATTGTTAACGAAATGGGAATTGCTAAGTATCAAAATATTAGAGGACAAAAAAATATAGTTTGTAAAGCAGGGACGATAGGAATTTTTCATAATGGCTTGTGGCATGGTGCAGGTGTAAATTTTTCTGATGAGATTAGATACATGTTCAAAATAAGATTACAACCAACAGAAAAGCAGGAATTATTATGGGATCCTGAGAGTAAATATAAACCTCTTCCTAACAGAGCATTGTATTGGACAGATGAAAACCAAGAAAGCACAATTAATGACATTTTAATGAAATCTTATCCATGGCAAGAAGCTGATACAAATCGATTAGATAAAATTAATACAATTAAGTTTTGGAGACTACTCACTGGTCATAAAAATCTAGATATTGATTATTGGCTTACTAGAATTGAGAATAATTTATATTAAATAAAATCTCTTTCATCACCTTTTAGAGGTACAACGTCACAAGTTTCTTGGTACCATGAAAGCATTTTATCTTTTAGTTTCTTAAGTTCTGATGCATATTGTGTATCATCGATAACATTATGTATTTCGCCAGGATCTTCAATTAAATTATAGAGTTCATCTTTTTCATAGGCTCTTTTAATATATTTTAATTTTTTATTTCTACACATTGTAGCCTTGGTATGCATTAAAATTTCATCTTCCTTACCCTGTAGACTTACTCTAGGATAATAAAGACCATGTGGTAGTTGTAGACTTTGGTTTTCACTAGCTTGTCTTTCTAATCTAAGTCTACCACCTTCTGTAAATACCTCTTCTCTATGATTATCAACCTTTTGATCTATAAAATTTTTAATACTCTTTCCAAAATGCCAATAAGATGGTTCTATATTACTATAGTCATATATTGTACCAGCCACATCAATCAATTCAATCATTGTGTCACTTACACCATTAAGTGTATTCTCACTTTTAGGCGGTTTAATTATTAGAGGAACATTAGTTAGACAATCTTGAAAAGTATTTTGAGTTTTTTCAACAAGATTATAATCTCCAGTGAAATCACCATGATCTGATAGGAAAATAATTAAGGTATCATCATACAAATTATTTTTTTTAAGTTGATTTACTAAAAGTCCAAATTGATAATCAACTCTTGCACACATACCAAGATAAACAGCTCGTAATTCATTCCAACGATCATCAGTCCAATTTTGCATTTGTTGACCATCCATTATTCCTTTTAAAAGACTTGGTTTGTCTTCCCATGTTTTGTATTGATATCTTTCAGGAATTATATTTCTATCAATCGAAGAGAACCATGGATCTTCAACGCAGTAAGGCGGATGCGGGTATCCTAGTGGTAAAAATAAACAGAATGGTTTTTCTTTTTTATAATCTTCAATAAAATCTAATGCTCCATAAACCATGGACCAATCATCATCGAAATAAATATCTTTATCTTTTTTGTCTAATTTTCCTTTAAAGAAGCTATAATAATTATCTCCATCTTCAGGACCTCTCCATGATAAATCACCCCCATGAGTACCTGGTTGTTGAGCATAGTCCCATTTCTTAAAATCATTATCTGTTGGCTCAAAATAAATATCACAATGATTACGATATCCTTCTTGTCCTGCTATCAAATCATTTTTTCCACCCCACCAAATAAAATAATCTTTATTTTTTAATTCTGATAATATGCTCGAATCACCTTTATCAGTATGTAGCATGTAATGCATCGTTCTATGACCGTGAACATGTGGGTACCAACCAGTCATAAATGAGCAGCGACTTGGCGTACAAACAGTAGCTTGGCAGTATGCATTCTTAAATGCAATTGCATCATCATTAATAATATTATCTAAATTTGGTGTTTGAGCTCCAGGATACCCTAGATATCCAAGCATATCCCCTCTCCATTGGTCAGGATTAAATATGAGTATGTTAGGACGTTTATTTGTCATTACTATTTAATAATATTACATCATTATAATTAATAATTGTTTTAAATTATCATAATTATTTTGGTTTAATATAAAATTTCTTAATGTTATAATTCAACTATAGAAAATTTAAGGGAGGAAAAAATGAAATTATTACTAAAAATATTTTTTTCATTAACATTTTTGACATTCTATAGTTCTGCAAATGCAGATACTATAAAATGGCTTCACTTATTTGGAGAAGACTCAAGTCAATATCCTAACATGGTTAGGGCTGCGGAAGAATTTGAAGCTAAAACAGGACACACTGTTGTTATGCAGTATTTAGAAAACGAATCTTTCAAAGCTAAACTACCAACAATGCTTCAATCTAATGACAGACCAGATATATTTTATAGTTGGAGTGGTGGAGTTATGTATGACCAAGCTAAAGCTGGTTTCTTAAGAGATATCTCAGATGTTGTTCCAGATAGTTATTTAGATACTGTTAGTGCAGCAGCAGCAGATGCTTTTACTTTTGAAGGCCAAAGAGTAGGTTTACCTTTACAAGTATCGCAAGTTGCTTGGTGGTATAATAAAGATCTTATTAATCAAGCAGGTGTTGATGTTTCAAACATAAAAGAATGGGATGATTTAATTAGTGCTGTAAAACAAATTCAAGCAGCAGGAATTACTCCTATTTGTATGGGTGGTAAAGATAAATGGCCTGTTCACTTTCTTTGGACACACTTACACATAAGAAATGGTGGAAAAGATTTATTCCTTGAATCACTAAATAATGGTGGTTGGGATAGACCAGAATACTTAAAATCAGGCGAGCAAATGCTTGAGCTAGTTGCTCTAGAACCTTTTCAAAAAGGATTTTTAGCACACACCTGGCCAGATCAAGCAGGTTTCTTTGGAGACGGAAAATGTGCAATGGCCCTTATGGGTAACTGGATGTATGGTTCTCAAAAATCTAACAGTGCAAGCGGTGAAGGTTTAGGAGATGATAATATGGGAATGTTTAACATGCCAATGACTAGTGGTGGTCTTGGAGATGCTGGAGATACACTTGGCGGTATAAATGGTTGGTTGTTCTCAAGTAGTGCTCCAGACTCAGCAGTTGAATTTATGATGCATTATGTATCTTTAGATATCCAAAAGGAAGATGCTGCAAATGGTGCTTATATACCTATCGTAAAAGGTGCTGATGTATCTCTTACAAATCCTTTCTTGCAACAAGTTGCTCAAAATATCTCTAACTCAGAATATCATCAAATATTTTATGATCAGTTCTTAGGTGCAGATATTGGTAGGGTTGTAAATGACGTTTCTACTGATTTAGCGGCAGGAATTATTACTCCTGAAGAAGCTACTCAAGCTGTTCAAGAAGCTTGGGAATTTAATCAATAACATAAATATCAGGGCTCTTTTAATAAAGAGCCCTGATTATTACTATGAGATCAGCAAAACTTGATGCGCTACTAAGTAGGTATTATACAATAATAATTTTCTTAATACCTGCTTTAACAATATTTACATTGTTTGTAGTACTTCCAATAGGAGAGGCTGCGTATTACAGTTTTTTTAGATGGAATGGCTATGGTGCACCTGAAAAATTTGTTGGATTTAAAAATTATGAATTTTTATTCAAAAATAGAGTGTTTATTTTATCACTCAAAAATAATTTTTATATAATTGCTATATCATTATTTGTTCAGTTACCATTTGCTCTTTTAATTGCATTAATGATCTCAGATAAATTAAGAGGAGCTGCTTTTTTTAGAACAATTTTCTTTCTTCCATTTATTTTAGCAGAAATAGTTACTGCGTTAATCTGGGCATACATCTATGATGGTAATTATGGTTTAGTTGCAGCAATTTGGGGATTTTTTGGTGCAGAGGCACCATTTGTTCTTGGTGATAAAGATTGGGCATTAGTTGCAATTTTAATTGTTATTTTTTGGAAATTTTTTGGAATTCACATGATGATTTATATTGCAGGATTGCAAGCTATTTCAAAAGAAGTATTAGAGGCAGCTAAAGTAGACGGGGCAGGTCCAATTACAACTGCTTTTAGAATTAAAATACCAATGCTTATTCCTACAATTAAACTTTCAGTTTTTTTATCATTGTTAGGCAGTTTACAGCTTTTTGATATTATTATGCCACTAACAGGAGGAGGACCTTCAAATGTAACACATTCGATGGTCTCTTATTTATATTACTTTGGTGTAATGCGTATGAAAGTTGGTTTTGGAAGTGCAGTTGGAGTTGTAATATTTTTAATTTGTTTATTTATTGCAATTGGTTATCAAAGAACATTGATGAGGGATGATAATGAAAACAAATTTTAGAACTTATTATTTATATCTTATTCTATTTTTTTTAGCAGGGGTCATTATTATTCCATTATACGTTTCTGTAATGGGAGGTTTTAAACATACTGGAGAATTAAGAACAAACTCTCTAGGCTTACCAATAGATTGGAAGTTTGAAAATTATATATCTCTTTTAGTTAATTCTGATTTCTGGCTTTTTTTATGGAACTCGACCGTATACGCAGTTGGAACTACTTTTTTTGTAGTTTTATTTGCCTCTATGACTGCTTTTGTTTTTGCTCATGTAAAATTCGCAGCAAATAAATTTCTTTATAATTATTTTTTATTAGGACTTATGTTTCCATTCGCAACTGCAATTTTACCTCTATTTCTAAGAGTTCGAGATTTTGGTTTATTGGGTACAAGTTGGGCAGTTATAATCCCACAAATTGCATTTGGACTTGGCTTTTCTATAATTCTTTTTCGTGGTTTTTTTAGGCAAATGCCAAAAGAGATCTTTGAGGCTGCTGTTTGTGATGGCTGTAGCTATATTCAATTTTATTTTAGGTTCACTCTACCACTATCAACACCTATATTAGCTACAGTTAGTGTTATTACTCTTACAGGAAGCTGGAATAATTATTTGCTGCCTCTTATAATGATTAATGATGAGTCACTTTACTCATGGCCAATGGGTATAATGGTTTTTAGAGGTGAGTACTTCACTGATTGGGGTAAAATATTAGCTTATGTTTCCCTAACACTTGTACCAGCAGTAGTTTTCTTTTTTGCACTGCAAAAATATATCGTTGCTGGTTTAACGGGTGGAGCGGTTAAAGAATAGATTGGAATATATTATGAAGGTAGGTGTAATTGGTTGTGGAAATATAGCAGATATATACTTTCACAATGCAAAAAATTTTTTTAATAACTTCGAAATTATTGCTTGCGCAGATTTAAACCCTAAAGCATCAAAGAAATATTCTGAAAAGTATGGAATAATAAATTTATCCGTTGAAGAATTATTGTCTAATGAAGATATTCAATTGGTAATAAATCTTACCATTCCAAATGCACATTTTGAAGTTTCGAAATCAATTTTAAATTCAGGTAAGCATTCTTATTCTGAAAAACCTATCTCCATTGAATTTCACGAAGGAAAAGAGTTATTAAATTTAGCTAAATCTAAAAATTTATATGTAGGTAGTGCCCCTGATACTTTCTTAGGTGCTGGAATACAAAAATCAAAGCAAGTCATTGAGGATGGTACAATAGGGAAAATAGTTTTAGGTAGTATTTCAATGGGTGTAGCGGGACATGAGATTTGGCATCCAAACCCCGACTTTTATTACAAGTATGGTGGAGGACCAATTTTAGATATGGGACCATATTATTTTTCAGCATTAGTAAATTTATTAGGGCCCGTCAAAAGTGTTTATAGTCAATCTCGAACGGTTTATTCTCAAAGAGAAATTGGTAGCGGGGAGAGAAAAGGTGAAAAAATAGTGGTTGATATTCCAACAACTTTGATCTCTCAAATTGAATTCAGTAATGGAGCTCTAATTGATTCTTTTTTTTCATTTGATGTTTACAAACATAATAAGTCACATATTGAATTATTTGGAACAAAAGGTGCTATTAATGTTCCTGATCCTAACATGTTTGGAGGAGAAATTAAAATTTGTGATGAAAAGAAATCAGATTGGAAAACTATTAAAACTGATGACATGAATCTAGGACGATTAAATACAAATCGAACAGGTGGAGAAAAAAACGACAAAGCAAACGAAGATCCTACATCTGCTAACTTTAGAGGAATTGGAGTTTGTGAAATGATTGATTCAATTAAAGAAAATAAAGTTAATAGATGTAGTGGTGAGTTAAGTCTACATGTTTTGGAGATAATGCAATCAATTCTAAAATCTGCTAAAATTAATGAAAAAGTAAATCTAGAAAGTGTAACGAACATTCCTCAATCTTTTTTAGATACAGAGAATGGAAAATTTTTAAAATAAGGGAGTTGTAAATGAAAAAAGCATTAATAGTTTATGGGGGATGGCCTGGACACCAACCAGAAAAATGTAATGAAATTTTAACTGAAATGTTAGAACCTGATGGCTATGAGATAAGATCTGAGTATTCAACTTCTGCTTTTGCTCAAGATTATGTTCATGAAATGGATTTAATTATACCAATAGTTACGATGGCTTTTCATCACTCACCTAGTGGTGAAATTAAAAAGAACGAAGTGAATAATGTTGTAAAGGCAGTTGTAAATGGATGTGGTCTTGCTGGGCATCATGGAGGAATGTGTGACGCTTTTAGACAATCAATTGATTGGCAATTCTTGACTGGTGGTCAATGGGTGAGTCATCCTAATGGTATTCATGATTATAAAGTTAATATAACTAAAAAAGATGATCCAATAATGGATGGTATTGAGGATTTCGATTATCATTCTGAACAATATTACATGCATGTAGATCCTATGAACGAAGTTCTTGCAACAACTACATTCCAAGGTAATGAAATCTGGAAATTAGAACAAGAACCTGGAAAGCCTGGGGATGACCAATATCAAACTGAATGGATAAAAGGTGTAGAAATGCCAGTTGTATGGAAAAGAAAAATTGGAAAAGGTAAAATTTTTTACACATCTCTTGGTCATTTTGCACATGAACTAAACCATCCTGAAATGAGAAAAATTTATCATCGTGGTTTGCTTTGGGCATCAAGATAGAGTAAAATAATCAAGGGAGAAGATATGACAAATTATTTCAAAAATATTCCTGAAATAAAATATGAAGGAGAAAATACCTCTAATCCATTAGCTTTTAAATTCTACGATGAAGATAAAGTTGTTTTAGGAAAAACAATGAAAGAACATTTAAGATTTGCAACTTGTTATTGGCATACATTTACTTGGCCTGGCCTTGATCCATTCGGTGGTCAGACATTTGATAGACCTTGGATGCAAGCAGGTGATGAGATGAAAATGGCTGAAATGAAACTTGATGCTGCATTTGATTTTTTTACAAAAATAAAGACTCCACTTTTCTGCTTTCACGATAGAGATATTTCACCTGAGGGCTCCAATTATGCTGAAACACAAAAAAACTTTTTCCACATTATAGATTTAATGGAACAAAAAATTAATGACACCGGAATGAAGTTACTTTGGGGAACAGCAAATGCTTTTTCTCATAAAAGATATATGAGCGGTGCTTCTACCAATCCAGATCCAGAAGTTTTTGCTTACAAAGCTGCACAGGTAAAAGATTGCATGGATGCAACTTTGAGATTAGGTGGACAAAACTATGTTCTTTGGGGTGGAAGAGAGGGATACGAAACAATTCTAAACACTGACATAGCAAGAGAAACTAATAATCTTCAAAGATTTTTAGAATTAGTTGTTAACTACAAACACAAGATAGGATTTAAAGGGCAAATTTTATTGGAACCAAAACCTCATGAACCAACTAAACATCAATATGATTTCGATTCTGCAACCTGCTTAGCCTTTTTACGAAAAGCCGGTTTAGATAATGAAATTAAACTCAATGTTGAAGTAAATCATGCTACTTTATCTGGTCACAATTTTGAACATGAAATTGCTTATGCAACTTCAAACAATGCATTAGGAAGTATTGATATAAATAGAGGTGATACTCTAATTGGATGGGATACTGATCAGTTTCCAAATAATCCTGCTGATTTACTTATGTCATTTTATTTTATCTTTAAGAATGGCGGTTTAGGTCAGGGAGGAATGAACTTTGATGCAAAAATAAGAAGACAATCTATTGATCCTGAAGATTTATTTCATGCTCATGTTGGAGGAATGGATGTTTGTGCAAAGACACTGATAGCTACTGAAAAACTTATGAATGATAATGTTATTCCTAAGTTTATTGAAGATAGATATTCTGATTGGAATGAGAAACTAGGACAATTTATTTATAATAAAAATACTGGATTAGATGATATAAATAAAAAAGTTATTGATGATAATATTGAGCCGGAACCTCGTTCAGGAAGACAAGAATATCTGGAAAATATCTTAAATAAATATTTGTAGTTACTAATCATAAGTTTCTATACTAATTGATTTATAAATATTATGAAAATTTATAAATTAGATACAGTAACAGATTTTGATAAATTAGACCTTTGTCTCGCAATAGGTAACTTTGATGGTATACATAAAGGACACCAAGAAATCATAAATAAAATTAAGGAGATTGCATCAAACGATAATTTATTATCTTCAATAATGAGTTTTAACCCTCATCCTCGTATTTTTTTTAATCAAATTAATGAACCTTTTAATATTTATACTCAAAGTGATAAAATAAATTTTCTTGAACGATTAGGTTTAGATATATTTATAGATTTTTCTTTTGATAATAATCTATCAAAATTATCAGCTGATGATTTTGTAACCAAAATTCTTATTGAAAAATTAAATATTAAATACTTAGTTATAGGTACTGACTTTAAGTTTGGAAAAGACAGAAAAGGTAATTTTAAAACATTAGAAAAATATGCTGAAAAAAATGATTTTAATATTCATTTAATTGATCCAATTATGATTGCTGATAAATCGGATAAATATTCATCTTCAATAATTCGATCACAAATAAAAGATGGTCGTTTAGAAGATGTTGCAGGGTCTTTAGGTAGGCTTTGGCATATGCATGGAACAATAATTGAAGGCGATAAAAGAGCTAGAGAAATCAATTTCCCAACTGCTAATATGATACCAGATCAACATATATTCCCAAAAAGAGGCGTCTACTGCGTAGAAGTACTTTTTGAAGGAAAAAAATATAAAGGTGTTTCTAATTTTGGTTTAAGACCAACAGTCGACGGAAGCAAACTCCTTCTAGAGACACATATGTTTAATTTTAATGAAGAAATATATGGTAAAGAATTGACTGTTGAATTCCTTACATTTATTAGGTCTGAACAAAAATTTAATAATTTTAAAGAATTAACCAAGCAAATCAATAAAGATATAAATAAAGCAAAAGAATATCATCAACTGTAATGGAATATAAAGATACAATTTTTCTTCCCAAAACATCCTTTGAAATGAGAGCGAATCTACCTTCAAAAGAACCTGCAATAATAGATGAATGGGATAAAGAAAAAATTTTTAAAAAGCTAAGAGATAAATCTAAAGGTAGAGAAAAATTCATTCTTCATGATGGCCCACCATATGCAAACGGACATATTCATATGGGGACAGCTTTAAATAAAATTTTAAAAGATGTCATTGTGCGAACACAACAAATGGCTGGTAAAGACTCAATTTATGTTCCTGGATGGGATTGTCACGGTTTACCAATTGAATGGAAAATAGAAGAAGAATATAGAAAAAAAGGAAAGAACAAGGATGATGTCCCAACTGTTAAATTTAGAAATGAGTGTAGAGAGTTTGCAGAAAAATGGATAGAGATACAAAAAAAAGAATTTAGACGACTTGGTGTTGAAGGGGATTGGGAAAATCCATACCTCACAATGTCAAATCAAGCAGAAGCACAAATTGTTCGAGAGCTTGGAAAATTTCTGCTTGATGAAAGCTTGTATAAAGGAGCAAAACCAGTTCTCTGGTCCGTTGTAGAAAAGACAGCTTTAGCTGATGCTGAAGTTGAATATGAAGATCATACCTCCAATACTATATATGTTAAATTTTTAATTAAAAATTCTACTGATAAAGATTTAATTGACTCTAATATTGTTATTTGGACAACAACTCCTTGGACTATTCCAGGTAATAGAGCTTTGGCTTATGGTAAAGAATTAGATTATTCACTTATTGTTGTTGAAGAATTAGAAGAAAATAGTTTAGTCAAAAAAAATGATAAATTAATATTTGCTTCAGAACTTTTAGAGAGTGTAACTAAAGAAATTGGTATAAAGAAATTTAGTACACAAAAGAAATTTAAAGGCGATAATTTATCTTCTTGCGAATGCGAGCATCCATTTAAACAACTGGGATATGATTTTATTGTAAAACCATTTCATGGGGATTTTGTAAACTTAGAACAGGGAACAGGAGTTGTACATATAGCTCCTGGACACGGAGATGACGACTATGTTTTAGGTATAGAAAATAATGTTGATATAATCCAGACAGTTCAAGATGATGGAAAATATAATCAACATGCTGTTGGTTTTGAAGGTGAACATATTTATAAAGTAGATCACAAAATTGCAGATAAATTAGAAGAATTTTCAAAATTATTATTTAAAGGGACGCTTCGTCATAGCTATCCACATTCATGGAGGTCTAAAGCTCCTCTTATTTATAGAAACACTCCACAATGGTTCATTTCCATGGAAAAAAATAATTTAAGAGACATTGCTCTTAAATCAATTGATGAAACTATTTTCTATCCTCCTCAAGGCCAAACAAGGCTTAGATCAATGATTGAAACGAGACCAGATTGGTGTGTATCTAGACAAAGAGTTTGGGGAGTACCTTTGCCATTATTTGTAAATAAAAAAACTGGTCAACCTTTAAGAGATGAAAATATTATCAATAGAATAGCTGAAATATACGAAAAAGAAGGAAGTAATACCTGGTTTACCGAAGACCCACAAAGATTTTTAGGTGATGAATATTCACTTGATGATTATGAACAGGTAAAAGATGTAGTTGAAGTATGGTTTGATAGCGGTTCTACACATGCTTTTTGTCTCGAACAAAGAGAAGATTTGAAATGGCCTGCATCAATGTATTTAGAAGGAAGTGATCAACATAGAGGTTGGTTTCACTCATCTCTTTTAGAATCTTCGGGCACTAGAGGAAAGGCACCATATGAAAGTGTTTTAACACACGGATTCGTTGTTGATGGAAGAGGACGTAAAATGTCTAAATCATTAGGTAATGTCATTTCTCCTGATGATATTTTAAAAAAATATGGAGTAGATATTTTAAGATTATGGGTTGTTGCTTCTGATTATTATGATGATCTAAAACTTGATAATGCCATTCTCCAATCACAAGCTGAGTCTTATAGAAGAATAAGAAATACCTTTCGTTTTTTAATTGGCAATTTAAGTGATTTTACTGAAGAAGAAGCTATTGTTGAGAGTCAGTTTCCAGAATTAGAAAAATATCTTTTACATCGGTTGTGGGAAGTTGATCAAGTTGTTCAAAAATGTGTATCAACATTTAACTTTCACTTGATGTTTACAACACTTTTAAATTTTTGTTCAAGTGATCTCTCAGCTTTTTATTTTGATATTAGAAAAGACACTATATATTGTGATAGTAAAGAGTCCGTTCAAAGAAGATCTACTAGAACTCTATTAAATATAATTTTTAATCATTTAGTAAGATGGTTTGCCCCATCTATTTCCTTTACTTCTGAAGAAGCCTGGAAAGCTATGGGAAATAAAGAAAGTATACACCTACAAGATTTTTTACAATCTAAAAATGAATATGAGGATAATCAATTAAATGAAAAATGGAATTTAATTAAAAATATTAGAAAAGTTGCTACTGGAGCAATTGAGAAAATTAGAGAAGAAAAAATTATTCGCTCAAGTCTTGAAGCACACATAGATATTTTTGTTTCTGCAGAAAGTTCCAAAAAACTAGAGAAAGTAATGTTTGATGAAATTACAATTACTTCATCATTTTCTTTGTATGTCATTGACGAAAAATCCAATGGTTTTTCTATTGAAGATATTTCTGATGTTATCGTAAAAGCTTCAAAGGTAAATGGAGAAAAGTGTCAAAGATGTTGGAAATATGAAGCAAAGTTAATAAATAATGAAGTTTGTAACAGGTGTAATACTGTAATATTTAAGTGATTAAAAAAGCAGTATTTATTTTTTTGATATTATTAGATTTATTAACAAAATTTTTTATTCAGAACAATTTATTTTTAAATCAATCAATAAAAATCAATGAATATTTTGATTTAGTTTATGTTCAGAACTTTGGTGTTTCTTTTGGTTTATTTTCTGGTTATGTTTCTCATTGGATATTAATACTTATAGCCTTAATAATTGTTATATTAATTTTTTATTTATTAATTAAATCAGATAAACAAATTGAAAAACTGGCTTATTTCTTTGTTATAGTTGGGGCTTTATCAAATATTATTGATAGATCAATAAATAGTTATGTTGTTGATTTTATCTTACTACATTATAAAAATTTTTATTGGCCAGCATTTAATTTAGCAGATATCTATATTACAATTGGCATTATCATGTTAATAATTAGTTTTTTTATAAAATCAAAAACAATAAAATGAAAAAAGTTATTTTTGTGACAATCATTTACTCAATTTTTCTATCTTCTTGTAATACTATAAGAAGTAGTGCGGGTGTAGAAAGAAAAGTAATAGATGAATACAATGTAGTTGAAAATCCTCCATTAGTAATCCCACCAAATTTTAATTTACTACCACCTGATCAGATTAAATCAAAAGATATTGATGATACAGATAGCGAACTTGCCAAAGAAATTCTCTTTGGTTTAGATGAAGAAAGTGATGAAACACCTTCTGAAAATTCCGTTATTGACAATATTTTAAAAGAAACTGAAGCAGATCAAGTAGATAATAGTATCAGAGAAGATCTTGATGGAAATTCAGAAGATGAAGTAACTACAGATAATACTGATGTTGAAAGTGAAAATTTAGAAGAGTCAAAAAAGAAGAAAAGATTTTTCTTTTTTAACAGTAAAGAAGAAAATGAAGATGATGAGGAAGATGAACCTAAAAAGAAAAAAAGATTTTTCTTCTTTTAATTTTATAAATGGAAATAAAATACTTTAATTCAAATTTTGACAAAGTCACTCAAAATAAAGATATTGATCAAGGTATAACTAATGTAATAGAAAAACTTCCTTCTCTTAATATTATTTCAGATAAAAATTTATTAGAAGAAACCATAAAAATTTCTAATCAATTTAAAGAGAAAAAAGAAAAAATAATTGTTTTTGGAACTGGAGGTTCAAATTTAGGGGCAAGGGCATTAAATAATTTTATTTCTAATAATAAAATTATTTTAGAATTTTACGATAATGTTGATCCTATTAATTTTGAAAAAAATTTTCAGAATATAAATTTTGAATTAACTGGCTTCCTAGTTATTTCAAAGTCAGGAGCTACACCTGAAACGTTATCCCAATTTTCATGTCTCTATCAAAAAGCAATAGAAGCTAATAAAGTTGAAGCATTTTTTTCAAATACTTTAATTATTACTGAATTTAAAGAATCCCCTCTTTTTAAAATTGCAAAAGATAATAATTGTTTACTATTAGAGCATCATAAAGATGTTGGAGGCAGATATTCAATATTTACCAATGTTGGGATTGTGCCTGCAATCATTTCTGGATTAAATATTAATGAACTTTTTAGTGGAGCGTCTGAAGTAATTAATAATATTGATAATTACAAACCTTATGATCTTGGAAAATATTTAACCCAAAAAGAAAATGCAAAATTTACTAATAATGTTTTAATGACATATTCAGATTCACTTTATTTTTTTGGAAAATGGTATCTGCAACTTTGGGCAGAAAGTATTGGAAAAAATAATAAAGGTATTACAGCAATTCATTCAGTAGGGACAACTGATCAGCATAGTCAATTACAATTGTATTTAGATGGGCCTAAAGATAAATATTTCTCCTTTATCACTACAGATCATTCGAATAAGGGTATCAAAATTAATAACGATATGTTTGAAGGTACCGATATTGACTATTTTAAAGATAAAACAATGGGAGATTTAATGGAGGCTGAACAGCGTGCAACCATTGAAACTTTTAAATTAAATAATTTTAGTTTTAGAGAAATCTATATTCCTAAAATAGATGAACAAAATTTAGGTAAACTATTATCTTTTAGTATCATAGAAACAATTGCTTCCTGTATGTATTTAGATGTAGATCCTTTTGATCAACCTGCTGTTGAACAAGGTAAAAAACTAACAAAAACTTATTTAAGATAATTTTAAAAAATAGATTATTGTTTTACCGTAAGTTTTTTTTTGAAGCAGATTTAAATTTTCTGGTATTACAATGTTATCTTTCATACTCGTCTCCAAACCAATCAAAGTAGTATCTTTAATTTTTTTTGATAAATTTTCTAAAAGCTTTGTTAAATTATATTTTGTGTATGGTGGATCAATATAAACTACTGAAATATTTTGAAATTCTATTTCTAATTTAGAATGAATAAGGTCTTCTTCATAAATTATAAATTGATTATTTTTACAAATATTTAAACAATTTTTTCTTAAAATTTTAAGAACATCAATATTATTCTCAAAAAAAATTACTTCACTCATGCCTCTAGAAATTGCTTCTAAACCAATTGTGCCAATACCTCCAAAAAGATCTAAAAAAATTTTATTTTTATATAATTCGATAGAATTTTTTCTTGCATAACTTTCAATAATTGAAAAAAAAGCTTCTCTTTTTAGAGAAGAAGTTGGTCTTACAAAATCATTAATACTAGCTAATTTTTTTTGCTTAAACTTTCCTCCAGTAATCCGTATCATTTGCTAATTGAATTTAATTTTTGAAATTGCCCTTCTTTAAGTCTTCCAAGCTTATAAGGGCCATATCTAATTCTTATTAATTTAACTATATTCCATGAAAAATAATTACAAATATTTCTAATTTCTCTATTTTTTCCTTCTTTAAGTTTAAAAATTAACCAACTATGATTTTTTAATTTTTTTTCAAAGGCAACTTTAATTTTTTTATAATTAATTTCTTTAATCTTAATGCCTTTATTTATTTTTTGTAAATCAGTATTTTGTACATTGCTATTTATACAAACTCTATAGATCCGCTCAATGTTTGAAGATGGATGTTCTAAATATCTTGAATAATCACCATTATTAGTTAGTAGGATCAATCCTTCACTCATATAATCCAATCGTCCTACACTTATCAATTGACCGATATTTTTTGGCAATAAATCAAAAATTTTTTTTCTACCTAAGTTATCTTTTGTACTACAAATATATTTAATTGGTTTGTATAACTTCCATACTTCAACTTCATTTATTTGTTTAACAATTTTATTATTAACTTTAATAATATCTAGATCACTTACTTTATGACTTGGATGAACACATAGTTGATTATTAATTTTAATTTTTTTTTCAACAATTAATTTTTCTGCATCTCTCCGTGAGCAAATTCCAGCACTTGATAGATATTTTGAAATTCTAATATTCACTTTGCTTCATTAATAAAATTTTTTATTATTTTTATATCATATTTTGTAATTAAAAATTCAGGATGCCATTGTAATCCAATGCACCATTTGTGTTTTTTGTGCTCTATTCCTTCAATAACACCATCATTGGCTGAACACGAAACATTTAAGTTTTTACCAATTTTTTTTAGTGACTGATGATGTGCACTATTAACTTTAATTTTTTGAGTCCCACATATTTTATGTAGCTGAGTATTTTTTAAAATATTAACACTGTGACTTGTTTGATTTCTTGGATTTACCTGTTCATGGTTTATCGGATCTCTTTTTAAATCTTGTATTAATGTTCCACCACATGCAACATTGATAAGTTGTGCACCACCACAAATTCCCAATATAGGTTTGTTATATTCAAAAAAATTATTGAAAATATTTAATTCAAAATTTGTTCTCTTATTTTTAATATTTTTAGATTGAGTGTTACTTGTTTTATATAATTTGGGATGAATATCAAAATCTCCTCCAGTAATAATTAAACCATCAATTAAATGACAAAAATCATCAATATATTTTTTTTCGTGTAACAGAGGAAACGGAATAGCATTAAATTTTGTTAAGGAAGTTAAGTAATTTTCCCTCAACGCATACCATGGAAATTTTGAGTATGTTTTCTTATTTTCACTATCAAGAGTTATTCCAATAATTGGTTTTTTCATTATAATTCAATTATAATGTACAACATAGGTGTGTTCCAGAATGAACGTTGATTTTTTTATGGCAGAAGCAATTATTGAAGCAGGCAAAGCTTATAACTTAAATGAGGTTCCAGTTGGAGGAATACTTGTTGATAATACAACGAACAAGATTGTAGCCAGAAGCTACAATACAGTAAATAAAGATAAAAATGCTATCAAACATTGTGAATTAAATCTAATTCAAGAAACTTGCGAAAGATTAAAGCTAAAATATCTAGAGAATATGACATTATTTGTTACCTTGGAACCATGTACTATGTGCGCTAGCGCAATAAGTGAGGTACATATTAAAGATATATATTTTGGTGCATATGATGAAAAAAATGGAGGAATTGAAAAACTTCGAGTTGCTTTTCAAAGGAAGAATATATTTATGCCGACTATTTATGGCGGCATTATGGAAAAAGAATGTAGTAATTTATTAAAAAAATTTTTTAAAAATAAAAGTGATAGATAAAATTAATATACCAGAATTTGAAGTTTCAGAATTTAACCAAGCGTTTAAAGAAGTAATTGAGTCCAATTTTAATTATGTAAGAATTAAAGGAGAAATTTCTGAAGTTAAAACCGCAACAAGAGGTCAAATCTATTTAACACTTAAAGATGAGGATTCTATTTTAAGTGGAGTTATCTGGGATCAAAAAAAAAAATATTTAGATATAAATCCAGAAATAGGACTAGAAATAATAGCAACTGGGAGGATCACCACTTGGTCTCGCTATAAAACTACTTACCAAATAGATATTGATAAAATTGAAATTGCAGGAGAGGGAGCACTTTTAAAACTTATTGAAGAAAGAAAAAAAAGACTTCAAAAAAAAGGCTATTTTGATGAAGATAAAAAAATTTCATTACCTTTTTTGCCTGAGAGATTAGGTATTATTACCTCTCCCACTGGCTCTGTAGTTCATGATATAATTAATAGAGTTAATGATCGTTTTCCTATGCCTTTAGAAATATGGCCTGTTTCTGTACAGGGTGTTGACGCAGCAGCAAGCATTATAAATGCTATCGAAGGTTTTAATAAACTTAAATCTAGTAAACCAGATATTCTTATTGTTGCTAGAGGTGGAGGTAGTACCGAAGACTTAATGGCATTTAATGATGAAAATCTTGCGACAAGTGTTTTTGAATCAAAAATACCAATTATTTCAGCAATAGGTCATGAAACAGATACAACAATTATTGATTTAGTATCAGATTTGAGAGCATCTACACCAACTGCGGCAGCTGAAAAGGCTACCCCAGTTAGATTTGAATTAATAGAAAAAATTAAAAATTTACAACTTAGATTAAACACCAAAGTAAATTCACAAATTCAATCCAAAAAAGAAAATTATGAATATTTAAATAAATTTCTCAAATCTCCATTCTTGATTGTTAACAATTATAAGGAGAAGCTTTTAGACGATTTTAAAAATTTAACATTACCAATTGAAAATAAATTTAGAATATCAAAATTGAATCTTCTTAACCTAGGAAAATTGATTATTTCACCAGATTCATCAATAAACTTAAAACAAACAAAGATTAACAATCTTTCAAAAAATCTTAATTTGAATATAGCCAATAATTACAAAGATAAACTTGAAAAATATAAGTCTAATACAAGATTGCTCAATTCCAATTCTATTTCTTCAAATCTTAAAAAGGGATACTCAATTTTGATGGATAAAAAGAAAATTATTAAGACAACTAAAAAAATTACTACTGACGATCAATTATCAGTGAAACTTATTGATGGTAAAATTGATATAAAAGTAACAAAAATTAACTAAATCTTTTATGTTGCCAGAACCATTGACTGGGTTCTGCTTTAATCCACTGCTCAATCTTATTATGAATTTGTTCCATCATCTGAGTATCATTAATTTCTAAATTATTATGATAAAGTGGCTCTAAAAATGTTAGCTCAATATTTCCATTTTTAATTCTTTTATTTTGTACTGGAATTATTGGTAGGTTATATTTTCTAGCTATTTTTAAAAAACCTGTTTGTGTTTTAACTTTTTTATTAAAAAACATTACTTCTTCTCCTGAGGAATCTTTCTGATCTATTAATAATACAATTGATAAAGAATTATTTATTGCATCAACAACATCTTTAGCACTTTTCTTTCCCTTGGGAGTGTAAAAGCTATTTTTAGAAACAAGAGAATTTTGTCTAATATTAAGTATTAGTTTATCAATAAAATTATTGTTTATATGTCTATAAATACCACCTATATTAATTCCAATTCTATCTAAGCCTGGAACTAATACTTCCCAATTAGATTGATGAATACTAATAAAAATTGCTTGTTTTTTATTTTTGATAAAATCTTCTATATTTTCTAAATTGATATATTTTATTTTATTTTTAATAAAAATATCATTTATTCTTAGAAGTTCACAAATTGTAATTCCAAGATTATTCCAACTTTTTTTAATAATATTCTGTATTTCTTCATCTTTAAGATTTGGGAAAACATACTTACAATTATTTATAGCTGTTATATTGGCTCGTGAAAATTTACCAAAAGTTCTAAATAAAAATGATGAAACTTTTAAAGATAGATTGAGTGGTAAAATTTTATATAAAAAATAAATAAAAATAAATCCAATATATTGTAAGAAATAAATTACTTGTTTCATATTGCTAAATCATTAATTTTATTTTCTAGAATATTACTTAAAATCTCTTTGAGTAAGTTTTCATCTTCAAATTTGATTTCACCATTAAGTGTGCTGACTAAAGAACGATATGATTTTGGTATTCTTACAAAATCTTTTTTTGTAGTAACCAATACAGATTTTGTAAGATTAGCATTTTCTGCAAGATTTAACATATCATTTTCATCAAAAATATGATGATCAGGGTAGCTAATTTTTTTTTCTAAAATAGCGCCTTGTTTAGTTAGTGAATTATAAAATTTTTCAGGATAAGCAATGCCAGCAAAAGCTGTCACTTTTTGATTTTTATAAATTTTATTATCTGTACTAATTTGAAACTTAGCATGAATAATTGGAACAGTACTCGGAATTTTATCTTTAACATCTTGAGCAATTTCACCAATTACAATAACTAAATTTGCTCTAGAAATACCTCTTGATATGCTCTCCCTAAGAGGTCCAGATGGAATCACTCGTTTATTTCCAAATCCTTGTTCACCATTAACTACTATAATTGAGAAATCTTTCTGAAGAGTTGGATTTTGAAAGCCATCATCCATAATAATGCAGTCAGCACCGTTTTCTTTAGCTAAGAAAAAAGATCTATTTCTATCTTGTCCAATCCAGGTTGGTGCAACTTCAGCTAATAATAAAGACTCATCCCCAACACTTTTTGCAGAATGCCACTCTTTAACGAGAATATTAGATTTTTCAACTCCTCCATAACCCCTTGAAACAAAGTGGGGATTATATCCATTAAGTTTTAATAAATTTCCAATTTTTAATGCAACAGGTGTTTTACCAGCACCTCCCACCACTATATTGCCAATACAAATCACAGGAATTTCAGAAGATGTTTTTCTGCTTATAAAATTTCTTATTTTTGTTCCAAATCTAAATAGTAATGAGAGTGGGTATAAAGAATTAGATAAATATGTATCATTTTTTTTATACCAAAATTTTGGAGCTTTAAGCATTTTAATTTATATACACTTCAATGTCTTTGAAAAGTTGTTCCTTTTCAAAAAAAGGACCTTTGGAAAACTCCAATGCATGTTTTTGGATTTTTTTAATTTCAATATTATTATTTAGCAAATCCCTCATCTTTATGTCAATTTCTTTAAACGTATTAACAATTATACATGAATCTGCTTTTACCATATCTTCATAAATATTAGTCCAATTATCAACATATTTTCCACTAATAACAACACATCCATAACAGGCAGGTTCTATTGGGTTATGTCCGCCTATATTTTCTAAAAAAGAACCACCTAAAATAACTAAATCACTAATTTTAAAATACTGATCTAATTTTCCAAAACTATCAATTATTACGATATTATTTTCTTCAATATCTTTTGTAGATTCTAATGAAATACTAAATCCTTCTTTATTTAATTCTTGCTTAATTCTATTAATCCTTTCCGGATGTCTTGGTGCAACATAAATTTTTAAATTAAATTTACGAATTGTCTTTTTAATACTTTTAATTATTTCTATTTCCTCATTAGAATGAGTACTTGCGATCACGATTATATTTGAATGTTCTCTATTTGTAGCTGAACTAAGTTT
The DNA here is from genome assembly GCA_902525035.1 of uncultured Alphaproteobacteria bacterium. Classification (GTDB taxonomy): domain Bacteria; phylum Pseudomonadota; class Alphaproteobacteria; order HIMB59; genus CACPNW01. The sequence continues at coordinate 162,361 of CABZFN010000002.1, read as the reverse complement.
ATTTTTTGCTAATTTTAAATTTCCAATATAGTCTATCTGTAAGTTTGTTAATTCGTGAATTCTTTTTTTATCATCGATGCTTTGTGCGAAAATTTTATTAAAATTCTTTAATGAATTTTTATAAAAATTTTTTGCATTTTTCCATTTTTTAAAAGAACTTGGAGAAATTCTTGCATTTAAATATAAACAATTGATATCTTTCTCTCTAATATTATTAAGCATATTTGGCCAAATATCTGATTCTATCCATAGAATTAAATTTGGCTTCCAAAAATTTAAAAATTTAGAACACCATATTGACACATCAAATGGAATATATTGATGGACAACTTTATTTCTATAAAATTCCTTAATATAATCTGCTGAAGACTTTGTTGTTGTTGTTACTAAAATATGAAATACTTTATGATATCGGTCTATAATTAAATCTGACGACTTAAATTCCCCAATACTAGCTGCATGTATCCATAAAATTTTTTTTTCATTATTCTTTTTTACAGTTGGTTTTCCAAACCTTTCAACAAACCTTACTTTATCCTCTTTTTTTCTAAAAATTCGAATAAATATATTTACGATAATTAAAGGTACAAAAAGATTACTAATTATTTGATATATTTTAAGCATTTAGATTTTCTTCTGCTAAATTCATACAATCGTTAATTTTTTTTTCCAAAAAATTCTTGTATTTATCTAAATCATCATCTTTTGTAGTTGAAGGAATAATAATTGGTTCACCCCAGACAAATCTACATTTTGAAAATGGGTATGTTATTAAAAACGAGTCCCAAGATTTAAGTTTGAGATTTTTATTTGAAGCATAACCAAGCGGTATAATTGGCACTTGAGAATGAACTGCAATTTTTATGACTCCTTCCGAAACTTTTCTATTTGGACCTCTTGGACCATCAGGAGTAATACCAATATAATTTCCATCTTTTAAAATTTTAAATACTTTCCTTAATGAAGGTGATTTATTTTTTGACATTATAGAAACATTTTTTAAATTAAAATGACCTGCAATATATGCACCAAAGCGACCATCACTATGACTAGATGCTAACATATTTAAAACAGCTTTGCTTTTCCATACATGTCCTATCATCATTAATTGACCATGCCAAAATGCTAAAATAAAAGGTTTATTTTCTCTCCACAATTTTTCTGGTAATGCAGAGTTTATAATCTGTATTTTAGAAGTGTAACATACGAATAAAATATATAGGTAACCTATAAATGCCAAAATTTTTTGAGATATAGAAAATTTAAAAATTTTTTTTTTAAAACTCATTTTCCAACTGTTCTCTTAGTTGTAGTTTTTTATAAATAGCTGAATTTAAAATTAACTCTTCATGTGATCCTTGACTTTCAATTTTACCTTTATCCAAGACGTAGATTATGTCTGCGTCTTCTATTGTGCTTAATCTATGTGCAATTATTAATTTAGTTTTATTATTCATAAGATTATTTATTGTATCATGAATTTTATTTTCAGTTATGTTATCTAAAGAAGATGTAGCTTCATCCATAATTAAAAGTGGCGCATCTTTTATTAGAGCTCGGGCAATAGCAATTCTTTGTCGTTGTCCACCTGATAATTTTATACCGTTTTCTCCAATAACAGTATGTAGTTTTTGATCTAATTCTTCTGAAAAACTTTTTACTCCAGCATTTTTAGCAACTAAACTAATCTCTTCTTCACTTGCTTCAAGGTTTCCATATTTAATATTATTATATATACTCTCGTTGAATAAAATAGTTTCTTGCGTTACTATTGAAACACCACCTCTTACATCTGATAGATCTAGTTCTTTTATATCTTTAGAATTTATTAATATAGAGCCTGAATAATTATCATATAATCGCAGAATTATACTTGCTATCGTTGATTTACCAGAGCCAGATAAGCCAACTAGTGCAACTTTTTTTCCTTTTGGTATTCTTAAATTTATTTTATCGAGTACAGTATTATCTTTATATGCAAATGAAACATCTTTAAAAATAATGTCTCCATCAAGATCTATGTTTTTTTTTGTAGAAATATTTTCCATATTTTTTTCACTTGAATCTAAAAGTTTAAAAATTCTCTCAGCTCCAGCTAGTCCTTCTTGGACACTAATGTTTAGATTGCCAAGTGCCTTTACCGGTTGATAAGCCAGAAGAAGACTTACTAAAAAACTCATAAATTGACCTGTTGTCATACTTTCATTTAAGACAAAAACACCCCCGGCATAAATTGAAAGTGCTACAGCTAAACTTCCTATAAATTCCATTAAAGGGCTTAAGCGATTGCTAATAAAAGCGGATTTTGTAAAATATTTTTGAATGAAACTAATTGTTTCAAAAGCTCTTTGTTTTTCGTAGTTTTCTCTAGAGTATGCTTTTACTTGTCTAATACCTTTAATACTCTCAGCCAATACATTTGAAAAAATCGCTATTTCGTTTTGAATAGTATAAGTAATTTTCCTTATACTCTTTCCAATTTTTCTAATGGGCCAGATTGCTAGAGGAAATGCAAAAAAAGCAAAAAGAGTTAGAGTCCAACTTTGGTAGAACATGTTACCTAGTAAAAAAATAATAACTAAAACATCCTTTATGATACCTGTTACAGACTTCACTATAGCAAGTCTTAAGTAGTAAGTATCATTGATTAGTCTTGAAATTAAATTACCTGACTTAGAATCATTATAAAATTTCATGTTCAAATACATGAGTTTTTCAAACATCTGAGTTTGAAGTTTTGCAATAATAGAATGTGCAACCTTACTCATTTGATAAGAGTGAGTATATGTTGCCAATCCTTTACAGAGGGTTACTATAATAATTGCAATTGGAATTAAAAATAACATTTCTTTATTCCCTTTGATTAAGACTTCATCAAGTGCAGGCCTTACTAACCAAGCATGCAAACCTGTTGCTGCTGCTGAGATAACCATCATAAATAAAGCTAATATTATTTTGAGTTTATGACTCATTAAATAATGAAAAACTATTCTTGAAGTTACTGATTGTTTTTTATCTGAAGACATTAAAAACTTTGTAAAAGTAAAAATAACATAATTGCAAAAATATTATTTTGTCTGAAATAATAATTTGAACTTAACGGTGATGTTATATCCCATTTCTGAATTGCTATATACGTACAAATTGCGATAGTGGCTATAATAATTGAACTAAGTAAAAAATTTGAGGAATTCCATACAAAATAAGACAATATAATTAAGACAATCAAGTAACATGTTAGAACAAATTTTTTACCATTTTTATCAAAATAAACTGCAGTAGATTTGATTTTATTTAAAATATCATCTTCCTTATCTTGGTAAGCATAAATAGTATCATATGCTAGTGTCCAAAAAATACATGCAAAATACAATAAAAGAAAATCAAATGTAATTTGTGTATTAAACTGCATTGAAACTATTAGCACACCCCAACTAAAAATAATTCCAAGGAATAGCTGTGGGATGTAAGTTATTCTTTTCATAAAAGGATATAAAATCACAAATGGCACACTTAACAAACCCAATACAATTGATTTAAAATTAAACTCGAGAAGAATGAAAAAACTAATTACTAATAATATAAATAATAATAATATGGATTCAGTAATAGAAATTTTCTTTGATGCTAAAGGTCTAAATTTGGTACGTGTTACTTTTTGATCAAAATCAATATCGATGATGTCATTAATTATACAACCCGCACTTCTCATTAAAAAAGAACCAATTAAAAAAAGTAAATACCAAAATAATATTTTAGAATTTTCTATTTTTAGTAATGCTAAACCAAACCAGCAAGGCCACATTAATAGAAGGAAGCCAATAGGTTTGTTAAGTCTGATTAATTCACAGTAATTAAATATTTTTTTTAAAACTAAGTTATCCCACATATATGAATATAATGTTATAATTCTAAACTATTGTAATGAAAATGTCTAAGACACGATTATTTGTATCAAAAAAATTATCAGCCAATATTTTAATTTATATAAAAAATAAGCAGCACCACTTTTTGAAAAATGTTCTTAGAATCAAAAAAGAAGATAACATAAATTTATTCGATGGTTTGACAGGTGAATGGTTATCAAAAGTAATTTCTATCAATAGAGATAACATTGTTTTACAAATACAAAACAAATTGAGAGAGATTCCTCCAGAATCTGATTTATGGCTAATATTTGCTCCAATCAAATCTCATAGAATGAATATTACCATTCAAAAGGCCACAGAATTAGGTATCTCTAGATTTATTCCGATTTTGACAGAATACACAAACCAATCACAAATAAATTTTAAAAATTTTGAATTAAATATGATTGAAGCATCAGAACAATCTGAGAGGTTATCTATTCCTACTTTAGATAAAACAATAAAGCTTGGTGATTTAGTTAATAATTTTCCCTCGGATAGAGGACTAGTTTTTTGTGATGAAGGAAATGAAAACTTACCAACAATTTACAATGCGCTAATCAAAGAAAATGAAAAATATAAAAAATGGGCTGTTATTATTGGGCCTGAAGGAGGTTTTTCTGAAAATGAACGAAGCACTATCTCTTCTTTATCTTCATGTATATCTGTCTCTTTAGGAAAAAGAATTCTAAGATCAGATACTGCAACAACAGCAGCAATTTTTTCTATTCAATCGGTTATTGAATAAATGATAGTGAGCGACAACCTGTCCTAGAATTTTGACTCCTAATCACTGGTTAATTTACTGAATAATTTATTTATTAGTATATAGATTATACAAATAATATGCGCTTTACATCCTTTATTATAATTACATTCATTACATCTGCTTCCTCCGCAAATGGTGTATCAGATTGGCAGCTAGGTTTTCAAAAACCAGCAAGTGACGTGATGAGAAATGTTTACGATCTTCATAACTTTGTATTAATTATGATGACTGCAATTACAGTTTTTGTATTGTTTCTTATTTTTTATGTAGTTTTTAGGTTTAGAAAAAAAGCAAATCCTGTTGCTTCTAAGACAACTCATAACACATTTATTGAAATTCTCTGGACAGGAATTCCGGTAATAATTTTAATCTTTATGGCTATTCCTTCCTTTAAATTAGTATATCAACAAGATGTAATCCCTGAAACTGACATGACAATTAAAGTCATTGGACATCAGTGGTATTGGGAATACCAGTATCCAGAACATGATGACCTATCATTTGAAAGTTACATGACTCCAGATGACGAACTAGAAGAGGGCGATATTAGACTTCTAACTGTTGATAATCATCTGGTTTTGCCAGCAAACAAAAATATTCATGTTTTGGTGACAGGTGGAGACGTTCTACATAGTTTCGCAATGCCATCACTTGGGGTAAAAAAAGATGCTGTTCCAGGAAGATTAAATGAAACATGGTTTAACATTGATGAGCCAGGTATTTATAGAGGTCAGTGTTCTGAGATATGCGGCACTGGACATGGTTACATGCCTATTGTAATTGAAGCGTTAAATGAGACTGATTTTAACAACTGGATTATTGAGCAAAAAAATAAGTTAGCATTGTCTAACAATATCAATAATGATGAACTAATTATAGAGTAGGATAAATATGAGTTACGGAGAAGCAGTTAGTCACGAAGATCACGATCATAAACCTGGTTTTATTAAAAGATGGTTTTTTTCAACTAATCATAAGGACATAGGAACTTTATATATAATTTTTGCTATTTTAGCAGGTTTAGTAGGGGGTTTTTTCTCTCTAATTATGAGAGCCGAGCTCGCAGCTCCTGGTTTAGATGTTGTAGCAGATGGTCAAGCTTGGAATGTTATCATAACCGCTCATGGACTACTAATGGTCTTTTTTGTTGTAATGCCTGCCTTAATTGGTGGATTTGGCAACTGGTTTGTTCCATTAATGATTGGTGCTCCAGATATGGCATTTCCTAGAATGAATAATTTTAGTTTTTGGATACTAGTTCCAGCTGTTATACTCCTAGTGGTTTCAGCAACAATTGGAACAGGTGCTGGTACCGGTTGGACGATTTACCCACCGCTTTCTAATAAACTTGGACACCCAGGACCTTCAGTTGATATGGCAATTTTTGCTCTTCATTTAGCAGGAGCATCTTCTATTCTTGGTGCAGTCAATTTTATAACAACTATTCTCAATATGAGAACACCCGGGATGACTCTTCACAAAATGCCTCTTTTTGTATGGTCAATGTTAATAACTGCATTTCTTCTTCTTCTTGCTGTTCCAGTTTTAGCCGGAGCTATAACAATGTTACTGACAGATCGTAATTTTGGAACAACATTCTTCAATCCTGCTGGTGGAGGAGATCCAGTATTGTTCCAACATCTATTTTGGTTTTTTGGACATCCAGAAGTTTACATTATGATCTTACCTGCTTTTGGAATAGTTAGCCAGGTTATATCAACTTTTTCAAGAAAACCTGTTTTTGGATATCTAGGAATGGTTTATGCAATGATCTCAATTGGATTTATTGGCTTTATAGTATGGGCTCATCACATGTTCACTGTTGGCTTAAGTGCGGACCTTAGAGCATATTTTATGTTAGCTACAATCATTATAGCAGTACCAACAGGTATCAAAATCTTTAGTTGGATCGCAACTATGTGGGGTGGTTCATTAACTTTTGAAACGCCTATGCTTTTCGCCATAGGTTTTGTATTTTTATTTACTCTTGGCGGAGTGACAGGAGTTATCTTAGCAAACGCAGGAATTGATACTGTTATGCATGATACATATTACGTAGTTGCTCATTTCCATTACGTATTAAGTATGGGAGCGATGTTTGGGATTTTTGCAGGTATCTATTATTGGTTTGGAAAAATGTCTGGAAGAAAATACAATGAGTATTTAGGTAAGCTACACTTTTGGTTATTTTTTATAGGTGTAAATGTAACTTTTTTCCCTCAGCATTTTTTAGGATTAGCTGGGATGCCAAGAAGAATACCTGATTACCCAGATGCATATGCAGGCTGGAATCTTGTCTCAACTTATGGTTCTTATATTTCTTTTGCCGCTACTTTAGTATTCTTATTTGCGATAATATACTCACTTTTCTTTGGAAAAAAAGAAGTATCAAATCCTTGGGGAGAAGGAGCAGACACTTTAGAATGGACTTTATCTTCTCCACCACCTTTCCATCAGTTTGAAACCCTTCCTAAGTTTAAAGGTTAATAATTGTGGAGGTTAAAACCTTATTAGAGAATGGTTACAGCAATAATATCTTTTTAAGAAAAACTAAAGGATATTATGAACTCATGAAGCCAAGAGTAATGTCTCTAGTTATTTTTACTGCCTTCACTGGAATGTTTTTAGCACCAGACCAGATTCCTATTTTAAATTATTTAATTATTATTTTTGCAGTTGCTTTAGGAGCAGGTTCTTCAGCTGCAATCAATATGTGGTTTGATGAAGATATAGATAGAACTATGGAAAGAACTAAACTGAGGCCAATTCCTCTGGGAATAGTGTCAAAAAATGAAGCTTTAGTTCTTGGAATTCTCACTGGAACAGTATCATTAATTTTAATGCAATGGTTTTCTAATTCACTTGCTACAAGCTTATTACTTTTTACAATTTTGTTTTATATATTTATTTATACCTTTTGGTTAAAAAGAACCACATCGCTTAACATTGTAATAGGTGGGGCAGCTGGAGCTATTCCACCAATAATTGGATGGACATCTGTTACTCCTGAGATTAGTCTTTTGCCATTAAGTATGTTTGTAATTATTTTTTTTTGGACACCACCACACTTCTGGGCTTTATCAGTTTATAGATTTAATGATTATGCAAAAGCTAAAGTTCCTATGTTACCAAATGTTAGCAGTATAGATGAAACAAAAAAACAGATTATTTATTATTCAGTAATTTTGATAGCTTCAAGTTATCTTCCATATTCTGATAGGGGTGTAGGTTTAATATATTTTGTAATAGCAACAATTCTAAATTTTTTTTTACTTAACAACGCAATTAAGTTAAAAAAATCTAAAGAAAAAAAATCAAATCCAAATACTGAGGGATTAAAATTTTTTGCATTAACTATATTTTACCTTTTTAGCTTGTTTGCCGGATTATTAATTGACCATGTGATTATGTAATGAAAAATAGAAGAAAAAAAAATATAATAACCTTAATAATCCTACTCTGTGTTGTCGCCTTTTTTTATTTATATACCATATTTAAAGCAAATATTTTAGGGGTTTAAGTTGGCAAATATTAGAACTGCAATTGGATTATCTTTTATAGTTTTGACTATGATAACGCTTGTTGCATTTTCAGTACCTATTTATGATCTTTTTTGTCGAGTAACGGGCTTTGGAGGCAAAACAAATACCTCTGAGTTTAGTTCAAACAAAATATTAGAAAGAGATATAAACTTGAAATTTAATGCGGATGTTAATGATAGTATAAATTGGTCTTTTGAAGCCCCCGAAAAAATTAATTTCAAAGTTGGTGAAAATATACTTGTTAATTATAAAGCAACAAATCTCTCAGATGTTGAAAATATTGGAACCGCAACTTTTAACGTGTTACCTCAAAAGGTTGGCCCTTATTTTATAAAAACACAATGTTTTTGTTTTGAGAAACAAGCTCTGAAACCAGGTGAAACAGTTGAAATGCCAGTTGTATTTTATGTGGATCCATCAATCAGTGAAGATCCCACAATGAAAGATGTTGAAGAGATAACATTGTCATATACTTTTTTTAAATATATAGAATAGTTATGGTGGAAAAATCTACAAGTACAGGACAGAAACACCCTTATCATTTAGTTGATCCAAGTCCGCTTCCATTTTTATCCTCAATTGCTGGACTAGCGATGGCTGCAGGTCTAGTTTTTTATATGCATTATGGAACTAGTTGGTTGTTAATATTAGGTACAATTGGATTGTTAACAATTATGTTTCTTTGGTGGAGAGATGTAATTAAAGAAGCTACATTTCAAAAAGTTCACACTCCTGTTGTTGAATTAGGTTTAAGGTATGGCATGGCTTTATTTATTGCATCTGAAGTTATGTTTTTTGTTGCTTTTTTTTGGGCTTTTTTTGATGCAAGTCTCACTCCTAAGCTTCCAATTGAAGAATTTTCAGAAACGTTTGATTCTGATGGTGCTGTTGGTATTTGGCCTCCAGAAGGTATTAAAACTTTTGATCCACTAGATGTTCCTTTTTTAAATACCTTAATTTTATTAATGTCAGGGACAACATGTACTTGGGCTCACCATGCTGTAAGAGAGGGTCACAGAGATCAAGCCATTCAGGCTTTATGGTGCACAGTTGGTTTAGGTATTTTCTTTTCATTTATGCAAGGGGTTGAGTATTACGAAGCTGCACATCATTACTTCAGCTTCACAGATGGAATATATCCTTCTGTGTTTTATATGGCAACTGGATTTCATGGTTTCCATGTTATGGTTGGTACAGCCTTTTTAGCTGTATGTTTATACCGGGTTTATAAAAATCATTTTACAACTGAAAGACATTTTGGTTTAGAAGCTGCAGCTTGGTATTGGCACTTTGTTGATGTTGTATGGTTATTCCTTTTTGTATGTGTTTACGTTTGGGGTGCATAGATTATTAAATTCCCAATAAAATTTCTTTTATTTAGTTTATTCTGTATTGGATTGACAATATTTCTTGGCATTTGGCAATTGCAAAGACTCGAATGGAAACAGAAGTTAATAGGCGAATTTAATGAATTAAAAGATCAAAAACCACTGTCACTTTCAATGGGTAAAATGAAATATCCAAATATTGATGAGTTTACAAAAGTTATAACTTTAGGAACTGTTGATAGAAGTAAAAAAATTTTTTTCCCTGCAAAAACATTAGATGGTATTTCTGGAGTAAGAATAGCTAGTTTATTATCTGATAATCATGGCAATAATTATCTAATAGATGAGGGATGGTTTGAGCAAGTTAGATATGATTATTTTAAAAGTAATAAAGATATCATTAAAGCAGAAATTATAGGATATATCAGGTATCCAACAAAAAAAAGAACTTTTACTCCTGAAAACTCTATCTCTTCAAATGAATGGTATTATTATGATTTACAAAAAATTCAAACTTTCTTAAATGTTAAAATTAATCAGAAATTTTTTATTAAAAATATGAGTAATTATGCTGAGGGTTTTTTAATACCATCATCACAAAATCATAATTTTTCAAATAATCATTTGCAGTATGCAATTACATGGTTTTTGATGAGTTTATCTTTTTTGATTATTTTTATTATTTATTTATTTAGGAAGAAAAAATGAAAACATATTTAAAACTTAAAGAAATCTTTAATAAAGCTTCACTGACATCAGATATTGCAGGTATTTTACACTGGGATATGGCAACAATGATGCCGAGCAGCTCAAGAGATCAAAGATCAGAGCAATTAGCCTATTTATCAAAACTTAGTCATAGTAAAATTTCATCTTCTGAAGTTGGTGATTTAATTGAAGACTCAAAGAATCTTAATCTAAATAGCAGTGATCAGAAAAACTTAAATGAAATGGATAGAGAATATAAATTAGCTTCTGCTATACCAACGGAGCTTGTAGAAAAAATTTCAAAATCTTCAGCTAATTGTGAAGGTGTTTGGCAAGAGGCAAGGGAAAAGTCCGATTTTAATTTAGTAAAAAAAGATTTAGAAGAACTTATAAATTTAACAAAAGAAGAAGCAAATATTTTAGGAGAAACTTTTAAAGTTTCTCCGTATGAAGCTCTAATAAATAAATTTGAACCTTCCTCAGAAGAAAATAAAATATCTGAAGTATTTGATGATTTACAAAAATTTCTCTCACCACTTATTAATAAAATTATAGATAAGCAAAAAAATGAAGAAACACTTCAATTTGAAACAAGTATAGATGAAGAAAAGCAGAAAAATATTTCTGAATATATAATGAAACAAATAGGTTTTGATTTTACAAGAGGAAGACTTGATAAAAGTGTTCACCCTTTTTGTGGAGGATCTACAAATGATGTTAGAATTACAACTAGATATAATAATGAAAATCCATTTTCATCTTTAGATAGTGTTATGCATGAAACTGGACATGCATTATATGAGCTAAACCTTCCAAAAGATTGGATGCATCAGCCAGCAGGTAAATCTAGAGGGATGGCAATGCATGAAAGTCAATCACTATTAATTGAAATGCAAATCACTAGATCCTTAGCTTTTAAAAAATTTTTATCTAATACTTTAAATAAAAAATTTAATATTAAAGACAAAGCTACAAACCCAGACAATCTTTACAAATTAGGTACTCGAGTAAATAAATCTTTTATAAGAGTTGAGTCGGATGAAGTAACCTATCCCCTGCATATTATTTTAAGATTTAATTTAGAAAGAAAAATTTTTAACAATGAAATAAATATTGCAGACATTCCAGATGCTTGGAATGATGAATTTAATAGATTATTTAATTTATCGATAAATAAAGACACTGATGGATGTTTACAAGATATTCATTGGTTTGCTGGATTATTTGGATACTTTCCAACATATTCATTAGGGGCACTCACTGCTGCTCAATTTGCGTCTCAATTGAGAACTGATCAAAAGGAATTAGATAAGGAAATAGAAAATGGTGAATTTTCAAATTTAGTAAATTGGCTTAAAATAAATATCCATGAAAAAGCTAGTTTTTTTTCAACTAATGAGGTTTTAGAACAGGTTACAAAGTCGCCTTTAAATGCTAAATATTTCAAAGAATATATTACTAATCGCTATCTTTAATGAAATATTTAAGCACAAGAGATCATTCTCTAAGCAGATCATTTAATGATATTCTTTATCAAGGATTATCGAGTGATGGTGGTCTATATTTACCCGTAAGCTGGCCCAAAATAGACTTACTAAGTTTAAAAAATAAATCATACGAAGAAGTGGCATGCGAAATAATTTTTCATTATGTAAATGAAAATATAGAAAAATTAGATTTAAAAAAAATTTTAAATAAAACTTATGCAAATTTTAATCATGAAAAAATAGCTCCATTAGTAGAATTAGAAAATAATAAATTTTTATTAGAATTAATTTATGGACCTACTTATGCTTTTAAAGATTATGCTTTACAATTTCTTGGCAACCTATTTTCTACAAGTTTAGAGATGTCTCCAAAAAAAATTACTGTTCTAGGTGCAACTTCTGGTGATACTGGGTCAGCTGCAATTCATTCTTTTAAATCAAAAAAAGATATAAATGTATTTATTCTACATCCTCATAATAAAGTATCACCTATTCAACAAAAACAAATGACTACTGTAATTGATAAGAATATTTTTAATATTGCTGTAGATGGTAATTTTGATGATTGTCAAAAAATTGTCAAAGAATTATTTGTTGATGATGAAATACAACAGTCAACTTCTTTAACTGCTGTAAACTCTATAAATTGGGCACGATTAATTGCGCAAGTTGTTTATTATTTTTGGGCTTACCTGCAAACTGATAAGCAGCAAATTAATTTTATTGTTCCTTCAGGAAATTTTGGTAATATTTTTTCAGCCTTTGTTGCTAAACAAATGGGATTACCTATTGGTCATTTACATATTGCAACTAATTCTAATGACATCTTGAAGTCGATAATAGATAATGGAGAAATGGAAAAAAAATCTGTTTCTCAAACATATAGCCCTAGTATGGATATACAAGTTTCAAGTAACTTTGAGAGGCAAATTTTTGAAAGCGTAAATAGAGATAGCAAAAAAGTAAATGAAGTATTCGAAAGTTTTTCATCAAAAGGTTTTTATCAATTTGATGACTCTGTTTTGGCTAAGTTTCAACAAATATATAAGGCTTCTTCAATTAATGATAGTCAGACTCTAGAAACAATTAAATATGTATATGAAAAATTTGATTATATAGCTGATCCCCATACCGCAACAGGACTAAAAGTATTATTAGATAAAAAAGATGATGAAGCTTGGGTTTCTTTAGTTTGTGCACATCCTGCAAAATTTGACAATGCTGTGAATAAAGCAATTAATAAAAAAATTCATATACCTAAAGAATTGAGCAATCTCTTTGATAAAGAGGAAAAGATGACTATATTACCAAATAGAACTATAGATGTAAAAAACTTCATATTAGAAAAAATAAGCAATGCATAAAATTACAACATTAGAAAACGGATTAAGAATCGTAACCCAAAATATGCCAGGTCTTGAAACAGTATCAATGGGTATATGGAATTTTGTTGGTGGAAGAGATGAAACAAAGGATATAAATGGCGTTGCTCATCTTTTAGAACATATGGCTTTTAAGGGTACGTCATCAAAAAATGCTCTACAGATTGCTGAAACAATCGAAAATGTCGGTGGCGATATTAACGCATATACTTCAAAAGAAATTACAGCTTATTATGTTAAGTTATTAGCTGACGATCTTGATTATGGAGTAGATATTCTGACAGATATTTTACAAAACTCCACATTTGCTGAAGATGAACTTAACAGAGAAAGAGGAGTCATAATTCAAGAAATTGGAATGTATCTTGATACACCTGATGATATGATTTTTGACTACTGGCAAGAAAAAGCATACCCAGATCAGCCAATGGGACGCTCAATATTAGGTAAAACCGATATTATTAAAAATATTTCAAGAGACGAAGTTAAAGGTTTTATGATGAATCATTATAATCCTAAAAAAATGATTATAAGTGCAGCTGGGAAAATTGACCATGATCAATTTGTTGAATCAATTAAAAAGTCATGCACCAACTTACCAACTGGATTGTCTACTCAAAGAGAAAAAGCTGATTATAAAGCTGGAGAATACAGAGAAGATAAAAAATTAGAACAGATTCACTTGTTACTGGGTTTTGAAGGTATAGATTATCACCATGATGATTATTATTCTTTATTAGTTTATTCATCTTTATTAGGCGGCGGTATGTCATCAAGATTGTTTCAAGAGATTAGAGAGAAGCGCGGGCTTGTTTATGGTATTTCTTCTTTTAGCTCATCCTATACTGATACTGGAGTTTTCGGAATTTATTGTGGAACAGGAGAAAAGCAAATTCAAGAACTTATACCTGTTTTATGTGATCAATTAAATGAAAGTCCTAATTCAATTACAGAAAAGGAAATAAAAAGAGGTAAAGCTCAGCTGAAAGCAAGCTTAATGATGGGACGAGAAAGTGCATTCAGAAGATGTGAGAGTGCTGCTAGACAACTTCTGGTATTCAATAGAATAATTGAACCCTCTGAAACTATTAAAAATATAGATAACGTTTCTAAAGAGACAGTTCAAAAGATTGCTAATGAAATTGTTAAAGGGCAAATAACTATATCAAGTATTGGACCATTATCTAAACTTGAAAAGATTGATAAAATACAATCACGCATAAACTAAATTTTAAACAATACTAAATTTTATTTATTTTATTTTTAAAAATTCATTAATTGAATGATTAAGCTCCCCATCTTCCGATGACAAATTCATAGATACTTTTATCGATTCACCTATTTTGATATTTCCTTCAGTAAATTTTTTTCTTATGTAATTTTCTATTTCACGTTGGGAACTAATACCAACTTGTTTAAGAAACTTTCTAATTTCTATATTTAAATTATCTTCATCCATAATTAACTATAAATCATTTTGATAGATTCATTCAATAATGTTATTAATTTTTATGGAAATTACTTCATTTGAAACCAAACTTGGATGGATTACAGTAAAAAAAAAGAGCAGTAGTGTTTTCTCACTAAGTTTTGGTAAAACAAATAAAACAAAAGATATTAAAAATATAAAAAAACAAATTAATTTGTATGCTTCTGGAAAACTTAAAAATTTCAAGATTAATTATCATTTCGAAGGTACACTTTTGCAGAAAAAAATTTGGCACGAATTATCTAAAATAAAATATGGTACTGTTTCATCATACGGACAAATTGCAAAAAAAGTTGGAACATCACCACGATATGTAGGCAATGTTTGTGGTCAAAATAAACTTTTACTTATTATACCTTGTCATCGAGTAATACGTAGTGACGGTAAATTAGGAGGGTTTTCTGGAAGAGGGGGAATCAAATTAAAAAAAAAATTACTCAAATTAGAACAACATGTCTCATAAAATAATTATGCTTCAACATACGCCCTTAGTTACACCTGGATACTTTACACAATTAATGAATGAAGACTTAGTTGAAACAACTATTATTCGATTGGATGAAGGTGAAAAGATTCCTGTTAATGTTGATATATTTGATGGAATGATATGTTTAGGTGGACCAATGGATACTTGGATGGAGGAACAATATCCGTGGATGATAGATGAAAAAAATAAGATAAAGGAATTTGTTCTGAATAATCAAAAACCATATCTTGGAATCTGTTTAGGGTGTCAATTTTTAGGAGAAATTCTTGGTGGTAAAGTAATTAAATCTAATCATCCAGAAATCGGGGTTCTAAATATTAATATTTTAGATAATAAAAAAAAGGATCAAATTTTTCAAAATTTTGATAATCAGATTAAAGCATTGCAATGGCATAGTTATGAAGTAAGTGAACTAATTAATTCTGAAGTTACTATTTTGGGCTCATCAGATATTACAAAATTTCAAATTTTTAAGTACAAAAATCACGCTTATGGCATTCAATTTCATATAGAAGTAGATGAAAATACAATCATTAAATGGTCTAAAGTACCTGAATTAAAAAATGTTTTAGAAAAATATTTAGGAAAAAATTCTATTGATGAGCTTGATAAATCACTTAGAAATAATATTAAAGAAATGAACAATAATACTAAAAAATTATTTGAAAATTTCAAAAATTTAATGACTACCTAACTTTTTCATGTTTAAGTAATGTTGGAGAAAATATATGAAAAAAATTAAAGGTCCTGGGATTTTTTTAGCTCAATTTGTTGGAGATGATCATCCATTTAATTCACTAGAAAATATATCTAAATGGGCATCAGAACTTGGGTATAAAGGGGTTCAGATCCCGACTTGGGATGCTCGTTTAATTGATTTAAAAAAAGCATCTGAAAGCAAAAGTTACTGTGAAGATTTAATGGGAATTTTAAATAAATATAATATGGAATTAGCAGAATTATCTACACATCTTCAAGGTCAACTTATTGCTGTTCATCCAGCATATGATAAATTATTTGATGGTTTTGCTGCAGAGGAAGTAAGGGGGAAACCTACAGCTAGACAAGAATGGGCAGTTCAACAATTGTTATACGCAGCTAAAGCCTCCAAAAATTTTGGTCTTAATGCGCATGCCACATTTTCTGGAGCTCTTGCTTGGCCATATATTTACCCATGGCCACAAACACCAGATGGTTTAATAGAGGATGCATTTGATGAGCTAGCAAAAAGATGGTTGCCCATTTTAAATAGTTTCGATGATGTTGGAGTGGACTTATGTTACGAAATACACCCAGGTGAAGATTTACATGATGGAATAACTTTTGAAATGTTTTTAGAAAAACTAAATAACCATAAAAGATGTAATATTTTATATGATCCAAGTCATTTTGTTATGCAACATTTAAAATACTTAGATTTTATTGACTTATATCATGAAAGAATAAGAATGTTTCATGTAAAAGACTCTGAATTAAATTCTTCAGGCAAACAGGGTGTATATAGTGGTTATCAACCCTGGCTTTCAAGAGCTGGAAGATTTAGATCTCCAGGTGATGGACAAGTTGATTTCAAATCAATATTTGCTAAACTTACAGGTTATGATTTTGATGGCTGGGCAGTTTTAGAATGGGAATGTTGTATTAAGAGTCCTGAGCAAGGAGCTAGAGAAGGATCACATTTTATTAAAAACTTAATAATTGAAACAACAGATAAAGCTTTTGATGATTTTGCTAGTGCTGGAACAGATAAAGAAGCAAATAAAAAAATATTAGGAATATAACACTAGGAATTTTAAGGAGTATTTATGAAAAAAAAATTAAGACTTGGTATGATTGGTGGTGGTCAGGGAGCTTTTATAGGAGCTGTACATCGTTTATGTGCAAGAATGGATGATAAATATGAATTTGTTGCAGGTTGCTTATCTTCAACTCCAGAAAAAGCAGCTAAATCTGCTGAAGAAATTGGCCTTGATCCATCAAGAAGTTACCCTGATTTTAAAACTATGGCCGAGGAAGAAGTTAAAAGAGATGATGGCATTGATGTAGTATCCATTGTTACACCAAATCATATGCATGCTGCACCAGCAATAGAATTTCTAAATAAAAATATTCATGTCATTTGCGATAAACCAATGACTTCTACAATGGAAGATGCTCATAAATTAGTTGAAGCAGTCTCTAAATCTGATGCTCATTTTTTCTTAACTCATAATTATTCTGGGTATCCAGTCGTTAGAGGTATGAGATCGCTTATTGAAAATGGAGCACTAGGCAAAATAAGAATTGTTAAAGGATCTTATCTTCAAGGCTGGCTCGGCTCAAAAGAAGAAGACTCTGGTTCAAATAAACAAGCAGAATGGAGAACTGACCCTTCAAGAAGTGGGGCTGCAGGAGGTGTAGGTGATATTGGTAGTCATACTATGCATTTGTTAGAATTTATAACTCAATTAAAATTGCAATCAGTTAGTGCAGATCTTACAACTTTTGTTGAGGGAAGAAAATTAGACGATGATGCTTCCATAATGATCAGATTAAATAATGGCGCTAAGGGATCATTATCTATTTCGCAAGTTGCTACAGGTGAAGAAAATAATTTTACTGTAGCTATATATGGTGACAAAGGTGCATTAAAATGGACCCAAGAAAATCCAAATTATGCAACATTTAGTAAAGTAGGGGAGGCAAGCCAGATAATAACAAGAGGTGGTTCAATTAAAGTTGAGGGAACTGAAGCTAATGTTCGAATCCCTGCAGGTCATCCAGAAGGATATCTTGAAGCATTTGCACAAATTTACTCTGATGCTGCAGATGTTATCCAAAATAAGGAAAATAAAGAAGAATTACTAAAGCTTCTTCCAAACATTGATGATGGTTTACACATAATGAAGTTTATAAACGCAAGCGTCGATTCTAGTTCAAAAGACTCAAAGTGGATAAATTTATCTGAAATAAAATGAATTTTTTCGCAGTTTTACAGTATTTTTTTATATCATGCAAAAAATGCATAGCAAACTTTACTTAAATATTCTTAATAAATTTTAATAATAAAGTAAACCAACATTACGTTCATCATTCTTATTGAATGACGGAAGTAGACGAAAGTCGAAGGAACGCATGCAAAGTTATAAAATCGTTCAATTTGCAGTTTGCAAATCGGAAGTAGGTTAAACCGAAGGAACGCGGATCTTAGTAATTAATTTCCATAGCTAAGCATGAAAAGTAACACATGACTCAGTGTGAGCCATGTACTGTGAAATTTATAATGGAGGATTAATGTTAAAAAAATCTATATATTTCATTGGCATTGTAACTGTCTTCTTACTCTTTAGCTCTTATGCAAGAGCAGAGGTAGATGGTGAAGTGCAATACATATTAAATACTTTCCTATTTCTTGTATCTGGGTTCTTAGTCATGTGGATGGCAGCAGGATTTGCAATGCTTGAATCAGGACTTGTTACATCCAAAAGTGTAGCAACAATTGCAGCTAAAAACATTGGCTTGTATTCAATTGCAGGAATAATGTTTTGGTTAGTTGGATACAATATGGCTTACGGTATACCCGCTGGAGGATTTATTGGATCTCCAATTCCTTGGAGTGATGGTAGCGCTGTTGATACAGGTTATTCAGATGGTTCTGACTGGTTCTTTCAGATGGTATTTTGTGCAACAACTTGCTCAATTGTATCTGGAACACTAGCTGAAAGAATTAAAATTTGGCCATTCTTTATTTTCTGTGCTTTATTAACTGGTTTCATTTATCCAATTGAAATGGGTTGGCAGTGGGGCGGAGGATACTTAGCTGAAGCTGGTTTCTCAGATTTTGCTGGTTCAACTCTAGTACATAGTGCAGGAGCAGCAGCAGCACTTGCTGGTGCAATTTTATTAGGCCCAAGATTAGGAAGATTCACTGACAGTGGTGAAGCATCTCCAATGGAGCCTTTTGCAAATTCTTCAATACCTCTTGCAACTCTTGGTGTATTTATCCTATGGCTTGGATGGTTCGGATTTAATGGTGGATCACAACTTGCAATGGGTACATTTGATGATGTTACAGCAGTAGCAACAATATATATTAATACTAACTTGGCAGCTGGTGCAGGTGTAATGGCTTGTGCAGTAATTTCAAGACTAGTAACTGGTAAAACAGATGTTGTTATGATGCTTAATGGCGCATTAGGTGGGCTAGTAGCAATTACAGCAGAACCATTAGCTCCATCACCAATCCTAGCAATAATCATTGGTGCAGTTGGTGGTTTAATTGTCTTCTATGGTACTAGACTTTTAATATCTCTAAAAATTGACGACGTTGTTGGTGCAATTCCTGTTCACGGTTTTGCTGGAATTTTTGGAACATTAGTTGTTCCAATTTCAAACAGTGCTGCAAGTTATGGAGCTCAACTTTACGGTATAATAGCAATTAATGTTTTCGTTTTCGTCGTATCATTTATTATTTGGTACATCATGAAAATGCTTTTTGGTATTAGAATTAGTGAAGAGGCTGAAAAACTTGGAACAGATAAATCTGAAGTAGGCGTAATGGCTTACAGCATCAGAGACTAATGAATTTAGTGATTAGCACATCAACTCCTTATAGTTGGTCACTAATAATTGGGAGAGCATTTGCTCTCCCAAAACTACTAAATATTAGACAGAGTATTAAATGACAGAAACAGAAATTATAAAAGAAAAAAAGAGAAATATATACTCCAGCTTTTTCTCAGAAGATTACGTTTCAAAATTTTTATTTAAATCAATTTTACACCATGTTATTTCATTAGAAATTTATGAAAATAATAGATTAAACGGAATTTCATTTGAAACAATTTGTGCAAATATACCAAAGTCAATTGGCTCAAGATCATCTATTCAATCTATTCTAAACGAGGCTTTGGAAAAAAATATTTTTACTAAAGAGCAAAGTAAAACAGATAAGCGAATTAAAAATTACTACTTAAGTAATAACTTTTTCAATATGATTAATTCTTGGTTACAAAAAGAGGGGTCTTATTTTAGTAAGTTGAGTCCAAGAAATTAATTTTAATTTAAATCAATCAGAGGAAATTATACATGAAAACATCATTTATTATTAGTGGAAAGAAACATATTTTGAAGTATGAAAGAAAAATGCCTGAAAAAGAAGTAATTAAAATGAAATCATTTGTGACAAGTAAAGGAACTAAACTTACTAAAACTGCAAAATTTAAAATAAAAAAAGTTTTAGAAAAAGATAAAGAAAGGGTTTTTGAGATTGTTCTATAATTAACAATTTCCAGAGAACAATGAGAGTTTACTTGCATCTATTCCTAATAAATTAAATGCATCCTTCCACTTATTATTAACTTTTTCGTCAAAAATAAAATCACTATCTGCTTTTAGCGTCATCCAACTATTTGAAGCTAATTCCTTTTCAATCTGTCCTGGACCCCATCCTGCGTATCCAAGAGCTAGGATACTATTCTTTGGGCCATTACCTTTTGAAAGATCTTCAAAAAATTCTGAAGTACTAGTTAACGCAACACCTTTATCAATTGTTAAGGTTTCTTTTTGAATTACTTCATCAGAGTGTAAAACAAATCCCCTTCCACTTTCAACTGGGCCACCATAACGAATATAAAGCTTTTTATCCTCTAATGGCTTGTCTATACCTAATTGTTCAAGCAAATCGGGGTAAAGATCATAATCAATTTTCTTATTAATTATAATACCCATAGCCCCATCTTTTGAGTGCGCGCACATATAAATCACTGTTTTTTCAAATCTATCATCTTCTAATGAAGGCATTGAAATTAAGAACTGACCAGTTAAATTCATATTGTATATATATTCGCGTTAATTTATATTTTTCAATATTGTATTGATTTATTTTATATGAACAAGGTAATAAAAGTTAAAAATCTATTAAAAATAGCAATAATATTTGCTCTTGGACTTTTCAGCACATCTGCATACTCCTTATCCTCCGATTGGGCAATTAGTGAAAAATCTAAAGTAAGATTAATTTCACCAATGACTACACTAAATAATAATAATCAATTAATTTTAGCATTAGAATATGAATTAGCAGATGGATGGAAAACATATTGGAAGTCGCCTGGTGGGGGAGGTTTCCCTCAAAAAATTATATGGAATAATTCCTCGAATGTAAAAGATATTAAAATATTATGGCCAGAGCCAATAGAATTTGAAATACTAGGTTTAAAATCAATTGGATATAAAGATAAGGTTATCTTTCCTTTGATTGTAGATATTGAAGACAAGCAAGAACCAACAAATTTAAATTTAAATATTAATTATTTAGTTTGTAAAGATGTTTGTATTCCAGGTAGCGCAGATATATTTTTAAATTTACCATCTGGAAATGGTAATTATACAGATTATTTTTTTGAAATTGAAAAAGCTCTATCTACTACATTAAATAATAATATAGATTTTACACCCATATCTAATTTCTCATTCAAGGCCATTGAAAATAACAATAGTGTTATTTTTGATATAGAAATATCAACTAACTCTTTTTTTGATGATCCAAAAATATTTATTCACACACCATTTGGATTACCTGTTGTAGAACCAATAAATAATTATTCTCTTGATTTTCAAAAATTGAATACCGTTTTATATTACAGTGCTGATCATTTTAATAAAAAAAAATTTCCAATAGAAATATTTTTTTACGATAATAATCATAGTTTTAAAATTGAAAAAAATGTAGAAATTCAAAATGTAGATAAAAATATTTCAATAAACTCAAGTCTTATATACTTACTCTTAATTTCTCTATTAGGCGGGTTTATTTTGAATCTTATGCCATGTGTTTTTCCAGTATTATCCTTAAAATTATTATCTGTAATTAATACTGAAGATAAAAAGATAAAAAGTAGTTTTTTTATAACTGTATTGGGTATTATCACCTCTTTTCTAATACTTGGAGCTTTTTTTGCTATCCTGAAACAAATCAATATTTCAATATCTTGGGGTATGCAATTTCAAGAACCCTACTTTTTAATGTTCATTTTGATAATTATATCAATCTTCTTCTTGAATACACTCGGTCTTTTCCAAATAAATATACCAAGTTTTTTATATTCATCAAAAATCTTAAATTCAGGAAATAATTTTTATACAAAAAATTTCTTTAATGGTTTTTTTGCTACACTACTTGCTACACCTTGTTCTGCACCTTATTTAGGAACAGCTGTCACAGCTGCATTTACCCAATCAACAACATATCTATTTTTAATATTTTGTTTTATGGGTATTGGAATGAGCTTACCTTATTTAGTTGTAGCTTTTTTTCCAGGCATAATTTCCTTCTTACCTCGATCTGGAAAATGGATGATTTATTTTAAATATTTTTTATCTATTTTATTATCAATAACAATAGTTTGGCTTTTAAGTATATTAAATAATTATTTTAATTATTTTTTTATACTTACATTTACTTTTTTATTAATCTTAATATCAGCAATTTTAAAATTTAGAATTTTTCAAATTCCATTAATTATTTCTTTAATAATTATTTTCTTTTTAACTCCATATTTAAAATCCTTTCAAAAAATTAATGAAGAAAATTATAAAAGTAGTAATTGGTTAGATTTTAATTCTAAAAGTATTCCTGAAATAATAGCTAATAATGAAATTGTTTTTTTAGATATAACTGCTGATTGGTGCATTACCTGTAAGTTTAATAAAATTAATGTTTTAAATTCAGAAACAGTTTCAGAATTTTTTGATTCACAAGAAGTGACATTGATAAAAGCTGATTGGACACAACCAAATGAAAAAATAAATAAATTTTTAAAAAAATATAATAAATTTGGCATACCTTTTAATGCATTTTATTCTTCAAAGTTTCCTGAAGGCATAGTAATGAATGAAATATTAACTGAGAAACAATTATTTGAAACATATAATAAAGTTAAATGATAAACATGTACGTTGATGATTTTAAAGTGCCTATTATTAAAAAAGGTGTTTCTTCAGTATCTTCATTAAAAAATGAATTTATAAATAAAAAAATTATCCTATTTGGTGTTCCAGGTGCATTTACGCCAACTTGTTCTGAGAAACATCTTCCAGGTTATATAAAATTATATAATTCATTTATAAATAAAAAAATTAATGGAATTTATTGTCTTTCTGTAAACGATGAACATGTTATGAAATCTTGGTTATTGAGTTATACAGATGGAGAAAAGATCAATGGAATTGCAGACGGAAATGCTGAGATTACAAAATATTTTGACCTGATATCTGATAAGACAAAAAATTATATGGGCTTTAGGTGTCGAAGATTTGCCATGATCATTGAGAATAATATGATTATAAACAAGTTTATTGAAGATGATGGCGAATACCGTGTTAGTTCAGCTGAATATATTTTAGAACAAATCAAATGAATAAAATTGATTTAGCAAATAGAGTAGCTATCGTAACTGGTGGAGCACAAGGTTTTGGTTTAGCAATTACAAAAAGATTTATAGAGTCAGGTGCAAAAGTGCTAATATGGGATAAAGATACAGAATATTTAAATAAAGTTGATCTAAAAAATACTCAAAAAATTGAAGTTGATGTGTCAAATTATAAAAGTGTGGAGAATGCATTTGCTGAAAGTCTTACGTATGAAAACAAAATTGATGTTTTAATAAACAATGCAGGAATAGCTGGACCAAACTTTAAGACATGGGATTATCCACTAGAGGAATGGCAAAAAGTTATAGACATAGATCTAAGCGGAGTATTTTATTGCTGCAAAACTATAGTTCCTCATTTCATAAAACATAATTATGGACGTATAGTAAATATTTCCTCGATAGCTGGTAAGGAAGGTAATCCTAATGCAATGCCTTATAGTGCAGCCAAAGCAGGAGTTATCGCACTTACTAAATCTTTAGGAAAAGAATTAGCAGAAAATAACATCTCAGTAAATTGTGTTACTCCTGCGCCTGCTAAAACGCGTATTTTTGATCAAATTACCCAAGAACATATTGATTATATGTTATCAAAAATTCCTAGAAACAGATTTGTGTTAGTTGAAGAATTAGCTTCTTTAGTTGCATGGATGTCTTCTGAAGAAAATTCTTACACAACAGGCTCAACTTTTGATTTGAGTGGAGGTAGAGCAACTTATTAATTCTTTCTTCTTTGTATTAGAGCGTAGACTGTTACTGCTACTGTAATCATGAGTCCATTAATAAATTTTACATAAAAACCAGATAAGCCTAAAGCAACTATTCCTGATTCTAATGATCCAATAATTAATACTCCAATAAAAGTTCCAAAAATAGTACCTTTACCACCAAATACTGATGTACCACCAACGAATACAGCTGCTAGTGTCGTTAACATTAAACCTTCACCTTGTGTAGGCCAGAAATATAACATTTCATACATTGTAAAAATTCCTGCTAATGCAGAGAAAAATCCTAGTTGAACAAAAGCAATAATTTTTACATTATCAACGTTAATACCCATCATTTGAGCGCTTGCTTTGTTATCACCTACAAAGTGGATATGATTTCCAAATTTATGGTATCGATAAACCCATTGCATTAATCCAGTTAAAACAATGAACCAAATAAATTGCATTGGAATTTTTCCAAATAATTTTTCAACAAATATCATATGATGCCATGTTCCATCTGCTACATCGACGATTGCAATACCACTTCCTTGTGAAATTACATTTACCAATCCACGCCAAAAAAATAATGTCCCTATAGTAGCTACTATTGAAGGAATACCTATTTTAGTAACAAGTAATCCATTAACTAGACCTGCAAACATTCCAAGAGAAGTTGCAAGTATAAATGCAATGAAAACGTTACCATCAGTTGATGTCATAACCATTCCAAAAATTAGTGAAGTAATCCCAACTATAGAAGGAAATGATAAATCAATTTCACCAAGCGTAACGACAAATGTTGCTGATATAGCAATGATTCCAAAAAAAGGCATTGATTGCATAAATGCTCTATAAATTGGAAAGCGAGTGAAAACATGTGGTGCACCTAAAAAGTATATTAGAAACAGAACGATTGCGATTATTGTAATACTAATCTCAAGCTTATGTGTTTTTACAAAATAACTATTTAATAAATTACTCATTTAATCTTCCACTTTAATTTTCCCAGATTCATGCAACTGTATCATTTTCTGTACAAGTTCTTCTCTTGATATTTCTTCTTTATTAAACTCTCCTACAACTTCACCCCTATCTAAAATAATAAATCTATCTGCAGCACCATAGACATGAATTATATTATGATCGATAAAAATTGCTGATTTATTTTCATTTTTTAAACCCTTTACGAAATTCAAGACTTTTTCTGTTTCTTGAATTGATAAGCCCATAGTTGGTTCATCTAATACGATCAAATCAGAATTAAAATATAATGATCTACCAAAAGCAACACCTTGCTTTTCTCCACCAGATAATCCCATTACTTGAGAGTCAACCGTTATAGCTTTTGATGTAAATCCAATATAGTCACGAAGAATTTTCTCTGCTTCTTTTCTCTGTTTTTTTATATCTAAAAAACCAAATGAGTTTGTAATTTCTCTTCCAGCAAATATGTTTCTAAATAATTCTTGTTGATCACACAATGCTCTTTCTTGGTAAACTGCTTCTATTCCCATTTTTCTTGATTGAGCAACTGATTTAATTTGTACTTCTTCATTTTTAAAAAATACTTTTCCTGAGTTTGGACTATGAACTCCTGTTATAACTTTTATAAGTGTTGATTTGCCAGCTCCGTTATCACCTATTAAAGCTACTACTTCACCTTTATTTATTTTGATGTTTACATCTTTTAAAACCTTTACGTTTCCAAAGTTTTTATAAATATTTTCTAATTTTAAGAGTTCTTCTGCCATAAAAAATTAACCTGCCTTAATAAAATAAGGCAGGTTCTATTATTTTTATTTATCTGATTTGTACTGCTGCTAACGGAGCAACAGCTTCTACATTATCAGCTGTAACAAATGCAGCACCAGTATCCATTGCTAATCCAGCCATTCCATATTTAGTACTTAGGAATAACTGAACAATTGGCATATATCCTTGGATAAATGGTTGTTGATCAATTACTACGTCAATGTAACCAGAGTTAATTCCATCAACAATTGGAGCTGATAAATCAAATCCAGCACCACATACTTCTTCAGTACCGTGGCCTGCAGCTTTCATATAAGTTGGTAAACTTGCAGTTAATCCACCATGATCTGTGATCGCCATTTTGATATCAGGATTTGCACTATAAGTAGCAACGTACATTGGAGTTCCCTGAGATGCATCTGAGTTTACGTTATCAGGAATTTCTTGATAAACAACTTCAACACCTGCTGCTTCAACACCAGCTATTGCACCTTTAGTTCTTTCTCCTCTATTTGGCATACTTGCAAGACCCCAGATAAAAGCTTTATCTCCAGATTGTAGACCACAAACTTCAACAGCTTTTTTACCTAGATTAAATCCAGCATCAAATAAATCTGCACCTGCATAACCAAAACCTTCAGTTTTATATTCTGATTCAAGATCAGGAAGAGGAGTGTTCATAGTAGTAATTACTATTCCCATTTCTCTAGCTTCTTGAATGATAGGTCTCATTGCAGCATCACCTGGAAAACCATAAATTGCAATTCCATCAGGCTGTAAAGCAACAGCTTCTTTAAATTGCTTAATCATAATTTCTGAGTTCCATTGTGACCAGTAATAATCCACGTCACAACCAGTATGTTCTGCTGCAGCTACTGCACCATTGTAAACGATAGTTCCAAATGGACCACCTTCTGGACCACCTGGGAAAAAGATAAATTTCTTGTCACAGCTATAATCATTTTTCGCTACTGCTGAAGTAGATACAAAAGCAAAAAATAGAGCAATGACGGCAAAGATTTTTTTCATAATTCCTCCGAATAATTTATGATTTATTTTATAAGTGAATAAATCAATATTACAATTAAATTAAAGTATTAAAAGGCTTATTACAAATCATATTCTCATGTCCTTCGACAGATTAAATGGTCGCACTTAATCAGGAAAATAACCTAATTTTTGTATTTATAAGATTACCAAAAAGTGATATTTTTTAAATATGGATGTTGATTTAGGCAAATGGTACAGAGCCAACATAGATAAAAAAGAATTTAAACAATTATGTAAGAAATCCGATTGGCAAGGTTTCAAGCACATGATTATTTTTTTCACATCTTTGATTCTTTTTGGTTATTTAGCTTATATTACTTGGGGTACTTGGTGGTCTTTACTATTTTTTTTAATATATGGAAATATTTGGGGATGCAGCGATGCTATATGGCACGAAACTGGTCATAGAACAGCATTTAAATCTAAATTCTGGAACGATTTCTTTTATTATATAGCCAGCTTTATGGATAATTTTGAACCGATTAGATGGAGGTATTCACACTACCATCATCATACGTATACTCAATTTAATGATCCTGTAGATTTTGAAATACATGTAAAAAAACCAACTGACTTGATTGTATTTTTTTCTCACTATATTCCATTTTCAGGTTTATTTTTCTTTAAAAATTCTCTTCAATGGGAAACTATAAAACATGCCTTTGGTGTAACTACAGATGTAATGAAAGTTTGTATTCCTGAAAAAGAAAGATGGAAATGTAGATTATCTGCCTGGAGTCACCTTTCAATATGGATCATAAGCATTGCATCTTCGATATACTTTCAAAGCTGGTTACCAGTTCTATATGTTTTATTACCTAATTTTTATGGAAAGACTCTTGTTATGCTTATGGGCCTCACACAGCACGCAGGACTTAGAGAAGATAAAAGAGATCATAGGTATACAACAAGAACAGTGTATTTAAATCCAGTTTTAAGTTTTTTATATTGGCATATGGAATATCATGTTGAGCATCATATGTTCCCTCAAGTACCCTCACACAATCTGCCAAAACTACATGCTATGATTAAAGATCAATTACCACCTGCAAGAAAAGGTCTTCTAGGGGCTTATAAAGAAATTATTCCTGCACTTATAAAACAAGCAAAAAATCCAGACTATCAAATTCCATTATCTGTTCCAAGCAACGCTTAGAATAGGTGAAAAATAACGTTATAATTTTAGGTGGCGGTCAAGCTGGAATCTTTGCTGCTAGAGAGATTAGACAAAATAGTTCAGAATCAAATATTAAAATTTTAGGTGAAGAAAATTTATTACCATACGAAAGACCTCCATTATCTAAAGATTTTTTGTTAGATAAAAAAAATGAAGAAGATCTTTATTTTCATTCTACAGATGTACTAAAAAATGAAAATATAGAATTTGAAAATATATCAATTAATAAAGTTGATTTTGAAAATAAAAAACTTTTTGCAAAAAATGATGATGTTTACTCTTATGATAGTTTGCTTATTTCAACAGGTTCTGAAAATAAAAAACTTAGCTTAGATAATAATTTAAAAAATGATGTTTATTATCTAAGAAATTTAGAAGAAGCCAAAAAAATTAAAGAAATAGTTTCAAATAAAAATAAAATAACAATTGTTGGTGGTGGTTTCATTGGTTTAGAAATTGCTTCATCTTTATCTCAGCTTCAAAAGAAAGTAACTGTTATCGAAATTGGTAACCAACTTATGGGAAGAATTATACCCAAACAAATTGCTGACATAGTTCAAAACACTCATATAGAACATGGAAATGAAATAATATTAAATAAACAGATAGAAAAAATAACTAAAAAAAATGGCATTTATGAAATTTTATTAAATGATAATTCTTTAATAGAAACAGATTTTATAATTGCAGGTATAGGCTCAACCCCGTCTGTAAAGCTATTTGAAAATACAAATTTAAAGCTTGATAATGGTATTGTAACTAATCAATTTTGTGAAACTTCTATTAAAGATGTTTACGCAGCAGGTGACGTATCTAATTTTTATCATCCATTATATGAAAGAAATATGCGACTTGAGTCTTATCAACATGCACAAAATCATGGAATATGTGCTGGAAAAAATATTGCTGGAGTAAAAACAGAATACACTTCAATTCCTTGGATGTGGTCTGATCAATTTAATTTGAATCTTCAACTGACTGGTATTTGTGATGATTATGATGAAATCATTGAAAGAGGTAATGATATTAATAATGGTGTAATTCATTTTTTTCTAAAAAATAAAATAATAAGAGGTGCATGTGGTCTTGGAATTGCAGGAAAAGTTGGTCGTGATATTAGAATAACTTCTAAATTAACTGAG
Organism: uncultured Alphaproteobacteria bacterium; assembly: GCA_902525035.1. Lineage (GTDB taxonomy): Bacteria > Pseudomonadota > Alphaproteobacteria > HIMB59 > CACPNW01. Next base: position 133,016 of record CABZFN010000002.1, on the reverse strand, counting down.
AAAAATACTATAGTAGATAAACAAATTCTTGCAGATCAAAATCAAAAATTAAATAAACTTATACAAAAATAATAATTTAATTATTTTGTATTTATTTTCATATAATAGACATTATATATAACTTATGTCAGAAGAAATTTGGATTGAAGTTGGGTCTACAGATAGTATTGAAGAAGAGGATCTCATCAGATTTGATCATCAAGATAAAACTTTTTGCGTGTATAGGTTAACAGATGGCTTTTATGCTACAGATGGAATTTGTACACACGAGGCTGTACATCTTGAAGATGGTTTGGTTATGGATGATGAAATTGAATGTCCAATGCACCAAGGAATTTTTAACATTAAATCTGGAGAAGCTTTAAGCCCACCAGCGTGTGAGGATTTAAAAACATACCCAGTTAAAGTTGATAATGACAAAATTTTCATTAAGATAGATTAAATATTTTTTTGGAGATTTTATGAGCAGAAAAAAACTTACAGTTTACGATTATTTGCAATGCAAAGGTAAAAGACAACTAAGTGTTATGTTTGTGCATAATGCTGATGAAGCTGCAGCAGCTGAAGAGGCAGGCATTGACATGATTTGTACTTCTCATGATGCTCCACAATTTGGTATTTACAATTCTTTTGATGAACTTAAGCGAATTCGCAAGGCAGCACCAACTTGTTTTATGCAATCCGGAGGTGCAGTAAGAGTAGCTTCTGAGTATGAAGCAATGAAACTATCACACAAGTATTTAGACATTGGCGCAGACGTTATCTATGGCGGTAATTGGAGTTACAAATGGATTAGAGCATTAAGAGATGAATATGTTCCAATTAACAGTCATGTTGGATTAGTTCCAGGAAATGCTACTTGGATTGGAGGATTTGTTGCACAAGGTAAAACTGCAGATAAAGCCATCAGAATTTTAGAACATACTCTTGAGTTACAAGAAGCGGGTGCTATAGGAGTTGAGCTCGAAGTTGTTCCACCAAAAGTTGCAGAAGTTATTACAAAAAAAGTTGATATCATGACTCTCTCAATGGGAAGTGGTTCCGGATGTGATGGGCAATATTTATTTGCTAATGATGTACTTGGGTATACACAAGGAAAAATTCCAAGACATGCACGAATTTATAGAGATTTTAATAAAGAATTTTCAAAATTACAAGCTGAAAGAGTAAGTGCATTCAAAGAGTTTCATGATGATACGGTGAACAAAAAATTTAATGACCCTAAAATCACAGTTAACATCGATGAAGGTGAATTTGAAAAATTTTTAAAGCTTTCAGAAAAATTTTAATAATGTTTGCGGGCGAAGTTGATTTAAAAACTTGGTATAAACCAAAAATAGATAAGAAAATTTTAAAGGAGCTTTCTAAGAGATCCGATATAAAAGGATTATTAGATATATCCGTATTTATTGTTGCTCTAATATTAAGCGGATATCTATGTATTCTAAGTTGGGGTACTTTATGGTCAATACCTGCTCTTTTACTATATGGAAATATTTTCTATTGTAAAATCATAAGCATTCAACACGAAACAAATCACGAAACATATTTTAAAACAAGAGTGTTAAATAAATTTTTTTATCATATAACTTCTTTGCTTGGAGGTTTTGAAGCAGTTAGATGGAAGTGGAGTCATTTTCATCACCATACTTACACCATATTTACACATGAGGAAGTGTACGATTATGAAAACAATAGTCCGAAACCAACAGAACCTGTTAGATTTCTTTTAAATTTTTTACCTCTTGGTCCAATAATTAATATTCAGAAAATAAGACATTTTACCCATTTTGAAATTATTAAACATTCATTTGGAATAATTACTCCTGTTGTAAAAGTTACAGTACCTCAAACGGAAATAAAAAAAATTATTAATAGTTCAAGATTATATGTAAGTTTTTGGTTACTTGTAATTTTATCCTCAGTTTTACTTCAATCCTGGTTACCTATTATTATGATAATTTTTCCTCCATTTTATGGCAACACTGTATTAATGATTTGTGCCATGACTCAACACGCAGGATTAGCAGATAATATTAAAGATCATAGAAAAAGTACAAGAACTGTTATTCTTAATCCCTTTTTTAGTTTTTTGTATTCGAATATGGAGTATCATATTGAACACCACATTTTCCCAAAAATCCCATGTCATAATTTAAAAAAGTTTCACAAAACAGTTAAAAATCAAATGCCAGAACCTCATTATGGAATAATTTCTGCTTATAGATCAATAATTCCAGCAATATTTAAGCAATCTAGAGATAAAAATTATTTTATTGATGTGAATGTTCCAGATACGACAATTTAGTCTCTTTTTTTTTATTTAAAATATACTATAAATATATCATGGGAAATCAATTAAATGATAATGATTTCGGTACCAGAGATAAGAGAGGTCATTGGAAGCCTTTTGGTACAATAAGTATTAATCCTCCTAAAGATATATTTTTAAACCCAATAAAATTTTTAAAATACTTTTTTAAGTTCCCAGGAATTTTTTTCCCATGGACATTTGTTTTTGCAGCAATAACAGTTGCTACATATCTTTTCTTGACTCCTTCTTTAGAGACAATGAAGACTTTTGAATTAGGATGGATATCTTATATATTTTTCAGAAATGCAGTTATTATTTTGCTTTGGACAGGCTTCTTTCATTTAAGACTGAAGACACAAGGAACTTCGTTTAAATATAATCCACGACCTTTGGAAAAAAATAACTCTACATTTTTATTTAATGACCAGACTAAAGATAACCTATTTTATACTTTTTGTAGCGCTATTCCATTGTGGACAGCTTATGAAGTTATTACATTTTGGGCATTTGCAAATCAAATAATCCCATATGTAAGCTGGGAAACTTATCCAATATATTGTTGTTTTATGTTCTTTCTTGTCCCGTTTATAAGAGACGCACATTTTTATTTAACTCATAGGTTATTGCACTGGGCACCCCTTTATAAAATTGCTCATAAAGTTCACCACCGTAATACGAATACAGGTGCTTGGTCAGGTATGTCTATGCATCCAATAGAGCATATACTCTATTTTTCAGGAATCTTAGTTCATTGGATTATCCCTTCTCATCCTCTTGTTGCGATGTATCATGTATTTCATGCCGGCTTAGCGCCTACGCCTGGACATACAGGATATGAGAAAATGACTTTTAAAAATGGTGTATCAATTCCAACAGGTGATTACATGCATTACATTCATCATAAATATTTTGAATGTAATTATTCAGGTGGAAATACTAGTTTCTTAGATAAACTAATGGGTACGTTCCATGATGGATCTGAAGCAGCAACCAAAGAGGTAATGGCTCGTATTAAAGATAAAGCCCATTACCTCTAAACTTATCTTCATAAATTTTAAATTTTATTATAATGATCTAAAATATGAGTAAGGTCGAATTATATAAAGATGTAAAAAATAGTTTAGGAGAAGGTATCACGTGGTCTTCAATTGATCAAAGTTTACTCTGGGTAGATATTAAACCAAAATCAGTTTTATTTAGAATTATTTTAGATAACGAAAAATTAGAAACTTTTGATTTACCTGATTTTGTAACAGCGACGTCAATAATCTCAGAAAATGAAATTGCTTTAGTCTCAAATAATGGAGTAAATAAATTTAACTTTCAATCTAAAAAATACGAAAGAATAATTAATGTTGAAGATGATATTTTAACAAATAGATCTAATGATGGTGCATCTGATGCTAGGGGCAGGCTCTGGTTTGGGACGATGCAAAATAATTTTAATCAAGATGGAAGTGCAATATCTTTAAATACTAAATCTGGAAGTTTATATTGTCTATCAGATAATAAGTTAAATATTGTTGAGACAAACCTTGGTATACCTAATACATTTATTTGGAGTCCAGACAACTCAAAATTTTATTTTGCCGATACAACTGAGGGATCATTACTAGAATACAATTTTAACCTAGATGAAGGTAGTTTATCAGATAAAAAAAACTTCTTCGATTTTGATAGAGGCGCTCCAGATGGATCAACTATTGATAGTGATGGTTTTATTTGGAATTGTCGTTGGGGTGGATCATGTGTAGTGAGAATTGACCCTAAAGGAAGAATAGATAAAATTTATGAGCTACCTGTTGAAAATGTAACAAATTGTGTATTTGGAGGAAGTGATCTTAAAACTTTATTTATTACAAGTGCTACAAATTTAGGTAAAAATCAACATGACGGTAGTTTATTTGCATTAAATGTTAATGTACCTGGCCTTGAAGATAATAAATTTAAAATTTGATTTTTTACTTTAATTAGCTAAAACTTTCACACATGAATAAAAAGAATAAATTTCGATCTTCTAATTGGTATAATTCTAAATCACATCGAAGAGATACATTTATTCATCGAGGCTGGATGAGAAATCAGGGTCATCCAAATCATTTGTTTGACGGCCGTCCAGTAATTGGAATTTGTAACACTTGGTCAGAATTAACTCCTTGTAATGGTCATTTCAGAGAGATAGCAGAGTCTGTTAAAAAAGGTGTTTATGAAGCTGGTGGTTTTCCTCTTGAATTCCCTGTTTTTTCAGCAAGTGAATCCAATTTAAGACCTACAGCTATGTTGTTTAGAAATTTAGCAAGTATGGATGTTGAAGAGGCAATAAGAGGTAATCCTATAGACGGAGTCGTATTATTAATGGGTTGTGATAAAACAACACCTTCATTAATGATGGGAGCTGCAAGTGTAGATCTTCCTACAATAGGTGTTTCAGGTGGCCCAATGCTTAACGGACATCATCAAGGTGAAATAATAGGTTCTGGTACTGGTGTTTGGAAACTTGATGCAGATTTAAATGCTGGTGTAATTACAGAAGAAGATTTTATTAATGCAGAAATTTCAATGAGTAGATCAAAAGGTAATTGTATGACTATGGGTACAGCATCAACAATGGGATCAATGGTGGAAGCATTAGGGATGTCGCTACCTGAAAATGCTGCTATACCTGCAGTTGACTCAAGAAGATATGCTTTAGCTCATATGTCTGGGAAAAGAATTGTTGAAATGGTTAAGGAAGATATAACTATGTCGAAAATTGTTACAAAAAAATCATTTGAAAATGCAATCAAGGTCAATGGAGCAATAGGGGGATCTACAAATGCAGTTATCCATTTGGCTGCAATCGCAGGTCGAATGGAAATAGATTTAGAATTAGAAGATTGGAATAAATGTGGAGAAGGTATTCCAACATTAGTAAACCTTCAACCTTCTGGAAAATACTTAATGGAAGATTTTTATTATGCAGGTGGTGTTCCTGTAGTTATAAAAAGATTAATGGAAAAAAATCTATTAGAAGAAAATGAAATGACTGTTAATGGAAAAACTATAGCTAAGAATAATATAAATGCCAAATGTTGGAACAATGACGTTATCAAAGAATTTGAAAATCCATTAACAAAAAACGGAGGAATTAAAATTCTTAGGGGTAATATTGCTCCAAATGGTGCAATTATTAAACCATCAGCCGCATCGCCTGAATTAATGCAACATACTGGAAAAGCTGTAGTTTTTGAAAGCGTAGAAGAGTTTCATGAAAAGATTGATGATCCTAATTTAGAAGTTGATGAAAATTCAATATTAGTTTTAAAAAACTGTGGGCCAAAAGGCTATCCTGGCATGGCTGAAGTTGGTAATATGAGACTTCCACAAAAAGTACTTAAGAAAGGTGTGAGAGATATGATTCGAATATCTGATGCTAGAATGAGTGGAACAGCATATGGTACAGTAATACTTCATACAGCTCCAGAAGCTGCGATTAAAGGTCCTTTAGCAGCGGTTCAAAATGGTGACGAAATAGAAGTTGATGTTGATCAAGGAACAATGAATTTAAAAGTTGATGATGAAACAATAAAAAATCGTCTGGAAAATTATTCACCTGTTGTTCCGGAAATCACAGGTGGTTATCAAAAAATGTATGTAGAACATGTAATGCAAGCTGACAAAGGAGCAGATTTAGATTTTCTAATTGGAAAAAGAGGTGCTGAAGTCAAAAGACATAGTCACTAAATATTATTGATGAATTTCAAAGTTTTCTAAATATTTTTCAGATAACTCTATTCCTAATCCGTGCTTATTTTCATCTAATTCAATAAAACCATTTTTTGCTTGAGGCTCTCCATCAAAAATATACCAAAATAATTCATTACCAATTTCTACTGGCCAGAATGGAAAATATTCAACAATAGGAGCGTTGACTGAACTCATGGAAATATGAAAATTATGGACTTGTCCAGCGTGAGGAATAACGGGTATTTGAAATGCTTCAGCTAAAGCAGAAATTTTATGCGCCTGTGTTATTCCACCAACTCTATTCGTATCAAATTGCACAACATCAATTGCTTTTTTTTCTAGTAATTGTCTAAAACCAAAAAGTGTATATTCATGTTCACCACCAGATATAGGAGTTCTACATGAAGCTTTTAGATCTGCATAACCATCAATATCATCAGCAATAACTGGTTCTTCTAACCAACGAAGATTTTCATTATCAATTAATCTCATCATTCTTTTTGCATATTCAAATGTCCACCCCATATATACATCAGCCATAAGATCAACATTATCACCAACAACTGATCGTACTGTTTTGATTAACTCAATATTTTTGTGCATACCTACAGCACCATCAGTGGGACCCCAACCAAGTCTTAATTTCATTGCTTTAAAACCTTGATCTACGTAATCTTTAGCTTCTTTTTCAAGACTATCAAGAGGTTGACTATAAAGCTTACTTGCATAACAAGGCAGCTTTGATTTAGTTTTTCCACCTAATAATTTGAATACAGGTTGTTTCGCAGATTTTCCAAGTGCATCCCATATTGCAATATCAACAGCACTAATAGCTGTCATACCTACACCTTTTCTTCCCCAAGCTAGTGTTTGTCGATACATTTTTTGCCATATATGTTCATAATCCCATATACTTTCACCGATAATGGCTGGTTCTAAATAAGTATCTACAACTGATTTACATGGTTCTGGGGATAATGCGGCATTACCTAAACCTATAAAACCATCACTTGTTTCTACTTCAACAACTAACCAACTATGAAATTTATATGTTGTCCATCTATCATTTGAAATATTTTCTTGATTAACAATATCTGCAGCATTTGTGCAAAAATTTTCATGAATTTTTTGAACGGGTCCTGTCCATTTATAGACTTTAGCTTTTACACTTACAATTTTACTCACAAGACTATTATTATATTAATATAATTTAATTCAAGAGATTTTTTTAATTTTAAGATAAGAGTTTAATTAATAACCTTAAAGATTCTATCATTGGTCTTACGTTAGCTTTGTTTTTACCCACAATATCAAATGCTGTTCCATGAGCAGGAGTGGTAATGGGTATTGGCAGACCTCCTTGAACAGTAACTCCTTTTTCAAACCCAAAAGATTTAAGACCTGATTGTACGGCATCATGATACATGCCGACAAGACAATTAAACTCTTTATTTTTATAAGCTCTAATAAATGATGTATCACATGGTAATGGTCCAAAAGCTTTAATTTTCATTTTTCTTGCTTTTCTTATTGCAGGGATTATTATTTTTTTCTCTTCATTTCCAAACTCAGCGTGAGGATTTAAAGCTTGAACACCTACTTTTGGATTTTTAATTCCATTCTTTTTTAAATACTTATTAACTAATTTAACTGGTTCAAGAATATTTTTAATAGTGATATTTTTTGCAACATCTTTAAGGGGAATGTGAGATGTTACTCTAGCAGTCCAAAAATTATTCAATACATTAAGTTCACAAACATAGCTCTTTATTTTAAATTTATTTTTAAAATAATGAAGCTCATCTTTAAATTTCATACCTGCAAGATCTAAACTAGTTTTATTAAATGGAGCAAAATTAATTCCATCTATTTTTCTCTTATTATATAAATCAACTGCTATACCGATAGATTTTAAAACAGAAATTCCTGATTTTGTATTTGCTTTTCCAATTGGATATCTTACTTTTCTTTTAGTAATATCAAAGAAAATCTTATTAGTACCTTTAAATTTTACTTGATCAAAATTATTAATTAATTTAATATTTTTCTGTTTCTTCAAATATTTGTCAAATATATATTTTTCTCCAATAATTATTATATTTATTTTTTTTAAAAAATTATGATTTAGAATTTTACAAATTAACTCAGGACCAATACCAGATGGATCACCCATCAGAATTGCAATATTTCTTTTATTTTTCATTTACTTTAATATTTAATAAATAGATAAATATCCTCTTAATGTCATTTGTAAATTATTGTAATAGAGTAAAAAAATGCAAAAAATTAAAATAGGTGTCATTGGTGCAGGTTGGTGGGCTACAGAAAACCACATACCTCATTTAAAAGAACGAACTGAAGTTGAATTAACAAGTGTTTGTAAACTTGAAAAAAATCAGTTGAAATTTGTTAAAGATAAATTTGGATTTAAGTATGCATCTACAAATTTCAGAGAAATGTTAAATTTTTCAAATTTAGATGGTGTTATAATTTCCTCTCCTCATTATGCTCATTATGAAAACGCAAAAGCATCACTAGAAAAAAATTGTCATGTAATGATTGAAAAACCTATGACTACAAATGTAAAGGATGCTCAACAATTAATACGTTTAGCTAAAAAAATTAATAAACAAATTTTAATACCCAATGGATTTAACTTTAAAAATTTTATGTCAAAAGCAGAAGAAATTATATTAACTAATACGATTGGCGAAATCAAACATGTTGATGCAGCTTTTACTTCATCTCTTACAGATTTATTTCAGGGCATACCACTTAGTGAATCAAATATGCATACTTTTCAGCCACATGCATCAACCTGGTCTGACCCAAATAAAGCTGGAGGTTATGGTTGGGGACAACTGTCACATATGTTTGCAGGTATATTTAAAATTACTAATCTTGATCCTAGAGAAATTTTTTGTCTCTCAGTCCCTTCACCAACTGATGTCGATTATACAAACGCTATATCAATGAAATTTTCAAATGGTGCCACTGGTGCATTTTCAGGAAGTGCATTTGTTCCAAAAGAATTTGGTGGTACTTTCTATATAACAGTTCATGGTACAAAAGGAGTATTGTATTTAGACATGGAAATTAACAGAGAACGATTATTGGTCCGTTTAAATAATGGCAATATAATAGAAGAGAAAATAGGTAAAGGAGATGGTGCTTATAGTTATGGTACTAAAGATGCACTGAATACTTTTATCGATATTTGTCTTGGAAAAAATGTAAAAAATCATTCAAATGGTGAAATTGGATTAAAGACAATTAAAGTATTAGAAGGAATGTACAAATCTTTAAAAACAAAAAAACTACAAAAAATATAAAATTATTTATAAATCAAAAACTTTGTTAGGATTTAAAATATTATTAGGATCAAAACTTTTCTTAATTAATTTCATTAGAGGAACATTATCAGGGTGTTGTTTTAACAAATATTCTTTTTTTTGAAGACCAATACCATGCTCTCCTGTAATAGTTCCATCCATCTCTAAAGCTTTATCAATTAATCTATTGCTAAATTCTCTAATATATTTGTACTCATTTTGTTTACTTGGATCGTAGATAATAGACACATGAAAATTTCCATCACCAACATGACCAACCATAGGTGCCTTTAATCCCGTATCACGAAGTTCTGTTTCTGCAAATTTAATACATTCCACTATGTTTGAAATAGGTACACAAACATCAGTAACATAAACCCTAATATTATCACCCTGTGCCTTAACAGAATAATACACATTATGTCTTGCTTTCCAGATTTTATTTCGTTCTTCTGTATTTGCAGCCCATTTAAATTCACTACCATTATTATTTTTGGAAATTTCTTCCACTACATCAATTGATTCTTTATTTGAAATCTTGCTGCCATGAAATTCATAGAATAGTGTTGGCAAACTGTCTAAATTTTCTAGCTTTGAGTATTGTATACTTATATCCATTTGATCTTTGTTTAATAATTCTACTCTTGCAATAGGGACACCATATTGAATTATTTCTTGTGCCGTTAAAACTGCAGAGTCTAGATCAGGGAACTGACAAACAGCACTCATTATGCTCTCTGGTATTGGAGATAATCGAAGATGCACTTCAGTTATTATTCCTAAAGTTCCCTCTGATCCAACAAAAAGGTTAGTAAGATTATATCCTGCAGAAGTTTTTTTGGACCTTGTTCCTGTATTTATAATTTCACCATTGGCCATTACAACGGTTAAACCAAGCACTGTAGTTCTCATAGTTCCATATCTCACAGCCATTGTCCCTGAAGCTGAACAAGCTGCCATACCTCCGAGAGACGCATTTGCGCCAGGGTCAATAGGGAAAAAAACTCCTTTATCTTTTAAAGTTTCATTTAGTTGTTCTCTAGATACATTTGCTTGCACTCGACAATCAAAGTCTGCCTCATTAATAGAAATAATTTTGTTAAAATTTTCCATTGAAATTGTAAATCCTTCTTCATTTCCAACAACATGACCCTCTAATGATGTTCCTGTTCCATATGCAGTTACGGGTACTTTAAATTCATTACAAGTTTTCAGTATTTTTGAGAGTTCTTCATTATTATTTGGAAATAAAACTGCCCTAGGTAGAACAGGATCATAAGCATCCTCACCTTTTGCATGATTGTTTCTTACACTTTCTGAAAATGATATTCTTTCTTGTAAAATATCTTTTAAATTGTCTAATAATCCTCTATCCATGAATTAATAATATTAATTATTCAATAAAAGTAAATGAATACTACGCCATTAGAATTAGAAAATGTATATGACCTCGCATATAAAGCATTATCAACTAATGGATGTGATCATTTCAATGCTGATTCTGTAGCAAAAACAGTTTCACATGCCGAAAGAGATGGAAGTGTTTCTCATGGGTTATTTCGAATACCTGGTTATGTAGCTTCTTTAAAAAGTAAAAAAGTTAATGGTGTTTCAAGACCTACAAACACTTATCTTACACAAAATGCAATTCGTGTTGAAGGTGATTATGGATTTGCTCCCGTAGGAATAAAAGTTGGTTTGCCTGAATTGATAAAAACGACAAAAAAACATGGAGTTGGTGTTTTGACTATATCTAATACTCATCATTTTGCAGCTTTATGGCACGAAACTGAAGGATTGGCTGAAAATAACTTAGTTGGAATTGCTTGTACAGCTTATAAACCAAGTGTAGCTCCTGCTGGTGCAAAAAAACCATTATTTGGTACAAATCCAATATCATTTGCTTGGCCAAGAAAAAATAATACCCCTGTAGTCTATGATATGGCAACTTCAACAATGGCGATGGGAGAAGTTCAGGTTGCAGCACGTGATGGTCACAAAGTTCCATTTGGAACAGGCTTAAATAAAGATGGAGAAAAAACTGATAATCCATCTGAAATTGAAAATGGAGGAGTTCTTTTAACATTTGGCGACTACAAAGGTTCTGCAATAGCAATGATGATTGAGTTATTAGCTGCAGGTCTAGTAGGAGATTTATTTAGTTTTGAAGCTAAAGAAGAAGACAATAATGATGGAGGTCCTGCAAGAGGTGGTGAATTTATTATGGCCTTATCTCCAGAGCTTATTGCAGGAAAAAATTGGAATGAACATGCAGAGAAATTTTTTGAACAAATGACATCTTTAGACGGTGTGCGATTACCTGGACAACGAAGACATACTAATAGGCAAGATATAGGCCCAAGACAAATTAATTCAGAGCTAATAGAAAAGATAAAGAGTCTAATCTAATCCATTTATGGATAATATTAAATTAGATTTTCAAAAACATATTGATGCAGGAAGATGTAATGGAGCTGAATGGATAATAAATTATAAAAATAATATTTATCATGAAGTAATTGGTTACAAAGATTCGGAATTAAAAAATAAGCTCAATAAAAATTCATATTACAGAATTTGGTCAATGACAAAGCCAATTATTGGTTTTGCAGCAATGCAATTAATTGAAAAAAATTTCTTATCTCTTGATGATACTATAGATAAATATGTATCTGATTTTAAAAATTTAAAAAAACTTAGTAGTATTAAGAGTAACTTAAAAAATACAACTTCTCTAGAAAATAAACCTACTGTTAGACAACTTTTACAACATACAGCAGGCTTTACATATAACAGTTGTGATAATTTTTTAGCTCAAGAATATGAGGATAGAAGTTTATTTCATTCTGCATCTTCAAGTTTGGAGGAAGAGATAAGTAAAATTTCTGAATTACCTCTATTATATGAACCTGGTTCAAAATGGCATTATTCTATATCTATTGATGTTTTAGCCAGAATTATAGAAGTTGTAACAAAAGATAAAATTTTTGACGTTTTAAACGAAAATATTTTTTTACCTTTAAAAATGAATAATACAAATTTTTATATTGATGAAAACAGTAATAGTCAGTTAGTTGAAACATTTGAATATAACAGAGATAAATTTAAACTAACAAATTTAAATTACGATAAAAGAAAGTTAATATTATACGGGTACCCAACAAATAATAAAAATTATTCCAGAGGAGGACATGGTTTATTTTCTACAGCTGAAGATTATGAAAAATTTGCTACAATGCTTATTGATGGCAAAAATAAAAATGGAAAAGAGCTCATTAATTCTCAAAGTTTAGAATTAATGCGAAATAATTCTTTAAACAAAGAGTTATTTCCAATTGAAATCACATCAATTAATACAAATAAAGATGAAGATTATCAAAATGATCTAGATGGATATGGTTGGGGTTTAGGATTTAGAGTGTTAATGAATAATACCTCTCGAAATAAGTTTGGTCCAGTTGGAGAATTTGGATGGTCAGGCTATGCCGCTACTTATTTTTTGGCAGATCCAAAAAATAATTTGTCAGCTGTTTTAATGATGCAAATTTTAGATGCAGATAAGAATATTAAAAAAGATTTTTACAATAATATCTTTAAAAATCTTTAATGAACATGAAATCAAATCCCTATACCTATGGAATAATTTTAACTCTTTTAACTTATTTATCTTTTGGTATTTTAGATACAATTCAAAAAACAGCAGTTCAATATCACTCTGTTTTTGTATTGTTGTTCGTAAAGTTTACTTTTTGTTTTATACTCTCTTTTTTTATTGCTAAAAAAAACAAAGTTAAAAAATTTTATCTTTCAAATAATTACAAGATACAAATAACTAGATGTATTTTATCTGTATGTGAATCTTGTTTTTTTGTATTGTCTTTTAGGCACTTAGCTTTGGCAGATGCTCACACAATAGGATCTTTAGCCCCTGTTCTAGTTTTAGTTTTTTCTTATTTTATTTTAAAAGAAAAAATAAATAGAGCCACTTGGTTAGCAATTTGTGTAAGTTTTTGTGGAGTTATTCTAATAATGCGACCTGGATTAACTATATTTAATCCATATCTAATTATTCCATTATGCGCTGCTTTTTTCTATTCTCTATTTCAAATAGCAACAAGATTAAATGCTAGGTATGATGATAATGAAACTATGTTATTCTACAATGGTCTTATAGGTGCCATCATTACATTTGTACTATCACTTTTTTTCTGGCAACCTCTACATTCATTTTCTTTTATTTTTTTTATTTTTTTGGGTATCTTTTTTTGTACTGGGTTATTTTTACAAATAAAGGCATTGAGTATTACACCAGCAAGTATTTTAGCACCTTATAATTATACTATAATTGTTTGGGGAATAATTTTTGGTTTATTAGTATATGGAGAAGTCCCAGATATATTTACAATTATAGGAGCAATTATTATTGTTTCATCTGGAATATTTATATTTAGATATTCTTACAAGTAGTTTTAATTTCTTTGTATCAATTAAAAAATTAATGTTATAAATTTACTCTATGTTTATTGGAATTGATCTTGGAACTTCATCAATCAAAATGATTTTAATTGATCAAAATCAAAGCATCCTTGCATCCGCTAATTCAAGTCTTACTGTACAATCCCCTAAAGATGGTTTTAGCGAACAAAATCCACAAGAATGGATCGATTCAACAATGGAATGCTTGGAGACTTTAAAGTCAAAAAAACCTAAAGAATTTTCACAAACTATTTCAATAGGAATATCCGGTCATATGCATGGAGCTACGTTAATAGACAAGGATGGAAAAGTTATTAGACCATGTATTCTTTGGAATGACACAAGATCATATCAAGAGTGTGAAGAATTTGAAAAACAAAATTTTGATGTACGATCAATTTCAGGAAATATTACCATGCCCGGATTTACTGCACCAAAAATTAATTGGATAAAAAATAATGAAATAGATAATTTTAAAAAAATTTTTAAAGTTTTACTTCCTAAAGATTATTTACGATTTGTTCTTACTGGTGAATTTTTTTCTGAAATGTCAGATGCATCTGGAACATTATGGCTAGATATTCAAAAAAGAAGATGGTCTAATCAACTTTTATCTTGCTCATTTTTAGAAGAAAAACATATGCCAGATTTAGTGGAAGGAAATGAACAGACAGGATTTTTAAAAAAAGATTTAAAAGAGAAATTTAATTTTAACTATAATGTTAAAGTTGTGGGTGGAGCAGGGGATAATGCTGCCGCAGCAACCGGTATGGGTATAACTAATAAAAATCAATCATTTATATCTCTTGGAACTTCAGGAGTTTTTTTTACTCCTACTGAAAATTTTTTGAGTAATACTGGTGATGCTGTACATTCTTTTTGTCATTGTTTACCAAATAAATGGCACCTAATGTCTGTTATGTTAAGTGCAAGTAATTGTTTAGATTGGATTTGTGGTATTACCAATACTTCAATTACTGATACACTTAATAATGTAGAGCACTTTTATAATGATAAAAATTCAATAAAAAATTCTTCATATTTTTTACCTTATTTGTCTGGAGAAAGAACCCCACATAATGATCCACATATTAGAGGTTCGTTACATTCTATAAAAACAACTACAAATGCAACAGATTTACAGTATGCAGTAATTGAAGGTGTCAGTTTTGGAATATTAGATGGAGTAAATTCTATTTTGAAAGTTAATAATAACTTTGATAAAATCTTTATGGTTGGAGGAGGTTCAAAAAGTTCATTTTGGATTGAATTGCTTGCAGCACTTTTAAATAGACAGTTAAGTGTTTGTGATCAAAGTGAATTTGGTGCTGCACTTGGTGTTGCAAGATTAGCTATGTATCAGGATTCTAATATTGATAATAAAGAAAATATTATTAGTGAAATAAAAATAAGTAAAACTTATGAGCCTAATCAAGATAACATTGATCTTTTATTACAAAGGTATTCAATTTGGAAAGATTTATATAACAGTAATAATAAGATTGCTCACAATCTAAGTTTTTAGTAAATATTTTTTAAAAAATTAATTTTTTCTTCTAAAATTTCAGAAAATAAAGGAAAATGTTTTGGTGTGTCACCCCAAAGCTCTACACAATTTGCAAATTTAACAACTTTATCTTTTTCTAAATAATATTTGATCCATTCCCAACTCGGTTCATAATATTCAAAATTTAATTTTTTATCTTTTATTTTCAACATAAAAACATACCAACTTGCAATTGCATCAATACAGTTTTCAGGAATTATTTTTTTTTCAAAGCAATTATGTATGGTCGGTAGTATAAATATTGGAAATTTACCTACTCCATCCATTGCAATTCTCTCTAATCTATCAGCAATATTTCTATTTTTAAATCTTTCATAAATTGTGAACATATATTCCTCTAAATTAAAGGGTTTGTGTACAAGTGCTGGTATTATTTCTTTTTGTTGAATTTCAAAGAAATATTGTTCTAAATTTTTATCAGATATTGCTTCATCATAAGTTGTGTAACCCTTAAGTGCACCAAAATAACTTAATGCTACGTGAGCTCCATTAAGAATTCTAATTTTTGCTTCTTCATAGGGTAATACATCATGCACAAACTTGACACCAACATCTTCAAGGCTTGGTCTTTCATTAATGAAGTCATCCTCTATTATCCATTGAATAAATGGCTCAGCCATGACACCACAGTTTTCATCTAAACTAAATTTATCCATTATTTCAGACTTTAAAAATTCAGGTGTTCTTGGAGTAATTCGATCAACAACACAAGAAGGAAAACTTACATTACTTTCTATCCATTCTAAAAGATTAAATTCATTAGATGCTAATAAATATTGTTTTAAACAGTCTTTTAACATTATTCCATTTTCCCTAATATTATCACAACATAGCAATGTGATTTTTTTATTTGTAAATAACATCCGTTTTTTTAAAGCTTTCATGAGATATGAATAAATGATATTATTTTCTTTTCCCTCAATATTATTTTTAATAATTTGTAGATTTAAATTTAATTTATTTTTTTCATTTATATAGTAACCACTTTCAGTAACAGTCATTGTCACTAATTTTACATCTGGATTTGAAAGAGCATTCTCAGCTTCTTCTTTATTTCTACTCCAGTCTATTAACTCAATTATAGAATTAATTTCTTTGTATTCTTCTTCTCCAGATGTAGAAATTGTTTTAAGAATATATTTTCCTTTTCTTAATTTAAGATTATCAAATATTTTGCTATCTTCTTTTCTTAAATTAATTCCACATATTCCCCAATTAAGATCATTAGATGTATTAAGATATTCATTTATATAGTTTGCTTGATGTGCTCTATGAAAGTTGCCTACACCAAGATGAACAATACCAGTTTTGCAATTCTCTCTATTAAAAGATGAAATAGCTAATTCATTATTATTCATCAATTTTAATTTGAAGTTTAACATCGGTAGGCCTATGTTCCGCTGCTCTCATAAATGCTTCAACACTTTCTTCAAATTTAAAAGTATGTGTAATCATCGGTTTAACATCAATTTTTCCACGTTCGAGAAGTCGTATTGATGGTTCATATTGATGCGAATACCTATGCACAGTTTGAAATTCAAGACCTTTAGCAAATAGTACTGCCCAGTTCATAGGCACTGGTTCTGCATTATTTCCAATTAAAACAACATGTGCACCAGGTGAGCAGCAAGTAAAAATCGCTTCATATGCCTTTACTGCTCCACTGCATTCAAAAAACCTATCAACCCCCCATCCATTAGTTTCATCCATAATTTTTGTTTCTAAATTTTCTTTTGATAAATCTACTGGAATAAGATCAGGGTAATAATTACACATTTTTAATTTTTCACTTAAAATATCAGCTATATAAACCTTTGCGCATCCACCAGCTAGAGCTGAAAGAGCTGTTACTAAGCCAATTGGCCCACATCCCATCACTAAGCCAATTTGGCCAGGTTTTATTTTAGCTTTTGTAACACCTTGCATTCCTACTGCTAAAGGCTCAACCATTGCTCCTTCGGCATAAGAAAGGTTATTTGGTATTTTAAAAACCATATCACTTGGAAAAACAACTTCAGGCGTTAAACAACCATGAATAGGTGGTGTAGCCCAAAATTTTACCTCCTGATCGTAATTATAGATACCAAGTTTATATTCTTTTGTACTTTTACTAACTATTTGTGGTTCAATACAAACTCTATCACCAACCTTCAAATTTTTTTCATCCTTACCTACTTCAATTATTGTGCCTGAGCCTTCGTGACCCAAAACCATTGGGGCAGAAACATTCCATTGCCCAATTTTTCCATGTTCATAATAGTGTATATCTGATCCACATATTCCAACAGTATGCATTTTGATCTTTACATCTTTCAAACCAACCTTATTTGGTAGATCAATATCTCTTAAATTTAATTCGAGTTTTTTTTCTAAAACTAATGCTTTCATGAATGTTAATAAATAACATATTTTTAAATATAAATTATTATAATTTTGATGAAATTTATATTTTGTTAACATATTGTAAGTTTTTATGATTATGGACCAATTTAAGTTAACTAATAAAGTTGCTATTGTAACAGGTGGAACAAGAGGAATTGGTCTATCTATCGCACATGCTCTTGGAGAAGCTGGAGCAAAAATAATTGTCACTAGTAGAACAGATAAATATGATGGTTTAAAAAGTTTAAAAGAAGCAAATTATGATGTTTCTTTTTTACAGGGCGATATTACTAAACCAGATGAACCTCAAAAAATTATAAATTTTGTTTTGGAGGAATATAGTTCAATTGATATCCTAGTTAATAATGCAGGTGTTGCTCAACATGGAACTATGGAAGAATTCAATGATGAATTATTAGATAAAATTATGAATACAAATGTTGCTTCTGTTTTTAGAATGTGTCGTTCAGTTTTGCCTCAAATGAAAAAACAAGGGGAAGGAGTGATTTTAAATATAGGTTCGATATCTGGGTTAGTTTCAAATATTCCTCAACCTCAAGTAGCATATAATGCGTCAAAAGCCGCAGTACATATGTTAACAAAAAGTTTAGCAAGTGATTTTGCAGAAAATAATATTCGTGTAAATGCTATTGCTCCAGGTTACATTGATACAGAAATGACAAAGCTAACTAAAGAAAACGAGCATTGGTATGACACTTGGAATAGCATGACACCGCTCAAAAGAATGGGTAAACCAAGTGAAATTGCATCTGCAGCACTTTTTTTATGTAGCCCTGCTTCAAGTTACATTACAGGTGAAGTATTAGTTGTCGATGGAGGATATACCCTTAGATAAGATTAATTATTCTTTAAAAAGAAAAATATTTGCTCTTATATTTATTTTGTCTTTAAGAATTGTTGTGTTTTTCCAATTACCAGTGCCAATTTCAAATTCATTTCTGGAAAAAGATATCTCACTTCTTACCTGAACCAACTCATTAGCTAATTTTATAACTTCAATATCAAGAGGGATTTTTTGACTTTTACCTTTTATTGTTAATTCACCTACTAAATTAATTTTATTATCTTCGTAATTAAATTTAAAATTATTAGTATCAATAAGACCTAATGGAAATTTTTTAGCATCAAAAAAAACCTCACTCAGTACTAAATCTTTATATCGTTTATAATTTAAGTCTAAACTATCAATATTAACATTTATTAGCGCCTTATTATTATTTTCATTAGATAAATCCAGCGAAACAAAACCATCAAATGTATTAAATTTACCACTAACATTTTTTGCAAATAAAACTGGAACTTCAAATTCTATACTAGAAATATTTTTATCTATAGACCATAAATCATTTGCAACACTCTGTTTACAATACAGAAAAATAAAAAATAAACTAAATAGTACTTTCAATATATTTCCTTGCTAGTTCATCAGCTTTCTCATTAAATTCAAAACCTGCGTGACCCTTTATCCATTTCCAAGTTACATTATGTTTATTTATTAGATTATCTAATTGCATCCATAATTCTTTATTTTTAACTATTTTTTTTGTTGATGTCTTCCATCCATTTTTTTTCCAATTTATAATCCATGATTCAATACCATCCTTTACATATTTACTATCTGTATAAATTGTTAAATCTTTTTTTGTCTCAAAATATTCCAGTGCTTTAATTGCCGCTGTAAGTTCCATTTTATTATTAGTTGTAAGTTGATCTCCGCCATTTAACAAAATCTCTTTCTTATTAAATAAAATTACAACTCCCCATCCACCTATACCAGGGTTACCAGAACATGCACCATCAGTATAAATATTAATCATTATTCAAAAATATTATTTTGTTGATGCCATTTTAAAATATTAAAATATTCAAATGGATCTTTTTTAACGACAATTGCATTAGGTGAATGAAAAATATGGTCGTGTACTCTTGTACATAATATTCTAACAGCTGCAGCTCTTAATAAAATATTCAATGATAATTTTTCGAGATCACTTAATTTTCTTAGTTTTTGATATTCCTCTATAATTGTCAAGCAGTTCTCTTTATTAAAATGTTTTCCATTTTTACTAAAGCACCAATCATTAATTACAATAGCTATGTCATACACATAGAAGTAATAGCATGAAAAATAGAAATCTATTACTCCAGAAATTTTTTCATTTTTAAAAAAAATATTATCTCTAAACAAATCAGCATGAATCACACCACAAGGAATATTGGTTGGCCAGCAATTTTCTAAATAATTTATTTCATTTTTTAACAAATACATTGTTTCATTAAATTCTTCAGATTTCTTATTAAGGCATTTTTTGTAAATATTTTTCCAATCCTTCAAATCTAAACTATTAGTTCTTTTTTCTTCGAAATTTGTAGTTAGATTGTGCAAATTAGCAATCATTTTCCCAACTTCTTTACACACTGCTAAATTTGGTTTTTCAATACTTTTACCTTCTAAAAAGGATATAATTACAGCAGTTTTATTTTTTATTTTTTTCAATATTTTTCCGTTTTTATCTGAGATTGGTTTAGGACATTTAAAATTATTTTTATTTAAAAATTTTTTTAAATTTATAAAAAAAGGTAATTCTTCCTCAGTTACTCTTTTTTCAAAAATTGTTAATATTAATGGTTGATTGTTACAAAAAATTTTAAAATTTGAGTTTTCTATCCCATCAACAATTTCTTCAAAGCTATCTAAATTACCAATTGTATAGTGAGATAAAAAGCCTTCTATATCCTCTTTAGATAATTTAGTAAAAACTGCCATTTTTTATACGTTAAGTTTTTGTGGAACTTTAAAAAATACATCTTCTTTTTGATAATGTCCTTCATTAACCTTTACTTCAAAATTTTTTTTCAAATTATCAAGAAGCTTCCTTACAAGTATTTCTGGTGATGATGCGCTTGCTGTTATTCCTATATTTTCAGATTCTTGAAATATGTTTAAATTTAAGGAATCAACATCTTCTACTAGAATAGCTTTTTTTGAACCATAATTTTTTGCTACTTCAACTAATCTTAAAGAATTTGATGAGTTACTTGCGCCAATTACTAAAAAATAATCACATTGATCGGCTATTTTTTTAACAGCTTCTTGCCTATTTGTTGTAGCATAACAAATATCATTCTTTTTCGGTTCTATTACATTTATAAAATGTGATTTTATCTCTTTTATTATATCTTTCGTATCATCTACAGATAGTGTTGTCTGAGTTACATACGCGATCTTTTCATTCTGTTCAAAGGGTAACTTTTTTACATCTTCAACTTTTTCTACCAAATAAATTTCTTTATTAGTTTGACCCATAGTTCCAATAACTTCAGGATGATTCCTATGACCAATTAAAATTACGGGGAGATTTTTTTTATCAAAGTTTTCCACCTCCTTATGAATTTTGCTAACAAGTGGACATGTTGCATCATAATATATTAAATTTAAACTTAATGCTTCCTCGGGTACTGCTTTTGGAACACCATGTGCAGAAAAGATAACTGGCCTACTTTTATCTTCAATCTCATTTAATTCTTCTACAAAAATAGCTCCCTGTGATTTGAGATTTTCAACAACAAACTTATTATGAACTATTTCATGACGAACATATACTGGCGCACCATATTTTTTTAGAGCACCCTTAACCATTTCAATCGCCCTATCTACTCCTGCACAAAAACCTCGAGGTCCCGCAAGAAAGATATTAAGTTTTTTAGTCATTTAAATTTACTAATATTAATTTCAGTTAATTAATAATACTATAGATTTTGCAAATCTTTTAATATTAATTTCTTAGTATTATACTCAATTATTTAGACTGTTAATCTACTTTTAATTCTTTAAAACAGAGTTAAATTCGCCAATAGATTCTTCAATTAAAGCAGACTTTTTATCCTTATTGAGATTTTGTATTAGAATATTTTTCGTAGCCTCTATTGCAACACTTGAAATATAATTTTTTATAGAGTTATTGGTATCTCGAACTAATTGTTCAATCTTATTTTCAGCCAATATTTTTCTTTTTTCAATTTGGTCAGTTAATTTATTGGCAGATATATCTTTCAATTCAGCTATTCTTTTTTCGGATTCCAAATTTAGATTTTGTATTTCCTTTTCTACCTTAGTTTCTCTTTCTTTTAATCCATCCAAAGCTTTTTGGGCCTCATTTTTTAAATTTTCAACTTCATCTATTTTATTTTTTATATCTTTTATTTGCGCATCTAAACTAGATGTAAGAATTTTTCGTACTGGATTGAAAATAGCTGCAATAAATAAAATAAAAGATACCGCTACCCAAAACTGAGGATCAGAAAACATTAGTTAAAACTCCCTTTATGTGTTTCAATAACTTTATTAATTTCTCCGTCTGATAATTCTACATCTGTAATTTTCCTAACAGTTAGTTTTGTAATATTGGCTATTTCATTGTTAATATTTTTCATTTGATCATCTTTACTTTTTAAAATTTCTTTTTCTGCATTAGAAACTTTTTTTTCTAAATCTTTATCGAGTGAAGAAAGTTGAGAAGAAACATCTTCTTGTAAAGCATTGATTGTTTCTTTAATTTTCTCATCTGTTTCTAGCTTGGCCTTATTAATTTGATCATTAATTTTTTTTTCAATTCCCATTGCCTGTTCCTGAAGCTCTTTTGCTGAAGATAAATTTTCATCTATTTTATTTTGTCTTTTCTCTAAAACTGTAGCTATTCTTGGAAGTGATACCCTCCATAAAAATACAAATAGAAAAGTAAAAAATACAGCTAACCAAAAGAGCTGTGAAACAAAAAACTCTGGATTTAATTGAGGCATTAATTAATTATTGAGTTCTATCCAAACAAAATAACTAACGCAATAACTAGCGCGAAAAGTGCAATCGCTTCAACTAATGCGAAACCTAACATTGTCATTGTAAAAACTTCACTTCTTGCTGCCGGATTTCTTCCAACTGCTTGAATAAAAGATGAGAAAATATTCCCAATTCCAATACCTGATCCAATAACACCGATAACGGCTAAACCCGCTCCGATTACTTTTGCTGCTTCAATTTCCATAAGTCCTCCTATTTTAAATTAATGTAAATGATAAGCATCGTTAATATATAAACACGTCAGTATTGCAAACACATATGCTTGCAAAAAAGCAATTAAAATTTCTAATCCTGTTAAAGCTACAATGAAAGCTAAAGGAAAAACTCCTGTAAAAAATGGCATGGAAACAACAAAGCCTGCAAACACTTTTAGTAGTGTGTGACCAGCCAGCATGTTTGCAAATAATCTAACTGATAAACTTATAGGTCTTGATAAATAAGAAATTACCTCAATGGGAATAAGCAGTGGATGCATGTAAAACGGGACACCTGGTATATAGAAGAAAGTAAAAAATTTAATACCATGGTTAATAAATCCAAGAATAGTTACGCCAATAAATACAACTGCTGCTAAAGCAAATGTAACAATGATGTGACTCGTGAAAGTAAATTGATATGGTACCATTCCAACCATATTTCCAATAAGTACAAACATGAATAAAGAGAAAACAAATGGGAAATATCTTTTTCCATTATCTCCAACTGTATCAGAGAGTAACTGAGCAATAAAATTATACATAAGCTCTGAGATAAGCTGCATCCTAGAAGGGATAATTGATCTTGTGTTCACTGTTAAAGTTAAAAATAGAGTAATCACTAAAACAGTAATTAGCATTGCAAAAGATGAGTTTGTGAAAGAAATGTTATAACCACCAAGTTCAATATTAGATATTGGATCTATTTCGAACTGTTTTAGAGGACTATCTTTTGCGGCCATAATTGATATTGAATATTAAAATTACCTTCGCTTTTCAATGCGACGCATTACACGATAAACGTTCAAAAATCCAGCTAATGCGCCAAATATAAAGAAAATAATTAAGCCTATTGGTTTAGTATTAAAGTAATTATCCACAATAAGTCCAATTCCAACTCCAACAACTAGTGCAGCTATAATTTCTGTACTAATTTTAAAACCAAATCCTGCACCACTTTCTTTTTTTTTAATATTAGGTTCTTTGTTTTGATTATCTAAATTATTAATTTTTTTACCCAATTCTTCTAAATTTTTATTTTTATAATTCATTTGTAATATCTTGCTCTTTTATCTCGATTGCTTTTTCAAGATCAACAGAAACTAATTGTGATACACCTTTTTCAGGCATGGTAACACCAAATAATCTATTTACTCTTGCCATTGTCATTCTATGGTGAGTTATAACTAAGAATTTTGTTGAAGAACTTTTAGCTATCTCCTCTACTAATGAACAAAATCTATCAACATTAGTGTCATCTAATGGAGCATCAACCTCATCGAGTACACAAATTGGAGCTGGGTTTGATAAAAATACAGCAAATAATAATGATAATGCAGTAAGAGCTTGCTCACCACCAGAAAGTAAATTTAGATTTTGTAATTTTTTTCCAGGAGGACTAGCAAATATTTCTAAACCAGCCTGAAGGGGATCTGATTCATCTGTAAATTTCAGATAAGCCTTGCCACCACCAAACAACCTAGTAAATAATTTTTGAAAATTTTCATTAACTATTCCATATGCAGCAAGTAAACGTTGTCTACCTTCTGTATTAAGTGAGTCAATTGCTTCTCTTAGTTTTGCAATTGCACTTAAAAGGTCGCTTTGATCTTTCTTTATCGTATTTACTTTTTCTTCTAAATCCTTGGACTCTTGTTCTGCTAGAAGGTTAACTCCACCTAAACGCTCTTGCTCAGAAATTAACCTCTCTAATTTTTTTTCTAAATCTTCAGTTTCACCTAAAACTTTATTTGGATTGATTTCTCCAATATTGTAAAGTTCTTCTAGATTTACACTCAATCGTTCTTTTACTTGAGTAGATAATAATTTAATTGCTTCATTAATTGTATTAATTTGACCTTCAGTCCTAATTCTTTCTTCTCTTAGTTCATTTAATTTAATTTCTTCTAGTTTTAATTTCTTATTTATTTCATTAGAATTTTGCTCAGTTTGACGAAGTTGCTCAGCTATTTGCTCATAAGAATTCTTATTTTCATCAATTAAATTTTGTATTTTTAATTTTTTACTTGATACATCTTCAGGTACAGATTGGAGATTAGATAATTCATCAATTAATGAATTTTGCCTTGAATTTAACTCTTCTATTCTTTGATTTGCTTTTGCAGAAATATCATTCCATTGTTTTTCTTCAGCACTTAATTGCTTTATTCTTCTATTTTTTAGCTGTTCTAATATAGCTTTAGTTGAATTATTTTGTTTACCTTTAGATACATATCCATCCCATCTCCAAACTTCTCCTAGTTTGCTGACTAATATTTGTCCTGGTTTTAAGTTTTTTTGAATTTCTAAAACATTTTCCTTATTCTCTATTAAACCAACAAATTCTAATTTCTTTTTCAAATTATCTGGTGCTTTAATCAGAGAAGAAAATTTTGTAACTTCTGAATTAAAGGAAGAATCTTCCAAATCTAATTTTCTCCAAAAAATACTTTGTTCTTCATCGATAGATGCAATTAACTCATCTGAAAAAACTGCAGCAATTGCTTGTTCAAGTCCATCTTCAAAGTCTAAATAATCAATTATTGGGTTATTATTTTTTTTATTAGAAACATTTTCATTATTTAGATCATCATCACTTTGAATAAAAAGATCACCTTGTTGTTTTAACAGTATTGATTTTTCTTCCTGCACTCTTTCAAGATTTTGTTTTGCATCTTCAAATAAAAATTTTTCTCTATCAATATCATTTTTAATTTGCTCTATACGGACTTTTGTTTCGTCTACTGCAATATTCGCTCTTTCAATTTCTTTTTCTTGATTTTCTAAACTAATTGAATATTTCTGCAGTTCGGCTGCAACCTTACTCTCTTGTAATCTAAGGTTTGGAAGACTTTCTTGAACTTTTTCAAATTCAACATTTATTTGTGCTACAACTTGTGTTTGGTCATTGACAGCATTCGTTTCAGACTGAATTTTTTCATTGGCATTTATTAATTTATCTTTTTCATCAATCCATTTCTTATAAAATAATCTTGCCCTTGCTTTAGTAATATCTTTTTGAATGTATTTGTATCTTTCAGCTTGTTTAGATTGTTTCTTTAAAATTGTAAGTTGTTCATCTTGTGCTTTTAATACGTCCTTTACACGCTCTAAGTTATTTTCAGTAGCATTTAATCGTAATTCAGCTTCGTGTCGTCTTGAGTGAAGACCAGTAATTCCTGCAGCTTCTTCCAGTAATGTCCTTCTTTGTTCAGGTTTAGCTGCAATAATAGCTCCAACTCTACCTTGACTAACCATCGATGTTGAACGAGCACCTGTTGCTGCATCAGCAAATAGCAATTGTACATCCTTTAATCGTACCTCCTTGCCATTAACTCTATATTCTGAGCCTTCACCTCGCCAAATTCTTCTAGTTACTTCAATAGTATCATTTTCATTGAAAATACTTGGTGCTTTTCTTGCTTTATTATCTAAATCTATAGTAACTTCGGCAATATCCCATGCTGGTCTATCATCTGTTCCATTAAAAATAACATCGTCTAATTCACTTCCTCTCATTTGTTTTGGAGAAAGTTCACCCATAACAAACCTAAAAGCCTCTACAAGATTCGATTTACCACATCCGTTTGGACCAACAATACCTGTTAAGCCATTTTCAATCAAAATTTCTGTGGGTTCAACAAAAGACTTAAAGCCTTTGACCTTAAGGGTCCTAAAATTAATCATCAACTATTGTGATAATATTTTATCGATGATTTGTCTAAACTCTTTTATGTTTTTATTTCCGGAATATAAAACTCCATTAACAATGAATGACGGAGTGGAGCCTATTTTATATTCTCTTTGCGCATCCATTACACCCTCAAGTAATTGATTCTCTAAATCCACATTATTTAAACAAGCATCAAAATCTTCTTGTTGCATACCGCCACTTTGCATAATTTTATATAATTCAGATCTTGTTTTGGAATGATCTCTATTAACCCAACTATTTTGCAGCTTATAAAGGCCATTCATATAATCGTATCTTACCTCATCTGGCACACATCTTAAAATCATACTCCCAGCAAGAGCCGGATAATTAAAAGGAAAATCACGAAAAATAAACTTAACTTTACCAGTATCAATAAACTCTTTTTTTAATTCTGCTAGAGTATCATTGTGAAAATCTGCACAATGACTACAAGACATTGAAGCATATTCTATAATTGTGATTGGAGCATTTTCTTCTCCAATATAAAAATCATTATCTTTAACATCTAGTATTGAATTTTCAGCTGCTTTGGCATTAATAAAAAGTAGCGATAGTATGATAGAAATAAATAAAATTCTAATTTTCATCCTTTGTCCTCAGTTGTAATTTTATTACCTAAATTTAATAGCGATTTTTTCAAATCTGAATTTTGAAGTTCTTTAACGTTTTGATTAACAAATTCTACGTCATCTTTATCAATTTGTTTTTTCTTACTTTGTTTCATATGAGTATACTTAGGTATGTAATTTTGATGAATTCTCAAGTCCACTATAGCTTTATAGCCAAAATAAGTATTAATTTTTTCAATTATAGTGTCCTTAAAGTGTTGAAATTCAATGGCTGCGGCCGGTGCAACACTCACATTTAGATAATTTTTATAAACTGTCTCACCTACATCGTTTTCAAAATCACGCACTCTTGAAACATTTAACGGCTCTGAATATTCTTTAAAATAACTACCAGCAATTTCAGGCCATTTGGAGTTAATTATAAATTCTGTACGATTATATTTAGAGGAAAATTTTCTATTTACCTTCCTCAGAGTATCGCCAATAGATTGTGGAACAAATGTTCTTTTTTGTTTTAAATTTTTTTTGTCCATATGCATAAATAATTTATAGTACCTAAATATGAAAGCAATATGTTTAAACACGAAACACAAGTAATAAAGTTTTTACTTCAATGGTATTCTATGAATGCCAGAAAATTACCATGGCGGAAGAAAAATAATCTAAATTTACCTCATCCATACTTTGTGTTTGTAAGTGAGTATATGCTTCAACAAACAACAGTAAATACCGTAAAAAATAAATTTAATGAATTTATTTTAAAATGGCCTTCACTAAATAAATTAGCACAAACTTCAGAGCCAAATATCTTGAAATTCTGGTCAGGTCTTGGTTATTATTCAAGAGCGAAAAATTTATTAAAGTCTGCAAAAATAATTAAAAATAATTTTAAAAATAACATACCACAAACTTATGATGAACTTATCCAACTTCCTGGTATTGGAGATTACACTGCAAAAGCAATTCTTGGAATAGGATATAATAAATCCGTCATGCCACTTGATGCTAATATTGAAAGAATTTTGGTTAGGTTACATGCTATCGATAAACCAATTAATAAAGTCAAAAATAAACTCAAAGATTTGGGAAAAAAATTCATCTCAGATAAATATTCTTCAAACTTAATTCAGTCTTTTATGGATTACGGATCAGAGATCTGCCTTCCAAGAAACCCTAAATGTAATATTTGTGGAATTAATAAATTTTGCCAATCATATAAAAAGAATTTACAGCAAAAAATTCCTTTCAAACAAAAAAAGAAAAGTAATAAGCCCATAAAGTACACAAGAGCTTACGTAATTGTGAATGAAAAGAATGAAATCCTAGTACGAAGTAGACCAAATAAAGGAATGTTGGCCTCTATGCTTGAAGTACCAAATGATGTCTGGGTTAAAAATAAAAAATTGCTAACTACTGATCAAGACATACAAAAAATAAAAACAAAATTACAATCTAAAGGTTCATTTGGATATTCATTTAGTCATTTTGATTTAGAAACAGAAATTTTTTATGGAAATGTTAAAAAAGCAAAATTATTAAAAAGTAATTGGATAAAGAAATCATCTTATTCTAGTTCTAGAATGCCAACTGTTATGAAAAAAATAGTGGATATAGCAGTATAATTTATGCAAAGAATTTTTTTGCGTTCATAAAAATTTTATACCCATCACCGAATTTTTTAGAAGTATTGTTTTGCCAATTAGGAACATGATAATGATAAAATGCTCTTTCTGGATGAGGCATCATTGCAAGAACATTACCATTTTGATTTGTTAACGCAGCTATATCATCTCTAGATCCATTAGGATTAAAGGGAAATTGACCTTTTGCTAATTTCTTGTGGTGATCAATGTATTGTAAACCAATAAGGTTATTAGCTTTGATACTTTTAAGTAGATTAATAGGTATCATGAATTGCCCCTCTTGATGGGCAACAGGCAAGTTCAGGGTACTAATATTTTTTAGCCAAGGTGATTTTTTATTACTTACTTTTACATCAACCCATCGACACTCATAGCTCCCAGATTTATTTTCAATCATTGCTACTTCTGGATCTTTTTTATTTAGGCTTGGAACTAAACCAAGATTAATTAATATTTGGCATCCATTACATATGCCTATGATTAATTTATCTTTTAGTGAAAAATTTATTAGCTGATCATATAAATTGGTCATAATTTTTTTTGCCATTGCATTTCCTGAACCTGTATCATCGCCATATGAAAAACCACCAGGTATAGCGAATACTTGATAATTATTTAGTTGTTTAGGATTTTGAATCAGATCATTAATATGAACAATTTTTCCATTAAATCCTACTACTTCAAATGCATATAGTGTTTCATTTTCACAATTAATACCATAACCTGATAAGACTAATACGTTCATAATCCTCTAATATTTTGTTTGTATGACTTAGCAAAATCTGAAATTTTACCTCTAATAATTTTTTTGTTATCTTTAAACTCAATTACATCTAAGCCCGTACACTTGCCAATAATTGTATAATCAGAAACTTTAAATATTTTTTTAAAATTGACTAACTTATTTTTTTTCATAGAAACAAGAATTCTACTTTGTGTTTCAGAAAACAAAAATTGATCAACTGAGATTTTATTTTTTAGTTTTAAATCAATGGTTAAACCTTTCTTTGAAGCAATTGCCATCTTTGCAACTGCAATTCCAAATCCACCCAAATCTATTCCAATTGCAGAATTTATAATTCCAAGTTTATTAGCTTTTTCAAAATTTTTATACGTTCGAAGTGCATCCTTGCTATTTACAACTGGATTTTTTGATTTTTCATAACCTATAATTTTGGAATAAACGCTATCCCGTAATTCATTACGAGTATTTCCTAAAACTACAAGAATATCACCATCATCGGGTGTTATTTTCGTTAAGTGTGAAATTTTATCTACCACTCCAATAGAAGAAATAAGCAATGTTGGAGGTATCGAAATTTTTACAGATTTTCCAGTTTTATCAAAACCTTTAAAATCATTAAACATACTATCTTTTCCAGAAATAAAAGGTGTTTGGTAAGCAACTGCATATTCATAACAAGCTTTTGCAGCTTCTTTCAATTGATACAACCGATCAGGTTCATCGGAGCTGCACCAACAAAAGTTATCAAGAATTGCAATTTTTTTTGAGTTGGCGCCACTAACAATTAAATTTTTATATGCTGTATCAATTGAACATCCAGCCATGTCATAAGGATTTGTTTCGGCGTATTGAGGATAAGCAGCTTGAGAAAGAGCAATTGATTTTTCATCATCAAATAGAGGTTTTATAGCTGTAGCATTTCCAAAAACTCTACCTTCGCCTTGTAATGGTTTTATAATAGAGGTAGCTTGTACTTCGTGATCATATTGTGTGGCTATAAATTCTTTTGACACAATATTTGGACTAGAGAGTAGTTTATGTAATTTATCTATTAAGGAATTTTTTTTAATTATTTTTTTCTTTTCTTTCTTAATTTTTGGCAAAGATGTTTTTAAATTTAATTTAGGATAACCTTCATGAAGAAATTCCATATCTAAATTGAGAATTTCAGTTTCATTATATTTTACTATGGCTTTTTCTTTTTTAATAAACTTACCAATTATTGTTGCTTCCACGCCTCTTGCTTTAAATCTCTTTATAACTCTTTTTACATTCACTGGAGGCACTGCTAGTGTCATTCTTTCTTGCGACTCAGAAACCCAAATTTCCCAAGGATATAATCCATTATATTTAAGAGGAACTTTTTCAAGATTAACAATAAAACCGCCACTCTCCTTTGCCATCTCTCCTATTGATGATGATAATCCTCCGGCTCCATTATCTGTTATGCTTGAGTAAAGATTTTCATCACGCAATTCTCTAATGATGACATCAGACATTTTTTTTTGTGTTATTGGATCACCAATTTGTACAGCAGAAACTGGACTATTAGGATCTAATTCTTCTGATGAAAATGTAGCACCGTGAATACCATCTTTTCCAACTCTACCTCCTGCCATTAGTATGATATCTCCTGGATTAGCTTTCTTCTTATGCGATAATTTTCCTTTTATTTTTTTTGGAATAATTCCAACTGTTCCACAAAATACAAGAGGCTTTCCTGCAAACCGGTCATCAAAATACACATTACCTTGAGGAGTAGGAATACCTGAACAATTTCCTCCAACTCTAACACCACTGATAATACCCTTCGCAATAAAATTTGCTGGAAGCATTGGATCCATATTATTCTTTTGACGATACAATTGATAATTTTTATTTGGATCTGCTAAATAATATGCATACGTATTAGCTATAGGTTTTGCTCCTTTTCCAAATCCAAGACAATCCCTATTTACACCAACAATTCCAGTGATTGCTCCACCAAATGGATCTAAAGCTGATGGCGTATTATGTGTTTCAACTTTATGACAAATAATCCAATCTTTATTAAATCCTATTCCGCCCGCATTATCCGTAAAAAGAGAAACACAAAAATTATCTTTTCTTAATTGAATAATTTTTTCAGTAGCACCTTTAATGTATTTTTTAAATATACCTTCTTGAATATCATCAATCTTAGCTGAAAATATTTTGTGCTTACAGTGCTCGGACCACGTCTGTGCTAATGTTTCAATTTCTACATCAGTTGGTTTACGTTTTATAGTGGAAAAATAATTTCTTATGGCTTTTAAAGATTCTAGATCTAAGCCAAGTGTTCCTCTTCTAGATTTATCATTTTCTTCGATTCCTAGCTTACCAATAAGACTGAGATGATAATCAGAAATATCTAAATTAATTTCTTTTTTACTATATTTTTTTTTTGGTAATTTTACTTTTTCTATTTTGAAATAATTTTTTTTAAAATTATTTAAATATTTTTTAAATGGATAAATCTTAATTGTTTGAATTAAGGGATTTGCTTCATTTTTGGATATTTTGGTAATATCTTCTTTTCTACCTTTTATTAAAATAATTTTTGTTGAACCAAGTTCAAAGCTTTTAAAACTACCCTTTAGATTATCTTTGATTATCTCTTTTACAGTTGTAGCAATATTATCAGTTACGCCTGGTAAAAATTTTATTTCTATAGCCCAGTTAAAATTACTATAACTAGATAAAATCATATTAACATTTTTTTTAGTTAATATTGTTTGAGAAACATCATTAGAAATGAGTTTACTTATTTTAGTAAACTTTTGATTATCAAGATTTGTTGAAAAGAAATATCCATCTATAATTTTAATAGATTTATTATTGTGTTCTTTTTGTAGTGAACTTTCTTTCCCTGTCTTCTCAATAGAGAGAATTTGAATTGTATTTGTCATTATGAGTACGAATCAACTTAATTTACTATATTAATAGTTTACTCGTTAACGATTCGTTTAAAACAAATTAAATATGACAACATATAAAGAAGCAGGGGTTGATATAAAAAATACAGATGCCCTTGTCGAAGATATTTCTGAGTTAAGTAAATCAACAAACAGAAATGGAAATTTTGATAAAATTGGCGGATTTGGTGGCATTTTTGATCTTAAAAAATGTGGATATGAAGATCCTTTATTGGTCTCTGGAACAGATGGCATAGGAACAAAAATATTACTAGGAATTGAAACTGACATTTTTGATGGTTTGGGTCATGATCTCGTTGGTATGTGTCTAAATGATATTCTGTGTCATGGTGCTGAGCCATTATTTTTTTTAGATTACTATGCTTCTTCCAAGATTGATAAAAATTCTTTTTTAAAAATTATGAAAAGCATCACTGAAGCTTGCAACATAAATAATTGTTCTCTTATTGGTGGTGAAACAGCAGAGATGCCTGGGCTTTACAAAAAAGATGATTTTGATTTTGCTGGATTTTGTGTTGGAGCAGTAGAGAGAAAAAAAATTCTACCTAAAAGAGATGTCATGAAAGAAGATGATCTTCTATATGGGATTAGATCTTCGGGCTTTCATTCAAATGGATATTCTCTCATTCGAAAAGTTTTAAAAGATAAAAATATAGATCTACATAAAAAAACAGAATTTAAATCATCTTACAAAACAAATGCAGCAGCCTTAATGGCTCCAACAAAATTATATTTTCCTTTTTTAAAAAAAATTATAACAACAAATCTTATCAATGGTATTTCTCATATAACAGGTGGGGGTATTATTGGTAATGCACCAAGAATGTTATCTGAAAGTTTATCAGCACGGATTGATAAAAAATTTATTTGTAATGAAGAAATTTTCCAATGGTTTCAAAGTTTAGCTAACATTTCAGATGAAGAAATGTTGAAGACCTTTAATTGTGGATTAGGTTTGATTATGACTATTTCAAAAAATAATTACAAAGAATTTGAGCAATTAATAAAAGATGAAAATTTAGATATTTTTGAAATTGGGAAAATAGAAGTTAACAATTCATCAAGGTGTATAATTAGTTGAAAAAATTACAAGTTGCTATTTTCATATCGGGCAGAGGTTCAAATTTAGAATCACTAATACAATCATCATTTAAAAAACAAAGTTTAGTAGAGGTTCAATTAGTAGTCTCTAATAACTCCAAAGCAAAAGGTTTAATTATTGCCAAAAAAAATAAAATTCCATTCATACATTTTATTCCAAGAAAAAACTTTGAAAACAAAGTCATTAAGTATCTAAAAAATATAGATATCATTTGTTTGGCTGGTTTTATGCAAGTTTTAGACTCTAAATTTGTAAGGCAGTGGCGATCGCGATTGATCAATATTCATCCATCGTATCTTCCAGCTTTCAAAGGCTTAAATGCTCAAGATCAGGCCACAAAGGCTAAAGCAAGCTATTCTGGTTGTAGTGTTCATTACGTTAGCGCTAAAATTGACTCTGGAAAGATTATATTGCAAAAAAAAGTAAAGATTTTGAAGAAAGATAATACCGAATCACTCTCAAAGAAAATATTGATAGAAGAGCATAAGGTTTATCCAAGAGCATTACAGATGGTAGCAAAAACACTTTTAGCAAGACAACAGTAAGATGAAAAATAGACTAAATTTTCTAAAAAAATTCAAGACAAGGCAATCTCATGTTCCCAGATTTAATGAGGAGTGTGGTGTTTTTGGAATAAGTGGATCCAAAGATGCTGCAGCCTTAACAGCTCTTGGTTTGCATGCCTTGCAACATCGTGGTCAAGAAGGTTGTGGAATAGTAAGTTATGATGGCAATTCTTATCATTCAGAAAGAAAATTTGGATTGGTTGGAGATAATTTTACAAAAAAACAATCACTAGAAAAATTAAAAGGAAAAATTGCAATTGGACACAATCGCTATTCGACAACAGGTGGTGAAACGATAAGAAACATACAACCCTTTTATGCGGATCTTCATGGAGGAGCGATTAGTATTGCTCATAATGGTAATCTTACTAATGCACTCCTGTTAAGAGAACAAATGGTACGTGAAGGAGCAATATTTCAAACAACATCAGATACTGAAACTATTGTCCAACTTGTTGCTCGTTCAAAAAAGAAAGATATTCTAAATAAAATCATTGATGCTTTAATGCAAATTCAAGGTGGTTATGCTCTATCAATCATCGCTAACGGTACATTGATTGGTGCAAGAGATCCATTAGGTATTCGACCTCTTGTTTTAGGTAAATTTAAAAATGCATTTATCCTTGCTTCTGAAACTTGTGCTTTAGATATTATTGGTGCAAAATTTATCCGCGAAATTGAAAATGGTGAAGTTGTAGTTATTAAAGACAATAAAGTTGAGAGTAGAAGACCATTCCCAAAAAAACAAATAAAGCCATGTGTTTTTGAATATATTTATTTCTCCCGACCAGATAGTATTTTAAAAAACAAAACTGCCTATAAATACAGAAAAAATTTAGGAACACACTTAGCAAAAGAAACTGATATTAAACCTGATGTAGTTGTTCCGGTTCCAGATTCTGGTGTTCCTGCTGCACTTGGCTTTAGTCAAGAATCTGGTATTCCCTTTGAGTTAGGATTAATACGAAATCATTATGTTGGTAGGACATTTATTGAACCAACTCAGCAAATTAGAAGTTTAGGCGTTAAGTTAAAATTAAATCCAAACCAAAGTTCTATTAAAAAAAAGAAAATTGTTTTAATTGACGACTCATTGGTTCGAGGAACAACATCCACTAAGATAATAAAAATGCTCTATGATTTTGGAGCGAAAGAAGTGCACATGCGTATTGCTTCACCAGCCATTAAATATCCTGATTTTTATGGAGTTGATACTCCTACGCAAGATGAATTATTGGCAGCAAACAAAAATTTAGAGGAAATGTGTAAATATATTGGAGCTAAATCATTAAAATTTTTATCATTAGATGGTTTGTATAAAGCTCTTGGATATGATGGTAGGGATAATGATAATCCTCAATTCACAGATCATTATTTCACAGGAGAGTATCCTATTAGGCCTTTAGATTACTTGAACGACGAAAGTTTAAAAAAACTATCATTTTTAAGTCTTGCTTCAAATAACTAATAAATGAATTATTTTTTTTCATGAATGTACTTGTAATAGGTAATGGTGGAAGGGAGCACGCACTATGTCATAGTATAAAACAATCTCCAAACTGTTCTGATTTATATTGTATTCCCGGTAGTGATGCTATTAGTGAAATTGCTTCATCAATTAATATTGATGTAAATAATCATAACGTCATCATTAAATTTTGTTTAGAAAATAAAATTGATCTTGTGGTGATTGGTCCAGAGTTACCTTTAACTAAAGGTTTATCAAACCTGCTAATGAACAATTCTATATTAGTTTTTGGTCCTGATCAGATGGGAGCTGAGCTAGAAAAATCAAAAAAGTTTACAAAAGATATTTGTAAAAAATTAAATATTACAACAGCTGCTTATGACGTATTTGACAACTATGATGATGCCTTAAATTTTTGTCAAAACCAATCCTATCCTCTTGTTATTAAAGCTGATGGTTTAGCAGCAGGAAAAGGAGTTATTATTTGCCAAACAAGGGAAGATGCAAAAGATGCACTGATTAAATGTTTTAAAGATAATTCTTTTGGTGATGCTGGTTCAGTTGTTGTTATTGAGGAGTTTTTAGTAGGTGAAGAGGTAAGTTTATTTTCATTTGTCGATAAAAATGGATTTGTGTTGCCACTTACAACAGCACAAGATCATAAAAAAATCTTAGAAGGAGAAAGGGGTTTAAACACTGGTGGTATGGGAGCCTACACACCTGTTCCTTCTATTTCATCAAATAAAATGAATGAATTAAGCAAAACATTTGTTGAACCTATTGTTCAACATCTTGCTGAACAAGGCATCAACTATCAAGGAATGTTTTATGCAGGACTAATTTTAACAGATAAGGGTCCAAATTTACTCGAAATTAATGTTCGTTTCGGCGATCCGGAAACACAAGCAATTATTCCACTATTAGAAACAGATTTATTATTACTCCTTCATGCATCAGCGATAGGCACTTTAAATGAAATAGATAAAATTAAGTGGAAAAATGATTATGCCATGACAGTAGTAATGGCTGCTAATGGCTATCCTGAGGATTATAAAAAATTTACATCTATTAATAATTTGGAAAATCTTACATTAACAAAAGATGAGCATCTGTTTCATGCAGGAACAATGCTTAAAGAAAACAAATGGCTCTCTAATGGTGGGCGTGTATTAAATATCTCTAGTACAGGTAAAGATTTAAAAACTATTAGAGAATCTATACACAATATAATCAATCAAATTAACTGGGCCGAGGGATATTATCGAAAAGATATTGGCTGGAGATATATCGATGAGTAATTCATTTATACTTGAAGGAAAAACAAAAATTATTGAGAAAACAAATGATCAAAATATCATTCGAATTGTAACTAAAGATTTTTTAACAGGTGGAGATGCAGCGAAGAAAGAGGAAATTAAAGACATTGGAATTCAAAAAACAAAACAAACAAGTAATGTTTTTAGCATGCTAACCAAAGAAGGTATTGCAACTTCATTTATTGAACAGGATTCTCCAAATAGTCTTTTAAGTTATATCTGCAATATGCTTCCTTTAGAGTTTGTAGTGAGACGTTATGCATGGGGAAGCTATTTAAGCAGAAACACTCAATTTGCAAAAGATAAAAGTAATCCTCATCAATTTGAAAATTTAGTTTGGGAAATATTTCATAAACAAGCTGTTGTTGTGCCTCCTCATGTTGCAGAACCTGTTCAAATCGACGAGAGTGAAGCGAGAAAAAAATTTTTGAAAGATGGAAAATGGGAAGAGGGTGTATTTACAGATCCTTTTGTAAAAACTGGAGAAGATTGGGAATTATTTTCTGCTAAACAACCTATTACAAGTAAAAGCTTGATGAAAACCAAAAAATTACTGTCTGATCTGGAATTAGAAATAGCTATTAATGAAATTATTCTTCCAAGTTTTAAGCTTATTGAAGACAAATGGAAAACTATTAAGACAATTGATGGTCCTATACACTTAGTTGATATTAAGTTTGAGCTTGGCTTTAAAGTTTCTGATAATTCGTTAGTATTATCTGATGTTGTTGATAATGATAGTTGGCGAATATGGCCTGGGGGAGATCCAAGTAAACAATTAGATAAACAATCTTTTCGTGAGGGAGAAGATTTAGTAAATGTTGCCAATAAATATCAATTGGTAACACAATTAACGAACCAATTTAATTTAAGTTAATAAATTATTTTTCAATAATTGTTATATGACCCATTTTTCTTTTATTTTTAATTTCTGTTTTTAAATAGTCATAAAAAAATTCGTTATCTTTAAATGTTTTATTTCGATACGGTGTTATATCATCGCCAATTAAATTAATCATTTTGGCATTAAACAATTTTTTTGTCTTAATCTTTTCTAAGCCGCATACTGCTCGTACATGATTTTCAAATTGACTAATATTATGAGAATTCATTGTCAGATGGCCAGAATTATGAACACGAGGAGCAATTTCGTTAGCATATAAATTATCATCAGCATCAATAAAAAGTTCTACACATAACGTCCCAATATAATCTAGTTTTTCTACAACTTGTTTTGCCCACTCAATTGATTTTGTACTTATATTATCAGGAATATCACTTGGTATTTTTGAATATTTTAAAATTTGTTCTTCATGAACATTCTCGATAGGATCATAGATCTCATAACTATTTTTATCATAGCGAGTAATTACTACTG
The DNA here is from genome assembly GCA_902525035.1 of uncultured Alphaproteobacteria bacterium. Lineage (GTDB taxonomy): Bacteria > Pseudomonadota > Alphaproteobacteria > HIMB59 > CACPNW01. Next base: position 94,690 of record CABZFN010000002.1, on the reverse strand, counting down.
AAATTTCTTTTTTAAGATTAATGAGTTTTTCTAAAATGTATTCTTTTGTAAAATCAATCTCGTTCGTAATATCATATGCAGTGTTTAATTTATACTGACCTTTGCCATCGTATCCTAACGTTGTTGTTTTTAATAGACCTGGAAGCAAGTCTACATTTTCACTCAAATCTTTTTCATTTTTGACAGTTACATATTTTGTTGTTGTTATATTATTGTCATTTAGAAATTTTTTTTCTGTTTCTCGGTCTTGAATGAGTTGATTAATTTCTGGTTTAGGTAAAACTTTTTTCTTTTCATTAATCTTTTTTAATATTGCGAAGGGAATATTTTCAAATTCATATGTAACAAGATCAACTTCATTAATAAAATTATTTATCGTTGTATCATCATCATACTGACCAAAAATAAATTTAGTTGCAAAGTGTTTCCCAGGCGCATCAGGATCATCACTTAATACAACGGTTTGTATATCTACTTTTTTTGCAGCATCTGCTAAAAGACTTCCTAATTGTCCACCACCGATAATTCCAAGCGTGAGTGTACTCATGACTTATGGTTTTTGTTTAACAGCTTTTGATTGTGTAGTTCGATAATTTTTTAAATTTTTCTTAATTTCTGTATTTGTAAGAGCAATAATGGAAGCCGCATATAAACCGGCATTTATTGCGCCGTCCTCACCAATTGCAACACTGCCAACAGGAATACCTTTTGGCATTTGCACTATTGATAACAAACTATCCAATCCCTTTAATTTACGACTTTCTACTGGTACACCGATTACAGGTATAGTTGTCAATGATGCAATCATTCCTGGTAAATGTGCAGAGCCTCCTGCACCGGCAATAATGACAGAAATATTATTATCTTCAGCTGCTTTGGCAAATTTAAACATTCTCTCTGGTGTACGGTGTGCAGAAACAATTTTGGTTTCAAACTTAACTTTAAGTAATTTTAAAATTTTTTCACAATTTTTCATTGTAGCATAATCAGACTTACTACCCATTACGATTGCTACCTTATGTTTTGTTGATGCTGACCTCATTTTTATTTTATTGTATCAATTCAATGATGATTCGATACATTATTACATAATGACATCGTGAACATTACTTTCGCGTGCTCCTGCTTTAGAAATAAATACAAATTTACAATTGCCTTGCATTTTTTTTATCGTTTTATGACCAGTGTAACCCATAGAAGACTTTAAACCACCAACAAGTTGATACGCTACATCTTCTATTTTACCTTTGTATGGAACCATCCCTTCAACACCTTCTGCTACTAATTTTTTTGCATTCTTTGTTTCTTCTTGGGAGTATCGATCAAAAGATCCTTTTTGCATTGCTCCTACAGAACCCATGCCTCTATAAGATTTAAATTTTTTACCCTTAATCGTTAATAATTTTCCTGGAGATTCTTCAGTGCCAGCAAATAAAGAACCTATCATGCAAGCACTTGCACCACCTGCTATAGCTTTTGCAATATCACCTGATGTTTTTATTCCTCCATCTGCAATTACAGGTATTTTAAATTTTTTTGCGACTTGAAATGTTTCCATTACAGCTGAAAGCTGAGGAATACCAACACCCGTTACTACTCTTGTTGTGCAAATAGAACCCGGTCCAATACCTACTTTAATTGCATCTACACCAGCACTAATTAAATCTGTTGCAGCTTTTTTCGTAGCAATGTTCCCAACTATGAGAGGAGTTTTCTTTAAAACTTTTTTTGCTTTTTCAATAAACTGTAAAGTTGTTTTTGTGTGCGCATGAGCAACATCAATAAAGACTATATCAACACCAACTTTTAATAATTCTAATAGTCGTAAGTACGCATTATTTTCAACACCAATAGCAGCCCCTACAGCAATTTGTTTATTAGAATTAATTACAGCCTTTTGAAATTTTTTTAAATTAATTTTAAAGCCATGAACTTTCTTAACTTCACTTGCTTGTTTATCAATTGGTATATTACGGTGAATAACACCTAGACCACCATTTAGTGCTAAATTAATAGCCATCTTGTTTTCTGTCACTGTGTCCATGGCAGCAGAGAGTATTGGAATATGTAATTTTACTTTTCCAATCGTTATAGAAGTATCTACGTCTTTTGGTTTAATTTCTGAATACGCTGGTGAGAGCAGAACATCATCAAAAGTAACGGAATAATTAGTATTTATTTGGTAGGCCATTTCCAACAATATTTAATTTATATCGATTTGTTAAGTAAATAGTTCATATTTTAAAATTAAAAGGGAATTTTTTTGAAACTTAGTTGAGTTAATAAAAAATTTAATATTTAATTATATTATGAAATATATTTTTATAATTATCCTGATTTTGATCTTTAATTCAGGAAATGCTTCAGATCTTAAAGATGGTAGATTTTTTGAGGACCAACCAGATACAAATGATGATTACCAAATCCATTTTATTTATATGCTTGATATAAATGGAAAAGACAATGAGTTAGATATTAATGGTGAATTGGAAAAAATAATTGAAGAAATGAATCAGAAAATGTTTGAGCTAACAGGCAATAAACAGAAATATAAATTAGATTATAGGCAAGATGGTAAATTAGATATTTCTTTTGTAAGACTTGATAAGAAAGGCACAAAAAAAGGATGGAATAATAATTATCCAGATTATTTTATTCAAAATCTTGGTTTTAATAATCCAAAAAAATTATATTACTCATTTGTTGATAGCTTTACACATAGGGATGGTGGGCAAATGGGTGTTCACTCAGGTTATACATTTATGAAGAGAGCTGGCTCCAGAGAAGATATTATAAAAATTACAATTCACGAATTACTTCATGGTAACGGTTTTTCATGGAAATGTACGAAAGGAAATCGAAACGGCCATGTTAGTGGCCCTAGTGTTCTCAGTAATGAAAACAATCAGTATATTCTTGGTAAAATGATTTATGAACATGGTGATGAAAGTTGCCCTGATTTGAAAGACTCAGTTTATATGGCGCCAACGTCTGATGATCCATATGATCCATTGCCTATGGTCTGTCATTTAGCAGAAAGATCAGGTAGGGCTCATGGAGGATCTTATGGCTTTGAAGATGATTGGCCAGAAAAATATAACCACAAAAAGTTTAACAAAATAAAAAAAAATTCTTATTGGTGTACATATAAGTTATCAGAATATGCTGAAACTAATTGGTTTCGAGAGTGGAAGTAAATATTTTTAAAAAATAGTTATATTTTTTCAATATTAGATTATAAATAATTATGCGTTTAGTAATATTCTTAACAACCTTTGTTATTTCTTTTAATGTTTTTGCCGGAGATGAAGAAAAAGTTAAACAAGGACTAGTTGAAAGATTTACCTCTGGATTATCTGAAGCTGTAGAAAATATATTAGATGGTGAAGGTGATACCAAAGTTCGCATTGATATGGGAGAGGATTATAAGCCTGAGTTTTCTATTGTTACTGTAAGACCAATAGCCATACACCACAGTGTTGATGCAACATTTATCCAGTTACAATTAAGTGATCACAAAATAAGAGGTGATAGCAGATTAGCCGGAAATATTGGTGTTGGATATAGAAAATTATCAGATAGTAAAAATTCCATGACAGGTGCAAATGTTTTCTTTGATTATGATGAAGAAGGAAATGCAAGGGCTAGTGTTGGAGCAGAACTTCGATCATCTACCTTTGAAGTATTAGGTAATTACTATTCTGGAATTAGTGGCGCAAAAACTGTTGGTAGTTTTACTGAAAGAACACTTGATGGATATGATATTAGTGTTGTTGGTCAAGTTCCTTATATTCCATGGGTTAATGTAATTGGGAATTCTTATAATTGGGGAGCTGAAAAAAATTCTAAAGATTCTAAAGGTGAAAAATTTAGCTTAGAAATGGCCTTAACGCCAAATTTAATAGCAGAAGTGGGTTTTGATGATAATAATATTTCTGGAACCGATAATTTTGCAAAAATAACCTTTATCTATCCTCCAAGAGAAACACCAACTGCTTCAACAGAATTTGTAAGTAAAAAAGCATTTGTTCAGTTTGATATGAGCACTGAATTGTTAAGCATCGTCAGAAGAACTAATAAACAAATTATTGAGTCTGAAGGATCAGGTGTAGTAATGGCAAGGTCAAATTAATGAAAAAAATTTTTATGTTAATCTTATTTCTATTTCCAACACATGTTTTTGCCGCTTCCGGTAGTGCAGATACTTATACTGTAACAATGTTGAAAGTCGAACTTTGTAAAGAGGTAACTTGTTCATCAACAACAACTGTAGCAGAAGGTTCACAATCTGTAAATATTGCTAGCTTATCTGCAGGAGCAGAAGCTGGGGCTTTTGGATCAACATCAGGTTTACCAATTGGAACAACCTTTACTCATTTAAGAGTAACATTAGATCGAACTTTTACAATAAGTGGCTCCGTTACAGATTCAAATGCAAGTGATGCAACTTGCACAACTGATGGGAGCACAGAGTCAAATGTAACTACTATGCACGTTGGAACTAAAAATGATACTTCTGGAAAAACAGCAACTGCTTTAGAAATTGTTGATGCTGGTAGTTATGGATCTGGTGGAAATATTACAATTGCATATTCTAGTCCTAGTTCAGCTGTATCAATGAATGTTGGTTCACCTAGTGCCACCCAAATGCAATTAATATATGCTTTAACTAGTAGTTATACTGTAGGAATAGTTTCACCAAAAGTAAAAGTTGCATTTGATGTTTCTTCAGCCCTTGGTGCTAATGTTGATGCTGGAGGTACATGTAGAATGTATCCAAATGAACCAACCGTTACAATAACGATATCAGATTAGTTCTTTTAACTAATTTTAAATTTTATATTCAAAATTTTGAGTTGTAGGATTTATTTTAATTAATCTTGCGCCGTTTCTAATGTGATAATGTGTTGCAACAGGAGTTAAAGGAGAAAGAGTAACGATACTTTCAAATTGGTCTTTTGATTTAATATATTTTTGTAATTCCTTCATTATTTTCTTTCCAGCACCTTTTTTGAAAGACCACACTGTATAAGCTATTGGAATAGAAGCTTCATCTTCCTTCACACTCATCAAATCCATTTCCTTAATCGTTGCAGGAATTTCTTTTGTAAAAGCAAAACAGGCAATACCTTCAATATCATCCTTATATTTAAGACCAAAAATTTTTCTGCCCTTTGATGTACGAAATTCGTTGTCAAGTTCTGGACGCACCGGATCATCATCTGGGTTCACACTTTCTAGTTCAACTAGCTCTGTTTTTTTTATCCAACTAAAGAAATCAAACTCGTATTTGTATCTGCCAATTTTCATTTTAAATTATTTTGAGCTTTATAAGATTTTCGAAATAAAGATAGTGATTAATTTGACCCTTTAGAGATTAGATAAATAGTTTATTATCAAATTTTACTAATATAAAATTTATCTTTAAAATGTCCTCAAGATCATCGATCCAAAATATTTTTAAATTATCTATTCCTATTTTTTTTGCCAACTTAGTTATTCCGTTTGTAGCCATTGTTGATACAGGGTTAATGGGAAATTTAGACAATGCTAGTTACTTAGTTGCAACGAGTATTGCAGCAAGTGTTTTCTCCATTCTTTTTGGTAGTTTTGGTTTTTTGAGGTCCGGAACAGTTGGCTTGGTAGCACAAGCAGATGGATCAAATGATTATCAAGAGGTTGTAAATATTTTTCTCAGAAACATAGCTTTTGTCATAATAATTTCTTTACTCTTAATACTTTTACAAAGTTATATCTTTCAGATTTCTTTATCAGTATTTGAATTATCATCAGACACGAAAAGGTATTTTAAAGATTATTTTTATCTTCGTATTTATTCTACTTTTGGCGAGCTTACTATTTTTGTCATTACTGGTTTATTCATTGGTCTCCAAAAAACAAAAACATCAAGCATCATTGTTGGTTTTTATTCGATTGCAAATATAATTTTTAGTTTAGTTTTTGTTTTATATTTTAATTTAAATGTTTTTGGTGTTGCTTTAGGAACACTTGTTGCCTCAACCCTTACAACGATTATTTTCTTATTTTATACTTTTTTTGCGCTTAGTAAGATTACGAAATTAGCATTCAGTACAAATAAAATATTTGATCCAAAGAAAGTTAAAACTATTTTTAATATTAATCTTAATATATTTATTCGATCCCTTCTTCTTGCTTTTGCCTTCTTATATTTTACCTATCTTGGTAATTCCATTAGTGAAGAAACAGTAGCCGCTAATACTATTCTCCTAAATTTTATTATGTTATCTGCTTATGTTCTTGATGCTTACGCTTTTTCAACGGAGGGGATTGTTGGATACTCTATTGGATCAAAAAACCGACAATTGTTAAATGATGTGATAAAAAATTCCTTTATCTTAAGCACAGTAACAGGATTAATAATTTGTGTAATCTTTTTCTTGAGTAAAAATTATTACATTATCACAATGACAGACTTACCAAATATAAGAGAGATCAGCTTTTCTTATTCTTACTGGATTATTATTATTCCTTTTGCAGCTTCTTTTTGTTTTCAATTTGATGGTATCTTTGTTGGAGCCTCTCAAACAACGGAACTGCGAAATGCCATGATCGTCTCTGTTATCATTTATATAGTTCTTTCTTTCTTCTTAATTGCAAGTTTTGGGAATACAGGATTGTGGTTATCTCTTTGTATTTTCTTTATTGCAAGAGCCCTGACCCTTTTCTCTTATATGGGTAGGATTTATCAACAAATAAAATAAGTTTAAAGCTACAAAATGTAATAATTTTTATTTGTTAATGTTAAGGCTGGTAATGAAAAAAAATATGAAATTATAAAAATAAGTAATACTTTATGCATATTCCTTATAATTAATCATTTTTTAATTTTTTCCCATTCTGCCATACCGCCAGTAATATTCTTAACATTTTTAATACCCATATCTTGCATTGTTTTAGTGGCTAAAGTTCCTTGTCCACCGACACCACAAAATACAATATATTCTTTATCTGGGTTATTTTTAAAAAATTCATTTTCTAAAGGGCTACCCTCGGCTAAATAGAATTCAAGAAAAGCCTTGTCCAAATGCATTGCATTTCCAATAGTTTCTTCTTCAAAACTCTTTTTATCTCTAACATCAATGAATTGCACATTTGGATCATTAAGTTTTTCTTTTGCTTCTTCAGCATTTATATTTTCAATTTCATTTTTAACACTCATTAAGTCTTCAAATTTTTTCATAATAGTCCTTTTATTTAATAAGCAGTTTTGTTTTGAACAATAATAAAATTAGCAGAAAACTTAATAGTTTAAAATGAAAATTTTTTAATTCAGTTTATCTTTACGGTAATTAGATCGTATTTCGTCAAGTAGGATTGATTTAGACTTATCTTTTACATGCCAAAAATCCCAACCATTACAACTTGGCAGTCCTTGTATCTTTGCTCCCATTTGATGAATAGAACCTGTTAAATCTTTTATTTTAAGTGTTCCATCAATACTAACCGTTGCTTTAAAGCGTTCTTTTTTATCTGTTAATACTGCACCTGGTGGAATAATTCCTTGCTCGACTAATTCACCAAAAGGAACTTTTGGTAATTCTTTTCTGCTCTTTGCAATAGTCACAACATCTTCTTTCAGAACTTTTGTTCTCTTTAATCGCTCTTTTGAAAGTTTGACGTAATCTTTATCTTTTTCTATTCCAATAAAGTTACGTTGTAATTTTTTTGCTACGACAGCTGTTGTTCCACTTCCTGAAAAGGGATCAAGAACAAGGTCACCTTTGTTTGTTGAGGCTAATAGAATTCGATAGAGTAGAGCTTCTGGTTTTTGTGTTGGATGTGATCGTTGATTGTTATCTTTACGTAATCTTTCTTTCCCTGAACAAATAGGAATATACCAGTCACTACGCATTTGTTTTCCTTCATTTAGTTCTTTGAGGTTTTGATAATTAAATGTGTATTTTGCTTCTCTTGATGTTGTGCACCACAATAATGTTTCATGGGCATTTGTAAAACGTGTACCACGAAAATTTGGCATAGGATTTGTTTTATGCCAAATAATATCATTTAAAATCCATAAGCCTTCATCTTGGATTGTAGAACCAACACGTAAAATATTATGATAACTACCTATGACCCAAAGTGTTCCACCTTTTTTTAAAACACGTTTACATTCACTAAGCCATGCATTAGTAAATTGATCATATTCTTTATACGTACTAAATTTATCCCAATCTTGTGTTACAGCTTCGACCGTTGTTTGATCAGGTCTGTATAATGTATCCTTTAATTGAAGATTATAGGGTGGATCAGCAAAAATAAGATCAACAGAGTGATCTTTCATTTTTTTCATTTTCTTAATAGAATCCCCTAAAATTATTTGGTTTTTCTTCATACTTGATAAAAAGAATCTTTAAGTAGATATGGAATCAGGTCAATTGAGTTATCAACAGAGGGAATCTTTAGGTAGGGATAACTTTAAAATTTGCCTATAAACATAAAAAAAGGGGTCCGAAGACCCCTAAAATAGTTCATCAAATGGGAGGAATGATGAAACTTAAAATATATTTAATGTTTGTCGCATCTTTTTGAAGCATAATAAAATAATATTTGGTATGCATTTTTTGCATGTATAAATTTTGGTAATTTATTTTTTTAATAACGATTTAATTGGTTCAAATGATTTTCGGTGAAACTGAGTTACACCGTGTTTGTATATTGCATCAATATGTTTTTTAGTTCCATAACCTGCATTTTTTTTCCAATCATAAAATGTAAAATTACTATCAAGTATACTCATCAATCGATCACGGTGAACTTTTGCAATAATAGATGCGCTTGCAATTGATAAAGATTTTTTATCACCACCTATAATAGATTTCTCATTGTGATAATTTAATGAAAAGTTTCCATCAATAATAAGATATGGATTTTCAAAATTAAATTTTTCAACTACTCTTTTCATTGATAATTTTGTTGCTTCCAAAATATTAATTGTATCTATTTCTTTTACACTTGCGTAGCCTAAGTAATATTGAAGTTTTTTCTCTTTTTGTAATTTTTTAAAAAATAAGAATAATTTTTCTCTTTGTTTTGCTGTATGTTTCTTTGAATCAGTAATGAGTATTTCTGATTCTAAATCATCATAATTGGAAAAATAACATCCACAACTCACAACTGGGCCTGCCAATGGGCCTCTACCTACTTCATCTAAACCAATTACGGGTCCAGCAATTGATTTCTCTATAGAAAAATCAGTCACTATTTTTCATTTAATCTTGGCATGATTTCAACAAAATTGCAGGGCTTATGTCTAATGTCTAATTGATATTGTAAAATTTTATCCCAGCCATCTTTGCATGCACCTGTTGATCCTGGTAAACAAAAAACATACGTACTATTTATTAAGGCTGCAACTGCTCGTGATTGAATTGCCGATGTACCAATCTTTTCAAAACTAACTTGGCGAAATAATTCACCAAATCCGTCGATATGTTTACTAGCAATAGCGTTTACAGCTTCTGGTGTTGTATCTCTTCCTGTTAGACCAGTACCACCAGTTGTAATAATGCAATCAATGTCTTCTTCTTTTGACATTGTATCTAAGGTACCTTTTATTTGAGAAACATCATCTGGGATAATTGTACGTTTAATCATTGTATGACCAGCATCAGTAATTCGCTTTTCTAATGTATCTCCAGATGTATCATTTTCTTTTGTTCTTGAATCTGAGATTGTAACTATAGCAATGTTTATGGGAACAAAATCTAGAGTAGTATCAATTGGCATAATTTATTAATAAAGTGGATCATTTCCATTTGCCAGCATTTTTAATGAATGCATTTCCTTATTATTTTTATTTTGGTAAATCCAATATTTTGTTAAGATTTTTTCAATAAACCACCGTGTTTCTCTTGAAGGAATGCTTTCCATAAAAAAGAGGGAGTCTTCCATATAGTTTGTTTCATTTTTCCATTTTTGTAAATTTCCTGGACCGCCATTATAAGCTGCTGCGAGAAATATAAGATTTCTTGAAACTTGCTCTAGATCAAGAAGATAAGTTAAGTATTCTTGTCCAACCTCTAGATTTATTTCGGGATTTTTAAGAATATTGCTGTTGCTTCTTTTTACGTCTTTACTTGTTGTAATAAATTTAGCTGTTGAAGGTAAAACTTGCATTAAACCTATGGCACCATCTTTACTTTTTGCATTTATGTTAAACATAGATTCTTGATGCATGAACGCGTGGAGTAATTCTTTTTCTAATTTGAAACCATCTCGAGGCTTCCACACACTAGTAGGGTAATATAGATATGTTGGGACATCCATGCCAAAATTTTCCAGCTTATTGACAATTTTTAATTGAGTATAGGCAAGATCAAAGTTTTCAGCAATTTGAATAGATTCCTTAGCTATTTCTCTATTCAAAATAGAATTGATATGAACAATTTCCTTTTCTAATTCATCGGCAAACCCAACCTGTATCAGTGTCTGTATTCTTTTTCCAGCTGGTATATTTAAAATAGTACTATTGTTTTTATTAAGATCAGTATGCTCTACCCATTCAATTTTTTTTTCAACTCCTAAAATTTCTAGTGCAAGCATTCCATAAAAACTATTTGGATTATTTGATGCTTTTTTTAACCAAAAATTAATATCATCATAGCGACCAAGTTTTGCATATGATCTAGCTGTCCAAAAACTACCTGATGTTTGATGCCACGCATCATCTTTTAAACTAATCGAAAAAAGAGAAAAATATTTTGCAGCGTCTTCATATTTTTCTAATCGCCAAGAGCATAGACCAGCTGTCCAAGCTGCATATGGGACATATTTTGCTGAATTAATAAGAGCCTCTGAGGCATATTTGATTGCTAAGTCATTTTTATTTGCTAAGAAATATCCTTTCGCTATTAATTCCTTTTGTTGATCTATTTCAACTTGATCTAATAATAGATCTACATCTCTTTGGTTTAATAATTGTACTGCTCCAGTTGGCCATCCTTTATTAACTCTAGATTTAATTCCATTTATTAATTTTCTTTTTTCAGCTTTTTGATTGTTCGATAGTTTCATAGAGCTTTTATATTTACTAGTTTTTTTACTTGTTACTTGTTCTGACTCTATACCAATTGGATTGCTAGGTTTAGTTGGACTCTTATAACCTGCCGGCATTCGTCTAATAGCCAATTTATAAATTTGTTTTGCTTGAGGATGATCATTATATTTTTTTAGCCAATAATATAATTCTAAATAATTTGATCGATAACAATTAGGATGCAAAAATTTCTGAGCATAAATATGACCAAGCAAAGATTTATTTTTTATCTTTAAAATAAAATTATTTGCACTTTTCCATTTGCATTTTTCCTGAAATTTATAAGCTTGCTGATAATTATAAATATCTTCTTCACTAAGAACCTTTGTTGAGAATATATTATCGTATTTGATAACAATATCTTGCTGATAAGCATAGATCTGCTTGGAAAAAAATACAAAGAATACAAAAAAACAAATAATGGAAAATTTCTTATGATTCATTTTTCAATTTTTCTTCTAACATTTGTAAATCTTCCCAAGAATGTTTTTTATATTGAGGAGATCGAAGTAAAAAAGCTGGATGATAGGAGGCTATTGTAGGAATACCCTCTTCTAAATTAAGCGATTTGTATTCATGCCATTTACCTCTGAGTTTCCCAAGTGCAAGAGGTGTTGATAAAATGGCTTTTGCAGCAACACCACCTAGTAGGAAGATAAATTTAGGTTTAATGATATCAATTTGTCTTTGCAAAAATGGTAAAAATTCTAAAATTTCATTGTCATTAGGCGTTCTATTATCAGATGGACGCCAATTAACAACATTAGTAATATAAACGTCTTCTCTTTGTAAATTAATGGCCAAAAGCATTTTATTTAAAAGCTGTCCAGCTCTTCCAACGAATGGAATACCTTGTTCATCCTCATCCTTACCTGGCGCTTCACCAATTAACATTACTTTTGCGTTTAAGTTACCATCATAAACTACTAAATTTTTTGCCATATTTTGAAGAGGAGATTTGTGTTTCTTAAGATCTTCAATAACATCATCAATTTTAGATTTTTTATCCGCAGTATCTTTATGGAAATTAGGCTGCTGTAATTTTTTCTTATTTTCAAACCAGTTTCTAGGAGAATCCTGAAGAAAATAATTTACCCCAGAATTAATTATAAATTCTAAATTTTTTTTATTTGATTGATTCATGTAAAATTACAATTATCTATTCATATTGTAACTATACTATATTTAAAATGGTTAATTTAATTAAAAAACTACAATTTATCTCAATTTTTCTGATTATTAATTCTGGAGCCTTAGCTTTAACTAGTTCATCTTTTTTAATCTCACAATCTGCCTTTAATAATTATGATTATAGTTCCACTTTATATAAATTTAATATGGATAAAATTACTCTGTCTCAAGACACTCTTTTAGATAAAGCTATTGCTGCAATAATTATAGAAGATTTAGTTCTGGCTTTAAAAATTGCTGATAAAATCTTAAGTGAAAACAAAAATAGCCCAGAAGCTTTAATTATAAAAACTACATCCCTTTATAAAGATAAAAAATTTAAAGACATAATAGAACTAAAGGATAAAATGCTGCAACCAAGTGAATTATTAGAATTTATTTTTTTTGCTGATAACAAACTAAAAAATAATAGTACTATAAGTAATGCATTAGTTGAATTGGTATCATCCTCATATTCAAATAATGAACAAAGTCGTTTAAATTATAATTTTTTATTATTTTATACCTCACTTGCTAAAATACTTGATCCAAAAAACGACAGAGCAATAATTATTAAAGCGGAGTTATTCGCGCAAGTTGGACAAGATAAGGTTGCATCAAATATTTATCAGCAAATAGATAAAGATAGTATTTATTATTTAGATGCTCAAAATAGTCTTGCTAGACATTACTTATTTAATAATACTTATGAGGAAGCTGAGACTAAAATTAAATCATTAGTTGAAAATAATAATAATAATTATTCTCTAAAAAAAACTTTAGGTGATTTTTATCGTTATAATAAAAAGTATGATTTAGCATTAGACGTTTATGATGAAATGATCAAAGAAAACCAAGACGATCTTTGGAATATATTTTATATGAGAGGTATTTGCTATGAACAAAAAAATGAATGGGACTTAGCTGAAAAAGATTTTTTACGATCTTTAGAAATTAAACCTGGAACACCAAATGTTTTAAATTATCTTGCATATGGTTGGGTTGAAAGAAATATTAAATTAGACCGTTCTTTGAAAATGTTAGATGATGCATATAAAGCTAACCCTGATAGTTTTTATATTATAGATAGTTTAGCGTGGGCTCATTTTAAAAAAAATAATCTTTCAGAAGCAGCAAGACTAATGGAAAAAGTAATAGATATTGCCCCTGGTGAGGCAATATCTCTAGACCATCTTGGTGATATTTATTATGCTATGAATAGAAAAAGAGAAGCAATTCATTTTTGGCAACAAGCTTTAGAATTAGCGGAGCCAGAAGATGAAATAACTGAAGACGTTCAAAATAAATTAGATAATATTAATGCTGGACAAAATAATTGAAAAATCACCTGCCAAAATTAATTTATTTTTAAAAATTATAAATAGAAGAGATGATGGTTTTCATAATATTCGCACTGGTATAACATTCATTGATCTTTTTGATGAGATAACTGTGAAACCTCACAGCAAATTTCAAGTAATATATAAAGGTAATTTCGCTCCAAAAAATAATCTATTTGAGGATTGCATTATTGATAAATTATTTACTTATATAAATGAAGATAAACCCAAACTTCTTTTTACTATATCAAAAAATTTTCCTTATGAAGCTGGTTTAGGTTCTGCTTCATCTAATGTAGCAAGTGTTATAAAAATTTTAGAAAATCTTGAGATAATAAAAAAGAAAAATATATTTGATTATGTTGATCTTGGTTCAGATATCCCTATTTTCTTGAATCAAAAAGATGCTCTAGTCAGAGGTAGGGGTGATTTAATTGCTAATGTTCATTTTCCAAAATATTATTTCTTACTAATTAAACCGTCTTTCAAATGTTCTACAAAAAAAATGTATGATTCACTTAAACCTACAGATTTTGATTATAATGCTGAATTTGATTTAGAAGAAATTAATGATCAAGATTCTGGCAATGATTTTGAAAAAATTCTTAAAAAAAATGAACCTGAATTTTTATCAATAATAAAATTCTTGGAGGATTTTGACGATGTTATATTTTCAAGACTAACTGGGAGTGGTTCTTGTATTTACAGTGTATTTGAAAAAAAAGAGCATGCTGTAAATGCACAAAAAAAATTTCAACATAGCTTTTCAAATCTATGGACGCATCTAAGTGAAAATAATTTGATTAATCTATTTTAAATTCTTTCTTAAATTCTTTAATTGAAAGCACTTCATTTATTGGCTTGTCCCACCTAATTCTATGAATTCGAGGAAAACGCATAGCGACACCTGATTTATGTCTAGTGCTGGGGAATACATCGTCAAAGGCTACTTCTAAAATAATTTCTTTTTTTACTTCTCTTACAGGACCAAATTTATTGGTAGTATTATTTCTAATAAATTTATCTAAAACTAATAGCTCTTTGTCTGTGTAACCGGAATATGCTTTTCCTATAGGAACTAGTTCATTTTCTTTCCAAACACCAAACGTAAAATCTGAATAATATGATGATCTTTTGCCATGTCCTCTTTGAGCGTACATTAAAATAGCATCAACTAGTTTTGGATTTTTTTTCCATTTGTACCAATACCCTTTTTTTCTTCCTGGTAAATATTCACTATTTTTAAGTTTAAACATTACACCTTCATTTAAATCATCATAAAAATTATTTTTATATTTAGTTAATTCTTCCCATGTTGAAAAATTAATGATGGTAGATAAATCAATTTGATTAGTTGTATTTTCTTTTTGAAATTTTTCTAAATATTTTCTTCTTTTAACGAGAGATAATTTTCTTAAATCTTTTCCTTTATAAAAAAGTATATCATAAGCTCGTATGAAAACAGGAAACTTTTTCTGAAGATCTTTTGAAGCTTTTTTTCTATTTAATCTTTGTTGTAGATCATTAAAACCAGAGGGCTTAAAATTTCCACCCACAAGTAATTCCCCGTCAATAACCGCATCACCTTTAGTAGTTTCAATTATTTCTGGGAATGCAGATGATATATTATCACCTGTTCTTGAGTATAGTGAAACACTGTTTGATGAAACCATAAGCTGAACTCTGATCCCATCCCATTTATATTCTGCTTGAAATTCATTCGCGTCTAGTCTTTTAAAATCTTTTTCCTCATCAATAGGATTAGCAAGCATCATAGGATGAAATAATTTTTTAAAATCTATTTTTGGTTTTGATATTTCATTTTTTAACCATTGAAATAAATTTTCATATGGAAATTCTAGACCATGCCAAATTTCCTCAATCTCATTTACAGATTTATTATACAGATCAGCTAAGGCCGTTTTGACTAATCTTTCTGAGACTCCAATTCGCAATCCACCCGTACAAATTTTAATTAAAGTCCACCTTTCGTTATTAGATAGTTCGCTCAAAACTTTACTAAACTCTGTATTAATTTCAGACTTTTTAATTTTTTTTATATTTTCTATTAAGGTAGATAAATTTTGTGATTTACTCTCTTTATTTGTTGGCCAAATTAATGATATTGTTTCTGCTAAATCCCCAACATAGTCATATGAGTAATCAAATAAATGTTGATCTACTTGTTCATAAACAAGTTCTCTGAGTTTAGATGCTTTAATAAATTGAAATGAAAATTGGTCAGATAAAATTGCAAGCGCATATGCACGGTTGATATCAAGTATTTTAAAATAATCTTGAAGTAATTTAATTTTAGTATTTCGACTTGGTGTTAAAATCAAATTTAGAAGTAAGGAAGAAAATTTTTTCATTCTATTTCTTCATCACTTCTTCCTTGGATGGAAAGGGGCTTTGAAACAAGATTTTGTTTCTTACAATAATAAACTAATGCATCTTCCTGACCATGAGTAATAAGAATATTTTTTGCTTTTGATTTTTTAATTGTGTCTAGTAATTCATTCCAATCGCTATGATCACTAATAACTAAAGGTAATTCAATACCTTGTTGTTTTGCTCTTTGCTTAACTGTCATCCATCCACTTGCCATGCAAATAATAGGATTAGGAAATCGTCTTGACCAACGATCCTTTAATGCTGAAGGAGGGGCAATAATTATTTTACCCTCATAAAAGCTTTTATCCTTTGAAGAAACTTTTTCAAATTTTCCAATATTAATTTTTTCTTTTGAATAATATTGGCATAACTTTTCTAGAGAGCCATGAATATAAATTGTCTCATTATATTTCTGCTGACGTAAAAGATTCATTACTCTTTGCGCTTTGCCAAGTGCATATGCACCAACAATATGACAATTATTTTTATTTATTTTTACAGATCGTATGAGCTTTTGAATTTCATCTTTGGGATCTGGATGTTGAAATATGGGTAATCCAAATGTTGCTTCGGTAATTAAAGTATCACATTTAATCAGTTTGAAATTTTTACATGTTTCGTCTTTTCCTACTTTATAATCACCTGTGATGACTAAACGATGATTATTTTTTTCAATTAAAACTTGAGCACTCCCTAAAATATGTCCTGCAGGGTATAATGTAAAATCATAGTTTTTAATCGAGTATTTTTGCCCGTATCTAAGAGGAGTAAATTTCTTCGCACATTTATCTCCGTAGCGAATTTTCATTATGTCTATTGTCTGCCTAGTAGCAATAACATGATCATGTCCAAATCGGGCGTGATCTGCGTGACCATGTGTAATAATTGCTGTTTTTTTTGGCAATATTGGATCTATATGTACATTTATATCTTTGATAAATAGCTGATGGTTAATGAAATCCATATGAATATAAATAAATCGAATCCCTTATTATTACACCCCCTAAATAAGTGGATGAAGAAAAAAAA
Organism: uncultured Alphaproteobacteria bacterium; assembly: GCA_902525035.1. Classification (GTDB taxonomy): domain Bacteria; phylum Pseudomonadota; class Alphaproteobacteria; order HIMB59; genus CACPNW01. The sequence goes on along the minus strand of CABZFN010000002.1, from coordinate 77,677 downwards.
ATGGTCCTGGTTTCCTCATCAAATTGAAACGTTTCATCATGTTCGAACTGGGTCTGATGTTGTTGTATTTGCTCCTACTGGTGCTGGCAAAACATTAACAGGGTTTATTAATCCAATAGATGATTTAATAAAATTAAAAAAATTTAAAGGTCTTCATACTCTCTATATTTCTCCATTAAAATCTCTTGCAAACGATATTGTGAGAAATTTAGAGAAACCTATTAATGAGCTTGATTTAAATGTTTCATTTCAAGTAAGAACAGGAGACACAACACCATATAAAAAACAAAAACAAAAACAAAAACCCCCTAATATCCTTATTACAACTCCAGAGTCACTTGCATTATTAAATTCTTATGAGAATGCGAAAGAATTTTTTCACAATCTAAAATATATAATTATTGATGAGATACATACTTTTTTGGATAATAAGAGAGCTGATCTTCTAAGTTTAAATATTGAAAGACTACAAACTTTCTCTCCAAATTTACAACGAATAGGTTTGTCAGCAACTCTCAAGAATAAACAAGATGCCAAAAAATGGCTTTGCCGCAAAAAACCAAAAATAGTTTCTTATGAAAATTCAGTTTTTCCTAAGATTAAAATTCTAGAATCAAAAGAACGTATTCCTTGGTCTGGTCATATGGCTACGTATTCTATTAATGAAATCTATAAAGAAATAATAAAATCAAAATTAACTATTATTTTTGTTAATACGAGGGCGCAAGCCGAATATATGTTTAAAAACATATGGCTAATTAATAAGAAAAAATTAAAAATTGCTGTTCACCATGGTTCATTAGAAAAAAACTTACGTTTAAAAGTAGAAAATAATCTTAGCAAAGGATTAGTTGACTGTGTTGTTTCGACCTCTTCTTTAGAACTCGGATTAGATTATGGAGATGTAGAAAAAATTATTCAAGTTGGAGCACCTAAAGGAATTAATAGATTATTACAGCGTGTAGGAAGATCAAATCATAATTTAAATACACCTTCAAAAGCAATTTTAGTACCCACTAGTCGTTTTGAATTTATCGAAGCAAAAGCTGCTATTGAAGAAATAAAAAAAAATAACTTAGATAAAATAGATTTAAAAGAAGGAAGTTTTGATGTTGTAGCTCAACATATTTTTGCAACGGCTTGTGCGGGCCAATTTGATATTAATGATCTCTTCAAAGAAATTATCAAAGCATATCCATACAAAAAATTAAAACTTAATGATTTTAAACAATTGATTAATCTCATACAAGATGGAGGATATGTTTTAAAAAATTATGATCAATTTAAGAGAATCTTTCAATTGAGAGAAAATAAAAATATTTATAAGCTAGTAAATAGAAGAGAAACACGAAAATACCGCATGAATGTTGGAACAATAATTGAAAACCCGATGTTAAAAATAAAACTTGGAACAAAAACGTTAGGGAATATAGAAGAAGTTTTTATTCAAAATCTTTCTCAAGGCGATTCATTTATATTTGCCGGTCAAGTACTAGAATTTCAATCAATGAAAAATAATTTAGTACAAGTTAAAAGAAGTAAATCGTTAATTTCAAAAATTCCATCATACTCTGGAGGCAGAATGCCATTATCAACAAATTTGGCTAACTCAGTAAGGGCTTTATTGGCAAAAAGTAATATGTGGGATTCATATCCAGAGCAAATTACTGAATGGTTAAAAAGACAAAAAAATATATCTAAAATTCCTAAAAAAGATGAATATCTAGTGGAACAATTCCCTCGAAAAAAAAATTTTTATACTGTTATCTATACTTTTGCAGGATGGCATGCCAATCAAACACTAGGATTTTTATTACTTAGAGGTTTTAAGGAATTTAATTATAAACCTCTAGGTTTTGTTGCAAATGATTATGCTATTGTTTTATGGTCTTTAAAAGAAGTTAAAGAAATTAAAACAATTCTAAATTTAGAATTGTTAGACAAACATTTAGATAATTATCTTGAAGAAACTTCAATAGTCAAAAGATTGTTTAGAGATAATGCAATTATATCTTGTTTAATAGAAAGAAGGTTGCCAGGGATGGAAAAAACTGGAAAGCAAGTTTTATTTAGTTCTGATCTAATTTATACAGTTCTCAAAAATAATGAACCAGATCACATTCTTCTAAAATCATCATATGAAGACGCAAAAAAGAATATGATTGATTATGATAGACTTAGAGAAATCTTAAAAGAAATTGATAAAAAAATTATATTAAAGAAACTTACATGTATTTCACCATTGGCTGTTCCAATTATTCTTGAAATAAATAGAGAAAATTTATCAAAAAAAGAAACTGATGAATATATTTTAGAGGATTTAGAAAATGAAATATTAAAAGAGGCTAATGTACTATCAATTAATTAATTTTGGTAATGAAGAATTTCATGCTTATCCAAATAAATCTCTTTATTGGAAAAGACTAAATACCCTGATCGTATCAGATTTACATATAGGAAAATCTATTAGTTATGCAAAGAATAAGCAATTCTTACCTCCGTATGATACAAAAGAAATATTAAACAAAATTTTTGTTAGTTTAGATAAGATTAAACCCTGTAATTTAATTATAGTTGGTGATTTATTACACGATGTTTTTTCAACTTTGAGTATAAAAGATCAAGATTATAAAAATCTTAGTCAATATATGAAAAATACTGATTTCATATGGATCAAGGGTAATCATGATAAAAATATACAAATTGAAGGTTTTAAAAATTTTACAAATTATAAAATTGGTAAATTTTTATTTACACACATACCTATCAAAACATCTCTATTTCAAATTTGTGGTCACTATCATCCAAAAGTAAAAATTGTACACAGAGGGAAAACTATTTTTAAAACATCTTTCGTGCATAATGAAAAAATATTCATTTTACCAAGTTTTGGAATTTTAACGGGTGGATTGGATGTCCATTCTAAACAAATAAGTGATGTATTAGGTAAGAATAATTTGAGTATTTATCCTGTGGGACAGGATAAAGTTTATAAATTAAAATTAAAGTAATTGATAATTACAATGCTAACTAAAATAATAAAATTCAATATAAATAATAAAACAGAAAGCAAATGCATATATTTAAAATTAGATGATGCTTTTTCATCGCCTTCTAATTCTTTTTCTCTAAAATTATTAATTTTGGGCGTTAAATAATTTCTATTAATAATAAAACTTACAGCCACTATTACTAATAAAATAGAATTTAAATTATTACCTGAAATATAACTAAGGATTAAAGATAAAAGAGCTATTATAAACCCAAATAAAAACATTCTAGGAAAAATTGTTCTTAAAAATTTACTGCTGGCGTTAGCACTTAAAGTGGCAAAGACTGAGGGCGATACGACAGCCATAAAGAAAATCATAGATCCCATAAGGATTGTTACAAAAAAATTAAGAGTATAAATTATCATCAGTTAAAATTGCTCTTATATAAAGAGCAATTGTTATATTTATGAATTATCAATTGCTGTTTTTAATTTTCTATATTCCATAGAATTAGTTCCAGCTATTGTTTCTAATTTTAATAACATTTCATTAGCTTTATTCATATTACCAAGGGTGATGTAAAGTTCTCCAAGATATTCATGTGCTCCTAAATGTTCAGGATTTGCGTCTAAAGCGATTCTATATGCTTCAAAGGCTTTATCTAGATTTGGCTCACTGTGCTTTCTGTAACTAAAACCAAGTAGGTTATATACATCAGCTTTTTTTTCACCTAGGTCTTTACGCTTAGCAATTTTTTCAAGTAATTTAATAGATTTATCAAATTTCTTATAATAAACTAATTCGTAAGCCTTATCGTATAATTTTGTAACCTGTTCACTAGCTGAAATGCTAGTTTCACTGTCATCTGAGCTAGTACTAGCGGCAAATGATGTGGAACTTATAAATAATAATGTAAGAAATATTCTAATCATCAAGATAAAATATGTGGGTTTAAACCAATTTCAATATTTGGATGTGAATTAATTTAATTAATGGCAGGCAATATTATACTTTTTTAATCTGTAATAATTATATGGCCATGGCGTTAGAAAGCCTGCAAGAAGCATTATAGGTATTATCCACCATACAAGTTTAGCGCCACCCATAATGATCCAGTCAACTGCATTCATGGCTATTTCCATAGACATCATTGAAATTAAACTCATTCCTATGGCTGTTTTGAAAGCTTTGCTGATAATCATTTGTCTTGATAAAACTACAGTCTCTAAAATGATGCTAGTAATAATACCATTAATGATTGCTAGGATCATAATATAAAGAGTAGGCCAAGGAATGCCAGTTAATTGAAAATAAAGTATGGTTCCAAAATCGCCAATACTACATCCTAGCAAACACCAAGCAGTATTTTTAGCACTTCTTCTCCAAGTATGTTTACATTTCCAATTAAAACGTGGAGCTGGTTTTTTTAATGTTTCAGCAATAGACATTGAATTATATTCCTTGTTTAAATTCCAATATATTATTTATATCATTAATTTTATAACTATCAATTGTACCATTCGTCCATTTTATTGTTATATTTTTAATGATTTCACCTTCACGTAAGCCGTAATGTGCTACCGGTTCCATTTGACATAAATATCCTGAGCCTGCATCAATAGTCTTGGCATGACTTCTTAAATTTGTATTTAAGGTAACTGTAGCACCTCTAGCTGGAGCGCCAAAGGTGTTGAGAGGTTTGATTCTAAGATAATTAGTATTTAATACATTTGCTTTAAATAAACTTAGCGGCTGTGCACCAGATTCACCATGAGAAATAAGTAATTCTAAAATTCCATCTCCATCAATATCGGCAACAGCAGCACCAGTTCCTAGACCTTGTGCTTCAAGTGCTTCGTCTAATTTGATTTCTTCTAAGTTTCCTTCATCAAGAATACGAAAGAGTTTATTTGGTTGACCTATATTATTTAAAAAAATTTCATCATAACCATCATTATCAAAATCAGCCGATATAACTGTTCGTATTCTACTTGGTGATCTAAAATCTAATGAGGACATATCGAGAAATGATTCTTTTTGTTTTACAAAAATACGATGATAACCTTCCCAGTTACTTGTTATAATATCAAGTTCACCTCTATATAAAAAATCAGTTAAAGCAGTTCCGCGACCATTTTGAAAAGTATCTTGCACATTTTTTTCAATCGCAATATCATTAAAATTACCATTAATATTTTTATATAAAAAATTTGGACCTCTCTCATTAGCTGCAAATATATCCATATTATCAGAAACTATATGTCCTGAGATAACAGCTCTTCCTCCAGTTATCTGATCAATTCCAAGAATTGGTGCTAAGTCCTCAACTTCATTTTCTTCAATTTCATAAAATCTAGTAGGGCCTCCATAATTAGCCACATATATACCGTATTTTCCTGATCCATTTCTATCTACACAAACAACTGATCTCCCTGCAGTCAAATTTAAATTTTCTAAATTTTTTTCTAACTCAAAATAATCGAATATATTATTATTATTATTGTCCAATAATCTATCAGAGTATTTTTTTTCTCCACTATACGTATCAGTATTTAAGAAATAAATTTCTTCAAAACCATCCTGGTCAATATCACAAGCAGATACACCAATGGTATTCCTATCTTCATCAACGAATAAAGGATCTTGAATTATATTAATTAGTTTTCCATTTTTATAGCTTAGAGCTAAATTGGAGTAACCAAAACCTGCAACAATAAATTCAAAAGTTCCATCTTTATTAAAGTCAGTTACTGAAACTCCATAACTTAATCGATCGTTATTATTTTCAATTATATGTGAAATATTAGAAAAAAATTCTGCCTTAGCCATATTAGATATCAATATAATAAAAATAAAAATTAACTTACGCATTTCAAGTATTTTCAATTTGCCAATCTAATAAAAATGTCGCCCATTCCAAAATTCAGATCCTCGAGAGGCATACTATTTCTAGCTTCACACATGGGTCCGGTTATTTGGTCATTTTTTATGTAATCTATATCGTAAGCATCACATTTTTTTGCATTATGCAATAAGCCAATAACAAGTTTATTATCTACTGAGTAAGTATATTCTTTATTTAACTCATTACCTGCACAAAAATAATCTCGATTAACAAGTTCTGGAAAATCATTTTTATCACAAGGATTATCTATAACAATTGCATAAATATCTTTTGATTGATCTTTAAAATTAATGTTTATTTTTTTTGTTTCTGAATATTTCATTACATCACATAAACAAGGCCAACAACATTTATAATATTGACCACAAATTTTTTCATCATTATCTAAATTAGTAAGAAAGATTTCATCTGGTTGAGCATCAGGAGGAATTAGAGAGCCTGAAACAGCACAATATAATTTATTAAATTGCAAAAATTCTTCATATTCAAAGTTTTGATCTAAAATATATTTAAAAAATCTAGGCCCAGCAGCATTTCTATTTCCATCAGGAAAAATAGTTGACCAATCATTTACAAGTCTCTCGTACAACTTTTCTGTATTCGCATTGACTTGATTAATGGTTAAAAAAACTGATAAGAATGAAACTACTGTAAACAATTCTCGCATAAAAATTAAATAGGTTTAGCTTTAAAAATGTAAATCCCTTATTTTGAATCAGTCTTAAATCAATATGGATCACTTTTTTTACTTTTTACTCCTATTTATGGTAATGTCGCACTTGAAGAATTTGACTTATTTTGTGGTAAATACTAGAGAGTATTCACAATTTGGGGCGTCGCCAAGCGGTAAGGCACCGGTTTTTGGAGTCGGCATTCGTAGGTTCGAATCCTACCGCCCCAGCCAAAAAATTGCATGTATCTTCTGAATCTATTGATGTGGCAACGCTTAGGCTAAACTGAGACTAATTTATTTAATTAGTTATTTCTGAAAACGTGATTTCATGACCTTTATTGGTAAGAAGATTTGCTATCTTTTTTAAAAAATTGTCGTCTTCTTTACCACTTTCTCTTTTAGCTATATATTTATCCCAATCACCCATGGAGTCCCATTCCTCTGTTAAAAGTAACACATTTTTATTTTCTCTATCTATTGATCTAATAATACTATTACATCCTTCTTGAGACAAGGTGTAGGCTCTTCCGTTTGGAGAGTTATGTAAATTCATATATTCATCCATTTTTCCTTCTCTAATATGAACTTTAATCCAAACCATTAATGACATTTTATAACTCCTTTATAATTTTTTATTTTTTGCTCCTGGAAATAAATCTGCAAAACCAGAATTATTAGTTTCCTTAAATGATGGTAATAGTGATTCACCATCATATTGAGGTAATGCCTTTAACATCATTTCTTTAATAGGTTTTGAACTTTCGTAACGCGTTTCATTGATAGATCCATCATGATCATAATCTTCTTTAAAATCAAATTTTTTTGCCAAATCAATTGTAAATAATGTTTTGCCATTTGATTTAGATAAAAAAGAATCATCAGCCTTTTCAATTAAAGCATATACAGCTCTACCAACAAATTTTGGACTTTCTCCATTAGGAAATGCCGTAATTTCTGTTTGACCACCTGCAGGATGTAAAGTTATTGCTCTTACATTATGCTCTTTTAACTCAATAGCCATATCACAACTCAGACGATCCATTGCAGCATGTGCAACTCCATACCCAACATCAAAAAGATAAAAAAAACCTCCATAACTAGAAATTTGTAATATCAGCCCATTATTATTTTTTATCATTGATGGAACTATTAGCTTACTCATTACATATGAGCTTCTAACACCTACATTCATATGTCCATCATACACAGAGATAGGTCTCTCCCAAAATGGTTTACCAAAATGAGGTGTCATTGCTACTAGTCCTTGATAAGCACTATTGACAAGTAAATCTATTTTTTCTTCTTTTGAAATTATTTCTTCCGAAAATTTTTTGACATCTTCATCATTATTTTGATCTAAAACATAAGGAAATAATTCTCCATCTCCTTTAAAAGAATCAACTTCATCTTTTAGATCATCAAGAGCAGATTTATTTCTTGCAGTTGCGAATACCTTGAAATTACCTTCAGTAGCAAGTACATGAGCTATTCCTCGACCAAATCCACGAGATGCTCCTGTTACTATTGCAATTTTAGTCATTTATAAACTCCTTTTTTTTAAGAATATAAAAAATTTAAATTAATAAAATATTAAATTTTGGCTACACTTAGACTACATTTACAAAGTCATTTTTAAAACTATAAAAAATTAATACAAGTTATCTAGCCAATTTATAAATCTAATTGTTATTTCAACTCTTTTTGGAGTTGGCATTTGTAGGTTCGAATCATACCCCCCTAACCAATAATTACGTCATCGTCTATGAATTGTAAGTTTTTGCGACACATACGCCGCACTATTGATACTTATTAAAAATTAATTTTATAAAAAAATTTAAAAAATTTTTTTAAAAATTTTATTTGTACAGGTTGTCACATTTTATTAATTTTTTTCAGACTAAATTTAAATTATTAGAAAGGAAATATTATGAAAAAAATATTCATTACATTAGTTATTCCATTCGTATTCTTTGCTAATGTTTTAAAAGCAGACGGACACAAACATGACATTGTGGATACTGCAATTAAAGCTGGCTCGTTTAATACATTGGTTGCTGCAGTACAAGCAGCAGATTTAGTTGACACACTCAAAGGCACGGGTCCTATTACAGTATTTGCACCTACAGATGATGCATTTGCTCTTATTGACGAAGAAACTTTGAATGAACTTCTTAAACCAGAAAATAAAAGTACTCTAGCTGGAATTTTAACATACCACGTGATTTCTGGAAAAGTAATGTCAGGAGATATATCCGGAACTATTGAAGCAGAGACAGTTAATGGTCAGAAGTTAATTGTAAAAGCAGAAAACGGTAAAGTTTTTGTAAATGATGCAGAAGTCATTACAGCAGATATAGAAACTACAAATGGTGTTATTCATGTCATTAATAAAGTAGTATTACCACAATAATTAATTTAGCCCTTCTTTAAGGGCTAAATCACTCTTGATTTTCGCTGCAAATCCTCTGGATTCAAAAAGTAATTTTTCAGATAACAGAAAGAATTTACAAAATTTTATTAACTTTTTTAATATCAATAATTAATTTATCTATTTTTGGAGTTGGCATTCATTGGTTGGAATCCTACCCCCCAACCAGATTTTAAAATCTTTCTCATAAACTATCAATAGTATTAATACTCCACCAATAAAAATCTTCAACATTCTGATAAAAACTTATTTTAAATATCTCTTTTTTTTCAACACCCCATATATTATTCTTGCTAATCCACCCTTTATAACTATCAGTCGAAATAAAACACCAATCAATCTTACACTTATTTAATGAAACAATATTTCCTATACCTATTTTTCCAATAATTTTTCCACCAACTGTATTTAAAATACCAATATTTTCATTATCATTAGATATAATAATCCCACTTCTATCACCAGTTATTAAACTTCTATGAATCCATCCGATATTATTCATGTGATCTTCAATTTTTCTCCACTCTTCATATTCTTCAATTATTTTCAATGGGAAATGTTTGTTAATATACTTTATTACAATAGGATAATTTTTGCTTGGACCTACACGTATATTTGAGTCATTAGATTTTAAAGATACATATCTTGGTATCTCAAGGCCAGTCACTTTACCTATATTAGAATAACTAATTTTTGAAAAAGAAGTAAATAGTAGTAATGCAAGTATAAGTTTCATATTTTTTTATAAAGTAGCATAGGATTTACTTAAAGTGTATAATATTAATTAGCGCCTGTAGCTCAATTGGATAGAGCGTATGACTACGGATCATAAGGTTAGGAGTTCGACTCTTCTCAGGCGCGCCACAAATTAAATGTTATTATATAAATTTTGATAAATCTGTATTAGTTAAGTTAATAAAATGATAATTGATATACATTCTGGCAAAATAAAAAGTGATAATCGTTTATCAAATTTATTTTTTAATGCAAATTTCAGTAATTTATCGATTAATTGTAATATACTTAAAGGCAATTTTTTTTCTGATCCATTTTACTATTTTCCAATTACAGAAAACAATGAAACATTTTCATCTTTATTTACAAGAGATCTTAACAATATTTCTCATTTTTATTCGCAAAAATTTTTTGATAATTTTAAAGATAATAATAATTCATTTAAAAAATTTAAAGAATTATATATTCTTGGATCAAATGCGGGTAATAATTATTATTCAAATTTACTACAATTTCTTCCAAGGATTTTTTTTAATAAAAAAACAAATCTTAAACTAGCAATTCATAGAAACTCATCAAACAAATATAGAAACTTTATTGGAGGTATTCTAAAATCTCTAAATATTGAATTTACATTCGTGTTTCTAGACGACGATTTTTATCATTTTATAGATTCTGAATTTCCACAGTTTTTGAATATGAACGACTCAATTGAAATATTAAAAAAATTTATTAATCCAAAAACTAATGTAGAGTTAAGTAAAAAAATATATGTAAGTAGAGAAGGATCAAATTATAGAAAAATTGTTAATGAAGGTGATGTTGTAACTCTTTTGAGAGATAAGGGATATAAAGTTATTAATCCTCAGTTGTATGAAATAGATGAGCAAATAGAAATCTTTTCTAATGCCGAAAAAATTATTGCTCCACATGGATCTAATTTAGCAAATATTATTTTTTGCAAACCTGGAACGGAAATTTTGGAGATCACACCTTCATTTAGAGATAATGAAAAAATTCTTGAAGACAGATATTTAAACCTATGTCTAATCAATAATCTTAAGCATAGTAAAGTCATTTCAGATTCAGTAGAAGTTGAAAATCATTCTGCTTTAGCAAAAAAATATATTCACAAAAGTGTATTATCTCAAAGCAATTACTATAAAAATCTAATTGTTAAAATACAGGAACTAAGTAAAATTATTTAGCTTAACAATCTTTTAAATATATTGGAATTACAACACTAATATTAGTTTCTAAATTTCTACAAATATTCTTGAATGAATATTTATCTTTATTTTCATCTTTGTATTTTACCAGCAGATTTTCAAATATTGAATTACTTACTTTATTTTCATAAATTTTGTAATCTTCAAATTCATTTTCTTTAATTATTAATTTTATAAGTGTTTCGTAATTTAAAATATCATCAATCAAAAAATTATTTTTTGCTTGATTACTACTATAAATTAAAGCACCAATATTATTTTTTATATTAGAAATTTCAATTTTACGACTTTTTGAAACTTTTGTTATAAAATCATTATAAACATCATCAACAATATTCTGTAGGTGTTGAATTTCATCTTTTGTAGGTTTTCTATATGGATTAAACAAATCTTTTCCATCCCCAGCATTCTGATTAAAAACTTCTATTCCTTCTTTAGTCTCAATTGTCTGACCAAAGATTCCTGAAGATAGACTTGTTGGTGTATTATAGTAGAACCAACTTGGTCCACTTACTCCTATACTGCCTATAATAGATCCGTATGAAGCAAATATTTTATCAGCTGTGGTTGCAACCCAGTATCCTCCAGATGCTAAAATCTCTTTTGTAAAAAAATACACTCTAATATTTGTGTGTTTTTTAAATTCATAAATAATTTGTTCTAACTCAGCAGTAGCACTTACTGTTCCACCTGGAGAATTAATGTTTATAATTAGAGCCTTGATTTCTAGTTCTTTTAACTCTTCTAAATAAGATTTTACCTGCGAGGGATTGATGTAATCGTAAAGATTATTTCCTAAAACATTGCTTTTATTATTAAATATTGGTCCATTTAAATTAATATTAGCTATAATATTATTTGAACTAGGTATACCTTCAGTCATTACAAACTGTTTTTTTTCTAGTTCATTAGAAAAATAAAGTACTAAATTAATAATTATTATAAAAATTAATAATGCACTCAAAAAACCAAGAGTTCTAAAAAAAACACTGAAAAATATCATTTTTTTTCAAAATATCATAAGTTTGGCTAATTCGAATTTTTTTTTGTTTTCTTCTTGAATAGACTTTAATAATGCTTAAATAACTAGCACTCTCATAATGAGAGTGCTAATAAAAAATTATTTAATTTCAATTAGTTAACAAAAGAGGAAATATGAAATTTAGACCTTTACATGATAGAGTCTTAGTAAAAAGAGTAGACTCTGATCAAAAAACAGCAGGGGGAATAATTATCCCTGATACTGCCCAAGAAAAACCAATGGAAGGTGAAGTATTAGAAATTGGTTCTGGAGCAAGAGATGAAACAGGAAAACTAGTACCTTTGGATGTCAAAAAAGGAGATAAAATACTTTTTGGAAAATGGTCTGGTACTGAAGTAAAAATGAATGGTGACGACTTTCTGATAATGAAAGAGTCTGACATTATGGGAATTATAACTTCAGGTAAGAAAAAGAAATAGTAATATAGTAATTAAGAGAGGATAAAAAAATGTCTGCAAAAAATATATTTTTTGGATCAGATGCTAGATCAAAAATGTTAACCGGTGTTAACAAGCTAGCTGATGCAGTAAAAGTTACATTAGGACCTAAAGGTAGAAATGTAGTTATGGATAAATCTTTTGGAGCACCAAGAATTACCAAGGATGGTGTAAGTGTTGCTAAAGAAATAGAATTAAAAGATAAATTTGAAAATATGGGTGCTCAAATGGTTAGAGACGTTGCTAGTAAAACTAATGATATTGCTGGTGATGGAACAACTACTGCTACTGTATTAACGCAAGCAATTGCAACTGAAGGAATGAAAGCTGTTGCAGCTGGAATGAATCCTATGGATTTAAAAAGAGGAGTTGATTTAGCTGTAGATGCTGTAGTTGATGAAATTAGAAAAAAATCTAAAGTAATCAAAACTGATAAGGAAGTTGCACAAGTAGGCACTATCGCTTCAAATGGTGATGCTGAAGTAGGTAAAATGATTTCAAGTGCAATGCAAAAAGTTGGTAAAGAAGGTGTTATTACCGTAGAGGAAGCAAAGAGCTTAGATACTGAACTTGATGTTGTTGAAGGTATGATGTTCGATAGAGGTTATCTTTCACCATATTTTGTAACTAATGCAGAAAAAATGATTACCGAACTTGGTGATTGCTATGTGTTACTTCATGAAAAAAAATTATCAAGTTTACAACCTATGTTACCTTTACTTGAATCAATTGTTCAATCTACTAAACCACTTTTAATTATTGCTGAAGATATTGAAGGTGAAGCTTTAGCTACTTTAGTTGTAAACAAACTAAGAGGTGGCTTAAAAATTGCTGCAGTTAAAGCTCCAGGTTTTGGAGATAGAAGAAAAGCTATGTTAGAGGACATTGCAATTCTGACTGGTGGCCAAGTGATAAGTGAAGATCTTGGTATAAAGTTAGAAAATGTTAATCTAGAAATGCTAGGTACTGCTAAAAGAGTAGTTGTTGATAAAGAAAATACTACTATCGTTCAAGGAGCTGGTAAAAAGAAAGACATTGAAGGTAGATGTAATCAAATCAGAGCACAAATTGAAGAAACAACTTCTGACTATGATAGAGAAAAACTTCAAGAAAGACTTGCAAAATTAGCAGGTGGTGTAGCTGTTATCAGAGTTGGGGGAGCTACAGAAGTTGAAGTTAAAGAAAAAAAAGACAGAGTCGAAGATGCAATGCACGCAACAAGAGCAGCTGTTGAAGAAGGTATAGTACCTGGTGGTGGTTCAGCTCTTGCATATGCTACAAATTCATTGAAATCAGTTAAAACTGCTAATGATGATCAAAAGATTGGCGTTGATATAGTAAGAAGAGCGCTCTTTAATCCAATGAGACAAATTGCAGAAAATGCTGGTGTTGATGGAGCAGTAGTAGCGGGTAAAATTCGTGAAAGTAAAGATCATAATATTGGCTATGATGCTCAAATGGACAAATACACCAACATGGTAAATGCTGGTATAATTGATCCAACTAAAGTTGTTAGAACTGCACTACAAGATGCAGCATCTGTAGCTGGTTTACTTATTACAACTGAAGCTATGGTAGCTGATGCTCCTGAAGATAAATCTGCAGCTCCTGCAATGCCTGACATGGGCGGCGGCATGGGCGGCATGGGCGGCATGGGTGGCATGGGCGGCATGATGTAACCTTTGAAAAAATAATAATAAGAAGAGGGCAAATTTATTTGCCCTTTTTTTTTAAATTAATCGGTCTATCAGATTTGTAATTTTAGTACTATCTGGTCTTGTCATAGAAGACCAAGTTTTGACGAGCTGTCCATTTCTATCAAAAAGATATTTATAAAAATTCCATTTTGGTTTTTCATTATACTCTTTGTCAATCCAGGAATAAATTGGATGGGCACTACTTCCTTTAACATCCATTGGCGATGAAGTAACAAAACCTACATTGTAGTTCACTAAACATATTTTTTTAATATCTTCAGTATCTGAATATTCTTGATTGAAGGAATTGCTCGTAGTAGCTATTATTGTTAAATCACTTTTTCTATAGTTAATAAATAAGTTTTGAAGATCTTCATACTGTGGAGTGAAACCACATCTTGAAGCTGTATTTACTATTAAAATGGGCTTACCAGCAAACTTATTTAAATTAACCTGATTGCCGTCAATATCTTCAAATGAAAAATCATATAAATTCACTATTTCATTAGCTAATAATGTATTCTTTACGTTAAGCATAATCAAAAAAACAAGTAAAAATTTAAATTTCATGTTAGTGAGTAATAAATATATCGCTTATGGAAACATTCAATAGCTTTGCAGACCTTTTTTTAGATGTTTGGAATAACGGTGTTTTTGGCATAAATGCTACAGATATCATAGTAAGCCTTCTAATTTTCCTACTTTTTTATTTACTCAGAAGGCTTATAGCTAGATTTATTCTTAATCGATTATCAAGAATTGTTTCAAAAACTTCCAATCAAATTGATGATGCTGTTATTGAAGTACTTGATGGACCATTAAAATTTCTTCCTGTTGTTTTAGGTTTCTTTATAGCTTCTTCGTACTTGGATGTTTCTGATAATAATCAAGATTTTTTAGATTTACTAAACAGATCATTAATTACAATTTTTATATTCTGGTTACTGCATCAATTAATTATACCGTTTTCATTTGTAATAAAAAACTTTGAGTCAAAAATTTCGAAACCGTTAGTTGATTGGACTCTGAAAGGTTTAAAAATTCTTGTTATTGTTCTCGGAGCTGTAGCAATTTTAGAATTGTGGGGAATAAGAGTGGGGCCTGTAATTGCAGGATTAGGTTTATTTGGTGTAGCAGTTGCACTGGGCGCTCAAGATTTATTTAAAAATTTAATTAGTGGTATCATGATACTAATGGAAAAGAGGTTTACTGTTGGTGATGTTATATTAGTTTCAGGTGAAGTAGAGGGAGTTGTTGAACAAATTGGATTTAGATCAACACTTGTAAGAAGATTTGATTCAACTCCAGTAATGGTTCCAAATTATAAATTTGCAGAGCAGTCTGTAACTAATTACACAAGAAGACATCATAGACGTATAAGATGGCTAATTGGATTAGAATATAAAACTAGTATTGATCAATTAAAAAATATCAGAGACGAGATTAACATTTTAATTGAGAAAGATGATAACTTTGCAAAAAATCAAAATGCTAGCTTTTATGTTCGAATAGATAGTTTTTCTGATAGCTCAATTGATATGTTAGTACAAACATTTACTGTTACAAATGATTGGGCAGAATATTTAAAAATAAAAGAAAACCTTGCTGTGAAGATAATAGAAATAGTTGAAAATAATAAAGCTGGTTTTGCTTTTCCAAGTCAGTCACTTTATGTTGAAAAATTATCAGATGAAAAAACAGAAATTTTTAATCCTCTATCTACTAAGAAATAATGAATGAAAATAATCGCGTAATTTCTGGCTCTCTTTTTATATTGGCCTGTATCGCCGTTGCATTTATTTTAAATTTCTCTCAACCTATAATGGTCCCATTTGTTTTGGCACTTCTTTTAAGGATATTAATCGATCCAATAATTGATTTTCAGACTATAAATCTTCGTGTACACAGGTTTATAGCAGTTTTTATTAGTATTTGTTTAATTGTACTTCTATTCTCAATTTTAGTTCCTTTTATTGTTTCTTCTGTAGCAACATTTTTAGAGTCTGCAGATGACTATAATCAAAAAGTAATCATTTTAATTGAGGCAATCATAATACAGCTTCAACAATTTGAAATTTATATTGATAGAGAAACAATTAGAAATACAATTGCAGACTTACCCATTACTAATTGGGCTGCAACCATATTAAGTAATAGTGCAAATTTTATTTCAAAGTTTCTCCTAGTTGTAATAATAACTCTTTTCCTATTACTTGGCACTCCTCCTAAGAATACCTCTGATGAGTGGAACGATATTATTAGATTAGTAAAAAAATATATATTTACAAAATTTTTAACATCAGCTTTTACAGGTATTGCAGCAGGATTAATTTATTGGATATTAGGTTTAGAATTAGCTTTCATATTTGGAAGCTTGACATTTATTTTAAATTTTATTCCAGTTATTGGTTCTGTAATTGCTGTTTTACTTCCACTACCAATCGCATTCCTTCAATATAACGATCCATCATTAGTTGTACTAATTATAATTTTACCTACTATTATTCATCAAATAGTAGGAAATTTTGTAGAACCAAAAATATTTGGTGAGAGTTTTGGATTACATCCAATTACGATTCTTTTATCTTTAATTTTCTGGGGAATGATTTGGGGATTTATCGGAGTTCTTCTTGCAGCACCTTTAACTGCAATTATAAGAATTTCATTTGAAAGATTTGAAACAACTAAGCAAATTGCTAGGTTACTGGAAGGTAAGATTCATATTAAAGAAACTTAACCTAATATTTTTTTACATATATCATAACTAAAACCAGCTCTTGCCATTTTTGCTAATTTTTTTTCATAACTTTCATTTTTTTTTAACAATTTTTTTTTCGTTACAAATATTTTTGCTGACTCTAATTCCCAATTATTGTTATTTTGATTCATTGAATTTAAATTATTTTGAATTTGAGATTTATTCACTCCTTTTTTTATTAAGTAATTGAAAATAAAACTCTTAGATCTTCCAGAATTAGACAAAGAAAGAATTTTTGTAGAGCTATATCTATCATCATCAATAAATTTATTTTTTTCTAATTTTGAAATTATACTTTCAATAATATCTATTAGTTTTTTTTTCTCAAAATTTGTTATTTTCAATCTAAAAATTTTTCTTTTAAGTACACTAACTAAATTATTCTTTGAGGAATCGTATTTACTTAAGTAATCAACGGCATATTTTAAGAGTTTTTTTTCGTCCACTAAATTAATATACAAATAATTTAAATATATTAAAAGAAAACTTCTAATATGATTTACTATAATTATCTTTGTTTTCTTACATTAGTAAAAAAAGAAGTGTTTAGGTTCTTAAAAGTTGGGATACAAACAGTTATTGGACCAGCTATTAGCTCTTTATTATTTTTAGCTGTTTTTAGCTTAGCTTTAGGCAGATCTGTAAATTCAATAAATGGTATTGATCTGCCTTATTTTATTGCACCTGGTTTAATAATGATGACGATGCTTCAAAACTCTTTTGCTAATTCGGCATCAAGTATTGGTCAATCAAAATTTCAAGGAAATATTGTAGACATATTAATGGCTCCATTAAACAATGTTGAATTAGCATTTGGATTTATAATTGGCTCAGTTTGTAGAGGTATTTTATGCGGTATAGTTACTACTTTGGTGGTTATGATATTTGTCCCTCTAACTGTTCACTCTTATATTGCTTTATTATTTTTTACTTTAACAGGATGTACAATGATGGGAACTTTAGGAACAATCGTTGGTATTTGGGCAGACAAATGGGATCAACAACAAGGTATAACTAACTTTATCGTATTACCTCTTACTTTTTTATCAGGAACTTTCTATTCAATTTCAAGACTTCCTGAGTTTTGGCAGACAGTTTCATCATTCAATCCATTCTTCTATAATATTGATGGTTTCAGGTATGCTTTTACAGGTATTTCTGATAGCTCACTAATTCAAGGATCAATCTTCTTAATAATTATTAATATTATGTTAATTTTATTATGCTATTTTATGTTTCGTAAAGGATATAAAATTAAATTTTAAATATGGTTAATAAACTTTTATCAAACGTCATGCCAACTTATGGGAATAAAACTCTCGAATTTGTAAAAGGTAAAGGATGTTATTTATACTCTAGTCAAAATAAAAAATATTTAGATTTTGCAAGTGGAATAGCAGTTAACTCTCTTGGTCATTGCCATCCTAAACTGATAGAGGTGCTTAATAAGCAATCGAAACAACTATGGCATGTTTCAAACTTATATAATATTAAAAAACAAGAACAATTTGCAAAATTACTTTGTAAAAAATCTTTTGCAGACAAAGTTTTTTTTACTAATTCAGGAGCTGAATCTATTGAATGTGGAATTAAAATAATAAGAGGATATCATTCATATCACAAGACTAATAAAACTGAGATTATTACTTTTGATGGTGCTTTCCATGGAAGAACTTATGGAGCTCTTTCAGCACAAAAAAACAAAAAATACTCTAAAGGTTTTGGCCCTTTGCTTAAAGGCTTTAAACAAATTGAATTTAATAATGAAAAAAAATTAATCTCGGCAATAAACAAAAAAACAGCTGGTATTATTATTGAACCAATTCAAGGAGAAGGAGGTATTCGTCCTGCTAATTTAAGTTTTTTAAAATTATTAAGAAAAATCTGTAACGAAAAGAAAATTTTACTTTTTTTTGATGAGGTTCAGTGCGGATTTGGAAGATCAGGTAAATTATTTTCACATGAATGGGCTAAAATAAAACCTGATATTATATCTGTAGCAAAAGGTATTGGATCGGGTTTTCCACTTGGAGCTTGCATGTCTACAAACAAAGCATGTATTGCAATGACTAAAGGTAGTCATGGATCAACCTATGGTGGTAATCCGTTAGCCATGAGTGTAGGTTTAGAAGTTTTAAAAATTATCTCTAATAAAAAATTTCTTTCAAAAGTTGATAAAACAGCAAGATATTTCTGGAAAAATTTAAAAAAATTAGAGAATTCATCAAATATTATTTCAGAGGTTAGAGGTGCAGGATTTTTATTAGGAATTAAAACAAATATTAGCAATATAGATTTTTCTGAACAACTTAAAAAAAATAAATTACTTAATGTACCTGCGGCAGATAATACAGTAAGATTAGCACCGCCACTTATTGTATCTTATAAAGAGATTGATAAATCAATTGCTATAATTAAAAGAAGCTTGAAGGAATTATCAAGATGAAACATTTTATTGATATAAATAATTTAAAAAAAAAAGAAATTGACGAAATAATTTCACTTGCTAAAAAAATTAAAAAAAATCCAAAAAAATATTTTTCATCTTGTAAAGATAAAACTCTGGGTCTAATTTTTGAAAAGCAATCATTAAGAACTAGACTAAGCTTTAATGTAGGAATGCAAAAATTAGGTGGTTCTGTTTTAGAACTGCAAAGTAAAGATATAGGCTTTGATAATAAAAGGGAAAAGGCTGAAGATGTTCTTAATGTATTAAGCCAATATATTGATTGTTTAATGATAAGAAATGATAATCACAAACAAATAGTAAACTTAAGTAAACAAAATATTCTTCCAATTATAAATGGTTTAACTGAATATAGTCATCCGTGTCAAATACTTGGTGATTTTTTAACCTTGCAAGAGAATTTTAAAAACTACAAAAATTTATTTATCGTTTGGATAGGTGATTACAATAATGTTTTACGTTCACTTATTCATTTACAAAATATTTATAATTTTAAACTTAATATTGTTGTGCCACGTCAAATTTTTAAACATTATAAAAATGAATTTCTAAAGTTTAAAAATAAAAATTTAAAACATTTAGTAGATCCTATTGAAGGTGCAAAAAAATCAAATTGTATAATGACCGATGTTTGGGTTTCTATGGGAGAAAAAAACAATAAAATAAAATATTTTAAAAACTTTACTGTTAATAAAAAAATTATGAGTAATGCATCAAATAATGCAATTTTTATGCATTGTTTGCCAGCAAAAAGAGGTAAAGAAGTTACTTCAGATGTTCTAGATGGTAAAAATTCTGTTGTACTAGCACAAGCAAAAAATAGAATGTATATTCAACAAGCGATATTATTTTATGTACTTAAAAAATAGTTTCATTTTAATTTTTTTTGTCATTCTATCTTGTCAACCAGTTGAAATATTAAAACCAATTGAAATTGAAGTATCTAGATTTGAAAAAATATCAATAAATGCAGAACAAATTGAAGTTAATAAGAAATACAATTCAGTATTTGCAAAATCTAATATTGAAGATCAAATACAAAAATCTCCAATCAATTTAATGGCTGAATGGAATAGTGAAAACATTATTAAACTTGGAAATGAAAATAAGTTAGTAATAAACATTTTAGATGCATCTATTAAAAAAACTGAAATTATGAATGTTGGTGCTAAAAAATATGAGGAAAAAATAATATTTAATTATGAACTATTTTATTTAGTTGAATATGAACTTTATGATAGTAGCGAGTTTTTAATAGCTAATACAACTGTAGAGACTTCAAGGTCTACAACTTCTCAAAAATATATTTCTTTAAATGAAACTGAAATAATTATTAATGATTTATTAATTTTAGCAATGAGAGATTATATAAATGAAACAAAAAACCAATTATCTATTTATATGGGAGATTATTTAAGTCTTTAACCCCTCCAAAAATTCATAGAAAATAAAACTAATACTGTAAAAATTTCTAATCTTCCGATAATCATAGTAATTGCTAATATCCATTTGGCTCCATTATGTAATAAAAAATAATTTCCACTAGGTCCAATAATTTCACCTAAACCGGGACCAACATTTGATATTGCAGAAGCTGCTGCTGAAAAGGCAGTTAGAAAATCTAAATTGAATAAGCTCAAAGTTACTGCTGATAAAATAAATAAAAATATATACATAAAGAAAAATCCCATGATTGAATTATAAGTATTTTCATTAACTGTTTTGCTATTAAATCGCATAACCAAAACTGCATGAGGCTGAGTTAATTTTCTAATTTGTGTAATTGCTCCTCTAAACAAAATTTGCAATCTAAATATTTTTATTCCACCAGTGGTAGATCCTGCACATCCACCAATAAACATAATAATCATCATTATTACAATGCCAAAACTTCCCCAATTAGAAAAGTTACTACTTGTATAGCCAGTACCTGTTAAAATTGATGTAATATTGAATAAAGCAATCCTAAATGCAGATATTGTATCTATAGATTGATTAGTAGTTAGCCAAATTGTTGTTAACAAAATAATTATAAACAAAATTAGAAAGAATAATTTTATTTGATCGTCTTTAAAAATTAACTTTTTTTGATTGTGTAGAAATTGCAAATATAAGACAAATGGCAAACTGCCAACCAACATAAAAATGACACTTATAATCTCAATTTGAAAAGAATTAAAATATAAAAAAGATTCATTATAGTTTGAAAATCCACCAGTTGAAATCGTAGTCATTGCATGAATAATTGAATCAAAACCCTTCATTCCATTTACAAAATACAAAAAGGCACAAATAACTGATAAAAATACATAAAGTAGAAATAATTCAATTACAAACCGATTAACTTTAGGAATTGTTTTTTCATAAGGATCATCATGTTCCATATGTAGCAACTGCATTCCACCGATTTGTAAAGTTGGCAATATAGCCATTGCAAGAACGATTATTCCTATTCCTCCAAACCATTGAAGAAGAGATCTCCAAATTAATATACCCTCTGATAAGTTTTCTAAATTGTTAATAACAGTTGCGCCAGTTGTAGTAATTCCACTTACAGATTCAAAAAAAGCATCTGTATATGAAAGAGAAGATGATGAATACACAAATGGAATTGCACCAAAAAGAGATATTACTAACCAAGATAAAATTGTTAACAAAAATGCCTGCCTAATTCCAAGCTTATTATTTTTTTTTCTAAAAGAAAAATATAAAATTATACCTATAAAAAATGTGATTAGACTAGAATAAAAAAACTGTAACCATTCATAATTACCATAATAAAGATCAAAACACATTGGTATAAGCATTGCCAATGCTTCAATACATATTAGTAAACCGATTATGTTTAATATCGACCTAAAGTCTCTCATTCTTTTTTTTGATTAATTTAATTTGTTATTTTCAAATGGTGTATCTAATGAAAACTGAGGTATTTGAACATCAAAAGTATTACCATTATCATTTTGCATCTCGTAAGTTCCTTCCATAAAACCGGATGAAGTAGTTAAGGGTGTTCCACTTGTATATTCAAATTTTTCACCTGGATTTAGTACAGGCTGTTCACCTACAACACCTTTTCCACGCACTTCTTGTAATGTGCCATTAGCATCAATAATTTTCCAGTGTCTGTTTACAAGTTGCACTTTTTCGTTACCTTGATTATCAATTGTTACCTTATATGCCCATACATAATGCTGATCTTCTGGCTCAGATTGATCTTCAAGATAATATGGTTTTACAGTAATATTTATTTTTTTTGTTGTTTTAGAATACATTGATGAAAGCTCAATATACCAAAATAATTGTAAACAAAAGTTAATTTGTTTTTTTTATTTCTACTCTTCTATTTGCTGGTTGTTTAGTATCATCTGAAGTATTTACAGCTAGAGATTCTTCCCCTTTGCCTAATATTTTAATACTATTTTTTTTAATACCATAATTAATTAAAATTTCTTTTACAACCTCAGCTCTTTTAATTGATAATGATAAATTATATTTATTTGTTCCTTTAGTGTCAGTATGTCCAACGACAAGATACTCATTAATAACACTTCCATAATTATTTAAAAATTTTTTTATTTTGTCTTTACTTACTTCAGATAAATGGAATTGATCAAAATCAAAATATATTATTTGCATTAATTCTTTATTTTCGTTTTTAGTAACAATTGTTACTTCATTTTTTGTTTCATCTTCTAAATCATTGTCTTTCTTACTTGAAGTTTCCTGCTCGATTTCCTGAGTCGATATTTTTTCATAAATGTTATACATGGCGTTCAAGAAATCATTCTTGCAACTTTTAATATCCCATGTTTGCCAATTTTCTTCCTGTTGCTCTGACCAGCAATCTAATGATGAAATAGCTTTCGCTAAATTTAAAGGATCAATTTTTTTTGCATCATTATAAATTGTCATAAGGTTATCATATGCAATTCTTATTTCCTTAATATTTTCTTTTGGCAGTTTCCAATATGAAATATCTTCTGGATATATTTCATCAGTTTCTAAACTCTTGAGAGCTTTTTCAGAATATAGTTTTGCAGAATTCCAATCATTCATCTCTTCTGCTTCAAAAGTAGCTCTTTTTTTATATTCATACAATAAGTGTTCTTGAAAGTTTATTGGCTTATTAGTTTGCATCTTAGATAGTTCTTTATAGCTAGCAGAGCAACCTGTTAAAAAAATTAGAATAGAGATAATTGATATTAAATATTTAAATTTCATAAAGTTCCATTATAAAATTTAGCTGTCAAAACTAAGACTAAATTTTGACCGAATTAAGGTCCACCATTTTTTTCATATCATACACATTTTATCATTGCAGAGTATTTAAAGATTAAATACACAAATAGCATATTTATTTAAGGAGTTTATGATGATTAAACATTCTACGTCGGTGGATCAATCGGACAGAAAGGTTCCCTACAATTTAAGACAAAGTGGTCCTACACCAGTTCAGATGCTTATTTCAACCAGAGTGAGAAAATCACCTTATTGGCATTTGTCAATGGAGGCGGGATGTTGGAGAGCAACAGTATATAATAGGATTTATCATCCGAGGGGTTATGTAAAACCAGAAGATGGTGGAGCAATGGTTGAGTATGAGGCAATTAAAAATCATGTTACCATGTGGAATGTTGCAGTTGAAAGACAAATTCAAGTTAAAGGCCCTGATGCTGAGGCTTTTGTCGATTACGTTATAACAAGAGACGCAACAAAAATATCTCCAATGAGAGGAAGATATGTAATTCTTTGTAATCAATATGGGGGTGTTCTAAACGACCCTATTCTTCTAAGAATTTCTAAGGATGAGTTTTGGTTTTCTTTATCTGACTCAGACATTGGTTTGTATTTGCAGGGTGTAAATCATGATAATAGGTTTAATGTCCATATTGATGAAATTGATGTAAGCCCAGTTCAAATTCAAGGTCCAAAAGCTCACGCTTTGATGAATGATTTAATAGGTGACCAAGTTAAAGTTGATGAAATGCCATTTTATGGACTTGCCGCTGCTAAAGTTGGTGGAAGAGATTGTATAATTTCACAAACAGGTTTCTCGGGAGAAGCAGGATTTGAAATATATTTGTATGACTCTACAAAATATGCAGATGATATGTGGAATGCTGTTTTAGAGGCAGGAAAAAAACATAATCTTATGGTTATAGCTCCGGCTCATCACCGTAGAATTCAAGCGGGCATTCTATCTTGGGGTCAAGATATGGATAATCAGCACAATCCTTTTCAATGTAACCTAGGCTATCAAGTATCTTTATCTGGTAAAGGTGAGTGGAATAAAACTTCTGACTATGTTGGTAAGAATGTTCTTGAAAAGATGAAAACAGATTTAAAAGATGGAAAAAAACCATACAAGCTTCAGTTAGTTGGATTGAGCTTAGATGGAGAACCTATCGAAGAATATGCTCCTGATTTTTGGCTTGTTTCAGATGATGGCAATGAGCCATGTGGGTTTATAACGTCTCCTTGGTATCATCCTGAGCAAGGAAGAAACATTGCTATGGGCTATGTACCTTTTGATGGAACTCTAAATAAAAATGGTTTTCCTATTGGAAATTATGGTCGTAAATTCAAAGTTCATCTTCCTGATCAATATGCAGTTTCACCTGGTGTGCCAGTAGATGCAGAAGTTGTGCCAATTCCTTTTACTGAATCACACAACTCTAATACAAGAGAAGTAGTAGATAAATAAAATATTTTAAGAAGCTCTATTTAAATAATAGAGCTTCTTTATTTTAATAAAGCTTTTATTCTATCAATAGAGATATAACCAACAACAAGTTCTTCATTAACAAAAAAAGTAGGAGTACCACGAGCACCTGATCCATTGGCTAAAAAAGAACTCAGTTTTACAATATTATTAACACTTTCTTTTGTCATATCGATATTTAATTTAGCATCATTCAACTCAAGATTTTCAATTATTTGTTTTAGTTTTGCATTATTTAAATTTCCTTCAACTTCAAACAATGCATTATGAAAATCGATACCTTTGTTCTGCATGTTTGCAGCTATAACCATATTTGCTAGTAATTTAGAAGACTCACTTAAGATTGGATGCTGTAAGAATACTATCCGCGTATCTTTTCTTTCATTTGCAATTTGAAGTAATTCAGGATGAACTTTTTTACAATATCCGCAAAAATAATCCATAAATTCAATAATAGTATTGTTCGCATTTTCATTACCAATTTGAAGAATTCCTTCTTCAGGAATAACATCTAATATTTTTAAATGAAAAGGCTTAGACTCATCAAAAAATAATTCTTTAAGAGTCATTTCAGCCTTAACAGGAAGACAAATAAACGCACTCATTATAACCACCAAAATTATTTTTTTAAAGTATCTCATGATTGACCCACCTTATTTAATATGATTAATGAAGTACAGTATTAAATAGTAATAATGAAATCAAAGTCAAAAGTAGTAGTCATCGGTGGAGGTGCTGTAGGCGTTAGCACTCTTTATCATTTAGCCAAAAAGGGTTGGTCAGATGTAGTTCTAGTTGAAAGAAAGGAATTAACTTCAGGATCAACATGGCATGCAGCAGGTTTACTTCCATTATTCAATATGAGTTATTCCGTAGGTCAATTACATAAATATGCTGTCAAACTTTACAAAACTCTTGAAGAAGAAACAGGACAAAAAGTTGGTTTTAGTGTGGTTTCTAATATTCGTTTAGCAACTACTCAAGATAGAATGGATGAATATTATCAATATTCAGGAGTTGCAAAAACTATAGGTGTTGATGTTAAATTTTTAACTCCTGAACAAGTAAAAGAAATTTGGCCCCTTTGTAATACAGATGGATTAATAGGTGCAATTCAACATCCTGAAGATGGATACATTCAACCAGCCGATCTAACTCAAGCTCTAGCAAAAGGAGCAAGAGATAAAGGTGCAGAAATTTATAGAAATACTTCTGTAAGTGGTATTAGAAAAAATAAAGATGATTTATGGATTGTAGAAACCGATAAAGGATCTATTGAATGTGAACATGTAGTTTCTTGTAGTGGTAATTTTGCAAGACAGACAGGAAAGATGGTTGGACTTGATATTCCAGTTATACCTGTTGAACATCAATACATAGTGACTGATGATCATCCTGAAATAGTAAAAAGAAAAGAACAAGGATTTCCTGAAATGGGAGTATTACGGGATTCTGATAGTTCTTGGTATATGCGAGAAGAAAGAGGAGGATTGATTTTAGGGCCCTATGAAAAAGGAGCTCCCGTTTGCTATGTTGATGGACCTGATAAAGAATCTGAATTCGAATTATTTCAAGAAGACCTAGAGCGTTTAGAACCTCACATTGAATCAGCAATGCACCGTGTTCCTATTTTTGGAGAAGTTGGAGTTAAAAAAGTTTACAATGGTGCTATTTGTTATACACCTGATGGAAGTCCAATCGTTGGACCAGCATGGGGACTTAAAAATTTCTGGTTAAATGAAGGTCATAGTTTTGGAATCACTGCAGCTGGTGGCGCAGGATGGCAAATTGCTGAATGGATAGTAGACGGTGAACCTACAATTGATATGTTAGGTGTCGATCCTAGAAGATTTGGTGATTATGCAACAAAAGCATATTTAATTAAAAAGAATGAAGAAGCTTACGCAAACGTTTTTACGGTACACTATCCTGATGAAGAAAGAGAAGAGGGGCGTCCATTAAGACAAGCACCTTGTTATGATAGATTAAAAAATCTTGGTGCAGTTTTTGGTCAGAAGTTTGGTTGGGAGCGCGCTAACTGGTTTGCACCCTCAAAAGAATTACAAAAAGATGATTGGTCATTTAGAAGATCAAAATGGTTTGAGCATGTTGGCAATGAATGCTTAAATGTTCAAGATAATGCCGGTCTCCTAGATATGACTGCCTTTGCTAAATGTAGGATTTCAGGACCTGGTGCTGAAGAATTTCTAGATTATTTGGTTGCAAATAAAATTCCTAAAAAAATTGGAAGAGTTAATCTTTGTCATGCACTAAACACAGCTGGGGGAGTTCATTCAGAGTTCACTATTGCAAAAGAAAAAGAAAATTCTTTTTATTTAGTTTCAGCTGGTGCATTTCAGCGATTAGATCATGACTGGATACATAAATGGATACCTGAAGATGGATCAGTTACATACGAAAACCTAACAAATAGTATGGGTGTACTTGTTTTAGCAGGACCAAAATCAAGAGATATTCTTTCTAAAATTACAAAGACTAATTTATCTAATGAAAATTTTCCATGGTTATCATCAAAAAAAATCAATGTTGGTTTAGCTCCTAGTATTGCAATGCGTATGAATTTTGTTGGAGAACTTGGATGGGAATTACATCATCCAATTGAATATCAGAACCATATTTTTGATCAATTAATGGAAGCAGGAAAAGATCATGGACTTAAACCATTTGGAATTAGAGCGATGGAAAGCTTACGTGTTGAAAAAACATATAAATTGGTTGGTACCGAAATGTCTATAGAATATGCAGCTTTTGAGTCTGGGTTAGATAGATTTGTACATTTAAACAAAGGTAATTTTATTGGAAGAGACTCTCTTGTTAAATGGCAGCAAAATGGTTTTAAAAACAAGATGGTAACTTTAGAAGTTCATGATGTTGAAGATGCAGATGCTTTGGGCAATAATCCTATTTATAATAATGGAAAGGTTGTAGGGCGTGCGACAGGAGGTAACTATGGTTTTAGGGTGAAAAAATCATTAGCTATTGGTATGGTAAATCCTAAATTTGCTGACATTGGTCAAACATTAGAAATGGATATATTAGATAAAAAATACAATGTAACTGTTATAGAGGATAGTCCTTATGATCCTAAAAATGAAAAATTAAAACAATAATATGAAGTTGCTTGTCACAGTAAAAAGAGTCATAGATTATAATGTTCAAATCAGGGTTAAAGCTGACGGTTCTGGAGTTGAAAAAGATAATGTAAAAATGTCCATGAATCCTCCTGATGAAAATGCTGTAGAAGAAGCTCTACGAATTAAAGAAGCTGGTAAAGCAGACGAGATTATTATTCTTTCTATAGGTAATGATAAGGCTCAAGAAACTATCCGAACTGCATTAGCAATGGGTGCTGATAGAGGTATACATATTAAAACAGATAATGATTTAGAACCTCTAGCTATTTCTAAAATAATTTCTAAAGTTGTTGAAGAAGAAAAACCATCAATTATTTTAATGGGAAAACAAGCAATAGATGATGACTCTAATCAAACTGGTCAAATGACTTCTGCTTTACTTAACTGGCCTCAGGCTACATTTGCATCTAAAATTGAAATTGATGAGCAAAATGCGATCGTTACTAGAGAAATAGATGAAGGTTTAGAGAGAATAAAAGTTTCTATACCATTTGTAGCATCATGTGACCTTCGACTT
Organism: uncultured Alphaproteobacteria bacterium; assembly: GCA_902525035.1. Classification (GTDB taxonomy): domain Bacteria; phylum Pseudomonadota; class Alphaproteobacteria; order HIMB59; genus CACPNW01. Next base: position 48,916 of record CABZFN010000002.1, on the reverse strand, counting down.
AATGAGCCTAGGTACGCATCATTGCCAAATATAATGAAAGCAAAGAAGAAGCCAATTGATACAAAAGAAGCTTCAGAGCTAGGAATTAATATTGAGTCAAGAATTGAACAATTAAAAGTAGAAGAACCTCCTGTTAGACAAAAAGGAATTATGGTAAACGATGTTTCTGAATTGGTTCAAAAACTAAAACATGAGGCAAAAGTAATATGACAATATTAGTATTAGCAGAACACAATAACACAGATATAAAATCATCAACTTTAAATACAATATCTGCAGCTTCTGAAATTGATCAAGATATTCACGTACTAGTAACAGGTTATGAATGCGAAGACCTAGCTAAAAATATTTCTAAATGTGAAAAAGTTTCAAAAGTTTATTTAGTTGATAATGAAAAACTTAAAAATCCAATTGCTGAAAATATTGAACCTTTAGTCGTTTCTTTAGCCAGCAATTATTCTCACATTATGGGGCCTGCAACAACATTTGGAAAAAATATTTTTCCTAGAATTGCGGTTAAATTAGACATTGCTCAAGTAAGTGATGTTATCAAAATATTAGGTCCAGATACATTTATGAGACCAATTTATGCAGGAAATGCAATCGCTACAGTTAAATCTAATGATAAAATTAAAGTAGTAACAATTCGACCAACATCATTTGATCCTGTAGAAACAAGTGGTGGAAAAGAAGAAATTGAAAATATTTCTTTTGATAATGAAACTGGCAGCGTTGAATTTATAGATAGAGAAGAATCTCAATCTGAAAGACCTGAGTTAAGTTCTGCTCGTGTGGTAATATCTGGTGGTAGAGGTTTACAAAGTGCTGAAAATTTTAAACTTTTAAATGAAATAGCTGATAAGCTTAATGCTGCAGTTGGTGCTTCTCGGGCTGCTGTAGATGCTGGTTACGTTTCAAATGATTATCAAGTCGGGCAAACTGGTAAAGTAGTAGTTCCTGACTTATATATTGCTGTAGGTATTTCAGGTGCAATACAGCACTTAGCTGGTATGAAAGAAAGTAAGGTTATTGTTGCAATTAATAAAGATGAAGAAGCACCAATATTTAACGTTGCTGATTATGGATTAAATGCTGACTTATTTGAAGCATTGCCTCAATTATCTTCTGAACTAGATAAATTAAATACTATTCAACAATAAATTAATTTAATACAATAAATAAAATGGAAGTAGAACGCGAGTCAATGGACTATGATGTTGTAGTGGTAGGTGCTGGTCCATCCGGCCTATCAACAGCAATTAAACTAAAACAGCTGAACCCAGAAATTAATGTTTGTGTTTTGGAAAAAGGATCAGAGGTAGGGGCCCATATTTTAAGTGGTAATGTCTTTGAAACAAGAGCACTTGATGATTTAATACCTGATTGGAGAAGTAAAGACTCACCAATTAAAACTAAAGTAACAAAAGAAAAGTTTTTATTCTTATCAAAAAAAGGCTCATTAAATTGGCCTACATGGCTTCTTCCTAGTGTTCAAAAAAATCATAATAATTATATCATTAGTCTTGCAAATTTATGTAGATGGCTTGCAAGTGAGGCTGAAAGTTTAGGGGTAGAAATTTTTCCAGGGTTTGCGGCATCTAAAATATTATATTCAGATGAGGATCATATAATTGGTGTTCAAACTGGTGATATGGGTATTGATAAAGATGGTAACAAAAAAGATAGTTTTGAACCAGGTATTAATATTAACGCTAAAGTAACAGTATTTGCTGAGGGTTGCAGAGGTCATTTAGGTAAAGAATTAATTAGAAAATATAATTTATCGAAAGATAAGTCACCACAACAATACGGAATTGGGTTCAAAGAAATTTGGGAAATAGATGAAAGTCAGCATGAAGAAGGTCTTGTAATGCATACTGCGGGATGGCCATTAGATAATGCAACTTATGGTGGCAGTTTTTGTTATCATGCTGAAAATAAACAAATATTTTTAGGATACGTAATCGGTCTTGACTATAAAAATCCTTATTTATCACCTTATGATGAATTTCAAAAATTTAAAACTCACCCAGCAATTAAGAAAATTCTCACTAATGGAAAACGTATAGCTTATGGAGCAAGAGCACTTATTGAAGGTGGTATTCAAAGTTTACCTAAAATGTATATGCCGGGTGGATTACTAGTTGGATGCGATGCAGGCACCTTAAATATGCCAAAGATTAAAGGTTCACATACTGCAATGAAAAGTGGAATTATAGCTGCTGAAACAATTAATGATTATTTAAGTAAATCTGTACCTCTTGCAGCATATGAAGATAAATTTAAACGTTCTTGGCTTTATAAAGAATTGTTTGCTGCAAGGAATGTAAAACCTAGTTTTAATTGGGGACTAATACCTGCAATAATATTTACAGGAATTGATCAAATAATTTTTAGAGGCAAGCTTCCTTTTACACTAAAACACAAACATGCTGATCATGAAGCTTTACAATTAGCAAAAGATTCAAAAAAAATAGATTATCCAAAATATGATGGAATATTTACTTTTGATAAAACTAGTTCTGTTTATTTGACTGGAACTAACCATGAAGCTGATCAGCCAGTGCACCTACAATTGAAGGATAAAGAATTACCAATAAAATTTACTTTAAATGCATATGATGAACCATCTCAAAGATATTGTCCTGCTGGTGTTTATGAAGTTGATAATACAGATATTCAAAATCCTAAATTTGTAATCAATGCTCAGAATTGTATTCATTGTAAAACATGTGATATTAAAGAGCCATCACAAAATATTAATTGGGTTGTACCAGAAGGTAGTGGGGGGCCAAATTATGCGAATATGTAATTTTTTTTATATAAACTGATCAAATATATTTATTATGACTAAAAATAAAATTGTGTTTACTTTTGCAACAGCAGAAGTAAATTTTATTAGCCAAATATTTATTAAGATTACAGAATTATGTACTGGTAAATTAAAATTAAAAAAATTGTATGATGAATACTTATCTGAAAATAGACCACCAGAACTTTTTTGGGATGATGCAGTAGATAAACTAGAACTTACTTTAATAACTAATTTTCAGGATGGTAGTTATATTCCAAAAAAGGGAAGATTAATTGTTATAGCAAATCATGCTTTTGGAGTTGCTGATGGTGTATCAATATGCTCAGCTATTTCAAAAGTAAGACAAGATTATAAAATGGTTACTCATAAAGTTTTAAGGCAAGCAGAGGCAGTAAAAGATAAAATATTACCAATTGATTTTAATGAAACTAGAGAAGCTTTATTGACAAACATTAACACTCGTAAAGAAGCTGAAAAGGTTTTGCGTAATGAAGGTGTTCTGGTTCTTTTCCCCTCTGGAACGATAGCAACTAAACAAAACTTAAAAAAGAACACAAAAGCTGATGATGGTGAGTGGAAACAATGGGTATCAAAATTAATTCTTAAAACTAAAAGCCCTGTTTTACCAATTTTTTTTGATGGTCAAAATAGTCAACTTTACCATATTGCTAATAAAATAGGACAAACATTTAGATACTCTTTGTGTATGTATGAACTTAGAAGAAAAATAGGTGATGATATTTACATGTATTTTGGCTCACTTATACCATACGAAAACCTTGAAAGGATTGGGGATATTAAGCAAATTACTCAATACTTAAGATCAACAACCTATTCTTTAGATCCAGAATTTAATATTAATTAAATATTTATTTTTTATATTTGTCGATTTATAGAGTCCATATGGTAGGTTTTGTTGGATCACAAGCGAGAAGAAGAAGAAGAAACAGACTTTTACTAATTCTATCTATTATTGTTATTTTTGGTATTTTTTTCTATCTACCCTCTATAGATTTTTCAACTGACGATCCAAAGCCTCCAATTGAAATAATTCCAAGTACTATAATTGATGAATCTAGTTTAAGATCAGAAATAGAAGAACTTAAACTTGAGGTATTTCAGAAAGATCAAAGATTAAAATTTAGAGACGATCAAATAAAAAATTTACGTAATGAAATACGAGATTTAAAAGATTCAATTATTACAATTAAAGATGATTATGAAAAATCTCTAAACAACATATCAGATCTAGAAAATAACACCTTAGAAAATAATTCACAAAATATTGAGAAATTTAGTACACTTGAAAATCAAATAATTGAATTAAAAAAACAATTATTAAAATATGAACAACTTGTACAAAAATTAGAAACAGAATTAGCAAGTGCTACATCATCTGAAGATGTTCAAGAGGTAAATATTGAAAATTCAATTCTAAAATCAGAACTTAAACAAATTCAACAAAAGAATAGTAATTTTGAAGCTGAATTAGAAGAGTTAAGAAAATTAATTAAAAATAAAGATAAGGAATTAGAAGATTTAATTTATTTAAAAGATTTGCAACATCATGGCTAATTATTTATTTTTTTTTCTAAATAAATAAGGTTCTTCAAACTCCCCACTCCACATTCCTTTTTTTTGTTGTTTTGCCAATTCTTCTTCTTCAACATAATCCATTGAATAATAGCGATATGCAATTGCCCATCCATTAAGGACCATTTCACTATTTAAATCTAAATTATTTTTGTAGCAGATTCCAATAAATCTATTATATTGATCCTTACCGGTAGTAATACATTCAATTATATTTTTACCAATTAGTTTCTTTAAGAATTTAGTTGAATCAATACCACAATTCCAAACTTTATTATTTTTATTACATGTCTGATTTGTTTCAGGTGCATCAATGGCATGTAGTCTTATTTTATTTTTATAAATATGAATGGTGTCACCATCAATTACCTTTGCTTTACCTAAGATAGTCTTACCAGATGAAACTGTACTAAAACAAATTAAGATTAAAAATAGATTAAATATTAAGATTTTTACTGCCATCAACTAATAATTCGTAAACATATTTCGCATGGGATCTGTTTAAATGTAAGTCTAACGATGTAGCTTCTTTATCAGTATTATTTCTGATAAAAAGCACGGGAATTTTTAAAAATATTGTTTGAGCTACAGAAAAATTAGTTTCCAATATTTTTTCTAAGTTGGCAACAAGAAATTTAGAAAGTAATCTAAAAACTTGCTTACCTTCGAGTCGTAATACAGTTCTGTTATATGAAACGTCAGTTATTGCTGTCTTTTCTGGATTGAGTTTTGATTCTAATAAAGAGATAATTTTATCTTTCTTATTTTCCGGCGTTATAACTAACCATTCATTAGGACCAAGCCACATAATACTAATGTTATTATTATAAATTCTCACATTTGGCTCAATTGGTAATACTAAATTTAATACAGAGCCAATATTTTTCATAAATTCTTTATCTGAACTTTTGCCTCTAATATTAATTTTACCAGATAAGCTTGTTTCTTCTATCGTTACTCCATTGTAATTTTTTTTATTTTTATTTAGGACATTATTGAAGGCTAAGATCATTGATTGATCCTTTCATTTTTAGGATCAATGAATACTGGACTGGTTATTTCAACTTCAATATTTTCATTTTCCATTGGTGCAATTAAAACACTTCCTATTTTTTCAATTCCACCTTTAATTAAAGCTAAAGCAAAAGAACTTTTTAAATTAGGTGAATAATAACTAGATGTAACATGTCCAACCATTTTCATTGGTAAAGCAGTTATTTTTTCGACTAATTGTGATCCTTCTTCAAGAACTTTATTTGGATCTTTAGTTTTTAATCCAACTAATTGTTTCCTATCTTTTTTTATAGTATCACTTCTATATAATGCTCTCTTACCAATAAAATCATATTTTTTCTTACTAACAATCCAATCCATGTCCAGATCTATAGGTGTAACTGAGCCATCTGTCTCTTGACCAACAATGATAAAACCTTTTTCAGCACGAAGTACATGCATCGCTTCAGTTCCATATGGAGTTATATTAAATTCTTTACCTTTATCTATACAAAGTTCCCATAGATTTTTAGCATATCCAGAAGGAACATTTATTTCGTAACAAATTTCCCCTGTAAAACTTATACGCATAACTCTACACTTTATTCCATTAATGTTAATAATCTTAAAACTCATATGAGGAAAATTCTCTTTTGAAAAATCATAATCTGGAATTAATATTTGCATCAATTTTTTTGAATTTGGTCCATTCAAGCTTATTGTTCCATAATTTTCTGTAACTGAAGTTAAATATACTTCTAATTCTGGCCATTCTGTTTGTAACCAATCTTCTAATTTTGACATTACTGATGCCGCATTTCCTGTAGTTGTTGACATAAGATAATGAAACTCACCTAATCTAGTTGTTACACCATCATCAATGACCATCCCATCATCACCCAACATTACACCATACCGACATTTTCCAATTTCTAATTTTGACCAAGAATTGGTGTAAATTCTATTTAAAAATTCACTAACATCTCTTCCTTTAATATCTATTTTCCCAAGAGTTGATGCGTCTAGTATTCCTAAGCTATCTCTAGTTGCTTTTACTTCTCTATTCAATGCTGACTGAAAACTTTCATTTTTTTTAGGATAATACCAAGCTCTTTTCCATTGGCCCACATCTTCAAATAAAGCTTTATTATCAATATGCCATTGATGAATAGGACTTGTTCTCTCTAAATCAAAAAATTCTTTTACATGGCGTCCAGCAATTGCACCAAAAGTAACTGGTTTATAAGGTAAACGAAATGTTGTCGTACCTAATTCAGAAATCTCAGTATTTGTTAATTCTGATATTATTCCAAGAGCATTAACATTACTGGTCTTACCTTGATCAGTTGCCATTCCTGTAGTTGTATATCTTTTAACATGTTCAATAGATTGAAAGCCCTCTTTTAAAGCTAATTTAATATCTTTTGTTGTTACATCATTTTGAAAGTCCACAAACATTTTGGTTCGCGAGATGTTATTTTTAGAAGTAATCCAAATGTTTTTATGTTTACCATATTTTAGATTATCTGATTTATAATTTTCCTCACCAAATATATTTTCCTGATTATCATTTAAATATATTAATGTATCTTTTTGAGTTTTTAATAATATTTCATTTAAATTATAGTCACCATTGCAACTTCCAACACACAATGTATCTTGATAAACTTCACTAGGAATAAAACTTCCATCTGAGTCTCTAAATTTTAGTTTTCCTTTTGATTGAGTAAACAAATGGACAGTAGGCGTCCAACCACCAGCAATTGCTAAAAGATCACATTTAATATTAATAGAAGATTTTTCATTACTTTTTTCAGTTGTAATTTTTTTTAATTTTATTTCTCTAATTTTTAATCTTCCAACAGTATCGCTAATTTCATACCCTTTTAGTATAGTAATACCTAATTTATTTGCTTTCTTAGGATAATAACCATCACTATTGTCTCTAGCATCAACAATAGCTTCTACTTTTATACCCTGCTCAAAAAAATCTATTGCATTTTCATAAGCACTATCATTGTTTGTAAAAAAAACTAAATTTTTACCAGGTGTAACCCCATACTTATTTAAGTATTTTTTTGCACTGTTAGAAAGCATAATACCAGGCCTATCATTATTGTTAAAGATTATAGGTCTTTCTATTGCACCTGTTGCTAGAATAACTTTCTTTGATCTTATTTTCCAAATTCTTTCTTTGATATCATTTTTTTTGTTTAATCCTTTTTCTGGATCTATCTCTTGTACAGCTAATAATAAATTATAATTTAAATAGGCAAAACAAGTTGTATTTTTAATTATTTTTACATTTGAATTTTTTGAAAGTTTATCAATTATTTTATTTTTCCATTCATTAATTAGTAAGTTGTCTATTTTAATATTTTTATTTCTTGTAGATAAAATTTCACCTCCAATCTCACCTTCTTGCTCAACTAGTAATACCTTATAATTTTTACTCGCTGCAATGTCTGCCGACACTAATCCACTTACTCCTGATCCAACAACCAGAACATCACAATGATAATGAAAATGTTCATATTTGTGAGGATCATTCTTTTTTGGAGATTTACCAAGTCCTGCAGCCTGTCTTATAAAAAACTCATATGCCTTCCAAAATTTTGGCGGCCACATAAAGGTCTTGTAATAAAATCCTGCAGGAAAAAATGGGGATAGTAAATCATTTATTGCACCTGCATCAAATTTCACAGATGGCCAATTATTTTGACTAAAGGCTTTTAGACCTTCATATATCTGAACCTCAGTTACTCTTCTGTTAGGTTCAGTATATTCTTTAGTCTCAAGTTGAATTATACCATTAGGTTCTTCACTACCTGCAGTATAAATACCCCTAGGGCGATGATATTTAAAACTTCTACCAACTAAGTGAACATCATTTGCAAGAAGTGCTGAAGCTAGAGTATCACCTTCAAATCCAAAATATTCTTTATTGTCAAAATAGAACTTTACAGACTTATTATTTCCCAGATTTTTGTTATTTTTATATCGCATCTTTGATTTTAAAATCTATCTTTTTTTGATGTTGATAAATTCCCAGATCCAATGTTTGGTTCACCTGAGGGAGTAGCTGGAATATTTGCTTTTAATTTAGGAGGAGCTTCTCCCATCTTATATACTGCGAGAATTTCATCGGTTGCAGTATTTCTTGCTAAATTAAACCATCGTCTACACCCATATTCATGGTTCCATCTTTCATAATGAATACCTTTGTCATTTTTTCGCAAGAATAAATATTCTGCCCATTGATCATCAGAGAGTTCGGGAGGATTTTTTGGCCTTGCAATGTGTGCCTCACCTCCACAAGAAAATTCAGCCTGATCTCTTTCTCCACAGTAAGGGCAATTTATTAAAAACATGATTTAATGTGCTACGGCAGCTGCACCATGTTCATCAACTAATTCACCACTAGAAAATCTATTTATCGTAAAAGGAGCATTTAATTCATGAGCTTGATCATTTGCTATAGTGTGAGCAAATACCCAACCAGAACCTGGTGTTGCTTTGAAACCACCTGTTCCCCAACCACAATTAAAATATAATCCATTTATGTGAGTTTTACTGATAATGGGGCTTGCATCTGGACAAATATCTACAATCCCTCCCCAATGACGAAGCATTTTCATTCTAGAAAATATTGGAAACAATTCAACGATTGCCATTAAAGTATCTTCAACAATGTTAAAGCCACCTCTTTGAGTGTATGAAGTGTATCCATCTGTTCCAGCGCCAATAACTAATTCTCCTTTATCTGATTGAGACACATAAGCATGAATTGTATTGGACATGACTACAGTATCAATAACTGGTTTTACTGGTTCTGAAACTAGCGCTTGTAATGGTTTACTCTCTAAAGGTAATTTGATTCCAGCCATGTTTGCAATTACACTGGTATGACCTGCTGCAGCTATTCCAATTTTATTTGAACTTATGGTTCCTTTTGTTGTTTCAACACCAGTTACATTTCCATTTTTTATATTAATTCCAGTTACTTCACAATTTTGGATTATATCAACTCCCATTTCATCAGCTCCTCTTGCATAACCCCATGCAACAGCATCATGTCTTGCAGTTCCTGCTCTTCTTTGTAGTGTTGCACCTAAAACAGGATATCTAATGTTTGGTGAAGTATTAATTATTGGACAAAATTCTTTAACTTTTTTTGTATCAAGCCATTCACAATCGATATCATTTAGTCTGTTTGCATGCCACCGTCTTTTCAATTCTCTAACATCATGAAGATTATGAGCAACATTCAAAACTCCTCTTTGAGAAAACATTACGTTGTAATTTAATTCTTGAGACATACCCTCCCAAAGTTTTAATGCATGCTCGTATAAAGCTGCACTTTGATCCCATAAATAGTTCGATCTAATTATAGTCGTATTCCTTCCTGTATTCCCCCCGCCTATCCAGCCTTTTTCAATTACAGCAATATTATTAATTCCATGGTTTTTTGCTAAATAGTAAGCAGTAGTTAAACCGTGTCCACCACCACCGACTATTATTGCATCATAATTTTTTTTTGGCTCTGGACTATTCCATGTCTTATGCCAATTCTCATGATGACTAAAAGCGTTTCTAGCAATAGATAAAAATGAGTATTTATTTTTATTAAACATTAATATTCTATATAGCAGTTTTAAAAAAGACCTTCAATTTCTCCTTGGCCATTTAGCTTTATCGAATTTGCCGCAGGAACACTTGGTAAACCTGGCATTGTCATAATATCACCGCAGACAACTACTATGAATTCTGCTCCTGATGACAATCTTACCTCTCTAATAGGCAAAACGTGGCCTGTAGGCGCCCCTTTTAAATTAGGGTCAGTTGAAAAACTATATTGAGTTTTTGCAATGCAAACAGGTAATCTGCCAAACCCATTAGTTTCAAAATCCTTCAATTGTTGACGTACTTTTGTGTCTGCTACAACTTCACTTGCGTGATAAATTTCTTGTGCAATTTTTTCTATTTTTTTGAATAGCGTTAAATCATCTTCATACAAAAATTTAAATGTATTTTTATTTTCTTCACAAATATCTATTACATTTTGAGCTAATTCTGTTGCACCTTCACCACCATCTGACCAGTGAGTACACATAGAAGCCTTGACTCCTTGAGTTTTACAAAAATCTAGGACCGCATCTACTTCGTTTTTTGAGTCTGTAATAAAATGATTAATAGCAACTGTTACTGGTAATCCAAATTTTCTAACATTATTAATATGTCTTTCTAGATTTACTAGACCTTTTTTAAGAGCATTTACATTTTCACTTTTTAAATCTTCTTTTGAAACATCGCCATGCATTTTTAATGCTCTAATTGTAGCTACCAAAACCACACAATCAGGTTTTAAATTTGATTTTCTACATTTTATATCAAGAAATTTTTCTGCTCCTAAATCAGCTCCAAAGCCTGCCTCAGTTACAACGTAGTCACTTAATTTTAGACTAGCTTTAGTTGCAATTACAGAATTACAACCATGGGCAATATTTGCAAATGGTCCACCATGAATTATTGCGGGATTATTTTCTAATGTTTGTGTTATGTTCGGTCTAATTGCATCTTTTAACAATACTGTCATAGGACCTTGGGCATTTAAATCTTTTGCAAAAATAGATTTTTTGTCTCTTGTATAGGCTATCGTTATATTTCCAATTCTTTCTTCCAGGTCTTTTAAATCTTTAGCTAAGCAGAAAATAGCCATTATTTCGGATGCAACTGTTATATCAAAACCATCTTGTCTAGGGTATCCATTTGCAACTCCTCCTAAATCAACAACAATAGATCTAAGAGATCTATCATTCATATCCATTACTCTTTTCCAAACAACTCTTCTAACATCAACATTTAATTTATTTCCCCAGTAGATATGATTATCAATTAATGCAGAAAGTAAATTATGAGCTGACGTAATTGCATGAAAATCTCCAGTAAAATGAAGATTAATTTGCTCCATTGGAACTACTTGAGCATAACCTCCACCAGCTGCTCCACCTTTCATACCAAATGATGGTCCAAGACTTGGCTCTCTTAAACAAACAATAGATTTCTTTCCTAATTTATTTAGACCATCAGTTAATCCAACAGAAGTTGTTGTTTTACCTTCACCTGCTGGTGTTGGAGTTATTGCTGAGACTAGAACAAGTTTACCATCTTTATTTTTATTAAGTGAATCTATGTACTCCAAGTTTATTTTTGCTATGTGACGGCCCATAGGACTGAATGCTTCTGGTGCATCTGGTACATCAAGCCCCTTTAGAATTTCACTAATAGGTTTCATTTTAGCTTTTCTTGCTATTTCAATATCTGACACGAGACTCCTTAATTATTAGATATTTAATTTATAGATTAACTTTAATTTCAAACAACTTATGTTTCATTAAAAGATTAAAAAATTGTGAAGAAGCTAATCTAACTCGAATTTCTGTTTATTATTATAAGAAAAATCTGAGTTATTAAATTGATTTAACCACTCTGAAGTTTTTTTCATACCACCAAAAGCGTATAAGTGAATTTTTTCAAGTTTAGAGTCTTTGTTTATTTTAGTATGTTCAGCAAGATCATAAATTAATTTGTCAGGAGTGTTCAATGTTGCAAGCTTAGTTAAGTTAAAAGCCTGCTTTGTAATAAATCTCAAAGAATTCCCAATTCCACAAGATCTTGCATAATTTATTAATGTTTTAATAGAGGCTGGACCTGGTATCCCAGCATGGATTGGTAATTTATTTCCAATTTTTACTAAGTGTTTTTCCCAGTCGATTAAAGATTTAGCTTCAAAAAAAAATTGTGTTGCTAAATACATTTTAAAATCAACATTTTTTGCAAAATCATTCTTTTGTTTAATTGCCAAATCTAAATTTTCATTTGAAATATCTGGGCTTCCTTCGGGATGCCCAGCTACACCTACAAATTGATAATTATATTTTGAAAGAAAATCTGTTTTCAAAACATCAATTGAAGAAGAGATTTCACCAGCCTGATTCCCACCTCCACCAATAATTAACATTTTTGAACACCCAGATTCAATTGCAAGTTCACCAATATAATTTTCTAAGTCATTTTTATTTACAATAGTTCTTGCAGGTAAATGAGGTATAACTTCATAACCTTCTAATTTTAATTTTTTTGCCGTTCTAATAACATTTTTTGAATTTTCATCTGGTAAATAAGTTATATAAATGTCATGATTTTTATCAAGAAATTCAGAAAAGCTTCCATATTTTTCATAAACATTTGGAGTTGTTTCTATAGAATAACTATTGAGAAACTTTTTAACAATATTAATGGTTTCTTTAGACATAAATTTTTTAAGTTTTTTATATTAATTAGATAAATGAACAACAAGTACTTTACTATAATTACCTTTTATCAATTCAAAATAATTAAAGATAAAAAAGATATCATTACTAAACTTAAAGATTTTTGTAAATTTAATAAAATAAAAGGCACAATATTGATTGCTGATGAAGGTATTAATGGAACAATAGCTGGATTAGAGAAAAACTTAAATTCTTTCATTTTACATCTTGAAAATTTTAATTTTGAGAAACTTAATCTTAAACGATCAAAATATAAATATATGCCTTTTCAAAAACTTAAAATTAGAAATAAAAATGAAATAGTCACATTAAGAACCAAATTTGCTGATCCTACAAAAATATCTGGGAAAAAAGTTAAATACAATGAATGGAATAAACTCATTAAAGACAAAGATACAATTGTGATTGATGTAAGAAATGAATTTGAGTTTAAAATAGGATCTTTTGAAGGAGCAATTAACCCAAAAACTAAAAGTTTCACTGATTTTAAATCTTTTGTTCAAAAAAAACTAAATAAGTCAAAAGACAAAAAAATTGCAATGTTTTGCACTGGAGGTATCAGGTGTGAAAAGGCTTCATCATATATGATGATGAAGGGTTTTAAAAATGTTGCTCAGTTAGATGGAGGTATACTAAAGTATTTGGAAAAAACTCCAAAAAAAGATTCAATGTGGAATGGTGAATGTTTCGTATTTGATGGAAGAGTATCTTTGAAAAATGAATTAAAAGATGGAACTTACAAACTTTGTCATGCTTGTTGGTTACCGATTAATGATAAAGACACCTATTCTAAATATTATAAACCAGGTTTATCCTGTCATAATTGTTTTGATAAAACATCTAATGAAAAGAAAAAAAACTTACTTGAAAGAAATAAACAAATTAAACTTGATAAAAAAAGAGGAAATTTTAACCGTTTTATTAAGCAGTCAATTTTTGATTATGAATAAATAATACTTTATTTCATGTAATTATTCTGTATAGACTCCTCATGGCAAAAAAAACTTCATTCGCTCTTAAACAACTAGTACCTGAAGAAAATCCAAAAACAGGAACTAAATATATTGTAAGAAAACCGACAAAAGGTTTGAAAGTTGCTGAAAAGCTTCGAATGAAAAAATATGATCCTGTGGTAAAAAAACACGTTTGGTTTGTAGAGAAAAAAATGCCTCCTCATAGTAAATAATAGATTTACCTCTTTAATTTATTCTAAATTAACATAATTTAATCTCATGACAGCCACTAATGGAATTCATTGGTTTAGACAAGATTTAAGATTACAAAAAAATCCATCTTTATTGTCACTTTCAAAAAAAGTTGATCAGATAATTCCAATTTATATTTTTGATTTAAATCAAAGAATTGGATCTACATCCAAATGGTGGTTAGAAAAATCTTTATTCAGTTTATATGATTCAATACAAAAGCATAATGGCAGATTAAATATATTTGTTGGTGATCCTGAGAAAATTATATCTTCAATATTAAAGAATTCAAATGTTAAATGTGTATCTTGGAATAGACTATATGATCCATACTCAATTAAAAGAGATACTATAATTAAATCTATAGTTACTTCATCTAAAATAGAATGCGACTCGCACAATGGATATCTTTTAAATGAACCTTGGAATATTAAAAATAAAAGTGGAACCTTTTTTAAAGTATTTACTCCTTACTGGCGACATTGTGATGAACTACTAAAACTAAAAGATATTAAATTTAAAAATGCAAAAATAAGCTATGCCAATTCAAAATTTAAAAATGCAATAACTATACAAGATTTAAATCTAACAAACAAAAAAGAGCAATGGATCAAAAAAATTGAAAAATATTGGATACCTGGTGAAAGTAATGCAAAATTACAATTAAAAAAATATATTTCGGAAAAAGCAAATAACTATTCAGCTGGAAGAGATAGGCCCGATAAAGATTTAACTTCAAAATTATCACCTTATCTTCATTTTGGAGAAATATCTGCTTTGGAAGTTTATGATACTGTAAATATTGAAAAAAAAATTGATCCTGAAAATAAAAAAAAATTTCTCGCTGAACTTGGCTGGAGAGATTTTTCTTATAATCTTTTATTTCATTATCCAGATATGACTCATAAACCTATACAAAGTAAATTTAATAAATTTCCATGGATAAAAAATGCTAAAAATTTATCATCATGGCATGATGGTAAAACTGGTATTCCAATTGTTGATGCTGGAATGAGACAACTATATAAAACAGGCTGGATGCATAATAGAGTAAGAATGATTGTAGGCTCGTTTTTAACAAAAAATTTATTGTTACACTGGAAAAATGGAGAAGAGTGGTTTTTTGATACTTTAGTTGATGCTGACGTTGGGTCTAATACTGCAGGTTGGCAATGGATTTCTGGTTGTGGTGCTGATGCAAGTCCATATTTTAGAATTTTTAATCCAATATTGCAGGGTCAAAAATTTGATCCAGATGGTGATTATGTAAAAGAATTTATTCCTGAGTTGAATAATATTCCAAAAAAATATATTCATAATCCTTGGGAGATGTCTAAAGAGGATCAAAAGAAATATAATTTTGAGATTGGTACTTCATATCCATTACCTATTGTAAATTTAAAAGAAACAAGAAATAGAGCACTATCAGCATTTAAAACTATTAGTTGATGTGAGAGAAAAAATAGCAATTATTGGTTCTGGTATTTCAGGAATAAGTGCAGCTTACCTTTTGTCCTCTAAATATGATGTTTATTTATTTGAAAAAAATAATAGATTGGGGGGACATACAAGAACTATTTATGTTGAAGAATCAATAAAGACAATCCCAGTCGATACAGGGTTTATTGTATTCAATGAAAATAATTATCCAGATTTAACAAATTTTTTTAAATTACTTGATGTTAAATGCAAAAATTCAGATATGTCTTTTGCCGTCTCAAATCAAGATCCTCAAATTGAATATAGTGGCAAAAATTTCTTTTCTCTTTTTGCTAATTTTAGAAATGTGTTTTCTTTTAATTTTTTTAAAATGTTATTTGAAATAAGAAAACTTTATTTACTATGTAATAGTTTAAAAGTTAGTGATTTAGAGCAAACTAATACCTTAAATGATTTTTTAAAAAATAATAATTTTTCAACATACCTAATAAATTATCATATTTTACCTATGATATCATCTATATGGTCAAGCAATATAAGTGATGTAAAAAATTTTCCTCTCATAACTTTCATTAATTTTTTTAAAAATCATGCTTTATTTAATTTAAAAAAAAGACCTCAATGGAAATACGTAGAAGGTGGAAGTAACGAATATATTAAAAAAATTATTAATAAAAATGTTTTTGAGTATGAAACAAATTTCAAAATTAAAAAAATTATTAGAGAAAATAATAATATTAAAATAGAAGATGAGAAAAATAATATATTAGAATTTCATAAGGTAATATTCGCAACCCATGCAAATCAAGTATTGGACATTTTGCATAAACCAACAGAAGAAGAAGTAAAAATATTTTCACAATTTAAATATTCTACTAACTCAGCAATACTTCACTCCGATCACTCTTTAATGCCTAAATCAAAAATTGCTTGGTCAAGTTGGAATTTTTTAAATAAGTCACCATCTTCTAAATTTACTTTAACTTATTGGATGAATTTCTTACAAAAATTACCAACTAAACAAAATTATTTTGTAACTGTTAATCCATATAAAAAGCCTAAAAATATAATTAACGAAACAACATTTAATCATCCAATATATACTACTGATACTATTTTAGCTCAAAAAAATGTTATGGAAATTCAAGGAAAGAATAATACTTTTTTCTGTGGAGCTTACCTTGGATATGGTTTTCATGAAGACGGCATTCAATCATCTTCTTATATTTGTAAATTATTAAATTGTGATTTACCTTGGAAGAGAGAGAAAAATTTTTATAATAGATTACAAATTAATTTAAAATGATTTCTCAAATACTATTATCTAGCATTATACATAAAAGATTTATTCCATTTAAACACACATTGAAATATGAAGTACCAAGTCTTTTTATTAATTTGGATAATCTACATCAATTAAGTAAAAACTATAAACTTTTTTCATTAAACTCTTTTAATCTTTTTTCTATTTATGAAAATGATCATGGATATAGAGACAAAAGGTCAATAAAGACATTCGTTAAAGATTCCCTTTCTAAATTTAATATTAAATATAAACATCTTAATATAATGATATTATGTTTTCCAAGAATTTTGGGATATGTATTTGATCCCTTATCAATTATATATTGTTATGATGATAAAAAATTAATATCTATTTTCTATGAAGTCAAAAATACGACTAATGAACAACATACCTATATTTTTAAAGGAAATGTAAATTTTGAAGATTTTAAATTATCTCATGAATGTGCAAAGCAGTTCTATGTATCTCCATTCATAGAAATGGAGGCAAATTATAAATTTTTTAATCGAATGCAAAAAGATAAAATAAATATTAATATTGATCTTTATGATAAAAATAATAAAAAAGTTCTAACAGCTACTCAGTATGGCAAATTTATAGATTTTAACTCAAAAAATATGCTTAAATTTTTACATTATAATCCACTTTTAGGTCTTAAGGTAATGTCAGGAATTCTGTATGAGGCTTTAAAAATAATTTACAAAGGTGGTAAATATTATGCTCGAAAAAAGAAGCCAAATGATACAGTGAGTTTTGAAGGTAATTTTTAAATGAATTTTTTTAAAACAAATTTTGATAAAACTGTAGAAAAATTATTAGTAAACTTTTTATCTAAAATTCGATATGGAAAATTAACAGTTCAATTTCCTACTGGCGAGGAGAGAGTTTTTGTTGGAAAAGAGGAGGATATATCTGCAAGTATAAAAATTCATAATTATAATTTTTTAAATTTAATTTTTAAAAAAGGTTCTGTAGGTTTTGCAGAAGCCTATATGAATGGTTACTTTTCAAGCTCCGATTTAACTAATTTATTACTACTTTCTCACAAAAATGAGAGTTATTTTTTACAAAGTATAAATACTAATCTTTTTTTTGCAACTTTTGCCAAATTAAAACATTTTTTAAATAACAATTCAAAATCACAGAGTAAAAAAAACATTAAATATCATTATGATTTAGGAAATAATTTTTACGAAAAGTGGTTAGATAAAACCATGACCTATTCTTCTGCTCTTTTTGATAATAAGAATACTAATTTATCGGATGCACAATTTAACAAATATAGAAAGATTGCTGAAACTTTATCATTAGACTCAAATTCTAAAACTTTAGAAATTGGATGTGGATGGGGCGGGTTTTCATCATTTGTAGCAAAAAATTACAATTGTTCAGTTGATGCTATAACTATTTCTAAGGAACAATACGAATATGCTTCTGAAAAAATTCAAAATGAAGGTTTGTCTGAAAAAGTGTCAGTTATATTCAGAGATTATAGGGATATCAAAAGAAAATATTCAAATATTGTTTCAATTGAAATGTTTGAAGCAGTTGGGAAGAAATACTGGCACAATTACTTTGATACAATTCGTAATTCTCTCAACGATGGCGGTATAGCTGCACTACAAGTCATAACAATTGATGAACAAATGGCTAAAGATTATCAAAACAGACCAGATTTTATTCAACAATATATTTTTCCTGGGGGCATGCTTCCAACCAAAAAACAATTTGAATATTCAGCAAAACACGTTGGGTTAAAATGTATTGAAAAATTAAGTTTTGGTGGTTCTTACGCAAAAACTCTAAAAATGTGGAACAAACAATTTCAAAAATCTTGGACTGATTTATCAAGATTTGGCTTCGATATTAAATTTAAAAGAATGTGGGAATTTTATTTTTCATATTGTGAGACAGGTTTTTCAAATAACTCTACTGATGTTTCTCATTTTTTAATTAAAAAATAGAAATGCAAAAACTAAAAGTATTTTTAGTCTTAACTGGCTATCAACTAACTTGGTTAGCCTGTGTATTTGGTGAAACAAAATTTTCCAATCCTATGTTGGGCATCTGGGTTGGAATTATTTTCTTACTAACTTATTTTTATTTTAACCATAATAAACAAAAATTTATTAAGATTTCATTTTTGATTGCAGTTCCAGGATATTTTTTTGATACTTTATTAGTTTATTTCCAAATTTACGATTTTGAAACTATTGCTAAACTTGGCACTCTGCCATTATGGATGATTGTTTTATGGTTTAGTTTTAGTACTCTTTTTGATGAAATTCTTACTTTTTTTAAAAGTTATAAAATTTTAGGAATTATTTTAAGTGGAGTTTCAGGACCTTTAACCTATTATCTTGGTGAGCCTATCGGAATTATAAAAATATATGACTTTCAGATTTTTATTATTTCAATGGTATTATTTTGGATGATCTTGATGTTCTTTTATCTAAATTACGCTATAAAAAATGATTAATTTTCTTGATCTACTTTTTTTGTTCTAGTTCTATTTAAAGTTCTTTCGAGATCCTTATAAGTACATAAACCAACATCCATTGGACTCTTTGCCTCAAGAACTGCCTCTCTGTATGTACCATTTTTTATAGCTTCTACCGTATTTTTTGTTGAACTGGTAAGTTTTGCAATTTGAATACTACTCAATTCAGTGGGATATCTTTTTATAAGCCACAAAATAGCGTATGGCTTTTCTTGTCTTAAAGAAAGAGGTGTATATTTAGAGTCTTTTTTTCTTGGTGGTAAATCCTCAATTACATCAGACTTAATAAGACTCAAACGAGCTGCATTATCTTTTTCACATCTTTCAATTTCTTCTTTTGTTAATTGATTATTATCAATTGGATCATAACCTCTCATACCGACAGCAACTTCTCCATCAGCTATTCCTTGAACCTCTAATTCATGTAATCCACAGAATTCAGCTATTTGATCAAAAGTTAAAGCTGTATTTTCAACTAACCATATTGCTGTTGCTTTAGGCATTAAAGGATATTTCATAATTGGCTCATATAATATAATCAAAAAATAATATATAACAAAATAAGACTATGACAGATTTTTTTGAAGTTGATGAAAAACAAAAGACGGTTAAAATATTAAATTTGGATGATTTCAGTGTTGAGGATTTACAAAATTATATTTCTGAACTTCAAACTGAAATACTAAGAGTTCAAGATGAGATAAAAAAGAAGGAAAATTTAAAACTTAATGCTGAAAAGTTTTTTAAATAATTATTTATTAATTTTAAGACCCTTAAATCTTTTTTGGAATCTAGCTACCTGTCCTTCAGATTCATTAAGACCAGCTTTACCGCCGGTCCATGCAGGGTGAGATTTAGAATCAATTTCTAATTTAAGGGTATCACCTTCTTTACCCCAGGTAGATCTAGTTTTAAAAGTAGATCCATCAGTCATAACAACGTTTATTTCATGATATTTAGGATGTATATCTTTTTTCATGACTGTCTTATATTTATATAGATTTCAAAGTAAAGTAAGTTTTTTAACAAATTCATTATGAATTTTATTATTTGAAGCAACTAAATCACGAGAATTTATCTCCCATGCATTTCCATCTATTTTAGAAATTTTTCCTCCAGCTTCTTTAACTAAAAGAATGCCCGTTGAAACATCCCATAAATTTAGATTTTTTTCCCAAAAACCATCTAATTTACCAGAGGCAACATAAGCAAGATCAAGGCCTGCAGAACCGAGTCTTCTGATTCCTGCAGATGATTTTAGAATTTCATCAATCTCACTTAAATAGTTTTTATAAATTCTTTCTCCAAACGGAAGACCAGTGCCTATCAAGCAATCTGAAAAAATTTGCCTGTTTGACACTCTAAGTCTACTATTATTACACCACGAACCTCTACCCTTAGAACTCCAAAAAAATTCGTTTAAAATTGGATTATAAATCACACCGTCTGTGATTTCACCATTTGTCATTTTAGAAACAATTATTCCAACATGAGGTATTCCATGTATAAAATTTGAAGTTCCATCAATTGGGTCAATAATAATTGTGTTTTCATCACCTTTTATTTCACCAGTTTCTTCAGTTATGTAAGTATAATCTGGATAATAATATTTTAGAGTTTCTAAAAGTGTTTTTTCTACTTTAATATCTGCATTTGTTACAAAATCACCAACTGATTTAGATTGTATTTGTAAATTTTCTAATTCTCCAAAATCTCTTAATAATATTTTACCAGCTTTTTTTACTGCCTTTTCAAAGATATTAATTACAGCAGGCTGCATTAATTTTTTGATTTTTCGATATAACTACCGTCAATTGTACTTATTACTATTTTATCATTAACTGCAATAAATTGAGGTACAGATGTTTTAATATTTTTTTCTAAAATAGCAGGTTTATATGATGAAGCAGCTGTTTGACCTTTTACAACACCTTCAGTTTCTACAACAGTTAATTCTACTGTATCAGGCAAGTCAATTCCGACCGGTTTTTCATTATAGAAATTAATAATAACATTACTATTCTCAACTAAAAATTTTGATTGATCCTCAGTTAATATATCTGAGCCAAGTTCTATTTGTTCATAAGTTTGTTTATCCATGAATATAAAATTATTATTATCATCATAAAGATATTGAAATTCTTTTTCATCAAGGATAGCTCTTTCTACTGTTTCTGATGATCTAAACCTACTATTCATTTTAGTACCTTCTCTTATTTCTTTAAGTTCAGCCTGTAAGTAGGCACCACCCTTTCCTGGTTGAGTATGCTGGGTTTTCAAAACTTTCCAAAGTTTATTATTAATCTCTAAAATATTTCCAACTTTAATTTCATTTCCATCTATTTTCATAGTTTTATTTTAAGTTTTTTTTTATATTTTTAATTTTCGTAAGATCTACTACATCAAAAGTTGGATTTAATGAAACCTTATTTTTTTTAGCAATTTGATTAATTTTGTTTAAGATGATTTTATTATTTTTTAATTTTAAATAATCAATATTTTCGTGAGTTAATAATATACTAAGACCTTGATCATAGCCTGAGTCGATAAAAAACTTAATATTGTGTGTCTTATATTTATTTTTAATATGGTTTATTAACGTTCTAAGCCACTCTATCCCAAATCCTTTAATTAAAAAATATTTTATAAATATGATCGAAGTTTTGAACTTTGATTTTCGAAATTCTATTAAATTTTCAATTTGTGTTAGTGTCGATACTGCAAAACAAATTTTTTTAGGCACTAAATAAATTTTTTAAGATCTACCATAGTGTCTACCATTCTATTTGAGAATCCCCATTCATTATCATACCAAGATAAAACTCTACAGAATTTATCTTTGACAACTTGTGTTTGACTCATATCAAATACAGAACTGCTTGAATTATGATTAAAATCAATTGAAACTAGAGGTAATGAGTTTGTTGTTAGGATTCCATTTAATTTTCTTGTTTTTGAAGCTTGAAGAACTATAGAATTAATTTTTTCTGGGCTAGTTTTTTTCTTACTTACAAATGTAAGATCTATAAGTGAGACATTAGGTGTAGGTACTCGAATAGCTGTTCCATCTAGTTTACCTTTTAATTTTGGTAAGACTAGACTCAAAGCCTTTGCCGCTCCTGTGGAAGTCGGAATCATTGACTCAGCTGCAGCCCTTGCTCTTCTAAAGTCAGAATGGGTTTGATCAACAGTTCTTTGATCACCCGTGTAACTATGAATTGTTGTCATGAAACCACTTTCAATCCCTAATTTTTCATCAAGAACCATAGCTAAAGGAGCAAGACAGTTAGTAGTACAAGATCCGTTTGAAATTACGTTATGTTTTTTTTTAATGGTATCGTTATTTACACCTTGAACAATTGTGGCATCTACATTTGAAGCTGGTGCTGAAATAATAATTTTTTTTGCTCCTGCATTTAAATGAGAAATCGCCTTTTCTTTTGAAGTAAAAACACCACTACATTCAAGAACAACATCTACCTTGAGTGATTTCCAAGGAAGGTTATTTGGATCTCTTTCGGAATAAAAATTAATTTTATGTTTACCAATCTTTAATCCATTTTTGATTGAACTAATCTCATCTTTAAGAATACCGTGAACACTATCATATTTAAGTAAGTGAGCACTGCTCTCAACACTTCCTAGTTCATTAATAGCTACAATATTAATATCTTTGGGATTTTTTTCTAATAAAGCTCTAAAAACAAGTTTTCCAATTCTTCCAAATCCATTTATTGCAACTTTCATATTTCTCCTTTTTATAAAGTTTTAATTATTTTTTCAATTAAGTAATCATCTGTTATCTTAAAGTGCTTATATAAATCTTTGTATGGACCACTTTCACCAAAAGTTGACATACCAACAAAATTTTCATTTTTAATATATTTTTCCCAACCATTTATTACTCCAGCCTCAATAGCAAAAATAGGTTTATTTCCTAAAATTTCATTTATATAACTATCATCATTTTTCTCAAACAATTCAAATGAAGACATGCTTACAACTCTTATCTTTAAATTATTGTTTTCAAAAAGTTTATTTGATGCAGAGCAAGCAATCTCAACTTCAGAACCAGAAGATAAAATTGTTGCATCATATTCTTTAAAATCTCTTATTTTATAAGCACCTTTATTTACAAGATTTTCTTTGCGATTATCTTTTTGTAACATCGGTAGATTTTGTCTTGTTAAAACTAAGATTGTTGGTCCAGAATTGTTGATTGCACATTCCCATGCTTCTATAGTCTCAATAATATCACAAGGCCTAATGACTGTTAAATTTGGTATAGATCTTAAAGATGCAAGATGTTCAACAGGTTGATGGGTTGGTCCATCTTCTCCCAATCCTATTGAGTCATGCGTCATTACGTAAATAACTGGTATATTCATAATAGCTGATAACCTAATTGAAGGTCTGCAATAATCGGTAAATACCAAAAACGTTCCTCCGTATGGAATTAAACCTTTATGCAAAGCAATGCCATTCATTACTCCAGCCATTCCATGTTCTCTGATGCCGTAATGAATATAATTTCCATTAAAATTATTAGATGTAATTACATTCATATCTTTTGCCTTAGTGTTATTTGATCCAGTAAGATCAGCAGATCCACCAATAAGATTTTTTTGATAGTTTGAAATTAAATTTAGCGTTAGCTCACTCGATTTTCTTGAAGCACAATTTGTTTTATCATTAAAATGCTCAGATTTTAATTCACTAAGCTTTTCTGGAATTTGATGATCAATTTTTTGATAAAAACTATCTTTAAAATTTTTACTTTCAATTAATTCTTTGTTTTTTAATAACCATGAATTTCTTGATTCTTCGTTTCTTTTATAGAAACTTCTCCACTCACGTAATAAATCATCTGGAATTTCAAATGACGAATAATTCCATTCTAATTTTTTTCTTGTTAAACTAATTTCATCTTCACCAAGAGGTGAACCATGTGATGAAGCTAAACCCTCTTTGTTTGGAGAACCAAAACCAATTTTCGTTTTACAAGATATAATTGTTGGAGCATCTGTTTTTTTTGCTTGAATAATAGCTTGATCAATTTCCTCATATTTATGACCATCTATTTCAATTATATTCCAATTATAAGCTTCAAATCTTTTTTTCACATTGTCTGAAACTGAAAGATCTGTTGATCCATCTATGGAAATAGAATTATTATCAAAAAACATAATAAGCTTATTTAATTTTAAATGTCCTGCGAGACTACACGCTTCATGACTTAAACCTTCCATTAAACATCCATCTCCTGTAAAAACATAAGTGTAATGATCAAATAATTCTTTTCCATAATTATTTGATAATTTTTTTTCCGCTAGCGCCATTCCAACTGCATTTGCTAAACCTTGAGACAAAGGCCCAGTAGTTGTTTCTATCCCTTCTGCACTTCCGTATTCTGGGTGACCTGCAGTCTTATTATGTAATTGCCTAAAATTTTTAATTTGATTTATGTCAATGTCTTTATATCCTGTTAGATACAAACAAGAGTATAAAAGCATTGAGCCATGCCCATTTGAAATAATTAATCTATCTCTATCAATCCACTCCGGATCATTCGGATTAAATTTTAAATGATTTTTATAAAGAATTGTTGCGATGTCTGCCATACCCATAGGCATACCAGGATGACCAGATTTTGCTTTTTCCACTGCATCCATTGATAAAAATCTAATACAATTTGATAATTGTCTTAGATTGTTGATATTATTAAAATTATTCAAATACTTACCTTTATGGTTGATATAAAATTATTTAATATGGGATCATTACAGTGACAATTATAAAATTACAAACTTTAAAATTATAATGGAAATACAAAAAAAAATTACAGTTCTAAGCGAAAACTTAAATAATCTAAGATCAGCTTTAGAAGACTTCAGGGATCATCATATTTCCAAAAAAGATAAAATTAAAAATCTTGAAAATGAAATTAAAAATTTACGAAAAAAAATGTCTGAGTATATTGATGAATTGGAACTTCTAATTAAGAAATAACTATGCCTTTATATAAGACAAAAATTTTAAACAGAGAAATATCATTAGAATATGAAAAAAAAGATGAAAAAAAAATAATAGATTCAATAAATTTAATTAATGAAAAAATTGATGATAAATTACAAAATCCAAAATATTCTAATGGAAAAATAAGTGATACTATATTGTTATCACTTCTCTCTATAGAGCTTCAAGCAGAGCTTTCAGAAAAATTAAATATAGAAAGAAGTTCAGAAGTATATGATGCCAAGAATGAAGAATATTTAAAGAACAATTTAGAACTCAAAGATAAAATACTAAAACTACAAAGTGAAAAAAAAATTTTAGAAGATGAAAAATTGAAATTAGATCAAGAATTTGATGAAATAAGTAAAAAAGTAGAAGGTTTAATTGATATAATTAAGAATTCTTATTATGAATAATATTAAAGATGAAAAATCAATTATTAGAAAAAAACAAAAAATTATAAGAGATAAGATTTTTAATAATAAACCATCTCATTTTGCTTTATCTTTGTTTAATGAATTATTTGAAAAAGTTAACTTTCAAGAAATCAATATAGTATCTAGTTTTATTTCTATAAGTTCTGAGATAAATACAAGAGAGCTTAACAATCTTATCTTTGTTAAAAATAAAATTTTATGTCTTCCTGTAATTGATAAAAAAAATAGTCATTTAATCTTTAAGCAATTTAAGAGTGAAGAGAATTTTGTAAAAGGAAATATGAATATATCAGAGCCTCAAAATAATAATAAAATTTTAAATCCTGAATTAATTTTTGTACCTTGTTTAGCTTTTGATAATAAGGGAAATAGATTAGGTTATGGCGGAGGTTATTATGATAGGACTTTTGCTTATTTAAATAAAATTAATCATAGATTCATCTCTGTAGCCTATGCATATGAAGAACAAAAGTTAGATTACATACCCACAGACAAATTTGATTTTAAAGTCAATTATGTTATTACTGAAAAAAATTTATATAGTTTTCAATGAAAATTCTTTTTATAGGTGATATTGTCGGTAGAGCATCACGAAAAAAAATTAAAGAAATTATCCCAACTCTCAAATCTAAATACAATACAGACATGATTATTGCTAATGGTGAGAATGCTACTTCTGGTTATGGACTGTCAAAAAAGGATGCAAAAGAATTATTTTCCAGCGGATTAGATCTACTTACACTTGGGAATCATGCGTGGGATCAAAGAGATATGCTTTCTTATATTGAAGAAAATCCAAAAATAATAAGAGCTTTGAATTACCCTGACGGTGTTCCTGGAAAAGGATATTATAAGCTAGATCTTTTAAATGGAAAAAAAATTATCTTAGTGCAAGTAATGCTTAGATTATTTATGAATTTATCATTAGATGACCCCTTTAAAAGTATAATTGAATTTCTTCAAAAAGAGAAATTAGGTAGCACGTGTGACGGGATAATAATTGATATGCATGGTGAGGCAACTTCTGAAAAAAAAGCATTTGGATATTATGTTGATGGACAAGTTACGGCAGTTTTAGGTACACATACCCATGTGCCAACAGCAGACAGTGTTATTTTACCTAAGGGCACAGCTTATCAAACAGATGTTGGAATGTCAGGTGATTATAATTCAATAATTGGTTTCGATGTACATAATCCAATCCATGGATTTGTTAAGGGGTATAGGGCTGAAGGTAGATTTACACCTGCTACTGAAAACATAACTATATGTGGAGCTTTAATTGAAATCGATATTAATACTGGTTTAGCCAAAAATATAACCCCAATTCAAGAGACATAATTTACATATATTAGACACATTTATCTAATATTTTATATCTTTACTAACATCGGATGAAATATTTATAAATCTACTCGAAATGGCAGGACACTCCAAGTTTAAAAATATTATGCATCGAAAAGGTGCTCAAGATAAAAAAAGAGCAAAAGTATTTTCAAGACTAGGAAGAGAAATATCTGTAGCAGTCAAAGTCGGCGGTGAAGATATCGAAAGTAATATTAGGTTAAGATCTGCAATTGCTACAGCAAAGTCGCTCAATATGCCAAAAGATAACATTGAGCGAGCAATTAAAAAAGGTCAAGGGAATGATCCTGATAGTAATTATGAAGAAGTAAGATATGAGGGGTATGGTCCTGAAGGCATTGCAATAATAGTTGAGGCACTTACAAATAATAAAAATAGAACAGCTGCGGAGATTAGATCATCTTTTAGTAAACATGGAGGTAATTTGGGTGAAACAGGAAGCGTTAGTTTTGGTTTTGACAGATTTGGAAATATCACTCTCGATAAAAACTTAGTAAAAGAAGATCAACTCCTAGAATTTCTTATTGAAAATAATAGTGAAGATTATGAAATTAATGACACAGAATATTCAATATACTGTGATCAAAATGATTTGCACGAACTTAATGATAAATTAATTAAACAGTATGGTCAGACTAATTCTGCAAATTTAATTTGGAAAAGTAAAAATAATATAAATATTGGAAAAGATACAGCAGACAAACTATTTAAATTACTTGAAGTTTTAGAAGACAATGACGACGTTCAAGTTGTATCATCAAATTTTGAAGTTGATGATAATGTTTTATCTTCACTGACAGCCTAATGAAAGGAATATAGATGCCTGATAAAGCCTGGAAAAAAAGAGAAAGAGATGTTGCAAACTATTTCAATGGGGAAAGGACACCTTTGAGCGGGGGTAATGGTAAAGTAACAAGAGCTGATGTAATTCATGAAGACTTATTTATAGAATGTAAATTAAGAGCTAAGCATACAGCAATTAGTTTATGGGATGATACTGCAAAACTTGCCAAAGAAGAGGGTAAGACGCCAGTAATAGCATTATGTGAAAAAAATAGACCGGGGTTTTGGGTTATGGTTCATAGTAGTGATCTTGAAAAAATTAAAAAATAATTTTTATGGCAGATATTAATAGTACAAATTTATCCACAGAAGCTCCAGATTTTTCAATGCTTGCTTTATTTATGCAAGCTGATCTTGTTGTCAAATCTGTAATTATAATTTTAATCTTAGCCTCTCTTTATTCTTGGAATGTAATAATTTCAAAAATTTTAAGAATAAGACAATTAAAAAAACTTGAAAAAGAATTTGAAGATATTTTTTGGTCTGGAAATTCATTTGAAGATTTATATGAAACTCTAAATTTTAATCAGACAGATCCAAAGTCAAAGTTATTTTGTGCTGCAATTTTAGAGTGGAAAAAAAGTAAATCTCAATATGAAAATGATACTTCAGATATAAATTCTTTAAAGGATAGAATGATGAGATCAATGACAGTTGTTTTTAATAAGGAAAGTGAAAATGTTGAGAGAAATTTAACTTTCCTCGCAACTGCTGGATCAACTGCACCTTTTATTGGATTATTTGGAACAGTTTGGGGCATAATGAATAGTTTTAAATCTATCGCAATCGCACAAAATACTAATTTAGCAGTGGTTGCTCCAGGAATTGCAGAAGCACTATTTGCAACAGCATTAGGCCTTTTTGTAGCTATACCCGCTGTAGTTGCGTACAATAAAATTTCAAATGATTTATCAAAATACTTTATATCTTTGGAAACATTCATGGATGAATTCTCAACAATTTTTTTTAGACAATTAGAGAAAAAATAAATTGATTACTTCAAATAATTTAAACAGGCGTAAGAAGCAAAGGTATACTCAAATGAGTGAAATTAACGTTACCCCTTTTGTAGATGTTATGCTTGTTTTACTAATTGTTTTTATGGTTACCGCACCTCTTTTAACTGTTGGAATAAAAGTTGATTTACCGAAGGTTAAAGCTACTGCATTAACTGATATTAAAGATCCAATTGAGATAACCGTTAAGTTAGACGGAGAAATATACATTGGAGAATCAAAGGTTGAATTAGAAAATTTGATTCCTCGACTAAACGCTATTACTGAACAAAATACTGAAGCAAGGATCTATATAAGAGGCGATAGGATAGTAGCTTATGGAAGGATTATGGAAATTATGTCCATAATAAACTCAGCAGGATATATTAAAGTTGCATTAATTACTCAAAATCTTGAGCAATAGATGGATCATATAAACTATAATAGTTTAAAAATAATAAATTTTTTTGAAAACTTAAATCCTAAAACATCTGGAATTATTTTTTCAACACTAATACATTTAATTATCCTTTTATTTATGGTTGGCTTGCCAAATTTTTTTTCTCCAAAAGAAATCTATGTTCCAAACGTAATACCTATTGAAATACTTAATGTTGATGAAAATACAAATTTGAAAAAATCTGATACTGAAAAACCAGAAAATAAAAATAAGGAAACAATTATTAAGCAAAAAAAATTTAATTCATCAGATCAATTAGAAGTAAAAAAAAGTCCTGATATAGATAAAACTCAAATTGAAGAAAAAACTAATCAAAATCAACCAGTTTTGGAAATGAAACAAACTCCAAATTTAGAAATTAAGGAAACAAAAAAAATAGTTATCAAAGAAAAGGAAATTTTAGAGGTTAAGAAAAAAGTAGAAACAATTAAAACTGATATAATTAAGCCAAAACTCAAACCAAAGCCAAAAATTATAAATAATGAAAATGTTAAATCTGATTTAGATGTTGAAACAAATATAAAGGATAAACCAAAGTTGGATGATGATAAGACCATATCTAAGCCAAAGCCAAAACCCGAAAAAGATTTTAGTATAGACTCTATGCTCAAAGATTTAAGAAATGAAAAAATAAATATGGTTCAAAATGAGGTTAAAGAAGAGGCTGAAGAGGTTGATAATAAAAGTACAGATGATTCTGACGATAATATTATGCTATCAATATCTGAAATAGACTTGTTGAGGCAACAATTATCTTCTTGTTGGAATGCTCCAGCAGGTGCAGTTATTGAAAGAGGAGACAAAGTAACAATTTCAGCTAAAGTGTTACAAAATATGAAGGTTTCACCAAGTAGCATCCGCATTGTTGACACAAATATAGCTAAAACAAATCCATTTTATGGACCAATTACAGATAGTGCAATGAGAACACTCTTAAACCCAGAATGCACACCTTTAAAACTTCCAAAAGATAAATATAATATATGGAAAAATCTTACAATTACTTTTGATTATAGTATTATGAAGGGATATTGATGAAAAAAGTTTTCTTAATAACCTTTTTTTTATTTTCTAGTTTTAATGTCCATTCGCTAGAAGTGACTCTAACACAAGGTAGTGTGAAGCCAACTCCAATAGCGGTTACAGATCTATACTCAAAAAATTCACAATTAACTAAAGTAGGTAAAAATATTTCTATTGTTGTTTCAGATAACCTAGAAAGGTCTGGGCTTTTTTTACCAATAGATAAAAGATCTTTTATTCAAGATAATGAATCTTTATCAAATAAACCTAGATTTGAAGATTGGAAACTAATAAAGGCCCAACATTTAGTTTCTGGAAAAATTTCAACAAATAATGGAAAAATATCTGTTGAATTTAGACTGTTTGATGTGTTTCAGCAAAAGCAAATTGTGGGAAAAAAATATGAGACAAATGAAAAGAACTGGAGAAGAGTTGCTCACATTATTTCAGATTCAATTTTTAAAAATATAACAGGAGAAGGGGGTTACTTTGATACAAGAATAGTATACGTTGCTGAAACTGGTCCAAAAGATAATAAGCAAAAAAGATTAGCAATAATGGATCAAGATCAATCAAATCATCGTTTTTTAACAGATGGGTCATACCTTGTATTAACTCCAAGGTTCTCTCCTAATTCACAAAAAATTACATATATGTCTTACGTAAATAGGAATAGTCCCAGAGTTTACATTTTTGATATAGAAACTGGTAAACAAGAAATAGTAGGTGAGTTCCCAGGAATGACATTTGCACCTCGTTTTTCACCTGACGGTAATCAAATTGTAATGTCTTACACAGATCCAGAAATTGGTAATTCTGAAATTTATATTCTTGATCTAAAAACTCGAATTCCAAATAGAGTTACAAATAATTCTTCAATCGATGTATCTGCAAGTTTTTCTCCAGATGGAAAAAAAATCGTTTTTAATTCAGACAGAAGTGGTAGGAGACATTTGTATGTAAGTGATAATAATGGAAAGAATATAAAAAGAATTAGTAGAGAGGCTGGAAGTTACTACACACCAGTTTGGTCACCAAGAGGTGATATGATAGCTTTTACTAAGCAAGAAGGAGGGCAATTCTACATAGGTGTCATGGAGGTTGATGGTTCAAATGAGAGAATGATTGCAAAATCATTCCATGTTGAAGGTCCGACTTGGGCTCCAAATGGTAGATTTTTGATGTACTTTAAGGAAGAAAGAACAGCTGAAGACGGATCAGGCGGAGAATCTAGTCTTTATTCTATTGATTTAACCGGTTTTAACGAACGAAAAGTAATAACTCCTTTAGGTGGGTCTGATCCTGCATGGTCACCTTTGATGCATTAATTCGATATAATACAAAAAAATATACGAAATTTTAAAAAAAATGTTAAGAAACTCAATATAATTTAGTATATCTACTCAAAGTATTAAGGGAGCGCTTATTTATGTTTTACAAGTTTTTTATCTCTATATTTATGATTTTATTTGTTGCAGCTTGTGCAACAACACCTAAGGATACAGCTGACTCTTCAGGATCAGGATCAAGTAGTTCTGGAAGTGATGTTTCTTCAGAAGGAACTATCACAGAAACTGCTGGAAGCGGAATAATTTCTGGATCACAGGAGGATTTAATTGTTAATGTCGGTGACAGAGTATTTTTTGGATACGATAGTTCAGATTTAGATTCTGACGCTCTAGAATTACTTCAAGATCAAGTTGCATGGCTCAAGCAAAATAGTGATGTTTCTGTGACCATTGAAGGACACTGTGACGAAAGAGGAACAAGAGAATACAACTTAGCTCTTGGAGAAAAAAGAGCTCAAGCTGTTAAAAATTACCTAATTGGATTGGGAATAAATCCTGATAGAGTTTCAACTATTAGTTATGGTAAAGAAAGGCCTTCCGTTGTCGGATCTAACGATGGAGCATGGGCTCAAAATAGACGATCAGTAACAATAGTTAATTAATCTACTTTCCTTAATACTTAGGCGCTATAGAAATATAGCGCCACATTTTCATCTTAATTAGAAATTAAAATCTGTCCATGTTTAGATACATAATTACCTTTTTAGTTCTTTTTTTTTCAAGTTATATTTATTCTAATGAAAGTGAACTAACAATCACACAGCAATTAGAAAGATTACAGAGAGAAGTATCAGATCTTTCAAAAGAAGTATTTTCTAATTCATTAAGTAAATCAAATGGAACAAATAGTGATTTTGTAAAGAATCTTTCTGCAATCGATTTGCGAATATATGATATTGAAAACGATATAAAAAATTTAACTTCTGACTTGGAGGAATTTTATTTTCAATTAGACGATATTTTTAATAAGTTAGAAAACTTAGAATTAGTTTTTAATAATTTACAATCAGTTCCTTTAAATAATGTTGAAGTAAATACAGATGAAGTTCCACAAGATAGTTCCGAGGTTAAAAGCAATACTTTAAGTAATACTGAAAGTGAAAATACACTTGGAACATTAAACATTTCAAAAAAAACAAATGATGCAACAGAAGAAGTTGTATCTGCCGATCAGGAAGTAATTTCTAATGAAAAAGAGGTAGTATTATTACCTGAAGATCAATTCCAAGTAGCGTTTGATAATATTAGAGATAAAAAATGGCAGGATGCTAAATCTTCATTTGAAAAGTTTATTTCAGATAATCCTGAAAATCAACTCTCAGGTTCGGCACATTATTGGCTTGGAGAATTATATATTCTAGAAAAAAATTATAGAGAGGCAGCTCTTGTATTTGCAGAAGGTTTCCAAAAATTTCCAGAAAGTATTAAAGCTGCAGAAATGCTCTTTAAACTTTCTCAGTCATTATACCAAGTTGAAAAAACTACTGAGGCTTGTAAAACTATGGAAAAATTAATTATAGATTTTCCAAAAAATAAAATAATTCCTCAAACTAAAAAACAAATTGTTGAATATAATTGCTTAGAAAATAATGAATGAAGCTTACAAATAAAGAATTCATTAAAATACTGGAAAAAAAATACACCTTTGAGAAAAACCTTTCAGTTGCGGTAGCTGTCTCTGGTGGTCCAGATAGTATGTCATTATTATTCCTTGTAAATGCTTTTATAAAATACAAAAAAGGCGACCTTACGGCTTTAATCGTAAATCATCGTATTAGAAAAAATTCTAAAGAGGAAGCAAAATATATTGCTACCTACTTGGATAAAAACAACATTAACTCTCAAATTCTAACTGTAAAAAAAAATGATGTGATTAAGAAAAGTATGAATGAGGCTAGAAATAATCGTTATAATTTACTTACAAAATTTTGTATTCAAAATAACATTTTGCATCTATTTGTTGCTCATCACAAAGATGATAATCTAGAAACTTTTTTGAATAGAAAGATTGCTGGGAGTGACTTTTATGGTCTAAAATCAATGTCTGAAATGTCACTTTACAACAAAGTCTTTATAATAAGACCACTTTTAAATTTTTCTAAAGAAAAATTATTAGAATATAATAAGAAAAATAAAATAGAATATATTAATGATCCATCAAATTTTGATTTAGATTATGCTCGTCCTTCAATAAGAAATTTTCTTAAAAAATCTGACCAAAAAACAATTAAAGAAATAAATAAAGATTTTGAGGATATACTTTTTTATTCACCATATTTCATTCAAATGATACTTGAGATACTTCTTAAAAATATGATTCATGTTGACAGTAACAAAATTAAAGTCGGCCTTGATAATATACAAAATTTAAATGAAATTATTTCTGAAAATATTGTACGAAGAATATATCAATTTTTATTTTATGAATCTAACGCTCCCCGATCAAAAAAAACTAGAATCTTAATAAGTGAAATGAGGAAATTAAATTTTAATAATTTTAATCTTAAGGGTATGATTGTTAAAAAAAATGATGATTTTCTTACCTTTTCAAGAAAATCTGTTTAATTTTCTACAAAACTATTGTGTTTTTATAATAAATTCCTATGTAATATAATAATGAAAAACATAAGTAAAAATGTAGTTCTTTGGATAATTATTGGACTCCTTTTAATTGTATTGTTTAATCTATTTCAAGGAAGTTCAAATAATAGAAATACATCAAAGATTTCTTTTTCTGACTTCATAGCTGCTACTGAAAATGGTAACGTTTCTGAAGTAAACATAAGTGGTAATATGGTTACTGGATTTCTTGATGATGGAAGATCATTTAATACATACGCACCAAACTATCCTAACTTAGTTGATAAACTTAATGAAAATGGAGTTAAAATAACTGCAGAGCCTTCTGAACGTTCAATGCATCCATTGTTAAGTGTTTTATTATCATGGTTTCCTATGCTATTGCTAATTGGTGTTTGGATATTCTTTATGCGTCAAATGCAAGGTGGTGGTGGAAAAGCCATGGGTTTTGGTAAGTCTAAAGCTAAATTATTAAATGAAGCTGTAGGTAAAGTTACATTTGATGATGTAGCTGGTATAGATGAAGCTAAACAAGAGCTGGAAGAAGTTGTTGAATTTTTAAAAGACCCATCAAAGTTTTCTAGACTAGGTGGTAAGATACCAAGAGGAGCGCTTCTAGTAGGGCCTCCAGGTACAGGAAAAACATTACTTGCAAGAGCAATTGCTGGTGAAGCAAACGTTCCATTTTTTTCTATATCTGGTTCTGATTTTGTTGAAATGTTTGTTGGTGTAGGAGCAAGTAGAGTTAGGGATATGTTTGAGCAAGGTAAGAAAAATGCACCTTGTATAATTTTTATTGATGAGATTGATGCAGTTGGTCGTCATAGAGGTGCCGGTCTTGGTGGTGGTAATGATGAAAGAGAACAGACACTTAACCAGCTTCTCGTCGAAATGGATGGTTTTGAAGCTAATGCTGGCGTAATTATTGTTGCTGCAACCAACAGACCTGATGTTTTAGATCCTGCTTTATTAAGGCCAGGTAGATTTGACAGGCAGGTAACTGTTTCAAATCCAGATATATTAGGCAGAGATAAAATTTTAAAAGTTCATATAAAAAAGATAAAGGTATCACCTAAATTTGACTCAAGGATAATAGCTAGAGGTACCCCTGGTTTTTCAGGCGCTGACTTAGCAAACTTGGTAAATGAGGCTGCTTTAATGGCGGCGAGAAAAAATAAAAGAATGGTAACTCTTGAGGATTTTGAGTACGCCAAGGATAAAGTAATGCTAGGAGCTGAAAGAAGATCAATGGTAATGACACAACAAGATAAAGAGATTACAGCATATCATGAAGCAGGTCATGCACTTGCTAATATTCACTCTAAAGAAGCCGAACCAATTTACAAAAGCTCAATCATCCCCACTGGAAGAGCTCTAGGATATGTTATGTCTCTTCCAGAAAAAGATAAAATTCATCAAAGAAAAGATGAGTTAGAAGCTAGATTAGTTACTATCGTTGCAGCTAGAATATCAGAAGAAATTATTTTTGGAGAAGATAAAGTCGCTACTGGTGCTGTTGGAGACATCCAACAGGCAACAGATCTAGCAAGAAAAATGATAACAGAATTTGGGTTTAGTAAAAAACTAGGTTTTATTAGATATTCAAATAATCAAGAGGAAGTCTTCTTAGGTCACTCTGTAGCACAATCTAAAAATGTCTCAGACGATACAGCAAAAATTATTGATGCAGAAGTTAAGAGATTAGTTGAAGAAGCCAAGTCAAAGGCACGAAAAATTATTACAGATAATGTTGATCAACTACACATAATAGCTAAAGGTCTTCTTGAATATGAGACACTCACAGGTGCTGAAATTAATGATTTACTAAATGGTATAAAGCCTTCAAGAGATGAGTTTGGCAACGATATTGATAATAATAAACCGCCAAAAACTTCACCTTCCGTTCCAAAAACAGGTGGTTCTGCTCCTGCTCCTGCTAACTAATTTAATTACTTCACTTTATTTATATTTTTGAATAAAAGACATAAATGTCTAAAATATTTGGTACCGATGGTATACGGTGCTTAGTTAATGAGGAGCCTCTTTCTGCTGAAACTTGTTTAAAAATTTCAAAAACAGTAGCATTTCTTCTTAAAAAGAAAGATTCTAAAAATAGTAGGGTAGTCGTCTGTAAAGATACAAGATTATCTGGTTATTTATACGAGCCTCTTGTTACAGCTGGATTTATTTCTATGGGCATGGATGTAATTTTAGTTGGTCCACTTCCAACACCTGCTGTACCATTGATGATTAAAACTTTAAGAGCTGATATTGGTGTAATGATTACAGCTTCTCATAATACATATGAATATAACGGACTTAAATTTTTTGACAGAACTGGAACAAAATTAAGTTCATCAATAGAACAAAAGGTTGAAAATATAGTTTTAAATAATAAAAAATATTCTAAAGTAAAAAACAACACATTAGTATCTGGAAATGCAAAAAGACTAGAAGATGCTTCAGGCAGGTACTCAGAATTTTTAAAAAGTACTTTAAATAAAACGTCATCCAAGAAAAAACTAAAAATTGTTTTAGATTGTGCTAATGGAGCTACATACAATATAGCGCCAAATTTATTTTGGGAATTAGGTCATAATGTAATAGCTATAAATAATAATCCCGATGGTTTGAATATTAATAAAAATTGTGGCGCAGTTGACGTTAAATCACTTTCACAAAATGTCATAAAAGAAAAGGCAGATATTGGATTTGCATTTGATGGTGATGGAGATAGGTTAATAGTTGTAGACGAAGAAGGAAAAGAAGTTGATGGTGATAAAATTATAGGGTTGTTATGTAAAAATTACGTAAAACCTAAGAAAAAATCAAACCAACATGATGTGATTATAACTGTTATGTCTAATATGGGATTAGAAAATTATCTCATAAATAAATTAAAATTAAAAATTAAACGCACAACTGTTGGAGATATAAATGTTATAAATCAAATGAAAAAATCTAAATCTATGATAGGCGGTGAACAATCAGGACATATAATATTGTCAGAACATTCTAATACTGGTGATGGAATTTTAGCAGCTTTAAAAATTACTGAAATTTTGATATCAAATAAAAATGAGGCGAGCAAACTTTTTGATTTGTATAATGATTTTGCTCAAGAAAAAATTAACTTAAGGTATAAAACAAAGAATACCAAGCTGTTAAAAATTCTTGATAAATTAAAAAATGATAAACTATATAATAATAAAAAAATAAGATCTCTTGTTAGGTTATCTGGAACTGAACCTTTAGTAAGAATACTAGTTGAAGGGCAAGAAATTACCGAGGTTAAAAAGAAGTCTTTAGAAATAAAAAGATTCGTAAGGCCCTATCTTGGTTAATAAATTTTTAGTACCTGCAGGTTTTAAAGACAGTCTAAATTTCGATGCATCTATTGAGCATAAATACAAAAATAGCATAATAAATTATTTTAGAGATAATGGTTTTACTTTAATTAAGACTCCACTCGTTGAGTTTAGTAAAAATTTAGATCGCAATACTCTAACGTTAAAGACTAACAAAAAAAATGATCAATTAAGTATTAGAAATGATATAACTCCACAAATAATTAGAATTGCTTCATCTAGACTAGCCAATAAAATACGGCCACTTAAACTATGTTATTATGGAGAAGTTGTAAGAAAAGTTGGAACAATTTTAAGACCTGAAAGACAATTTCAACAAGTTGGTGCTGAGATTATTGGATCTGAAAGCTATAAGGCGGATGTAGAAATTATTAATCTTGCCTATGAAACTTTAAAAAAAATTGGAGTGGAAAATATTGTTATTGAAATTACCGCACCATTTTTTTTAGATAGTTTGTTAAAAAAAATAATTGATATAGATTTAAAAAATCAATTAAAAAAATTTATTAAATTGAAAGATATTAAGAATTGTTTAAAATTATTAAAAAAAAATGAATTATATAATTTATTTAAAACTTTACATTTATGTTCCGGTTCAATTCAAAATAAAAAAAAATATATATCAAGGTTAAATAAAATAATAGGTTATGAAAACGAAGTTGAAAGACTAGTAAAAATCGCTAATTTAATTAAAACTTCAAAAAATGATTCTTTAAATGTAGATTTTTTTGACTTACAAAAAAATAAAAATTACTACAAGGGTATAAAATTTACATTTTTTGCAAAAAATGTAAGAGGTGAAATAGCTGGAGGAGGCAGATATAATTTAAAATTTGGTAGTAATTCTGAGACTGCTATAGGATATACGTGCTACATGGATACAATTTTAAGATCTTCGTCTTTAATCAATCAAAATAAAAAAATTTTAATTGCATTCGATACCAGTGATAAAATTAAACAAAAATTAATAAATAAAGGTTATAGTTTATTTAAATCTTTTGAGGACAATATTGATATAAAAAAAGAAGCAAAAAAGTTTGGAATCAAGTATTATTTAACGAATAATATAGTCAAGCAAATCTAATGTTTTATACGATAGTTGGAACCCAATGGGGCGATGAAGGAAAAGGCAAAATTGTTGATTGGATTTCCTCTAAAGCTGACTTGATAGTTAGATATCAAGGAGGAAACAATGCAGGTCATACAATTAAAGTAGATAATAATGTTTATAAACTTAATTTATTACCCTCAGG
Organism: uncultured Alphaproteobacteria bacterium; assembly: GCA_902525035.1. Lineage (GTDB taxonomy): Bacteria > Pseudomonadota > Alphaproteobacteria > HIMB59 > CACPNW01. The sequence continues at coordinate 10,042 of CABZFN010000002.1, read as the reverse complement.
AATAATTAATAATAAAAAATGTGCTATTGGTAATGGCGTTGTTTTAGATCCGTGGGCACTAATAAACGAAATTGATAATCTTAAAGAACAAGGGATAGAAGTAAACAAAGGCAATTTATTTATTGCTGATAATATTTGTTTGATCTTACCTATTCATAAACTTCTTGATGAAATTAATGAAACTACAAGAGGAAAAAAAGAACTAGGAACAACTAAGAAAGGTATTGGTCCAGCATACGAGGATAAAGTAGGTAGAAGAGCAATAAGAATTTGTGATTTAAAAGATCCAACATTTTTAAAACAAAAAATTGATAACCTTTATGAATTCCATAAAGATAAAATTTCAAAAAATATTCATAATATTACACATAATTATTATGAAGAACTTTTGTCCATGTCTAATTATCTTAACTCTTTTAGTGTTCCATTATGGAAAATAATAAATGAATTAGGTCAAAAAAATAAAAACATTGTTTTTGAAGGGGCGCAAGGTTCTATGCTGGACATTGATTTTGGTACATATCCTTATGTTACATCATCAAATACAATATCAGGTCAGATATTCTCTGGCACAGGTTTTAGTTATAGAAATGACCACAAAATTTTAGGAATCACAAAGGCGTACACTACTAGAGTTGGATCAGGACCATTTCCAACAGAGTTAATGGATGAGATTGGAAAACATCTTGGTGAAAAAGGTCAGGAATTTGGGACAGTCACAAAAAGAAAAAGAAGGTGTGGTTGGTTTGATAGTGTACTTTTGAAACAATCAATTAAACTTAATGGTATTACAGATATTGTACTTACTAAACTAGACGTCTTAGATGAATTAAAAGAAATTAATGTATGTACTGGATACTTAATTGATAACAAACACTATGATTATTTACCTAGTGAAGAATTTTTATTTGATAAAATCAAACCTATTTATAAAAAAATTGATGGTTGGGAAAAAACAACTGCAGGAATCAACAAATTTAATGATCTTCCAGAAAATGCTAAAAAATATATTCAAACACTCGAGGATCTTATGGAAACTAATATTTCAATTGTTTCAACAGGGCCAGACAGGAAAGAGACGATTGATATAAATGGAACTTTATCTAATATTTGAAATTTCTTTTTGAAGTTTTTCTAATGCTTTCTCTTCAATTTGCCTTACTCTTTCTCTGCTTATCTTATACTTTTTACTCAAATCATCTAACTTTAATGGATTTTCACTTAGTTTTCGAAGTTTTATAATTTGTTTTTCTCTTTCGTTTAAAACTTCAAAAGCTTTTGAAAATAAGCCTCTTCGATAATCAAGTTCATCTTTATTTTCAATAATTCTGTCATGAGTTTCTTGTTTATCTTCTATTAAATCCTGCCATTCAGTATCATGTTCTTCACCAAGTTTAACATTTAAAGATTGATCTGAAGTAAAAAGTCTATTTTCCATATCGATTACTTCACCTTCTTTTACATCGAGTCTAGTTGCTATTTCTCTAACATTTTCTGGTGATAAACTACCTGAGTCAATTGAGGTGAGTTGGTTCTTAATTTTACGTAAATTAAAAAAAAGTTTTTTTTGTGCTGCGGTAGTTCCAATTTTAACTAAAGACCAACTATGTAAAACATATTCTTGTATTTGAGCTCTTATCCACCACATTGCATATGTTGCTAATCTAAAACCTTTTTCTGGATCAAATCTTTTAACTGCTTGCATGATTCCAACATTACCCTCTGAAATTAAGTCAGTAACAGGTAAACCATATCCTCTATACCCCATTGCTATTTTGGCAACTAATCGAAGGTGACTTGTAACTAGTTTATGAGCAGCATCTGAATCTCCATGTTCCTTATAACGTTTAGCTAACATGTACTCCTCTTCAGCAGTGAGCATTGGAAATTTTTTAATTTCCTGCAAGTATACTGCTAAATTTCCTTCACTTGATAGTACTGGTAAATTCATAATACGCCTATATCACAAATAAAATATTATTTAATATTTAAGCAATAATTCAATTAAATTCTTAAAATCTTCAGGAATTTCAATATTAAAATCCATCCTTTTTTTTGATGTAGGATGATCAAAACCAAGATGATAAGCATGCAATGCTTGTCTTTCAAAATTTTTTAAAATCATGAATTTATTAAATGTATTTTTATCTTTTCCAAATTGATTAATTTTACTTTTTCCATAAATCTTATCACCAATTATAGGAGAATTTTTAGAAGTTAAATGAAGTCTAATTTGATGTGTTCTTCCAGTATGTAAATGGCAGTCAACTAAACTAGCTATATCAAAACTTTTTTCTAATTTAATATCGGTTTTAGAATATTTTCCAAAACCCTTTTTATTTAAACTCATTTTTTTTCTATTTTTTCTATTTCTCTCTATGTACCCTTCAATTGATTGATTATCAGGAGTTCCCCAAACTATTGCTTTATATCTACGAGATATCGTATGTTCTTTGAATTGTTCAGCTAAATTAATATGAACATTATTATTTTTTGCAACAACAAGAATTCCACTCGTATCCTTATCTAAACGATGGACTATTCCTGGTCTAGCATTATCATCTAAATTACTTAGTTGATTATTAGTGTAATGCATAAGAGCATTCACAAGAGTGCCGCTTTCATTTCCAGGAGCTGGATGCATTACTAAATTTGGAGGTTTATTTATAACAATTAAATCTTCATCTTCAAAAATAATGTTTAAGTCTATATTTTCAGCTGAATGTTTTGTTTCTTGTTTCAAGATAATATTTATAAAGTAATTTTCATTTTCTTTAGTTATGTAAGACGGATCTTTTATTTCCTTTTCATCAAGACTTACATTGCCATTTAATATTAAAGTTTTTATTTGTGTTCTTGAATACCCTTCCAATTTTGAAACGAGCACTTTATCTAATCTTTGTGAACTTAATTGTTTATTTATAGTTAATTTAAGATTATAGAATTCGTTCATGTCTCAAAAAATTCTTAAATTTATTGTAATATTTTTAGGTATATTAATTGTTATTTGTTTTTTAGCTCTTGTTTATGGTTTGTATATAAAAACAACAAAAAAACAAAGTAATTTAGAAACAAATTTAATTGATTACAATTTAAATTTAGAAAAAGGGCATAAAATTACAGATATAGATATGATTGATAATAACAGGATTTTGTTTACAATAAAAAGTAATGATAAAGTTTATGCTTTAATATATGATATAGAAACATCAAATATTACAAAAATAGATACATCTAATGAATAAAGATAATAATTTTGAAAATAATTTAAAAAAACTTGAGTCTATTGTAGAGAAATTAGAAAATGGTGAAGTTGATTTAGAAGAATCTGTAAAACTTTACGAAGAAGGAATGAATTTAAAAAAAGCATGCGAGGAAAAATTAAAAAGTATTGAAAGCCAAATTAAAAAAATTAAGCAAGAAAACAATAAAGTCACAAAAGAAGATTTTAAGTAATTTTCAAATTTGAGTAAAAATCTAAAAATAAGACTTGATCAGCTTTTAATAGATAGAAACTTAGCTGATACTAAATCAAAAGCCCAATCTATGATTATGGCCGGCCAAGTTTATGTAAACGATAAAATTATTACCAAAAGTGGTAACAGTTTTAATGAAAACTCAAAAATAAAAATTAAACAACTTCATCCTCCATGGGTATCAAGAGGTGCATTCAAATTACTGAAAGCGATTGATCATTTTAAGATTGATATTGAAAATAAAATTTGTCTAGATATCGGTTCATCAACTGGTGGATTCACAGAAGTTCTTTTAAAAAAAAACGCTAAAAAAATATATTCTATTGATGTTGGTACAAATCAACTTCATGAAAAATTAAAAAAAGAAAAAAAAATTATTAGTATAGAGAATTTTAACGCTAAATATTTAGATAACTCAATAATTCATGAAAAAATTAATTTGGTAGTCTGTGATGTTAGTTTCATTAGTCTAACAAAGGTTATAGAACCTAGCTTGAAGCTTTTATCAAGTAAAGCTGAGATTATTTCACTAATAAAGCCGCAATTTGAAACTAATAAAATAAATTTGAAAAAAGGTATTGTGAAAGATCCATTGATTCATGGACAAGTATGTAATGATATATCTAATTGGTTTAAAAAAACAATTAAGGCTGAAGTTGTAGGTTTAGTCGAAAGTCCAATAACTGGACCAAAAGGAAATAAAGAATTTTTGATTTATAGTATTTTAAAGAAATCTTAAACAATGATCAGCTATAGTTGTGGCAACCATTGCTTCACCGACAGGAACAGCTCTTATACCAACACATGGATCATGACGACCTTTAGTAGATATTGTTGTTTCTTTTAATTTTGTATTAATTGTTTTTTTTGGCGATAATATTGAGCTTGTAGGTTTTACTACAAATCTAGTAATTAATTCTTGGCCCGTTGTAATACCCCCAAGAACTCCACCATTATTATTTGAAAGAAATAAAGGTTTTTTATTTTTTATTCTCATTTCATCAACATTAGAAATTCCAGTTTCATAAACACTGCTAAATCCATTTCCCATTTCTACTCCCTTAACAGCATTAATAGACATCAATGCCTTAGCAATATCAGAGTCTATTTTTTCATAAATAGGTTCTCCTAATCCAGCTGGCAAACCTTTCACTCTAATTTCAATTATTGCACCTAAAGAGGAACCAGATTTTCTTGCAGTTTTTATTTCGTTTTCCCATATTTTAATAATTTCTTTATCAGGACTCCAAAAATTATTTTTTGGAATAAAATTATTATTCCAATTATCATAATTAATTTTATAATTACCTATTTGAATTAATGCACCTGTTATTACAACTTGATTTTTAATTTTATTTTTTATGATTTTTCTTGCTATTGCCCCTGCTGCTACTCTCATTGCAGTTTCTCTAGCACTAGATCTACCACCACCCCTATAATCTCTTATGCCATATTTTTTCCAATATGTATAATCTGCATGACCTGGTCTAAATTTACTTTTGATATCTCCATAATCTTTTGATCTCTGATCTTGATTGTAGATAATTAGAGAAATAGGATGACCTGTTGTTTTTCCCTCAAAAGTTCCAGATAGTATTTCAACTTTATCCTCTTCTTTTCTTTGAGTTGTAAATTTTGACTGACCAGGTTTTCTTTTATCTAAATAGGGTTGAATATCTTTTTCAGTTAAATTTATGTTTGATGGAACTCCATCGACAACACAACCAATAGCTTTGCCATGGCTTTCTCCCCATGTAGTAAAGTTAAAGATTTTTCCTATTAAATTAGAAGTCATTTTTTAGAATTTGTAAATTCACCTAATAATTCTGAAACACTTTCACTCTCATCAACTGCAACCATTCCTACAGTATGATAGCCACAATCGACATGTTGTATCTCACCAGTAACGGCACTCCCAAGATCACTTAAGAGATACAAAGCAGAATTTCCAACATCTTGCTGATTTACATTTCTTTTAAGTGGAGCATTAAGCTCATTCCATTTTAGAATAAATCTAAAATCACCTATTCCTGATGCTGCCAAAGTTTTAATTGGCCCAGCACTAATAGCATTAACTCTTATATTTTTTTCTCCCAAATCAACTGCTAAATATCTAACACTTGCCTCTAAAGCTGCTTTCGCAACTCCCATAACATTATAATGAGGCATAACTTGTTCTGATCCATAATATGTTAAAGTTAAAATTGATCCACCATTATTCATTAAAGGTTCTGCTAGCCTACAAGCCTCTGTAAAAGAATAACATGATATATGCATAGTTTGCTTAAAATTATCAGAAGATGTATTGTAATATTTACCTCTTAATTCATCTTTGTTGGAAAAACCAATTCCATGAACAAGAAAATCTAATTCACCCCATTTATTTTTAAGTGTTTCAAAAACGTTATTCACACTTTGTGAGTCTGAAACATCACAAGGAATAATAGTGTTAGACCCTATTTCTTCTGCAAGTGGTTGAACTCTTTTCTTAAGAGCTTCTCCTTGATAAGTAAGTGCAATTTCTGCTCCCTGTTCTGCTAATTTTTTCGCAATACCCCAAGCAATAGATCTGTCATTTGCCACACCCATAATCAGACCTTTTTTATTTTGCATCAACATATTGTAAATCAGTGTTTTTTTATAAATATAGATATATATACTTATAAAATAATATTCATATCTATAATATGCAATCAAATCAAAAATTAATAAATTCTGATAAAAAACCAATTGAACTTTTTCAAGAATGGTTTGAAGAGGCAAAGAAAAGTGAAATCAATGATCCAAATGCTATGAACCTTGCTACTATATCTTCTGATGGCAAACCCAGCTCGCGAATTGTTTTACTTAAATCGTATGATGATAAAGGGTTTGTTTTTTACACAAATTCAAATAGCAAAAAAGGTAGAGCAATTCAAAACAACGATAGTGTAGCTTTAAATTTTCATTGGAAAACACTTCAAAGACAAATAAGAATAGAAGGTAATGTTTCACAAATTTCTAACGCTGAAGCTGATGAATATTATAAATCAAGGCCACTAAGAAGTAGAATAGGAGCTTGGGCTTCATTACAATCAGAAGAACTAGATGATAGATCGACATTAACTAAAAGAGTAGAAGAGTTTGAAAATAAATTTTCAGACAATAATGTACCAAGACCTTCACATTGGAATGGTTACTTAGTAACGCCTGTATTAGTTGAATTTTGGCAAGATATGCCATTTAGATTGCATGACAGACTTGAATTCCGTATCAAAAATGATGGTTGGGTTACTAGAAAATTATATCCTTAATTTTCTTCTTTCCATTTTTGTAAAATCCATGAACTAGAATTTGATTTATTGTCACCGCCTATACCCCAAAGCAACTGTATATTATTTTTTTCGCAGAATATTGATTCTGGGGTTGTATTATTATTTCTATCACCTCCATTTGCAAATTTAATAATTGATTTTGGATATTTATTTTTTACTTTTTTAAGACCATCGATGCACGTTTTATCTTTGTCATCAAATTCTATAACATCAATAACATTTTTTAACTCATTCATAATTATAGTTCTTTCAATAAAAGGAAGAAATTCCTTACCCTTCTTTTTTTGAAGCCATAAATCTGAATTTAGCAAAACTACGACTTCACCATGTTTAGCAGCTTCTTTAATTAATTTTATATGACCACTGTGAATTGGATCAAAACCTCCACTGACAACAACTATTTCACGCATACTTTCTTCTCCATTTTTCTGGGTCTGCTAAAAATTCTTTTAAGTTTAAAACTTCATCCTCAGAATATATTTTTTCACTTTCAATATAATTTATTATATCTTTCCAAGTACACAATGAGTGCATGTTTACATTTAATTTAAATAATTCTGATTTTTTAAAATTAAAAATATCATAATAAAATATTACAAATATATCTTTAACCTTTAATCCAGCTTCACGCATTGCGTTAATAAAAATTATTTTACTACCTCCATCAGTAGCTAGATCTTCAACTAATAGAGCTTTTTGATTATTTTCAAATTCACCTTCAATTTGTTTATTTTTTCCAAAACCTTTTGTTTTTTTTCTAATGTAAATCATTTGTTTATTTAATTTTTGAGAAATAAACGCAGCATAGGGAATTCCAGCGGTTTCTCCACCAGCAATAATTTCTGCCTCAATATTATTTTTAGTTAAATAATCTACAGCTTTATCAATTATAAAATTTCTTTCTTTTGTAAAAGAAATAATTTTTCTACAATCGACATAAACAGGACTAGCTAAGCCTGATGTAAGAGTAAAATATTTATCAAATGAAAAATTAATAGACTTTATATCTATTAATATTTTAGCTATCTCTTTTGACATTTTTTAAGTTATTTGTGCAATATGATCAAATGATAAATTTCCAGGCACAATCATTATAGGTATTCTAAGGTTTGTTATTTCATTACTCACCAGAGAAGTTATTATTGGACCAGGATTTTTACTATTTGGATCAGTATTGGCAGCTAAAACAAGAACATTAATATTTTTTTCCTCATCTAATAATTGTTTTAATTCAGCTATAGTATCCCCCTCTCTTAAAGAGAGAGCAGGATAGTCACCTGTTCTTTCTTGGACGAATGAGGCAGCTTTTTTAAGAATTGTTTCTGCTTCTTCTCTAGCTTCCTCTTTCATAATGTCTGTAACACCCTTGGTTGTTAGAACATCCAAAGGCTCTATGAATGTTGCAATTATAATTTTTCTTCCAGTTTTTTTTGATCTTGCACAAGCATACTCAAGAGCTGTATCCATTTCTTCTGAATTATCTGCAACAACTAGAATATATCTTTCATCACTCATTTACTTCTCCTAAATAAAGCAGCAGCAATAAAACCTGAAAATATTGAAAAGATAATTACAAAAAAACCGTATGTAGCTGCATTCTCATTGGCAAAATCAAATATTTGACTTCCTATACCAGTTTTTTTTATAACTATATTTTTTTGATCAGTACTCATAATTGTATTATTTCTTATATAGTAAATATCAACATTATAAATCCCTGGTATTGTATTTGTTGGAAAAAAAACGCTTGTTTGAAATAATTTATCTTTGATCTTTTTCATTTCAAAATTTTTATAAAATGATTGTTCTTTTTTTATTCTAACAAAATTTTCATTCCAATTTTTTTGGTCATTTTTGAAAATAAAATTTTGATTAAAAGTCTTATTATTTAAAATTTTTTCAAAACTTAGATCCTCATTAATTAATATCGATTCAGGCAAGATTTCGTTAATTTCTTTTGAGGAGGATAAAAAGAATAAAGATGGAATGTTACTATAGGTAACGTATTGATTATTTATCCATATTCCAAAATACCTCTCTTTTTTTTGTATTTTCATTTTTGACGGCGGCCCTTTTATTGTCAAAAGTGTCTCATGATCATCTTTTAGTAATCCAAAAATAATAATTTCTTTTCCATTAAAATCTGTTTTTAATTCGATACTATCCTCAGATAAGTCAAAGTAAATTTCTTCAGCATGAAGAAAATTATAAAAAAAAATTATAGTCAATAAAAATGTTAGATTAAAAGCAAACTTTATATTTAAATTTTTAATCATCTATTTTTGTCACTTCTAAAATATAAAATTCTAAATAAAATCCAATTAAAGCAAAAATTGATACTAATAAAAAAGATGCCTTCTCAATCAATATATCAACCACTAATATATCTTTTTGCATAAGCATATAAATTGGAATTACAGTAGATAAAATAATAATATTTAGTTTTGCAAATGAATCATTAAATAATATGTCTTTAAATATTTTATTAAGATCTTTTTTAATAAATACTCTGAAATTAGACCAAATATATATTTTGTTAAATGAATTTATAACAATTATTAGAATTAAAAAATATTCAATATTGTTTAGATTAAAATCAATAGTTGTAATAATAAAATATATAAAGAGACAAACTACGATCAATAAATTAATTGAAAAATTAAATATTGATATCATATCATTACCAATGAAAATAAATCATTTGGCCTTAAAACTAGATCTGTAAAAATTTTACCACAGACACCCAGTACTAATATAGCCAAAATACCTCTCAAATATTCTGCTTTTAATTTAGACCCAAAAATTACACCAATTTGTGCACCAATTACTCCTCCAAATATCATTAGTGCAGACAGCACAATATCTACATTATAATTTATGTAGGATTGAAAGAATGTTGCATTAGCGGTAACAAAAATGATTTGAAATAAAGATGTCCCAACTACTATACTTGTTGGCATTCCAAGTATATATACCATTGCAGGTATCATTATAAATCCTCCTCCAACTCCCATCATTGCGGACATTACTCCAACTGCGAACCCTATCAGTACAGGTGGTATCGCACTTATATAAAGTTTTGATCTATGAAAGCGAACTTTGAATGGAAGTCCGTGAAACCAAGAATGTTGATGCAGTTTTGTTCTTTTAGTGTTTCTTGCTCTATAGTGTTTTATTGTAGTTCTTGCGCTTTCAAAAGCCATACTAAAACCAATAAAACCTAAAAAGAAAAGAAATAATAACTGAATAACT
>CABZFN010000001.1 GCA_902525035.1 uncultured Alphaproteobacteria bacterium | reverse complement strand
TCCTATGGCTATGATGAATGAAAAGAAAATTAGCAGTGCTTGCGAAGCAGACGTTTTAGGAGGAATAAGTTGCAACATACTAAACCAACTAAACAATCAACCTTCTTTATTAGTGGATATTGTCGATATAGATGAAAAAGATAATTCTGTTGTTTTTTGGCATTGTGGGTTAGCGCCTCTTAGCATGTCTAAAAAAGGTGATGCAAAAGCAGATATACATTCTAATAGAAAAAAACCGCTACTTCATAATTTTGCTTTTAAACCAGGAAATATAACAATATTTAGAGTTTCAAAATCAGCAAGTAAATTAAAATTTTTTGTACTTAAGGGAAAAGTTATCAATAGGAAAAATTCATTTGCTGGAACTTCAGGTGTAGTAAGTTTTGGCAAAAATACAAAAAATAAAATAGAAAAAATGTTTAAAGGTGGGCTTGAACATCACGTTGCTTTTACTTACGGTGACTATTATAACGAAATTGTTAATCTAGGTAATCAGATGAAAATTCCAACATACACAGTATGAGTAAAAGTTTTAAATATGGGATAATAGGTGCTGGATCAATGGGTCGCGAACATATCAGAAATGTCAATATAATTGATAGAGCAGAAATTGTTGCTTTAAGTGATCCAAATGATGAATCAATTAATCAATCTTTATCGTTACTTAATAAAAAAGTTCCATGTTTTACAAACTATAATGAAATGATACAAGCTGATCTTGTTGATGGGTACATAATTTCTACTCCTAATTTTACACACATAGATGTATTAAAAGATGTAATTAAGACAAAGAAACATATCTTGGTAGAAAAGCCGTTATGTACAACAATTAAAGATTGTATCGAATTCAGAGATTTAACTAAAAATTATCCAGGTTTAATTTGGACCGCAATGGAATATAGATATATGCCGCCAGTAAAAAGAATGATTGATGAAATTCATAATAAAACAATAGGTAATTTAAAAATGTTATCAATTAGAGAACACCGATTTCCTTTTTTAGTAAAAGTGAATAACTGGAATAGATTTGCAGAAAATACAGGAGGCACATTAGTTGAAAAATGCTGTCATTTTTTTGATCTAATGAGATTAATTGTAAATAGTGAAGCAAAACAAGTTTATGCAAGTGGCAACCAAGATGTTAATCATTTAAACGAAAAATATAACAATAAAACTCCAGATATTCTCGATAACGCTTATGTAATTGTTAATTTTCAAAATGGAGTTAGAGGTTTGCTTGATCTCTGTATGTTTGCTGAAAACTCAACAAATCAAGAAGAGTTATGTGCAGTTGGAGATATCGGTAAAATTGAAACCGCTGTACCTTCAGCTAGCTCAGGCAAAAACTCGTCTGAATTAAGGATTGGATATCGAAAAAATGGAAAAACTCTTAATGAGATTGTGGAAGTTGATGAAGAGATTTTAAAAGTAGGAAATCATCATGGCTCTACATATTATGAGCATATTTCATTTCTTGATACTATTGAAAGTTCTAAACCAGCTGCTGTAAGTCTAAATGATGGTTTACAAGCAGTTGCAATTGGTGAAGCTGCTGAAATTTCTATAAAAGAAAATAGAATTGTTAAAATGGCTGAATTTAAAATTTAAAACTTATGAAAAAAATTCGTTTGTTTTATTCATAATAAACTCACTGACTCTAGTATTGGATTCTTCTGTAACCCCTGCAATATGAGGTGATAAAATACAATTCATATCGTTTGTAATATTTTTTAAAAATATTTTGTTTACTGGCTCATGTTCATAAACATCTAATGCAAATCCTGAAATATAATTATTCTTATATGCTTCAAGTAGATCTATTTCATTTATAATTCCCCCTCTTGATGAATTAATTATAATTGGTTTGTTATTCATTTTTTGAAATATTTTTTTATCAAATAAATATTTCGTTTCATTATTTAATGGTACATGTATAGAAACTATATCAGCTAAAGAAAGAATATTTTCAAAAGTTACTTTTTTAACATAATATTCTTCCATTTCTTGAGAGGTTATAAAAGGGTCAAATGAAATGGTAGTAACTTCAAATGCATTTATAAGTTTTAAAACTTTTTTTGCTATATCACCAAATCCTATTAGACCTAAAGTTTTTCCCTTTAACTCATTCGTAGTAATTGACGTTCTAGGCCATTGTCCACTTTGTGTTTTTTCATTTATTAGCTTTGTTTTCTTTAATAGGCTAAGTGAAGAGCTTATTACATATTCTGCTACAGAGTCAGCATTCATCCCGGTGGCTGGTTGAACAAATATATTATTTTTTTTACAGTATTCAGTGTCAATATTATCTATACCTACACCAAGTCTACCAATGTACTTTAAATTTGCTGCTTTCTCTAAAATAGATTGATGTAAATTTGTTTTATTTCTTACAATTATCCCGTCAAATTTATTAATTTCTTTTTTTAAATAATCAGAATTTTCCCAAATATCTTTTTTATAGATTACATTAAAATCTTTACTTAATATTTTTAATGCTTCTGGATCTATAAATTCTGTAATTAAAATATTTATCATTAAATTTTACTAATTTTTATTTTTCTTGCAAATTTATTAACTAAATTAATTTTAGGTATTGAATATATACCCCCACTTTGCATACATTTTAAAGTTGCAGCAGCAGATGCAAAAATAATACTTTCTATATTTGATTTATTTAGAGATAAGGCTGATGCGAAAGCTCCATGAAATACATCTCCTGCACAATTTGTTTCAACTGTTTTAACTTTTGGAATTTTACAGTGATACAATGAATTGTTATCTACCCAAAGAACGCCTTGGGAACCTAATGTAACCGCTACAAATTTTTGTGTTTCATTAAATATTTCAAAAAGAGCAGTTTTCATATTTAAATTTCGCTTATATGTTTTTAAACCCTCTTCAGAAAATATGGGATGGGAAGCATTTTTAACAATTTGTGATATATGTGATGTTTTTTTAAAATTATCTAAATCGGCAACACATTTAATATTATTTTTGTTGGTCTTTTTGGCAATTTCAGTCGCTATTCTAATCCACCTCATATCCACTGCATAAATATCTTTTTTTCTAAAATCTAAATTTGGTATTTTCTTATAATTAAGTAACTTTGGATCATTATAAGCAGCTAGCAATCTTTCACCATTTAAATCTTGAATTACAAAACTTTGTGAGGATTTACATTTTTTTATTGAAATAGATTTATTGATATTTATTGAAAATTTTTTAAATTCATTTTTTAAGAAAACAGAAGCATCATCATCTCCAAATTTTCCAATAAATTTAGTGTCACAACCCAATTTTTTAGCAGTAAATGCTGATACTGCTGCTGAACCACCTAACCTTTTATCAATACCTTTGGATAAAACTTTAATTGGTTTTTTTGGAAACTGATCTATCCTACTTATATTATCTAAAAATATTGATCCTGCACAAATGATCATAAATATTTATTTAGAGGTATTTAACTATACCTATAAACTTTCTAAATCTATCTCTGATCGTTATAGGGTTAAGAGGAATTGGATCAATTTGGACATTTCCAGAATTAATTTTAGAGATAATTACGTAAGAATTATTTTGATCTTCAATAGCTTTTGATAATTCATTTACTGTTTCATCTCCAGAACATTCAACTACATTTTTACAACCAGCGCCTATTGCAACATCTTTTAAAGAAGTATTTTCATCAGTAAAAGTCCTTTGATCTCCTGTTGATCCATATGATCCATTATCAATTATTAATAAAGTATAATTTGATGGTGCTCTATTGCCAATTGTTGCTAATGTATTCATATTCATTAAAACAGACCCATCACCATCTATACTAATAACATTTTTATTTTGAGATAATGACAAGCCTAAACCAATAGAAGAAGACAAACCCATACTGCCTAACATATAAAAAAAATTTGGTTGATCGTTAATTTTATATAATTCTTGAGACGGAAGACCTATATTACAAATAACTAGGTTATCTTTAAGAATATTTTGTATTTTATTTAATAAGTCAAACCGGTTCATTTATCATCTTTCATTAAATTGAAATCACATAATATAGCAACTGGTGACTCAACAACTTTTGCATGTTTACTAAATATTGAAATTTTCTCGAGATCATTTTCTGAAGAACAATGCAACATAGGTATTCTTAAAGTTTGTAAAATATCTTCAGTTATTTTAGCCATTCCACCTTGTGCTCCTACTGGCTCACCCGGTGTCCCTCTGTAGCTAATTAGAAAAACAACAGGCATTTGATATAATTGTAATAAAGAAACAATTGCGTTCACTGAATTTCCTATTCCTGTATTCTGCATCATTATACAAGGGAATTTATTTCCTAAATAAGCTCCAGCACAGATACCCATACCTTCTTCCTCTCTTGGTACAGCCGAATAGTAAACATCCTTATCTTTTTCAAGAATATCAATCATGTTAGCTAATAACTTACAAGGAACACTTAAGTAAAAATCTACTCCACCTTTTTTTAAATTATCTATGATTTTTTTACTGATTTTCATTTATGTGGACGTCTATATATATAAAATGATTAAACAATAAATTAATTTATTTAAAATCATTTCTTAATTTTATTTTAGTGTTTGAAGTATATTTTTCACCTTTTTTTAATATGGTTGATGGAAAATTTGTTTGATTAATAGCATCGGGAAAGATTTGTGTCTCTAAACACATTCCATATTGTAAACCATAATTTCTATTATGTTTTCCATTATATGACTCCTTCATCATGTTACCAGTATAAAATTGTATTCCAGGTTGATCAGTTGAGTATTCTACTCCCATTCCAGTAATTTTACTATAAATGGAAGCTATAGATTTATCAATTGTATGGTTTTTAAGAACATAATTGTGATCGATCCCACCACTGTCTAAAAAATTATTATTTATTTCAAACGAATTATTTAGATCATATTTTGTATTAACTACATCTAATAACTTGCCTGTAGGGATTGAGCCTTCATCAGTTTCGCAAATTTGATTGGATGATATTCTTATCACATGGTCAGTAATATTTTTGTAATTATCTTTATGACCATGGAAATTCCAATAGTTATGATTAGTCATATTAACAATAGTATCTTGATCTGTAGTGGCATTAAAGGAAATTAGAATTTCGTTGTTATTGTTTAACTCGTAAATAGTTTTACAATCTAAGTTGCCAGGATAATTTTCTTCTAGATGATTAGAATAGTAAGTGAGCTCTACGTTTATGCTGTCACTTTTTTTTTTAATATCAGCTATTTGCCAAATCTTTTTATTGAAACCTTCCTTTCCGCCATGAAGATGATCAGGTTCGGTATTAGAATACAAATTATATTCTTTCCCATTAAGAGTAAATTTACTTTGCCCTATTCTATTGCAAACTCTTCCAATAATTGAATTGAAATATCCATGAGCTTCCAGGCAATCATCTAAATTACCATAACCTAATAATACATCCTCAGTTTCAGAAACATTAGAATAAGTTGGGATACAAACTTCATTCATATAACCACCATACGTATAAAAACTAAAACTATAATTATTTGAGTTAATAATATTAACTATGTCTATATCTAAACCTTTATCGTTTTGCAGTTTTGTAATTTTGTATTCCATTATATTTTCCTTAGTCTTTGAAAATTATTTTTTCTTTGCTGAAGATAAATGATTAATCCGCCTAAAACTATGAAAAAAGCGCCTGGAAAAAGCTGATCTACTGGCCATTCTGCAAAAAATACCCAGCCTAAAATAAGGGCAAAAAATATTTCTATATAATCAAATGGCATAATTTTACTCAGTTCTGCTCTTCTTGCACCATAAATTAACAATAAAGTTCCTGATCCACCCGCTATTCCCATTACACAAACCACTAAGAAATCATTTACGCTTTTAAAATTTTCCCACATACCAAAAATTAATACTAGCAAACATGCAACTACTATTGTTCCAGTCTGACCATATAAATTGATAAGTGGTGATGGAACACTGTCATCAAAGCTTAACGATGTTGTTCTTGCTAAAGAATAACCAAATGCAGCAAGTATAGGAAGTAGTAACATATAATTAAAATCTGATGACCAAGGTTGCATAATTAAAACAATACCAGCAAATCCAGAAATAACAGCACTCATTTTATACCAGCCAAATTTTTCTCCTAATATTGGAATAGCAAGAAGAGTAACCATCATGGGTCCAGTGTATTCCATTGTCGCAACTAAAGCAAAAGGGAGGTAAGCATAAGAAGTATAAAGGCACAATTGGGCCAATGCTACAAAAACACCACGGAATAATCCTAACCTCCATTGCGTTATTTTTATTTGTCTACCATTACGATGCCAATCATGTGAAAAATATAAAGCAATTACGCATGGGATCATTCCAAATAAATTTCTAAAAACAGAAAGTTGAGCTGCTGGATAATCGTTTCTTAAAAACTTTATCGCAATCCCCATACAATCTAATAAAAACAAGCCTGAAAGTGATAGAATAACAGCTAAAAATAAATTATTTTTCATTAATTATAATCTATTATTCTAAAATAATTTCTTTTCCTACTTCTTGACTTTTATAAATTCCATCTAAAATTTTCATTACTTGTAGAGAGTGTTCAGCAGGTATAGTAACCGGTTGATCGTTTGCAACAAACTCTGCAAACTCCATACATTCTTTAGCATGAGGTTCAATAGTGTCTTTTAAATTGCCTTCAATTTTTTTAGTTATGTGAGTTTGAGAATTGATATCATTTTTTATAAGCTCACAATTAGGCCAATGTAAACCAGCATCTCTTCCATATAACCATACCTGCATATCTTCTATTTTGTCTTTTGGTAATTTATGATGAAGCATCCATGATACTTCGAGCATTAATGTTGCACCATTTTTAAACCTAACAAACGCAGCTGCAAAATCTTCAACATTCATTGCTTCCTTATCGTACTCTCCATTATAACTAAAAGAAGTTGGTTGCTTTGCTAATTCTGTTTTTGACACACCCGTCACAGAAAGTGGTTCAGGATTGTTCATAAACCAAAGAGTTAAATCTAATACATGCACCCCTATATCAATACAAGGCCCTCCACCTGAATTTTCTTTTTTTAAAAAACCAAGTGATACTGGTAAATAATTTCTTCTAAGCATCCAAGAACGTGCATGATATATCGATCCAATTGATATGGATTGATCTTTTATTAATTGAGAATCTTTTCTGAATCTAAAGTGTTGAGCACACATTAATTTTTTCTTCGTTTGATCTCTTACTTCAATCATTTTTTTTATTTGTAAGGCATTAGGAGCTAAGGGTTTTTCACATAAAACATCTTTGCCTGCTTGCATTGCTTTAATTGCTAAATCACAATGATAGTTATTAGGCGCACAAATATCTATCACATCTATATCTGGATCATTAATCATGTCTAAGGGATTAAGATATAATTTTTTTATTTGATTTTTATTACCCCAATCTTCAAGTATTAATTTGTTTATGTCAGAGCCTGCTATTAATTCAGAATGTTCTGACATGCGCCAACCGGGTACATGTAGTTTTGCAATACCTCCTACGCCAATAATGCCAACTTTTATTTTACTCATATTTATATTTTTTTATTTAAATATTTATCCATTTTTTTTCTTTTTCTGATTGGTAAATTGAATTCATTATACTACTTCTTAATGCTGCTTCTGAAGGAGTTACTAAGTTTTTAGTATTATTGTCAATTAATGAATTAAGAAATAAATCAAATGCATGAGGTAATGTTTCTGGTAAATTTTTTTCTATTCTTTCAATTTTTTTACCATCCTTATTTTCGTTTATAATTAATTGCTCATTTGTTGTTCTTGCGTGAGCTTTCGTTCCACTTATAAAAATAGTATATGGCTGCGCTATATCTATCCATCCCGCTGCAATACTAGCTATCAACCCACTTTTAAATTTTATTAATGCTTCTCCACTCTCTTCACAACCTGGATATTGATTATATACTTTTGTAAAGGTTGCACTTACTGACTCAACATCAGAAAAAAACCACAGAAGAAGATCTAAAACATGTGTTCCTAAATCACCAAAAGCTCCAACACCAGCAACTTTAGGATCTGTCATCCATTGATAGTTTTTGAAAATATCTCTCATAATACCATCGTGACAATTAACGAGTCGAATTCGTGAAATATTACCAAAATAATTAGCAGTAATTAATTCTTTAAGCTTTATATAAACAGGATTGCTTCTCATAAAATAGCCAGTTTGGAAAATAATCTTTGATGACTCAATTAAATTTGCCATTTCAAAGGAGTCTTTTTTTCCTATCCCCAAAGGTTTTTCTATAAAACAGTGTTTTTTATTCTCGGTAATCTTTTTAACTAATTCGTAGTGCAAATTAGTTTCTGAACATACAATAACACCATCTAAATTAGGTTCTTTCAATAAATCAATATAGTTATCATAATTCTTACATTTTAGTTTTTCAGTATCGCTTTTTGACCTGTGCTTATCTTTATCCCAAACACCTATACAATTAACTTGATTGTTTGAAATTACCTTTGAAATAAAATTTGGTGTATGGATATGTGATGTTCCAATAAAAGCTATATTTTTCATAATAAAAATTAATTAATTACAATTTACACAACATTGATCAACCCAGTGTCCTGACTCAACCTCTATTAAGCCCATTTCAGTATTACCATTTCTACAATTATCACAAGGATTAGGACATCTTGTTCTAAAGACACAGCCTGAAGGTGGATTTAGTGCACTTGGTATCTCACCTTTTAGTTCTATCGCTCTAGATTTATTTTCTGGATCTATAGATGGGATAGATGAAAGTAATGCTTTTGTGTATGAATGTTTAGGATTTTTAAATAATTTTCTTGATGGAGCCATCTCAACTATATGTCCTAAATACATTACAGCAACTATATCACAGACGTGAGCAACTACACTTAAGTCATGACTGATAAATAAATAGGTAAGATTAAGTTCATTTTGGAGTTGTTTTAAAAGATTTAATATATCTGCTTGTATAGAAACATCTAAAGCAGCTACACTTTCATCAGCAACAATAAATTTAGGATTACTTACTAAGGCTCTAGCTATAGAAATGCGCTGTCTTTGACCACCTGAAAAAGCATGGGGAAATCTTCTTAAATGTTCTAAATTTAACCTACATTTTGATGCTATATCTCTAACTCTATCATCAGTTTCTTGCCTTGAATTAGTTATTCTCATTACTTCTAAAGGCTCAGCAATAATATCTCTTACTGTCATTCTTGGACTTAAAGCTGCATAAGGATCCTGAAAAATTAGTTGTGCTTTTTTTCTATATTCTTTTAAATCTTGTTTGTTGATATTTGTTAAATCATAATCTCTTTCATCATCATGAAAAATAACATTTCCAGAACTAATTTTATTAGCTCCAAGTATTGCTCTTCCTAATGTTGTTTTTCCAGATCCTGATTCACCAACTAATCCAAAGAATGATCCTTTTTTAATTTTTATATTAATATTGTTAACAGCATGTATTTTTTGTTTTTTAGAGATAAAGTTCTCTTGATAATCAAAATTTACTGAAACATTATTTACAGATATTAAGTTCTCTCTCATAACTAACCACAATTAATACAACATTGATCTACCCAGTGTCCTGGTTCAACTTCAATTAAACCCATTTCAGTTTTACCTTCCCTACAATTATCACATGGATGAGGGCATCTAGTTCTAAACACACATCCTGTTGGTCTATCTAATGGACTTGGTATATTACCTGGTATCGGTCTTAGTGGCTCATCTAAATTATTTATATCAGGCAGAGCCTCAAGTAATCCTTTAGTATATGGATGTTTTGGATTTTTAAGAATTTCATTTACAGGACCTTTTTCTACCACACTACCTAAATACATCACTGCTACATGATCCGCTACTTGAGCAATAACACCTAAATCATGAGTTATAAAAATTACTCCCATTTGGTATTCTTTTATAATATCTTTAATCAAATTGATTACTTGAGCTTGAATTGTAACATCTAAAGCTGTTGTTGGTTCATCTGCTAATAAAAGTTTAGGCATTGTTGATAATGCCATTGCAATCATAGCTCTCTGTCTCATTCCTCCAGATAATTCAAATGCATATTGATTAAACCTTTTTTCTGCATCAGCTATCCCTACTCTTTTAAGCATATTTATAGATATAGATTTTGCCTCATCTTTATTAATATTTTTATGAATTAATAATTGCTCAACCATTTGAGCCCCAATTTTAATAGCTGGTGCAAAACTTGCCATAGGTTCTTGAAAAATCATTGATACTTTACCACCTCTAATTTTTTTCAAATCTTGTTTAGAAGTAAACTTAAGAACATTTTCATTATCCAATATTATTTGTGCATCTTCGTTATATGAAGTATTTCCTGGATTTAGTTGCATTATTGATTTTGCAGTAACAGATTTTCCTGACCCAGACTCTCCAACAATTCCAAGGACTTCACCTTGATCAACGGAAAGGGATATATTTTCTACTGCTGTTATTCGACCTTCATCAGTATCAAATTTAACATCTAAATTTTTAACTTCTAATAAATGACTCATTTGTTTATCTTATGTGGATCAGCTGCATCCCTTAATCCATCACCAACATAGACAAAAGTCAGTATTAAAACTACTAGAAAAAAAACAGGTATGAAGTACCATTGATAATTGAGAAGTACATCTGCTTTTGTTGCATTTTGTAAAAGTACCCCTAAAGAATTCACAGGTTCTCTTAGGCCTAATCCAATAAAACTAAGAGCAGTTTCAGATAGTAACATGTATGGAAAACTAATTACTAAATCTACAATTATGTAACTCGTGAAGCTTGGTAATAAATGTCTCCCAATTATATGTGTTGAAGATGCTCCACATAATTTTGCAGCTAGTATATACTCCTGACTTCTTTCACTAAGTAAATGTGTTCTTACTCTTCTTGCCAAGGTTGGCCAGGAAATCAATCCTAGCAAACAAGATATAAAGAAAAATCGAAGTTCAGAACTCCATTCTAATGGAGCAAATGCAGCGAGACACATAAATAGAGGTATTGGAGGTACTGTTCTAATTGCATCTGTAAACATTTGGAGTAAACTATCTATCCAACCGCCATAATATCCTGAAATACCTCCAATAATTAATGACAAAACAAATGATATAAATACGCCGAGGGTTCCTACTGCAAGTGAAACATAAATTGCACTAAGTGTTCTACTAAATAAATCTTTACCTGCCTTATCAGTACCAAAAAGATGAATACCGCCTTCGTCTACTCCAAATAAATGAGTATGAAATGTAAATCCTGGAATTTTAAAATCTAATATCTTTCCTGGAAGATTAATTTTAAAATCAAATACTTTGTATTCCCAACCTTTTACAAAAAAATAAACATATCTTCTTTTTTCAGTATCAGTTTTGTAGACCCATCTAAAATTTGTGTCTGCACCCCTATATTTTGTTAATGTGTGAAGAAACGGTCTTGGAGAAAATCCATTTTCATCCCAGAACATAGGTATTTGAGGAGCACCATTTTCATAATCTTTATCACGCCCATTAATAGTCGGATCATAAGGTGATAAGAAGTCTGAAAATAGACTACATACTATCATGAAAAGTAAAATTGAACCTGCAATCATTGCAGATCTATTCCCAAAAAAACGTGTTCTAACTAACTGCATTTGTGTAGCAGTATAGTATGCTTCTTTTTTACTTGAATTAACCTCCACCCATAACCCCTTTTCTTATTCTTGGATCCATAATTGCTAAAATTATATCAGTTACAAAATTAACAAAAACTATTGTCGCTGTAAGTAAGAAAATAATTGCACCTGCTAATTGTTGATCATTCGATCTAGCTAGAGCTTCTATTAATAATGCTCCTGCTTCAGTTAAAATTAGTATTAAAGCGACTATTGGAAGTGCACTAAAAATTCTATTAAGGTCAAAACCAATTGAATTTATCACAGGCGCTAAAGAATGCTTAGCTGGATAACGCCAAAGCAAACTCATACCTGATACACCTCTTGCTCTTGCTGCCATTACATATAGCTTATCATTTTCATCTAACATTAAAGCTCTTACAGTTTGTAATGCAAAGGCAGTTGCATTCCATCCCAAAACAAAGATAGGCAACCACGCCCTACCCAAAAAATCCATTAATTTTGCTGATGACCATGGTTCATTTTCATATTGCTGAGAAAATAATCCTGTCATCGTATCTCCATAATAGATTGTCATAAAGAGCATTATACAAAGTGCCACTAAAAAATTTGGTAATGCTATGCCAAGGTAACTAACAAACTTTAGAGTATTATCTAATGATGCGTATTTTGTCGTGGCTGAAATAATTCCTACAGGAATAGCAATTAGATATGAGAATATTAATGCTACTAAACATATGGTTAGAGAAAGTGTAAATCTTCCACTAAGAAGTTCATTAATATTCATTCTCAAAATACAACTATCACCAAAATCTTGATTAATAACAATGTCAGAAATCCACTTTCCATATCTATAAAGGAATGGTTTATCTAACCCTAAACGAATTTTTTCTGCTTCAATATCTTCATAAGTAATTTGAGAGCCCTGAGTATTTTTAAATGCTAAGTATCTCTCAGCACATGTTCCAGGCACTAATTCCATTAAAGAAAAAACTATGAAACAAACAATTAGTAAAGTCACAACAGCTAAAAATGCTCTCGTAAATGTAAATTGAACAAAATTAATCATCGCATGATTTCTCTTAATTGATTTTTAAGAATAGTAGAAAAAAGAAAAGCGGCAATATAAAATTGCCGCTTTTAAGTATATTTATAGTTGACTTATTCGTCTAACCACCACTGAGTGGCTAAATATGGATAAGTTCTATAATATTCATAAGAAGTTGTTTTGAATTGTGTAAAGTTTTTCAAAGCATTTCTATGATATGTTGGGAAGGGTGCTTTTACAGTTCCAATTAACAAAGTTTGCTCTGTTAACATTGTTGTAATTTTTTCACCCCACTCATTTGATTCAGGTGTACCTAAAGCATATGATTGAAATTTATCAATACCATCACTTAAATCGTAAACCCATTGAGGAGGTTCTACACCTTCATCACCATTACTATCAATATAAGCTGCCCATAACATTCCTTGCGTATGGTTAAAGTAGTTTCCAAAAGGCGCTTTGAATGTTTCAGGATCACCTGCAATAATTGCTAATGGTTGACCTTTATCCCAAGCATGAACATCTAATGCATTTGAAGATTGTGAACCACGATATTCATCAGGGGTTACCTCTTTAAAAGAAGTTTTAACTCCTACATCGTTCCACATTCGAGCAACTAACTCAACTTCTACACCACCTATACCTTGAGTAGCATAGTCTATGTTCATAGCAAAAGGCTCTCCGTTAGGGAGTTCTCTAAAGCCATCACCGTCAACGTCCTTAAGACCAACTTCATCTAGAAGTGCGTTAGAAGCATCTGGATCATATTGAGTCATATACATTTTCATATCTTCACGTACGAAATCAGGAGCTGGTGACATACCTGTGAACTGCTCTACAACACCCATACCATAGTAAGCAACATCGTTAATTTCATTTCTATCTAGAGCCATAGACATTGCTTGACGGAAACGAATATCACCGTAAACTTTACGTTTTTCTAAGTCTGGGTGAGTAACGTTGAAGCTAAATAGTGCGGCTCCGCAACCTGGATTGATTTGAATATTATAACCTCCAGACTCTGATCCATCTAATAATTGAGGAGCAGACTCTAGTTGTACAGATTGAGATTTATAATCAACTTCACCATTAACAAGTTTTAATAATCTTATTTCATTTTCATTGATATATCTCTCATTTTGATAATCAATGTATGGTAATTGATTTCCAGCTGTATCAACTTGGAAAAAGTATGGGTTTGCAGCATATACTCTACCTTCAGTAGTATCTTCAATAGTCATATAAGCTTCTAAAGAAGGATAAGCAGCATATGGTAAACCATCTACTAACTCTGGATTTCTTAATAATGGAGTTGGAGTATCAGTCCAACCTGAGTTGCCATAATAAGCTGCTAAAGCATCCCAGCCATCTGCAAAACCTAAAGCTTGTGCATTCGCATCAGCATTTGAATCAATTTCCGGATGGAATTGTTCTAGGAAATGTGAAGGCATAAAAGCTTGGTTATAAGATGTAGCTAAAGTAGCAAGTAAACCAGGAAATGGAGATGGTAAGTTAAATCTTACTGTTTGATCATCAATTACATCAACAGTCATTGGCTCACCACCAACTAATAGATATGGATATGGTTTTTCACGAATCTTTGGATTCATCATCAAGTCTTCGTACCAAAACTCAACATCTCTAGCTACAAAAGGTTCACCGTTTGACCACTTATGACCTTTTCGTAACATGAAAGTTAAAGTTGTAAACTCATCATTCCATTCATAATCTTTTGCAACATTTGGAACTACAGTTGACAAGTCATCAGCAAAACGAACTAAGTTAACATGTCGAGTAGATAGCATGTCTGAAGTACCAGCTTCAGTTGCATTAGATAAGAAGTTAATAGTGTTTCCATATTTACCAATTGATTCATACGGCACTACAACAAGTGGTTCATCAGGTAGTCTATCCTCAACCGGAGGTAAGCTTCCAGGGTTCCCTTGAATTGTTGCATTAATACTAGCAATACTTGGGTTGTCTGAAAACTTCATCGTACAACTAGCTGCACTTTCGTATTCTGACAACTCATATTGCTGTGGATATTTTCCGCCAGTATATGCATCGCTCATGGTTGAGCCTACGCAATGACCGCCTGCAAAAGAGCTTCCACTCCATACAAACATTGCGGAAGAAAATACCAATGCTACGAATATTTTTTTTAACATATATTTTCTCCTATAAGATAAATTTATCGTGTATATTTTTTGTATACAAATTTGAACTTTTAGCAAAAATAATTGACAAATTTATTACGTTTTTTTTTAAAAAATTGTGTATTTCTTTTTAATTACTTTAGTATTTAATAAAATATGAAGAAAATCAAAAAATCTGTACTTTTTATATGTGCTGATCAGTGGCGCTTCGATTGCTTTAGTTTTTTAAATCATCAATATGCTCTTACTCCTAATTTGGATAAATTAGCAAAAAAAAGTGTTATTTTTAAATCACACTTTGCAGGTATTATTCCGTGTGGTCCTTCGAGAACTACAATGCTAACTGGTTTATATCCATTTATACATCGTTCAGTATATAATGGTGCTCCTCTTGATAAAAGATTTACAAATATCGCTAAAGAAGCTCGGAAATTAAATTACAATCCAAGTCTTTATGGATACACCGATACTTCTTGGGATCCAAGATACTTAGATCCAAAAGATGAAAAAAATTTTACTTACGAATCACCAATGGAAGGATTTGATGATGGCTGTGTTTTACCAGGCGGAAAACCGGAGCCTTGGGCTAACCATCTTAATCAAAATGGTTTTGAAATTATTAAAGCTGAAGATTTATACAAAGGAAGAAAGCCCAAAGATGATGAAGCTTATATTTATGAACCGTATTATATCCCAACTGAATTTTCAGACACCGCATTTTTAGCAGACAAAGTTGTTAACGATTTAAAAAAAGTTAAAGATTCATTTTTTATGCATGTATCTTTTTTAAAACCACACCCACCCTTTCATGTTGCAGATCCATGGTTTAGTAAATTTAATCCAGATAGTATTAACTTATCTAAAAATGATATTTCACTAAAAGAATTATCAAAAAAACATCCACTACTTGAAGAGTTATGTAAAAAATTTTTATTAAAAGAAAATTTCTCTGAAATTAATTATGATCTTTTAAAAGATCAAGATATCAAAAATATTATGAGTGTCTATTTTGCTATGTGCGCTGAAGTTGATTTTAATATTGGTAAAATTTTGAATGCTCTTAAAGAATCAGGGCAAGAAGAGAATACAATGATAATATTTACTAGTGATCATGGAGAGATGTTAAATGAAAATAATTTATGGGGGAAATTAGGTTGGTGGGACTCTTCTTATAGAATTCCATTATTTATTTATGTGCCTCAAAACAATCCAAAAGAAATTAACCATTTAACAGAATCTGTAGATGTTGCTCCTACAATTCTAGAATGGCTTGGTGGCGACATCCCCATTGATTGGAATGGTCAATCACTGATGCACAATATCAATAATAAATATGAAAAATCATCTAATAAAGATTATGTTGTTTTTGATTATGATTTTAGAGAAAGCACTTCGTTTGTTAAAGATAAAAAATTAGCACCCGAAGAATGTAATCTATCAGTCATTAGAAATTATAAATGGAAATATGTTCATTTCCCTTCATTGCCATGTTTATTGTTTGATTTAGAAAATGATCCTAATGAAATTAATGATTTATCTAGAGTAAAAGAATTTCGTGACATTAAAAATGATTTAGTGTCAAAACTATTAAGCCACCGAATGATTCATCAGGAAAGACAGTTATCCAATACAAAACTTTCTAGCTCAGGGGTTAAAACAAAATCTGGACCAGTTAGTAGAAAAATGGAATAAATAAATTATGTTAACAACTGTTATAGGTGCCTACCCAAAACCAAGTTATTTAAAAATAACTGATTGGTTTAATGCTTTTGGTGGAACAGATACTGAATACCCAACGAAATTTTATGAAGATGAAATAAAAAAGATAGGAGATAATGTTGAATACTTATTCAATAAAGCTACAAAAGAAATAATTAGTGATCAGGAGGAATGTGGTATTGATATCCTTACCGATGGTGAAGTTAGAAGAGAAAATTATATTCACTATCATTGTAGATATTTAGAAGGAATTGATTTTACAAATCTCACAGAAAAAGTTGCTAGGACAGGGAATTATAAATGCTGGTTACCAACAATAACTTCAAAAGTTAGAGCAAAAGAATCTTTTTTAGTTGAAGAGTGGAAAAAAAATCAGAGTTTAACTAATAGGGATTTGAAAATTACTATTCCTGGACCAATGACTATAACAGATACCATAGCAAATACATTTTATGATTCAGATGAACATATGGGTGAAGACTTAGCTGATGCCATTAATGTAGAAATTAAAAGACTAGTTGATGCAGGATGTAAATATATTCAAGTCGATGAACCGTTATTTGCAAGAAAACCTGAGAATGCTCTTAAATTTGGAATCAAAAATTTAGAGAGATGTTTTAAGAATATAAATAATCAAAGTATTGAAAAAATCACCCATATTTGTTGTGGTTATCCTGATAAATTAGATGCGGTAGATTATCCAAAAGCACCTCTAGACTCTTACAGTAAAATTAGTAAAGCTTTAGATGAGTCAATTATAGATACAGTTTCTATTGAAGATGCACATCGGTATAATAATTTAAATTTTTTAAAAGATTTTAATCAAACGAAAGTTATTTTTGGTTTAATAAAAATTGCAAGCTCTCAAGTTGAGACTAAAGAAGAAATTGTCTCAAGAATAAATGATGCATTAAAGTTTATTGATAAGGATCAATTAATTGTTGCCCCTGATTGCGGACTAGGTCATTTACCTAGAGATTTAGCAAAAATAAAATTAATGATGATGGTAGAAGCTTCTAATAGTTTCTAGTGTAGTAAAGAAACTGGATTAGCATAATCATAATTTAAATCATCAGCTACAGCTTTATATGTAATGGCTCCTTTAAAAATATTTAAACCATTCATAAAATTTTTATCATTTTTTAGAGCATCTTTAAAACCGTTAGAAGCTAAGTTTTGAATAAATGGTAAAGTAACTGCATTTAAAGCAAGTGTGGAAGTTCTGGGAACTCCACCTGGCATATTTGCAACACAATAATGAACAACATCATCAACAACATATGTAGGGTTTGCATGAGTTGTTGGTTTACTAGTTTCAACACAACCACCTTGATCAATTGCAACATCAACAATCACAGATCCACTTTTCATCTCTTTGATCATTTCCTTAGTTATAATTTTAGGAGCGTTAGAGCCTGGAACAAGAACACCACCAATTAGTAAGTCACATTCAGAAATATAATCTTTTAGATTGATTTTATCACTGTGCAGAGGTTCTATTTTATCACCAAATTTTTCATTTAATTCCTCTAATCTTTTTTCTGACTTATCCACGATGAAGACTTTTGCTTGCATACCGGTAGCAATTATTGCTGCATTTTCACCTACAACACCTCCACCTAAAATTAAGACATTTCCAGGTTGAACCCCTGGCGCACCCCCTAAAAGTAAACCACTACCACCTTTGTGTTTTTCAAGTGAATACGCACCAGCTTGTATCGACATTCTGCCGGCTACAGCACTCATAGGTGCGAGAAGTGGTAATTTATTATTATGATCACTTACTGTTTCATAAGCTATACAAATTGAATTTGTATCAATCAAACCCTTTGTCAATTCTGGAGCAGCTGAGAGATGTAAATAGGTAAATAAAATTTGGTTTTCTCTTATCATTGCAACTTCATTCATTAGAGGTTCTTTTACTTTTACAATCATTTCAGAATCATTGAAAATATCCTCAGCTGAATTTACAATTTTTGCACCTGATAATTGATAATCACTATTTAAAAATCCGGCACCAATACCGGCATCTTTTTGAATAAGTACTGTATGTTTATTCTTTACTAATTCTTTAACACTTTGAGGAGTAAGCCCAACCCTAGACTCCTGAGCTTTAATCTCAGAAGGAACACCTATTTTCATTATCTGTCATGCATGTAGTTCGAGATACCTGTTCTTAATTTTTCAATTATCTCATCAATATGTTTTTTTTCACAAGTAAATGGAGGTGCAACAATTAGACAATCACCTGTTGCTTTCAAACTTAAACCTGCTTCAAATAATTTTTTAAAACAAGCATATCCAGCTTTGCCTAAACGCGCATCCATTTTAATATCAATTCCTCCCATCATACCATAGCCTCTAATATCAGTAATGATATCTAAGTCTTTCAAAGTGAATAAACCATCTAAGAAATATGGAGACATATCTTTTGCTCTATTAAATAAATCTTCTTTCTCAATTATATCTTGCATTGCTAAACCTGCAGCCATTGAAACAGGTATAGCGGAATAAGTGTAGCCGTGAAAAAATTCTATAGCTCCTGTAGGTGAAGCATCAATAATAGTATCATAGATATGATCACGTGAAGCTACCGCTCCTAAAGGTACTACACCATTAGTAATTGCTTTAGCCATTGTCATGATATCA
Source organism: uncultured Alphaproteobacteria bacterium (assembly GCA_902525035.1). Classification (GTDB taxonomy): domain Bacteria; phylum Pseudomonadota; class Alphaproteobacteria; order HIMB59; genus CACPNW01. Next base: position 209,496 of record CABZFN010000001.1, on the reverse strand, counting down.
GGGCAAACATCAAAAGCTTGAGCTGCAAATGGAGCACCCATTCTTCCCCAACCAGTAATAACTTCATCAAAAATTAAAAGAATACCGTGTTTGTCACAAATTTCTCTTAGTCTTTTTAAATACCCTTTTGGAGGAACCAAAGTGCCTGTTGATCCTGCTACTGGCTCAACAATACATGCAGCAATATTTTCAGCACCAATGTTACCCGCAATTCTTTCAAGATCATCTGCAAGATCAGCGCCTGTTTCTGGTTCACCTTTTACAAATAAATTTTCAGGTAAATGAGTATGTCTAAGATGATGTACATTCGGCATGAGAATATTAGAGAAAGTTTTTCTATTTGCAATCATTCCGCCAACAGAAATTCCTCCAATATTCATTCCATGATAACCTCTTTCTCTTCCTACTATATGAGATCTATGACCTTCTCCTTTTGCTTTAAAATATGCTATGGCTGTTTTAATTGCTGTTTCAACAGCTGATGAACCACAAATAGTAAAAAATATTTTATTTAAATCTTCTGGTGTGTGTTTTGAAACTTTTCTAGCTAAATCAAATGAACCTCCAAAACCTTGTTGAAATGGTTGAACATAATCTAATTGCTCTAATTGTTTTGATACTGCTTCTCTTATTTCTGGTCTTGAATGACCTGCTGGACTACAAAATAATCCTGAGCTAGCATCAATTAATTTATTACCATAGTGATCAGTATAATATACACCTTCTGCCTTAACCATTAATCTTGGACTATTTTTATAGTCTCTATTAGATGTAAATGGCATCCAATGTTCTTCTAATGAATTAGGTATTTCAGTTCTTTTTTCTAAGTCCATTTTTTTTACTTTTTAAATATTGAGTATATGAAATTATTGATAAATCAAAGAATATTTCTTACTCACTAAAGAAATATCATAGGAAAAATTGTAGCAGTGGTATAGAGAGAATAACCAAATATGAGCACATTACCAGAAGATCTTAGAATTAAAGCTTTTGAGACTCCTAACATACCCGCGGCTGTTGTATGTCCCAATCAAGAAAGTATCTTGTCAGCTGTAATTGAAGGTAAAAATATGAAACTCATCGATCCAACCCTAATAGGAAATAAAATTTTAATTTCTGAAACAGCAAAAAAATTAAATTTGGATATTTCAAATTTTAATATTGTAGAAGCTAAAGATGAAGAGGATAGTGCTTCAGTTGCTTGTCAAATGTCTAATGAAAATAGAAGTAAAATCATAATTAAAGGAAACCTCCATACTGATATTTTAATGCGCTCTTATTTAAAAAAAGAATTTAATTTACTTGATGGTAAAAGATTAAGTCATATTTGGCATATGACTACACCAAAACTTAAAAAACCTCTTTTTATCACTGATGGCGCCCTGAATGTTTTACCAAGGGTTGATATTAAATTACAGATTCTTAAAAATGCTGTTCAATTTTGTAATAAATTAAATATTAGTAAACCAAAAGTTGCGATTTTATCAGGTACAGAAGATCCAATTGAAAGTATGCCAAGTTCAGTTGATGCCAAAAAAGTTATGGAACTTGCTTTAGAAGAAAAGATTAATGCTTTTATTCATGGACCCCTTGCTTTTGATAATGCTGTTTCTGAGGAAGCAGCTAAAATAAAAGGAATCAAAAATGAAGTTGCTGGTGATACTGATGTATTATTAGTACCTAATTTAGAAACTGGAAATTCTTTATCAAAAATTATGGTTTATTTTATGAAAGCTTGTGCTGCAGGAATAGTAATTGGTGGTAAAGTACCAGTTGTGGTCCCAAGTAGGGCTGATAGTAAAAATTCCAAACTTGCATCAATTATGGCAGCTGTTGTGGCGGCAAATAACTAATTAATAAATAAATTTTAACTCGAATGCTTTTTAGACATTACTTTTTAATTTTAATAATTACTTTTTTGTTTGGAAGTGCCTACCCAGTTCAAAAAGTTATTTTCAATGAAAATGTACCTCCATTATTAATGGGAAGCCTAAGAATGTTAGTGGTTTTCTTATGCCTTATACCGTTTTGGAGATTTAGAATACCTAAAAAAAAATACTGGCTACCACTTCTCTTTTTTTCAATCTCTATGGGTTTTTTGGCAAATGTCTTTATGACATTATCTTTAAACGAAGCAAACATAGTTTCTCCAATAATTATAGGTTCTCAATTGGCTGTACCATTTGCGATATTATTAAGCTCATTTTTTTTAAAAGAGAGAGTAAGTATTAAAAAATGGATGCTAATATTTATTTCTTTTTTTGGTATTATTTTATTAGGCTTTGATCCATTAATAAGAAATGAATTTTTTGCGTTAATCTTAGTTACTTTAATGGCATTCTTCTATGCGAGTGCACAAGTATTTTCCAGATACCTAAAAGATTTAGAAGTTACTGTTACTAATGCAATTATGGGGTTAATTGGATTTATATTATTAATTATTTCTTCATCAATTTTTGAAGGAAAAACATTAAAAGAAATTAATAATATTAGTTTCCAATCATGGTTATTAATTTTACATTCTGGTATTTTTGTTTCAATAGCTGCTCATATGTCAATGTTCTATTTATATAGAATATATCCAGTGAATAGAGTGTTCCCATTCTATGCATTGTTTCCCGTATTTGGAGTATTATTAACATTTATAATTTTTTATGAAATACCAACGTTGATAACTTTTGTTGGAGGAATAATTGTAGTTATTGCAACTTATTTTATTAATAAGGAAAATTAATTATTTTAAAACATCCAATCCATTAGAGATATTTATATCTCCCGTTTGACGAGCTTTATTAAATTCTTTAATTCGATCAAAGACGTCAATTCCAATTTGCCTATAAATATCGATTAAATCAATTAAGACCCAGTTTTCTCTAATCAAACCATTTTCAAGTCTCCAAAAATCTAAGCTACGCATTTCTAATGGCTGATTTGATGGCGCTATACCCATCCAACCATCATTAGTTATAGTTAGTCTCATATTAGGCCATCCTGTTTCACAAACATAATTGCCTTCATGTAACCAATGTGTTTTTAAATCTTCCATTCCTTCGATTGCTAATTTTTCATTAGAAGATCCGCCTTTTCGATCTGGCATTGCTCTTAAAAAAGGTATTTGATGCCAATGTCTAAACCCTGCTATCCCTCTTCCAGTACCAATTCCTGCTGGCCCATACCAATTCAAATTAGGATGCCAATATTTTTCTAATTGCATTACTCTAGGATTAGGATCGGTTGGATGAATAGATAAATCATGAAGCATATTAATGACGTGATCAAAATTCTTTTTACCATCTCCTCTTATCTCAAGACCATCAGATGTCATCGGTGATGGTGTGCATAAAAAAGCACCTAACTGAGGTGCCATCGGCCATGCATTTGCTTGCATCATCAATTCAGGTAGATCCCAAATTGCTTGTACTTGTACAATTTTATTATCTTCTACCTGAAAAAATTCATGATAACGCATATGTATTAAATTTCCGGTCGGTTGAATATTTAAATATGGCTTTAGGAATGTTCCCATATAGTTACCCATTGTTCCAATCCAATTTCTGCCTTCTGGAGTTGTTCCAGCCATGACAATCATATCTCTTCTTTCAAGGTCTGGAATACTATCAATGAGCGGAATTAAACATTTTGTTAATAAATATTCTAAACCTTTAAAAGTTCCAAACGGATGACAAAAATGCATTAAAGTATCATTTGAAAAATATTTATTTAATGATTTTTCAATGATGTCTATATCAAAAGTTTGAGTTGAAATTTGATAGTCAATAAAATATTTTTTTAGTTCTTCAGATGTCATTATTTTGCTGTCCAGCCTCCATCAATAACTAAAGAAGAGCCTGTCATCATTGAAGAAGCATCAGATGCTAAATACACGACGGCTGTTGCAATATCACTTTCAGTTGCAACCTTACCCAAAGGAATATTTTTAATAACAGATTTTTTAAAATCTTTATTTTTAAAAAAATTTTTTACCATTGGTGTTTCTACAAATGTAGGGCAAATCGAGTTAACACGTATATTATGTTTTGCTAAGTCTATGGCCATGCCCTTGGTCAGACCCTCAATACCAAATTTAGTCATATTATATACACTTCTTAATGGAGCACCTACTTTACCTAATTGTGAAGATAAATTAATAATTGATCCACCAATTTTTTTTCTATTTTTGGATTTAAGCATTATTTTAGTAGAAATCTGGGCAATATCAAAAGATGCTTTGATATTTAAATCTACCACTTCACTCATATCTTTTCTTTTTATCTTTGTAAAAAATTCAGGTCTATTTGTTCCAGCATTATTGACTAAAATATCTAATCTGGAAATTTTAGAAAATATTTTTTTTATCTCATCAAGGTTAGTAACATCACAAACAAAATAGCTACACCTTCTTTTTAGTCTTTTGATAATACTTTGAACTTCTATAAGATCTTTCTCTGTACGGCTAATTATAATTATATGAGCTCCAGCTTCTGCTAATGCTATGGAGCAGGCTTTACCAATTCCTTTACCAGCCCCGGTTATTAACGCTGTTTTATTTTTTACGTTTATATCTTTTAAAAACATGAACTTTTTAATCTTTACAGTGAAAATAATGATTGATCTAATATTTTTACTTTTTTGATACACATTTCAAAACTATCATCTGAATGATAATCGCCAGGGAAACCAATACACTTTATTCCAGCACTTACTGCAGACTTGCTGCTTTCTTCAGTATCCTCAATAGCTAAACAATTATCAGGTTCTAAATTTAATTTTTCCAATGTTAGTTTGTATATTTCAGGATTAGGTTTTTCATTTTTTACTAATGATCTATTTCCAATAAAATGAAAATCATCTTTTGAAATTTGATTGGATAAACTTTTGAATACTGCCTCAACATTATTAATTGTTGTTGACGTTGATAAAGCTAGTTTAATATTATTTTTTTTTGTAAAGTTAATTATTCCATTTACACTTTTTCTTAATTTTTGTTTGTTTTTCATTATAAAAGAACTAAAAATTTCAGTCTTTCTATTTCTTATTTTTGATGCATTAACATTAACATTATTTTTTTCTGCAAAATCTTCTACCCTTTTTGTACCACCAGATTTTTTTAATAAAATTTTATAATCTTGCTCATCCCAGTACCAATCTAGACCAGCTTCTTTAAAAGCTTCATTGAAAGAGTTACGTTGTATATCTGATGACTCTATTAGTGTTCCAATTGATCCAAATATTAAGGCCTTATATTTCATATTATTAGAAATTTAATTTTATATCAACCTTTCACTGCACCAGCAGTTAAACCACTTATTAATTGTCGTTGAAAAAACATTATAATCATAAATAAAGGTGCAGTTGCAGAAACAACACTGGATACTGCCCACATATAATTTCCACTATGTTCAATTGTACCTAAATAGGCATTAATTTTAGGAACCATTGTATAATTTTGCTGATTTAAAAGAAGTGAAGTAACTGTAAAATCATTATAAGCTAACATCATACTAAATAAACCTGCTGTAACAACTCCCGGCCACATTACAGGCATTATAACAAAGCGAAATGCTTGAAAATAAGAGCAACCATCAATTAGTGCACTTTCATCTAATTCTTTAGGAACTGTTTTAAAAAAAGAATAAAGAAGCCATAATGTAAAAGGTTGATTGATTGCGACTAAAACTATTATAGTAGTTGGGAGTATGCCCCAAACGTTCAATTGAAAGAAAGGAAATAGATAACCTGAAACAAGTGTGATGTGAGGCATCGCTCTAAAAATCAAAGCAGCGATTAAAATCCAAAAAGTATATTTATATGTTGATCTAGACAATGCATAAGCACCTAATGTTCCTAAAAATAAAGAGATTGTGACAACAGAAACAGTTATGATAATTGTATTCATTGTTGCTTTCCAAAATTCACCTTCAGTCCAAGACTCTACATATGCCTTAACTGTAGAAGTATCTCCTGTTTCAATCAAAGTATTTACCCCTGTAACAGCAAACATCCAATCAGCTCTTGAGAAAAAGTCAGCTTTAACTTTAAATGATCCCCAAAAAGTCCATATAAAAGGAAAAACAGAAACAACTAACCAAGCAAGAATAAAAAAACTATTTATTAAAATTAGTTGTTTTGAGTATCTGTTAATTTTTGATTCCATATTATCTCTCTGTTCTAAATTCTCTCCAGGTTCTTATAAGTACCGGTGTTAATAAGATTGCTACACCAATAATAGTTAACATAGATGTTGCTCCTGCAGACCCGAATAACATTTTGTTTTCACTTCTTAAGTCGTTGTAAATCATCCAAGAAAGTGATTGAGCAACTCCTTCAGCAGCAAAACCAATTATAGGCTCAAGAACTCTGAAGTTATCCATAAGACATATCAATATTATAAACGTTGCAACTGGATAAAGATGCGGGATAACAATGTGTCTTACTCTTTCATATCTTGAAGCTCCATCGATAATTGCAGCTTCAATTGGATCTTGGGGTACAGTCTGCAATGCAGCATAAAAAACAACAAAAGCAAAAGGTGTGTTATGCCAGATACCATAAATAATCAGAGTTATCCATGTCAATTGACTTGAAGACTTTAGTGATAAATTTGGATCATCAAATAAGAATTGAATAAATGAACCCAATATTCCCTTTGCATCTATCATCCAAAATAAAACGAGAGATCCAATCAATGGTGTTACAATCATTGGTAAAATAACACCAAAAATGGTTGGACCTTTTAAGCTTTTTGTAATCGTATTTACACTTAAAGCTACTATGAAACCTAAGACTACTACTGGTGGCGTAACTGCAAAACAAAATGTAAGTGTAAACAATAATGCTTTATAAAATGGGAGATTAAGTAAAATATCTGTGAACTCAGCTATTGATGATGAATTTGTCCAGGCCTCTTTAATTTCATCAAAAGCTAAATGGTTTCTATCACCGTAAGTTCCCAAACCATTAAATCTTCCAAGAGGCTGTTCCTCTTGTAATTTATTTGTAGCCTCAATATCTACTTTTGTTTCAGTTTTACATCCAAATGGATCACATTTTTCTACTTCCATTAAAATTTGTTCAGGCTCAATATGAAGAGATTGAAAAAAACTAGAGATAATTGGAAGGCCAATAAACATCAGCATTGCCAAACCACTTGGAAAAAAAAACCAAAAGAATGTTCTGTGAGGCATCTATTTCTTTTTTAAAAAAAAGTGGAACATAATAATGTTCCACTTTAACATAAATAATTATATGGTTTATAGAAAACCTTGCTCAGTAGCTTTTGCTACATATGCAGCTTCTACATCAGCTAATGCCTTTTCAGCAGACTCATTTCCTTGAAGGAATTCTACAAGTTCTGTACTCAAAGCACCATGTAATAGACTCATGTATGGTAAGCTTGGGTAAGGTGTTGCACCTCTGTTAGCAGCATCAACAACTGGTCCTGCTGTATCTCCAGGTGAATAGCCATCAATCAACCAAATAGTTGCATTTGGATTAGCATTTGCCATTTCTGTTGAAGTTGCTGCACCTAAAAGAGCTCTAAAAGATGCCTCTGCATTTTCATCAGAAGTATTTGTAGCTATTCCAAAACCATCCCACCATAAAGTTGTTGCAGGTTTCATTCCACCACCAACTGATGGAGATGGAGCTAGTCTTGTATCAGCTTTAATCATCTGATCACCTTCGTCATCTAATAATGATGCTGCTCCTGAGTTCCAGATATGCATTAGTGCTACATTACCTGACTCCCATTCTTCTTTAACTGCATTAGTATCTTGAGTTAAGAAATCAGGGTTGCTCACTTCTGTTAATCTTTTAAGCATGTTAAGAGCAGCTACTCCATTAGCATTATTAACACTTACTTCTGCTGTTCCAGCTTTAAAGAAGTCACCTCCGTGACCAAGGTACATGTTTACGAACTCTTGACCTAGATTCCATCCAGATTTGAAAGCTCCAGCATATGGGTTAGCCATTTTGCCAGATGCCTTGATTTTTTCTGCAGCTGCAATTACTTCTTCATATGTTGAAGGAACTGCGATACCTAAATCATTGAGAATGCTTTCTCTGTACCAAAGATGCTGTGCGTTAGCCATAAAAGCTATTGCATAGATCTTTCCATCAATCATAATCTTTTGATTATCTTGTAATGCACTTCCGTATTTAGCAACTAAATCATCAAGTGGACGAATTAAATTATCGTTCATTAAAGTTGTAATTGAACCGTTTGTTACAAGTTTTGCAGAAAATTCAGCTGGGTTAGCTGATAGAGCCGCAACTTGTAATTTATTATGATCAACGGAGTGAGTTACAGAAAAATCTGCACTAGGTCCTGCACAACTTTTTACCTCATCCATGAAAATTCTGTATGTTGTAAATTCGTTAGCTAGAATCTTTATTGATCCATCTGTTACTCCACAAGGTGAATGCCCACCAGCAAACGCACTTGTGCTAACAAAAGAGAATAATAAAGCTATTAATAATTTTTTCATATATTTCCCCTTAGTATTAAAATGTGAAATTCACATTTATGAATAAATCCTTTATATTAGTATTAGTAAATATTGCAATAATATGAATTAATATTCAAGGTTTTGAATATTAAAAATGAGGGGATAAATAATGAATTTTATAAAGCCTGCGACATCACAGGATGTAGCGAAATTAGCAGGAGTCTCCCAGTCAGCAGTTTCAAGATGTTTTACAAAAGGTGCTAGTATATCAACTAGAACAAAATTAAGAGTTTTAGAAGCTGCTAAAAAACTAAAATATAAACCAACTAACTTATTAAGTAATTCAATCTTGAATGAAAATAGTGGTTTGGTTGGGGTAATCTTACCATATGTTACCAGTAGATATTATCCAGAGGTTCTAATTGAATTACATGAAGCTTTACGACAAGCAGGTTTTAGAATTTTATTAATAACAACAGACGATGGTGAAGAACTTGATGAAAAATTAATTCAGCCCTACCTAAAAGATAAATTGGTTGCGATTATTTCTGCAACAAAACCAACAGATACATTTGTTGAAAGTTGTATACAAAAAAGAATTCAATTTATTGCATATAATAGAAGTTGGAATATTCCTACTATAAGTTCAGTTGCCTGTGACCATAAAAACGGAGGTCAAATAGTTGCTGAGTATTTTTTGCAAAGTAAACATCAAAATATTGGATTAATTGAAGGGCCAAGAGGATCGTTTGTTAGTGATGAAAGAAGTAAGGGGTTTAAGCAACATTTAAAAAATAATAAAAAAATAAAACTTCATATTGAAAAAGGTTTTTTTACATATGATGGTGGATACCAAGCAGCAGAAAAGATACTTAAAAAAAATGTTAGTGCCATTTTTTGTGCCGATGATACTATGGCTTTTGGTTGTCAGGATTTTATTAAAAATAGTAAAAGTCTTAAAGCTAGAAATCAAATTGAAATTATCGGGTATGGTGATATTTCTATGTCTAGCTGGAAGTCGTATGATCTAACAACTGTGAGACAGCCTATTAGACAAATGTCAAAACTTGCAACGCAATTAATTAATGAATTTATAAAAGATCCAGACTTTGAACCTATTAATCATATTGTCCAAGGTAGATTAATTAAAAGAAAAACAACAAAATAGATTATTTAAAGCTAAGCCCCATCTGCTCAAATACACCATGATTATCTACCATAACGTAATTGTCTAAAAATTTTCCATCTTTAATTGTCCAAAAATCTGAGAATTGCATTTTTATAGACTTACCTGTTGGCTCAACACCAAGATATATACCACTATGTGTTCCTGTTAAAAATCCTGTTGCACTTATCCATTCACCTTCTGCAACCACGATATCATTTTTTACATGGTAATCAGGAAATGCCTCGTAAAAAGGTTTTAGGACTTTATATTTAAAATTTTCTATACCATGAATATCGCCAAATCCTGGAGGGCCGTGCCAAACCATATTATCATGCCAGTATTTATGCTGAGCTTCTAGATCCTGTGCATTAAGTGCATCATACATATTCTCTAATAGTTTTTTACTTTCATCTAAAGTCATTTTTTATCTCCTAAAATTTGCATTAAAATTGCAAGCTCGTTAAAGCCAGTCCATTCTTTCATTATTTTATTGTTTTTAATTTCCCATTGAGTGATTCCCCAAAGATAAACTTCTCTGTTAGTTGGTTGACCATATGAGCCATTCCCTTTATGTGTTCCTACCGCGCCCCAACGTACTGAAACTAAATAACCATCTTTAGTATTTCCCATCCAGTATAAATCTTCAATGCTCAGTGCAAGATCAGGAAATGAAGCCAGCATTGATATTATAAACTTTCTCAATTGAAAGACTCCTTTAAATTTACGTCCTGTCGACCCTTCAAATTCGACACTACTCGAGTATGCTTTATTTATTGCAGAAAAATTTCTTCTGTTCCAAATTGTATCATAAACTGAGTAAACAAATTGTCGTACATTATTAATTTTATCTGGGATTTCAAAACTGATTGGCTTTAATTTAGTAATATTTCTTTTTGGCTTAGAGTTTTTAAAATTAGGTGCAAATGGCCCTGCTATTCCTTCATCTACAAGTTGTCTTGCAACTTGATTTAGGTTTAATCCAAGCTGTTTGATTAAACCTGCTGTATCATACACAACATTTTCGTAATAAATTTCATTATTTTTTGCTACACAATTTGCAATACAAAATAGTCTCACTTTTTTTCCTGTTGGTTTGGTGAATTTACTAAAACCAGTATTTGTTCCAGTAATAATTGTTCTGTGTGATGTATGAAAACTTGCTTTTTCATCTCCTGCCCAAATAACTTCATCTGCAAAAAGTCTAATGTCTGGAAAAGCATTATTAGTGTGTACTGTATCAGCTACTATTTTTTCTGATCCAGATTGTAAACCAAATTCATCCCAAACTCTGCAATCTTTACTGTATGTATCATAAATATACCCAATGTTTTTTTCTTCCCAAATTTGATAAGTAATTCTTACTATATAATCTACAATATTTTTATATTGTTCTTCAAATCCCTTCATTGACTGATATTTAAGTTTTTTAGGTTTTGGATTTAAAGATTTTGTGGTTCCTCCACCCCCATATGCTTTTAATGAAATATCATAACTCTTAGGCATGTGATGATCTTGGAGAGCTTTTGGTCTTTTATCTTTAATTTTTTTTATTTTCATAATTTTTATTTAAGTTGAGATACATTTAAAAATATTTCAAAGCAATGAAATTTTATTCAAAAAAATGAATATTGTCTTTTTTACTTTATTAATATAATTCAAATTTAATGACGGATCTTCAAACAGAAAAAAAATTAGTATTAGATTATTTTAGTGAAATAGATAGTTGCGACATTGAGTCTTTAACTGAAGTTATCTCTAAATATGTATCAGAAGATTTTAATATGAAGTGTACCCATCCTTTCAACGAAATAAGTAGTACAGATCTTATTGCAAAAAATCTTTGGAAACCAATTAAGGATTCATTTTCACCTATACAACGTCGATTAGATATATTTTATGCAGGTATAAACTCGCTTGATAAGAATGAAAGTAAATGGATCTCAAGTATGGGTCATTTCATGGGTGTATTTAATAAATCTTTTTTAGGTCTTAACCCTAATTATAAATCTATTTTGTTACGATTTGCAGAATTTTATAAAGTTGAAAATAATAAAATTACTGAAGGAGCTATTTTTTTGGATGTAATGAATTTTATGCAGCAACTAGGTCTTTCTGTAATTCCTGAATCTTCAGGTCTAGTTTGTGTTACACCAGGCCCAATGAATCATAAAGGTTTAAAATTTAATACTTCTAATCAAAATGAAAGTCAAAAAACGTTAGATCTAATCCATAGAATGCGAGACCGCCTTGTAAAAGGGTCTAAAATGCAATCTTATAAGGAAGAATTAGAACTTGATTGGCATAATGATATGATTTGGTGGGGGCCGGGAGGTATTGGAGCATCATATACAATCGATGGTTATCAAAAAGGACATACTAAACCATTTCAAGATGGCTTAGAATTTGTAAGATTTAATGGACATATACTAAGTAGTGCTGAAGATGATTTAGGTGGTTGGTTTGGCTGGCCAAATTTGATTATGAAACCTAAGGGAGAATATTTAGGCTTAACAAATGCTAGTAAAATTGAGTCTGAAATGAGAGTTGTAGATTTGTATCGAAGAGATGGTGATAAATTAGCTGAAAATTGGATTTTTATAGATCATTTACATTTTTTAAAAATACTAGGAGTCGATCTTTTGGAAAGAGCAAAATTCTTAAATCAGTAATTAGATAACTTTTGATGCAAGTTTAGTACCCTCAACTAATGCATGAAGCTTTTCGTAACAAATTTTTTCATCAATTTTTCCAAAGCCGGCAAATGTACTAAAACCACAATCTGTACCAGCCATTAATTGATCTTTAGGAATTACCGTAGAATATTGAATTAATCTATCAGCCACAACTTCAGGATGTTCTACAAAATTAGAGGTAGAATCAATAACACCTGGGACTAAAATTTTATCTTTTGGTAATTTGATATCTTGAAAAACCTTCCATTCATGTGAGTGTCTAGGGTTTGAAGATTCAATTAAGAAATATTTTATTTTAGATTTTAGAATAATAGGTAAAATTTTCTCTAAAGCAATGTCATGAGTATGAGGTCCTTCATAGTTACCCCAGCATATATGCATTCTTGTTTTCTCAACATCTACATTTTCCAAAGCTGCATTCAAACATTCAATTTGTATTTCTGCACGTTTAATAAATTCATCTTCAGATAAATCTTTAAAATTCATATGCCTAGCGAGTGCAAGATCAGGGCAATCCAATTGAACTAGGATTTCTGATTTTGTAATTGTTTCATATTCTTTGGCCATTATATTAGATAGCTTATCTAAATATTCTTCTTCAGAATTATAGAATTTGTTCGGCATAAAGACATTTATTACTCCTGGGGAAGCAGCATTCATAAAAGCTTTGTGATGATTATTTTTATTGAGTGAACTTTTAAAATTATTTAAATCATTAATGAGGGAGTTTTCATCTTTTAGCTTAAGCTCATTTGTACAGCAGGGCCTTGTATAAGTTGGAGTACCTCCACTTTTAGCAATTTTTTCTTTATATTCAGGGAAGTCATCAAGGTCTGCGGGTGCTCTTCTCTCACTTTCTCCTGAAAATCCATCAATTCTATCTTTAATATAAGTAGCATAACTAATTTTACTCATTTCACCATCACTGATAAAATCAATTCCAACATCAATTTGTTGTTTGACAACTTTTTCAACATTGTCCTTTAAAATATTATCAAAATTACTTTGATTAAAATTTTCACCTTTATCTTTTGCAAATAAAAATTCAGATAATTCTTTTGATCGAGGTAGACTTCCTACATGTGTTGTTTGAATTGATGACATATTATTCTATCCAGTTTTTAATAAAATTTGTTTCCAAATCATGGTTTCATCATACAAAACCCATTCATTTTTAATACCTCTTGGTCCAAATTCAACATGGTTAATGCCCATTACATATATCTTTGCATCAGATGCTTTACCAAAAATACCATTACCTTCATGTTTTCCAACTAAAGACCATCTAACTGAAGCTTTTTTAGGTTGATCAATTTCTTCTGTAAAAGCAATATGATCAACAGAGAATAAAGAGTTAGGAAAAGCATTTCTTAGTTGTTTCCAAAATTTAATAACCTCATCTTTACCATAGTGAGTGTAACCACCAGGTTGAAATTGTTGAACTGCTCTATCATAATTATCATTAATAGTTTTCTCCAAATTAATATTCATAATTGATGTTAGAAGATTTGCATAAGTTTCACCACAATTACCAGAAGCTAATATGGGTGATGTGTAAATTGATTTAAGAGGAGTATTTTCATCAAAAGGTTTACTCGCTTTTTCTGACCCACCTTCATTTTTGATTAAATTATTGGCAAACTCTTTAGGATCTATTCCAATTTGCCTAACAATCGCCCCTTGGTCCCTAACAAGCCACTCATCATAAACCTGATTATTCATACAAGCACAATCAGCAATAGTTCTATAATATAATTTTTTTCCAGTTGCCTCACCATACATGCCGTCAACTGAATGGGTAGAAGTTGATAATATTCGATGAGAAGAAAAATATCCTTCTTCATCATTACCAGTCCAAATTACATCCTCCCCTAAAAGAGTTCTGTCTGGAAAAAGTTTTTTACTAGCATAAGTGCTTTCAATTACTGGTTCAGCACCATAAATTACTCCTGAGGGAGATCTTGTGGGAGTGGGTTGGCTAACTTTAGGAGTATCAGCATAATAATCTCTTATAGCCTCAACATCATTATTTTCCCAAATTTCATATGTTATTTTTAAGATATAATCAGGTAAATCTTTAAACTTATTATCAAAACCCTTCATATGTAAAAATATTTAATTGGTTTGTCTTATTATAAATAAGCTTCCATCATTTTCACTTATCTGTTTTATAGATCTTGATGCATCTTTTGGTACCGAAAAGGTATCTCTTGAATTAATGACAATTTTTTGTCCATCACAATTAATTTCCCAACTGCCCGACAAGCAATGAAATACTTCTGATTTCTCAAGTGTATATTCATGAACATGAGCATTTTTTCCATTCAGCAGAGAAAGACTAAAGCCAGTTTTATGAGGAATATAAGGATCAAATGACTTATTGTGAATATTAAATTGATCGAGATAATTAATGATTTTATTAGAATTAAAATGCTCATCATCAGTAAAATATTTATCCCTATCACTTAAACGTATTACAAATTTTTCAATTTCTGAAGATGTGTAATGATCAAATTTTTCAAGTTCTTTATCTTGTAATGGTTGAATGATTTTATTTTCATCTGCAATTTTATTTTTTTCAGTATCAATTAAAGAATTATCATCAAGCAGAACCATTCCTGATTTTTTTGCTTCTTTTAATAATTTGGGAGTCCATGTAATCACTCCTGGGTCATTTTCACCTAAAACAACAAACATTAAAGCTTCCTCATCACTAACATTTTGAAATCCTCTAAACATATTTGTTGGAAAAGATGCTACATCACCTTTATACAATATTACTTCTCCTTCTGTACCATCTACGCCCCAGTAGAAGCGCCAGGCTCCTGAGTGAATAATAAATACTTCGGCTGTTGTGTGACTGTGCAAACCAGAACCATTCATAGGGGCCGCACTTACAGCACCAATGTTAAATCCATGGGCTTCTGCAATTTTTACATTTTGTTTTGCATCTTCACTTACCCCTGGTCCAATAACAGAGTAATTTTTTCTATCTTGATGGCCTTTTAACTTACCCTCAACAAAAGGAATGTTACTTGGAACTAAGTCATCGAATTTAGCTAGTCTTGATGTAATATTAATTGACATATTTTTAGATTATTTTATTCATTTTTGTTGAATAATATTCAATATATTGAATAAATCAATTATTATTTAAAGGTATTAATCAGTAAGTATGGAATCATTTGAAAAGGCTGTTGAAAAAAGAGAATCTATTTTCCATATTGATCTAGATCTTCAACAAAATATAAAAAATAAAATATATTTTAAAAATTTATTAAAAAAAATTGTAGAGTCTTCAAATGAAAATTTAGAGAAAGAATTAGAAAAGTTTTATCACAAAGATGCAGAGCTAAATGCTTTTTATCCAATTAATGAAATAAAAGGTATTGGTGAAATTAAGAATAAACTCTGGAAACCTATTAAAAATGCATTTGCTGATCTAGAAATTAGAAATAATATAGTAATTGGTGGCGCTTATGAAGATAAAATTTTTGTTTCCTACATAAGTCACCTTACTGGAACATTTATTAACGAATGGTTAGGTGTACCACCTACAAATAAAACAATTTACCTTAGAACATGTCATTGTCATCAAATAACAAATAATAAAATTATTAAATCGTATATTTTAATTGATACTGTGGATTTTATTCGTCAAGCTGGTTATTGGCCATTACACAAATCATTAGGAGCCGAGGGCATGTGGCCTGCACCAATAACTGGAGATGGTGAAAATAATACAAATTTAGACAAAAAATTATCTATAAAGTCTTTGCATCAATCACTTACAATGCAAATAAGTTTAGGGACTAAACCTGAAATGGAACCAACATTTTCTACCGATAATATAAGATATAATTTGATTAATGATCATGAACAAAAAAAATATTGGCATCCTAAAATGATGTGGTTTGGTCCTTCAGGAGTTGGGACAGCAAGAGGACTGAGAGGTTTTGTTGATCATCATCAACTACCATTTAGATTAACTTTTAAAGAAAGAGACTATAATACAGTCGGTCATTATGTTGAAATTGGAGATGGTAATTATTCGATGACTGGAGGATGGCATAGTATTAAGAGTAAGTACGGCTCTAATCATTGGTTAGGTTTTGAGCCAAATAATATCATGGTAGAAATGAGAGTAATGGATTTTTATTTACATCACGAAGGTTTAATTCGTGAAAATTGGGTTCCAATTGATATAGCACATATACTAGATCAAATAGGTGTTGATATCTTTAAATTAATTCATAAAAAATAATTATGACAATTGCATATTTAAAAAAAGGTTTAAATGAAAAACAAAGAATTGAAGACAATGATAAAGTTAAAAAAATTGTAGAGGAAACATTAAGTAAAATTGAGTCGGAAGGTGATAAGCATATAAGAGAGTTATCACAAAAATTTGATAACTATTCACCAGATAGTTTTAGATTAAATGAAGATCAAATTAATCAATTAATCAGTGAAGTCTCTGATGATGATAAAGAAGATATTAAATTTGCTCAAAAACAAGTACGGTCATTTGCTGAAGCACAACTAAAAACTTTAAACGAACTAGAAGTAGAAACGCATCCAGGTGTTATTCTTGGTCATAAGAATATACCTGTACAAGCAGTCGGTTGCTACGTTCCGGCTGGTAAATTTCCAATGGTAGCTTCTGCACATATGTCAGTTGTTACTGCCTCTGTTGCTGGTGTACCAAGAATTGTAGCCACAACTCCACCTTTTAAAGGTAAACCAAATCCAGCAGTTGTAACAGCAATGAAAATGGGTGGTGCTCACGAAATTTATGTCTTAGGTGGAATGCAAGGAGTTGGTGCAATGGCTATTGGTACAGAAACTATTAAATCAGTTGATATGCTTGTTGGACCTGGCAATGCATTTGTTGCTGAAGCGAAAAGACAATTGTATGGCAGAGTTGGTATAGATTTATTTGCTGGTCCAACAGAAACAATGGTTATTGCTGATGAAACTGTTGATGGTGAAATATGTGCAACTGATCTGTTAGGACAAGCTGAACATGGATATAATTCTCCTGCTGTAATGATAACAAACTCAAGAAAACTTGCAGAAGAAACATTTAAAGAGATTGATAGAATTTTAGAAATATTACCTACTAAAGAAACAGCAAGTATAAGCTGGAGAGATTATGGGGAAATTATTTTATGTGATACCTATGAGGAGATGTTATCTAAAGCAAATGAAATAGCATCAGAGCACGTTCAAGTTATGACAAAAAAAGATGATTGGTTTTTAGAAAATATGACATCTTATGGAGCTCTATTTTTGGGTGCTAGAACTAATGTTGCAAATGGTGACAAAGTGATAGGCACTAACCATACACTTCCGACTAAAAAAGCTGGAAGATATACTGGCGGTTTATGGGTTGGCAAGTTTATTAAAACCCACACTTATCAAAAAATTACGACTGATGAAGCTGCAACTCTCATCGGGGAATATGGATCTAGACTTTCACATTTAGAGGGTTTTATAGGTCATGCAGAACAATGTAATGTAAGAGTAAGACGATATGGGAAAAAAAATGTTGGATATGGAAAACCAGCAGGAGAGAAAATTTAGCTTATTTTAATTCCCCTTTAACTCTCATTTCATTTCTAATTTTTGTCGCCGAGATATCATGTATCTCTTTTCCTAAATCATGTTCTGTAAACGAATAACCAACTCCTCTTCCATAAGAAATATCAATAATGTTTGGAACCTTAACAACTACGTATTCTTTGCCATCAGTAAAACCATGTAGAGCTAAACCTTCATTAATTTTTGCTTTTACTTCTTCAAATTGAAATGGATTGTCAGCTTGACCTTCTACACCTGCATCTACACCTCCCACGTCACGATACATAATACATACCTGACCTGTTTTCTGGAGTGCTCTTTTAAATAATTCTGTATGTCCGTCATGCCATGGTTGCCATCTACCTAACATTTGTACTGTTGGTTTTTTCCAATCAAACATTTTTAATCTCCTTTGCTAGATTTTCTATTTCTTCATCTGATAAAAATTTGGTTATTTTAATGTCAGTTTTATTTGGTTGTTCAAACATTTTATTGGTATCTTCAAACCTACCTTCTTTAATAGTATCAAGCCAGATAATAAAATCGGGCTCAAAAGCTTCTCTTGCTTTTTCAGTTGGAGCTACAAAGTCGCAAATAACCCATCTTCCATTTTGTTTTTCGAAATCAGCAAATGTTTTCATTCTATTGGCTTGTCGTATTCTACCTTCCATAGTAAAATCCCAGTCGTTTGCTGACTTCCTCACTACATCTGCGTTATACCAAGCACAATTATCTATTACTTTAATAAGCCTTTCTGCTAACCAAGTTTTACCAGCTCCAGGAAGACCAAAAATAAGTATTTTCATTTGTTTATAATTTAAATTTTAGCGATAAAATTTGGGTTAATAACACTTTCTTTTGTGTTGTATAGTAATTTATTTTCATTAAAATCTTTAATTGATCCTCCAGCCTCTTCAAGAATAATATGTCCCGCAGCAATATCCCATTCTGAGGTTGGTCCTAATCTTGGATAGATATTTGCTTTACATTCAGCTAAGTAACAAAATTTAAGAGAGCTCCCAATTTGGATTAGTTCAAAATTATTACAATTATCATTTATCCAATTATCAAAATCTTTATTAGAATGTGATCGACTACCAATAACCTTTGTTAAATTATTTTTGTCTTTTACTGAATTTATTTTTATAAAATCTTTAGTTGATTCAATATTTGACTCTGTAATTAATTTATATGCGCCATAGTTTTTTAATGCATAATATAGCAAAGATTTGGCAGGCGCATATATAATACCAAATATTGGTGTGTTATTTTTTATTAATGCAATATTAACCGTAAATTCTCCATTTTTTTTTATAAATTCTTTAGTTCCATCTAATGGATCTATTAACCAGTATGAATTCCAAGTTTTTCTTTCTTTCCATTCAATTAGACTTTCTTCGCTTAATATAGGAACATTTGGATTAAATGATTTTAATCTATTTAAAATTAAATTATTTGATTTTATATCAGCTTCGGTAATAGGTGAATTATCATCTTTTATTTCTACATTAAAAGATTTTTTATATACTTTTTGAATTTCCTTACCTGCATCTATAGCAGTATTTAACATTTTTAATAAATTTTTTGATTTATGTAATTCTAAATTCATGATTCTTTTAATAGAATTTTTCTATTAATTAAAGTTATATGTAAATGAAATACATATATCCAAAATACAAAGTTAATCCGATAATTCCGTAAATACGTCCAATTTTTTTTGCAAATATCATAAACATTAAAATTAATGCTGTAATTGATAGCATGAAGTATAAGTCTTGATTTGCTAAAATTGCAGGAACTTTAAAATTACCAAAAAATGAACTAATACCTAGAACACCTAATACATTATAAATATTAGACCCCAGAATATTTCCTAGAGCAAAATCAATCTTTTTTCTAAATGCAGAAACAATACCAACTGCAAGTTCTGGAAGAGAAGTTCCAAAAGCTACTAATGATAATCCAATTACTGAAGCTGGAACATTATACGTTCTTGCAATTTTAATTGCTGAATCAACAAGTAAATCTGCACCAAATACTAAACATGCTATACCAATTATAATTAATATTAATGAGATTGTTATTGAATAATCATTTTTATCTATTTCTAAATTATCAATTTCTCCTTTTTTTATTTGAACATACATTAGATAGATTAATGATGTAATTGCTACTAGTCCAAAAATAAAATTAAAATAAAAAAAAGTCATAATAATTAATACAATTCCTAAAATAATATTTATCCAAGCTTGGTTAATCTGATTTTTATTTATATTTACAATTGGAAAAATTAATGTTGTTGTGGCCATTACAAGTATCAAGTTTGCAATGTTACTTCCAACTACAGCGCCTAAAGCAAGATCTGAAAAATCATTAAGAACTGCGTTAATACTGCTTGCCAATTCAGGTAATGATGTTCCCCCCGCTACAATTACAGCACCAATTGCAAACAATGAGATATTAATCTTTCTTCCAAAACTAACTGAACCTCTAATAATTATTTCAGCACCTAAAACTAGAAGTCCTAATCCAATAATTGAAAATAAAATATCCATTGAAAATTTTTAATTATTAAAGTTAGTTATATGTTTAAATTAAATAGTATATAATAAATAAATTATTCTAAATTATGAACGAAAGTTTTGACTATATTATTATCGGTGCAGGTACAGCAGGTTGCATATTAGCAAATAGACTATCAGAGAATGAAAATATCAAAGTACTTTTGATTGAAGCTGGGGGCAAAGATACTAATCCTTGGATACATATTCCTGGGGGTTATTTTAAAACTATGCATAATTCTAAAACTGATTGGTGTTTTACAACAGAAGAAGAGGAATTTTGCAACAATAGAAAAATGCTCATCCCAAGAGGAAAAACTTTAGGTGGTAGTTCATCAATTAATGGCATGCTTTATATAAGAGGTCATGCGAATGATTATAATTATTGGAGACAATTAGGTAATGTTGGATGGTCTTGGGAAGATGTTTTACCGTATTTTAAAAAATCAGAAGATTATAGAATTTCCAAAAGTGACTTTCATGGAAGTGGTGGCCCAATCAAAGTTGAAAAAATTAGATCAAAATTTAAATTATTAGATTTATTTTTGGAAGCGTCTCAAGAGTTTGGTTATAAAAAAAATAATGACTTCAATGATGGTGATAACGAAGGAATGGGTTATTTCCCTATGACAATTGATAAAGGGTATAGATGTAGTGCTGCAGTTGCCTTCTTAAATCCTATCAAAAATAGAAAAAATTTAAAAATTATAACTGAGGCGCATGTTAAAAATTTAACTTTTGAAAACTTCAAAGTAAAAAATGTAAATGTATGGAGAGGAAACGAAGAATTTACATATTCTGTAATTAATGAAGTTTTATTATCTGGTGGAACAATTGGATCTCCACATATATTACAAGCTTCAGGTATTGGCCCAGGTAAACTTTTAAATGAAAATAATATTAGTATTGTAAAAGAAATTAATAGTGTTGGGAGAAATTTAACTGATCATTTGATGTTAAGACCAGTTTACAAAATTAAAAACTTAGAAACATTAAATGACATATATCATAGTTTTACAAAAAAATTTTTAACAGGTTTAAATTATTTAATTTATAAAAAAGGACCATTAACAGTTGGGGCAAGTTACTTGTGTGGGTTTATTAAAAGTGATTCGTATTTAGAAAACCCTAATCTACAATTTCATATCTCGCCAGCTAGTACTGATTTATTAGGAAAAGCAGGACTGCATAAATTTCCAGCATTCACTCCTACAATAACAAATATTCGTCCTACAAGTAGAGGTTCAATAGAAATTAAATCTTCAGATACTAGAATTTATCCTCAAATAAAAATGAACTACTTATCTACTGATGAAGATAGGGAAATTGCAGGAAAATCAATTAAAATTGTAAGAAAAATAGTTTTAGAATCAAAAGCATATAAAAATTATGAACCAGAAGAATATAGGCCGGGAATACAATATAAAGATAATCAATCTCTAGCAAAAGAAGCTAGTAAATTTGCAAACACTATTTTTCATCCAGTAAGCACGTGTAAAATGGGTAATGATGAAGACTCAGTTGTAAATGATAATCTTAAAGTAAAAGGAATAAATAACTTAAGAGTTGTTGATGCATCTGTGATGCCAACTATAACATCAGGTAATACGAATGCTCCTACTATGATGATTGCTGAAAAAGCATCAGACTTAATTATTAACGATCAGAAATAATTATTGAACTACTGTATCTTTAGGATCAATTCCAGCAACTTCAACTGGTGCTTTCATAGCATCTCTTCTAAAAGGTTCTCCTAGTTCTTGATTTAACATAACTTCTATAAAAGTGGTAACACCTTCCATTTGATCTTTGCAAGATTGTTGTAAAGCTTCTGTTAGTTCCTCTTGAGAGTAAACTTTAACACCTTTAAATCCACATGCTTCTGCAATCTTTGCATAGCTTAATTTAAGATCAAGTTCTGTTCCAATAAAATTATTATTATACCAAAGTGTAGTATTTCTTTTCTCCGCTCCCCATTGATAATTTCTAAAAATTATCATTGTTATATTTGGCCAACCTTCTCTATTACAAGAAGTCATTTCACTCATACTAATTCCAAATGCGCCGTCACCTGCAAAGCCAACAACTGGTGTATTAGGACAACCTATTTTTGCTCCAATTACAGATGGAAACCCATAACCACATGGTCCAAATAAACCAGGCGCCAAATACTTTCTACCGTTCTCAAATGTTGGATAAGCATTACCAATTGCACAGTTATTTCCTATATCACTTGATATAATAGCATCTTCAGGTAGTCCTGCTTGAATAGCTCGCCATGCCATTCTTGGTGACATTTTTTCTGGTTCTCTATCTCGTGAATCTTTATTCCAAGATGTGCCAGGATCATCTTCTTCATGATCAAGGCCAGTTAGTGTTTGAAGCCAAGCTGACTTTGTCTTATGAATTAAGTTCTCTCGTTCTGTTCTATCTTTATTACCTGCATTTGTTTTAAGGTTTTCTAAAATTTGTTGTGCAACTAGTTTCGCATCTCCACAAATACCAACACTTATTTTTTTTGTTAAACCAATGCGATCAGAATTGATATCAACTTGAATAATATCCGCATTTTTTGGCCAATAATCTATTCCATAACCTGGTAAAGTTGAGAAGGGATTTAATCTTGTGCCAAGTGCTAAAACTACATCTGCTTTAGATATTATTTCCATTGCTGCTTTAGATCCATTGTATCCTAAAGGACCAACCGCAAGGGGATGTTTGCCAGGAAAACTATCATTGTGTTGGTATCCGCAAGCTACTGGAGCACTTAATTTTTCAGCAAGTTTTTTGCAATCATCAATAGCGTTAGCTAAAATCACTCCAGCACCAGATAAAATGACTGGGAATTTTGCATTAGATAAAAGATCTGCGGCTTCCTTAATTGCTTCAGTTCCACCTGAAGGTCTTTCAAATTTAATTATAGGTGGCAGATCAATATCAACAACTTGAGTCCAAAAATCTCTTGGTATATTTAATTGAGCAGGAGCAGATCCTTTAATAGCTTTTGAAATAACTCTATTTAAAACTTCTGCAACTCTAGAGGGATCTCTTACTTCTTCTTGATAACACACCATATCTTTAAATAAGTTCATTTGTTCGACTTCTTGGAAACCTCCTTGACCAATAGTTTTATTAGCTGCTTGAGGAGTAACTAAGAGCATTGGAGTATGATTCCAAAAAGCAGTTTTTATAGGTGTAACCAAGCCAGTTATACCAGGTCCATTTTGAGCAATACACATTGCGATTTTACCAGTTGATCTAGTATAGCCATCAGCCATAATTCCACCATTTGATTCGTGAGCAACATCCCAGAATGTTATTCCAGCTTTAGGGAAAAGATCTGATATTGGCATAAATGCAGATCCAATTATTCCAAAAGCGTGCTGAATACCGTGTTTTTGTAAAACTTTTACGAAAGCCTCTTCTGTCGTCATTTTTACCATAATAAATCCCTTAATATATTATTCTTACCTACATTAAATTAATTATAAAATGAACTACAATAATCTTGTTAGTTATTTATTAATTTTATAAAATTCCTATTTAATGAAATAATAATTATTTGCGATTGATAAAATGACGCTTCTTGGACAAGAAATTATTAAGGCTACATCTAAAACTTTGCCAAACCAACCCGGTGTATACCAAATGCAAGATGAAAAGGGTAACATTCTATATATTGGAAAAGCAAAAGTATTATCTAATAGAGTAAAGAATTATCTATCTTTAAATAACTTAACCAGAAGAATTCAAAGAATGGTTAGTCTAACTAAATCAATGAACTTCTTTGTAACAAATACAGAGTTAGAAGCAATTATCCTTGAATGTAATTTAATTAAAAAACATAAGCCGCGATTTAATGTTCTTTTAAGAGATGATAAATCATTCCCCTATATATTTATTTCATCAGAACATGATTTTCCTAGAATTGAAAAACATCGTGGTCCTCAAAAGAAAAAGGGTAGATATTATGGACCATTTGCAAGTCCAGATGCAGTAAATAGAACTATTAATACAATACAACGAATATTTCTTTTAAGGTCATGCACAGATAAAGAAGTAAATGCAGGAAATAAATTGTGCTTCAATTATTATCTTAAAAGATGTTCTGGTCCTTGCGGAGGAAAAATAACGAAAGAAGCATATTCAAAATTAATTGAGGCAGCAGATGATTTTCTAAGCAGTGGCAATTCTCAAAAAATACAAAAAAATTTTACAGATCAAATGTATAAGGCATCGAAAAAAAATAATTTCGAATTAGCAGCATCTTTAAGAGATAGACTTAAAGCTTTAAGACATATTGAACAAAATAATTCAATTAAGATTAAGGATATAAAAAATGCTGACATTTTTGCAATAACATCAAATGAAGGAAAAACATGTATTTATGGAAGTTTTTTTAGAAATAATACATCATATGGTGGCAAAGCTTTCTATCCAGATCATGACAACTTATTGGATCACGAGGAAATAATGTTAGGTTTCCTAAATATATTTTATGTAGAAAAAGATATCCCGGAAATAATTATTACAAACATAGCTATTAATAAAGATAATAATTCACAAATTTTAGGAAAAAATTTTGATAAAACAAAATTCATTAAACCATCAAAAGGACCTAAAAAAAATTTACTAAAATTTGCGGAAAAAAATTCTAAAATAAATTTACATATTAAATTAAATAAACTTAAATCTTTTGATAATTTTAATGTGGAAATAAAAAAAATGTTCAAACTCAAAGATGAAATTATAAAAATAGAAGCTTATGATAATAGCCATACATTTGGAAAATATCCTATAGGTGTAATGGTTGCATATAATCAAAATGGATTTATAAAATCAAATTATAGAAAATTTAATATTCGATTTGATCTTGAAGACAACAAAAATAAAGTTGATGATAATTATATGATGAAAGAAATGCTAACTAGGAGATTTAATAATTTAAAATTTCAAGACGAATTAGATTTGCCAAATTTATTACTTATAGACGGAGGTAAAGGGCAATATAATTCTGCTAAAAAAGTTTTAGATAGTTTAAAAATAGATATACCAATTATCTCTATGGCAAAAGGTGAGGATAGAGATTCAGGTAGAGAAATTCTTATACATGATAAATTTACACATAGATTAAATGAAGATAATCCACTTCTTCACTTTTTACAAAATATTAGAGATGAAGTGCACAGATTTGCAATAACAACACATCGATCAAAAAGAGCAAAGATGAGCGTCAAATCCGTGTTTGATGATATAGAAGGAGTTGGTCCTAAAAGAAAGAAAATTTTAAAAAAACACTTTGGTACAGTGGAAAAAATAAAATTAGCTAGTTTAGATGAATTAAAAGAGGTTAGATCTATACCTGAGTCAATTCTAACAAAAATTTATGAATATTTTCATAGCGTTTAAAAAATTCTTAATCTACAAAGTATATAAATGAATATATCAAATGTTCTAACAATAATTAGAATAGCTATAATACCAATTATAGTTCTTTGCATATATCTTACAAATCCATACTTTGGCTGGATTGCCTTTATATTATTTTGTTTAGCTGGAATAACAGATTACTTTGATGGTTATTTAGCAAGACTAAGAAATGAAGTAACAAATTTCGGGACATTTTTAGATCCAATTGCAGATAAATTATTAGTAGCAGCAGTTATCCTTATTTTAACTTCTAAAGGTGTAATAAAAGATTGGGACACTATTCCTGCCCTAATAATATTATTAAGAGAAATAACAGTATCAGGTTTAAGGGAATACTTAGCTGGAATAAAAATTAGTATACCCGTTTCAAGAATTGCAAAAGCAAAAACTTTTCTTCAACTAGCTGCACTTGGATTACTTATATTATCTGAGGGTAATCTAAATTTATTATTTATTATTTATTTAGGTAAGACTTTTCTATGGATTGCTGGAGTGCTAACCCTCTATACAGCTTATGATTATATAAAGGGATCAATAAAACACTTTTGAAATGAGAATTCGATATTTTGCTTGGATTAAGGATATAACAAATAAAGATGATGAAATAATTGAAATAAATCATCCTAAAACCATACAAGAATTAAAAAAATATTTAGAAAATTTATATCCTGAGCTGAAAAAGCATTTTTTACAAGATGTTTTAAGATTTGCAGTTAATCAGGAATATGTTTCAGAAAATTTGAATCTAAAACCAATTGATGAAATTGCAATCTTTCCACCAGTTAGTGGTGGGTAATGATAAAAATACAAAAAAAAAATTTTAATTTAGAAAAAGAAATTGAGAAAATTAAAAATAAACATTCAGACATAGGAGCTCTTACTTCTTTTGTTGGCTATGTAAGGGATTTAAATAACAATAAAGATGTTAAATATTTAAATTTAGAAGTTTATGAAGAAATGGCATTTAAAGAATTATCAAAAATTGAATATAACGCGACTAAAAAATGGTGTTTAATTGATACTTTGATAATTCATAGATATGGAAAATTAATTGTTAATGAAAAAATTGTTTTAGTTTGTTGTTTTTCACATCATAGAAAAAATAGTTTTCAAGCTTGTGAGTTTATTATGGATTATTTAAAAAAGAAAGCACCATTTTGGAAAAATGAATTTTATTATAAAGATGATGAATGGTTAAAAAATTCTAGCTAGCATTTTTAACCATATCACTAAAATCATTCATAAATTTAAAAGTAGTAGTATTATCACCAGTATTATATTTAAAATCATCAATAGATTTAATAGGAGTAATTTCTGCAGCAGTTCCAGTTAAAAAAGC
The DNA here is from genome assembly GCA_902525035.1 of uncultured Alphaproteobacteria bacterium. GTDB lineage: Bacteria > Pseudomonadota > Alphaproteobacteria > HIMB59 > CACPNW01. The sequence goes on along the minus strand of CABZFN010000001.1, from coordinate 182,275 downwards.
TTCATCATAATTTCCAATTTCATCAGGCATTAAATGTTTTTCTGTTATTTCAAAACCTTGATTAGTTGCCATTTCAATAACTGTTTGACGTGTAATCCCATTAAGAAAACAATCTGGAATAGGTGTATGGATATTGTTATCTTTAATAAAAAAAATATTTGCTCCTGTGCCTTCAGCAACATAACCTCTATAATCTAGCATCAATGCATCGTGATAGCCTTTTTTTTCTGCAAATTCTTTTGACAGAGTACAAATAATATAGGGCCCAGAAGCTTTTGCTTCATATGGAGCAGTATCTGGTGCAGGTCTTTTCCAAGGAGATGTAATTAATCTCAAACCTGCTTTTTGATCTTCAATTTTAAAATAAGTCGCCCAATCATCCCAAACAGCAATAGCCACATTAATATTCGATTTACCTGTTGATAAACCCATTTGATCTCCACCTCTCCAAGCAAGTGGTCTTACATAACAATTTTTATAATTCATTTTATCAATAAGTTCGTATTTTGCTTTATTAATTTGATCGTGTGTAAAAGGAATTTCCATTCCAATTATTTCGGCAGATTTAAAAAACCTTTTAGTATGCTCATCTGATTTGAAAATCTTTCCATTATATGCTCTTTCCCCTTCAAAAACTGCACTCGCATAATGAAGACCTTGCGAGATTATATGGGAATTAGCATCCTGCCATGGAATTATTTTACCATTCATCCATATCCATCCATCTCTGTTTTCAAATGATTTAAACATATTATTTATTAACTTTTTTTAATGACAATTGACTATCAGTGATGCATAATTAAGTCAATATGGCTGACCTAAATAAGTTGTTAACACCTCTTTTTTTAAATAGGAGCGAAATTAGAAAGATTATTGAGCTATTATTTTTCTCATATAGAGATTTTACAGAAGGTCCTGATAAAGTTTTGGAAAAAATAAATTTTGGTAGAGCGCATCATCGAGTGATATATTTTGTTGGAAAACAAAAAAATCTTACAATTAAAGAACTCCTTTCAATATTGAAAATAACTAAACAAAGTTTGTCTAGAGTATTGAACCAACTTGTAAACGAGAAATATGTTATATTATCTGTTGGTGTGGATAAGCGTACTAAAAAATTAATACTTTCAAAAAAAGGTCAAGAATTAGAACAAAGATTATCTGAAATTCAAATAAAAAAAATACGCAATGTTTTATTAAAATTTAGTGAGATAGATATAAATGGTTTTAAAAAAATATTGTATGAGATGGTGAATGATGAAAATAAAGAAAAGTTTGATGAAATAAATAGATAATAATGATTAAAAATATCTTAATTGTTGATGATGATAAAAGATTAAGGGAGCTACTAAAAGATTATTTAACAGAAAAAAATTTACATGTTTATCAAAGTGAGGATTACAATGAAGCGAAAGAAATTTTGTCTCTTGTTTTGTTTGATTTAATTATTCTTGATAGAATGATGCCAAGTGGAGATGGTATAGAGCTTATTGAGCATGTAAAACAATTTTCTAATACACCAATAATTATGCTTACAGCAATGGGAGAGGACAAAGATAAAATCGATGGATTAAAAATTGGTGCTGATGATTATTTATCTAAACCATTTGAACCAGAAGAATTATTCTTAAGGATTAAAAATTTATTAGATTTATTTGAAAACCTTAAAAACAAAAAAATTAAGATTTCTTTTGGAGAATTTACTTTTGATACATCTAATTTTAAATTACAAAAAAATGATCGATTAATTTATTTAACAGAAGGAGAAAATAATTTACTTGTAAAATTAATTAATAAAAGAAATGATATTGTTTTAAGGGAAGAACTAGCAGATCAAGAATTTGATGAAACTGAGCTTAGAAAAGTTGATGTACAAGTTACACGTTTAAGACAAAAAATTGAAACAAATGCAAAACAGCCTCAATTTATCAAAACAATTAGAGGTAAAGGATATAAATTAATTTGTAATGAAATTTAATGATTAGAAAAATAATACCTTCTACGCTAATTGGAAGATCAATAATTATCATCTTTGTTCCTATAATCATTATAGTGCTACTTACTTCTTTTGTTTTCTATCAAACATCCTGGAGTATTATCTCTAAAAGATTAACTGAGTCTGTAGCTGCAGATATTAATGTTTTAGTAAAATTAATTGATAGTGATCTTACTAACAATGCGATTAATATAGCAAATCAGGATTTCAAAATGAAAATCAATATTATTAATGATAAACAATTATTATCTTCAAAATTTAGTTTAAATTCAGGAATATTATCTAATAGACTAAATCAATCCTTAAGTAATTTAAAAAAAAAATTTGATTATGATTTATCTAATCTTGAAGAAGGTGTTTTAATATACATACAAATTGATGATGATATTTTAGAAATTAATGTTGATAAAGATAGACTATATAGTGAATCTGCTTTTGTCTTTCTGCTTTGGATGATTTTTGCTTCTATTATTCTTTTTTTTATGTCTTACTTTTTAATGAGTAGACAATTAAGACCCCTTAAAAGATTGGCAATCATTGCTGAGACATTTGGAAGGGGTTTAGATGCTCCAAATATTAAGACTGCTGGTGCTTATGAAATTAGGCAAACTGCCAATGCTTTCAATCAGATGAGAACAAGAATTAAAAGATTTTTAAAGCAACGAACTGAAATGCTAGCTGGTGTTAGCCATGATCTTAGAACCCCTTTAACAAGAATGAAATTGCAAGTCTCATTAATGAAAGATGAGAAAGCAAAATCTGAACTAGAAGTAGATATTAATGAAATGACTTCAATGTTAGATAGTTATGTTAGTTTTGTAAAAACAGAATCACCTGAACCAATAGAAACAATTATAATAAATGAATTAATTGGAGATATTGTTAAACCTGTTGAAAAAAATGATCTTGAATTAACTGTAAAAGAGAAAAATACTATTCAAACTTCTGGAAGACAGATCCAACTTAAAAGAGCTTTCAATAACATAATTGATAATTCACAAAGATATGCAAAAAAAATTGAAATAATTCTTTATACAAATGAAAAAGATTGTGTCATTGAATTTAACGATGATGGTGAGGGTATACCAAGAGATAAATATGAAGATGTATTTAAACCTTTTTTTACTTTAGATCCCTCAAGGAACAAGCTCAAAGGAGAAAGTGGTTTAGGATTAACTATTACAAGGGATATTATTAGATCACATGGAGGAGATGTTAAACTATCCGACTCAAATCTAGGAGGTCTTCAACTCAAAGTTTTACTTCCACTTTGACTTTAAAATAATTTACCCCCGTTATTTACAGATTTATCTGGAGACAATAAAACTGGCTCATTTTCTAAATCTGGCACACCAAGAACTAATACTTCTGAAACAATTTTACCAATTTGTTTAGGCTCAAAGTTTACAACAGCTATAACTTGCTTATTAATTAATTCATTACTTTTATAATATTTTTGTAACTGTGCAGAAGTTTTTTTTATACCAATTTTTTCACCAAAATCTATTTTCAAAATTATGGATGGTTTTTTAAGCTCATTATATTCATATGCTTCAATAACAGTTCCTATTCTTATATCTACATTTTCAAATTCTTTGTAATCTATAAAATTGTGAGAACTCATTAAAGTTTTATAAATTTTTCAATATTGTTTAAATATTTATCTAAGGCACTCATTGTTTTTTCTAAACTTTCATTATCATCATTATACCAAGTAAATAGTGTTATATAATAAAAAGCAAAAATAATTTTTATTTTTATAACACCCTGAATACCACTAGGATTAATATTTGCAAAAGTAGCTATTAAAATTTTGCTTTCAATTAATTTAGGAATAAGTTTTAATACTTCTTGTGGTCTAGACATAAAATAATTAATTATATTTTTTACAGAAGTTCTATATTCATTAAGTATATCATAACGTGCCATCATAATTTCAAATAACATATCTCTCTGTGATGACTTTTCTATATTAACAAGATTTTTTTTTAATTGAAAATCAAAGAAGTTATTAATATTTATGATTAAATCAATTTTATTATTAATATTTGGCATTTTAGTATTATATAAAAAATTTTTAAGATTAATGTCTCTTAATTTTTTTTTCTCTAAATATTGTAAAGTCTTTTTTGCTAGAGATATTTTATTTTGATTCACTTACCTTCACCTTGTTGTTTTGCTCTTGTGTATGCTGCCTTAAAAACTTGATTAAAAATATTATCAACCTTATTTGTTTTCATTTTCTTGATCCCTGCTTCGGTTGTACCTCCTCTGGTTGCAACAGTTTCAACCATTTTTTCAGCAGAAATATTATTAGAGTTTAATAGATTTAAAGAACCTCTAAAAGTTTCATTAATTAAAATTTTAGCTGTATTTTTTGAAAAACCTAAATTAATTGCAGATTTTTCCATAATATCAATTATCTTAAATATAAAACCTGGACCACTCCCTGAAACAGCAGTTGCTTTGTCTATAAAAGTTTCACTATTAAAAAAAAGAGTTTTGCCACTCAGAGAGAATAATTTATTAATCTCTTTCATTTCTTTTTTATTAATAGATTTATTTGTATAAATGCAATGAATACCCTCTCCTATTAATGCAGGCATGTTTGGCATTACTCTTACAATTTTGCTAATATTTAACAAATTTTTTTTAAAAATTTCTGTTTTTTTTCCAGCTATTACACTTATTGCTATAGATTTTTTATTAAAATTAGCATTTTTTAATTCTTTAAAGACATTTGTTAATTCAAGAGGTCGAATTGCAAATATTATATAATCAAGATTATTTTGATTATTGATATCATCAATTGATTTAAAAAATTTTATTTTTTTATTTCTATTTCTTTTTTTAAGAATTGCATATTTTTTTTTATCTAAAACACTGATGGTGTAATTGTTAGAGTTAGACCATCCAGACATCAAAGATCCTCCCATGTGACCACATCCAATTAATAAAATATTTTTCATCTATTTATAATATAGCAGTTTTATTATAAAAATTAAGCTCTACCAATAACTTCAAAATTGGAAAATTTTATAGCTTCTTTAGGAGGAATCTCGTCAAAGAGAACTTGTTGAAAACTTGGATAAAATTTTTCACATTCATAGATACCGATATCAACAAGATCTTCAAATTTTTTGTGCAATGCTTCTGTTGAATTATTTGATAACAAAGTATGTCTAAAAGCTGGGATACCATTTTTACTTGTTATATCAAAATGTCCAATCCATAAGTTCTCATTTATGAGTCCTAATAGTTCATACGCCTTATTGAGTTTAGTTTCAGGAAACTTTATATCAAAGGTTATTGAAAAACTTAGGGCATTGATATTTTCAGACCATGTGAAATATAATCTGTAAGCGCACCAAGGAGATGCTATTTCAGCAACTAATTCATGATCGGCGGCTCTACTAAAATTCCATTTTTTTTGATGAATAACATCTTCAATGATATCTATGGGATTTAATAATATATTTTCATTTTCCATACACTATATAGACATGGCACCAATAATTAGTACTATATATTGATTACTAGATTGGACACGTATTTTGCAAGGCAAAATCTATACAAAATGTGAATTAATTGAGGTTTCCTAGGTTTTTGATTTCTTTTTAATAGTTTTTTTCTTTTTAACTGTTTTTTTCTTAGATTTTACTGATCTTGAATATGTTTTTTTTGATTTTTCATTTTCCATCATCATTTTTTGCACCATTTTTTTCAGTACATCAAATTCATCTTTTTTAACAAGATTCATTTTTTTTATTATTTTGTTAACTCGTAAAGATACAATTGTTTCAATCTCCTCTTTAACGCCTGAGAAAGTGCTCATAGCATCAACTGCAAATTTTGATAAATCGGAAAGTATTTTGTTTCTATCAACCATGTTATAATATTAAATATAGATAAATGAATTTTATTCAACCTTCAATAGATCCTGTCATCTTATCAATCGGTTTCATTGAGATAAGATGGTACAGTTTAGCATATATCTTGGGATTTCTATTAGGAATTTATATTATTAAGAGATTAAACGCAATTTATGGAAATCAATACAGTAATAAAAATATAGATAGCTTTCTTATTTGGGCAATATTAGGTGTAATTATTGGAGGACGAACAGGTTATGTTATTTTTTATCAACTTAATGAATTTTTAACTAATCCATTTTATCTATTTGAAATTTGGAATGGAGGTATGTCATTTCATGGCGGATTGATAGGTATAATAATAAGTACTTTAATATTTGCTAAAATTCATAGAAAAAGTTTTTTCTACCTATCTGATTTAGTTTCAATCGTTGCTCCTATTGGACTATTCTTTGGTAGAATTGCAAACTTTATTAATACAGAGCTAATAGGTAGACCAACCAATTTTTATATATCAGTTATTTATCCATCAATAGATAATATACCAAGACATCCTTCTCAAATATATGAAGCTTTTTTTGAGGGAATTATATTATTTCTTATATTATTAATCTATTTTTATAAGATAAAAAAATACAAAATTTACGGAGTAATTAGTGGTCTATTTTTAATATTATATTCCATATTTAGATTTTTAATAGAATACGTCAGAGAACCAGATTTGCACCTAGGATTATTTTTTAATTTTGTTTCCATGGGTCAAATACTATGTATACCTTTTTTTATTTTTGGAATATTGATAATTCAAAATGTTAAGCAAAAGAAAAATTAATAAAATAAAACTACTTAACAATAAAAAAAATTTGCGTTTAGATAAATTTATTGACATGGCTATGTATGAAAAAAATGGTTATTACTTAAGCAAAAAGCCCATAGGAAGAAAATTTGACTTTGTTACATCGCCAGAAATTTCACAAATGTTTGGAGAAATTATTGGTGTATATTTACTTTATAATTGGAAAGAAAAAATTAACTCAAAATTTAATTTAATTGAATTAGGCCCAGGAAATGGAACTTTATTAAAAGATATCGAAAGAACCGCAAAGATACTTCCAAATTTTTTTGAAAATGCTGACGTTAATTTAATAGAAATAAATAAAGAATTAAGAAGAATACAAGAAAAGAATTTAAATTATTTTAGAAAATCAAAAATTAGATGGTCTAAGGTTTTTAATTTCAGATCTAAACTGCCTTCAATTATATATTCAAATGAATTTTTTGATTGTTTTCCTGTAAGGCAATTTTTAAATAATAATAATCAATGGTTTGAAAGATATGTAAAATTTAATGAAAACGAAAGTAAATTTTATCCTATAAATAAAAGAGTAATTAGTAAAAAAATATTAGATTATTTAAATAAATACAATAAACAAAAAATTTATGAAGTTTCTTATTCAAGAAACAAATACTTTGAGCAAATTTGTAAATATCTAAAAAAAAATAGAGGTATTTGTGTTTTGATTGATTACGGATATAATAAAAAAATAAAAAACTTTACATTACAAGCAATATATAATCATAAAAAAACCAGTATATTTGAAAATATAGGCCAACAAGACATTTCAAGTCATGTAAATTTCAATGAATTAATTGAAATAGCAAAACAAAACAAGCTACATATCAACGAATTTATTTCACAAAGAGATTTTTTAATAAAATATGGAATATTAGAACGAAAGAAAAAATTGCTAACTAAAAATTCAAATTTGAATAAGAATTTATTAGATGAAGAAGTGGATAGATTAATTAATGTTGATAGGATGGGAAACTTATTTAAGTGTCTTGTTGTTTCTAACTTATGATTACTAAAAATTATTTTACACATGCTAACATTAAGTCTTTTGTTAAAGCTGGTTTTTTTACTAGAAATGGTGGAGTTTCAAAAAAAGAAAACTATTCATTAAACTGTAGCTTAAACCGCAATGATACTAAAGTAAATGTAAATAAAAATATTGATATTTGTCTAAAAAATTTAGATATCAAAAAAGAAATTAAATTTATCAGTCAAATACACTCCAATAAGATTGTAGAAATTAATAAAAAAAATATAGGTAATAAATATTCTGGAGATGGGTTGATCACTAGTAATAAGCAAATAGCTTTAGGGGTTTTAACCGCAGATTGCTGTCCAATTTTTATTTTTGATAAAAATAAAAGATATATTTGCGCTCTTCATTCAGGCTGGAAAGGTGCATTAAAAAATATAGCCGCTAAAGGTATAGAATATTTTGTTAAACAAAAAATAATTAAAAAGAATATTATTGTTCTTATTGGTCCTTGTTTGAGCTTTAAAAACTTTGAAGTATCAAAAGACTTTAAAAGTAAGTTTATAAGCAAAAATAAAAAATATTCTATTTTCTTCAAATACAAAAATAAAGACAAAGATTTATTTAATTTAAGAAGATTGATTAACTACCAATTTAAGGAATTAGGTATCAAAAATATATATAATATTAACAAAGATACCTTCTCAGATAAGAGAGTTTTTTTTAGCCATCGTAGGGAATCACAAAAATTTAGAGATACTGGTAGAATGCTTAATATCATTGCATTTAATGATTAATTTTAGTTGATCTATTATTATTCTAATATAGTAACTAATTTGATTATATGAAAATAATCGCTTGTAATAGTAGCAAATCCCTAGCAGAAAAAATTTCTAAACATATCGATGTTCCATTAGCAGATGCCTCTGTTAGAACTTTTAATGATAGGGAAATATTTGTGGAAATAAACGAAAATATTAGAGGTGAAGATGTTTTTATTATTCAATCCACATCACATCCAGCAAATGACCATTTAATGGAACTTTTAATTACAATTGATGCTGCAAGAAGAGGTTCGGCAAAAAGGATTACTGCTGTTATCCCATATTATGGATATGCAAGACAAGATAGAAAGACTGGACCAAGAACACCAATCACTGCCAAACTTGTTGCAAATTTAATTACATCGGCTGGCGCTGATAGGGTTTTAACAATGGATTTGCATGCTGGTCAAATTCAAGGTTTTTTTGACATTCCTTTGGATAATATTTTTTCTGTAAGACCAATAATAGATGATGTTAAAGAAAGATTTAATGGAAACAAAGATTTAGTTGTTGCTTCACCTGATGTTGGTGGTGTTGTTAGAGCTAGAGCTTTTGCTAAAAGATTAGACGCTGGACTAGCAATTGCTGATAAAAGAAGAGAAAAGGCTGGTGAATCTGAAGTAATGAATATTATTGGAGATGTAAAAGATAAAACTTGTATCTTACTAGATGATATAGCTGACTCTGCAGGCACACTATGTAATGCCGCAGAAGCTTTAAGTAAAAATGGGGCTAAAGAAATTTATTCTTATATTGTACATGGAGTATTATCTGGAGATGCGCTTAAAAAGATCGAAAATTCAAGCATAAAAGAATTGGTGTTAACAGATACAATCGAGCCTTCTAAAGAGGTAAAAAGCACAAAAAACATTAGACATATTAGTATCGCTCCTTTAATGGGTGATGCAATTAAAAGGATTAACACTGATACTTCAGTGTCGGCTCTTTTCGATTAAATTTTTATTTTATGAGTGATTTTAAAGCGATAGAAAGAAATAAAGATATTGGTTCAAATCATAATCTTTTAATTAAAGGATTGGTCCCTGGTATTATTTATGGCAAGGGAACTGAGCCTAAGAAAATTGCTCTAGAAGATAAAATACTCAAAAAATTAATGGGAACTGGTTCTTTTTATTCAACAATTATCGATCTTGATGTTGATGGAAAGAAAGAAAAAATACTTCCCAAGCAATTACAATATCATCCGGTAAGTGATCAACTTATACATTTTGATTTTCTAAGAGTTCAAGAAAATACAAAAGTAAATGTTGAAATTCCCATTGAGTTTTTAAACCAAGATAAATGTCCTGGTTTGAAAAAAGGTGGAGTTTTAAATACCGTTAGAAGACTTGTTGAACTAACATGTAATGCAAATAATATACCTAGCAAACTAGAATTTGATTTGATAGAAAGTGAAATAGGTGATGCAGTTAAAATTAGTAATATTGAACTACCTGAGGGAGTTGTTCCTACTATATCAGATAGAGATTTCGTAATAGCTACATTAGTTCCACCAACTGTAGAAGTTGAAACTAAAACTGAAGAAACAACTGAAGAAGGTGCAGCAGAAGGCGGTGAAGAAAAATCAGAGGAAAAGAAGGAAGAATCTTCTGATAATAAAGAAGAAAATAAAGAATCTAAGTAACTTTACTTTATATTTCATTATATGTTTTTAATTTGTGGACTTGGTAACCCAGGTATAAATTATAAAAATACCAGACATAATGTAGGTTTCCATTTAGCAGATAATATAATATTGCATTTTAATTTAGATAAGATCAAAGAAGATAAAATAAAAGAATTATATTCAGGTGTGATTAATAATCAAAAAATCTTTGTGTTGAAACCCCTCACATTTATGAATTTATCTGGAAAAGCTGTTTCAGAAATTGTAAATTTTTATAAAATAAAATTAGACCATACTTTTATTATCCATGATGATCTTGATTTAGAATTATCCAAAGTAAAAATAAAACAAGGTGGTGGAAACGGTGGTCATAATGGATTGGAAAGTATTGACCAATTTATAGGAGAAAATTATTTTAGAATACGTATTGGAATTGATCATCCTGGACATAAAGATTTAGTTTCAAGTTATGTTTTAAATAAATTTTTAAAATCAGAAGAAGAAATAATAAATAAAAAAATTGATAAAATGGTTAAAAATATAGAATTAATATTTTCAGATATTCCTCTATTTTTAACAAAAATAAGTGAACAAAATTAGTTATGGGATTTAAGTGCGGGATAGTTGGGTTACCAAATGTTGGCAAATCTACTTTATTTAATGCTCTAACCCAATCAAATAAAGCAGAGGCTGCAAATTATCCATTTGCAACTATAGAGCCAAATATAGGAAGAGTTGCAGTGCCTGATGATAGATTAGATAAACTAGCAATTATTGGAAAAAGTGAAAAAATAATTCCTTCTTTTATGGATTTTGTTGATATTGCAGGATTAGTAAAAGGAGCCTCAAAAGGAGAGGGTTTAGGAAATAAATTTTTAGGACATGTTAAGGAAGTTGATGCAATAGCACATGTTGTGAGATGTTTTGAAGATGCTAATATTACTCATGTATCTTCAAAAATTGATCCATTAGATGATATTGAAACAATTAATTTAGAATTACAATTGGCTGATCTCGAAAGCTTAAATAATAAAAAATCTAGTTTAGAAAAAAAATTAAAAGCAAATGATAAAGAAGCTAAGCATCAATTTGATATAATAAATAAAATCTTACAAATGCTAGATGCTAATAGCATTTTAAATATTGATGAGTTTGCTAGTAATGAAATTGACTTTGTAAACAGTCTTAAATTGATTAGTCTAAAGCCTACTATGTACATATGTAATGTAGATGAAGAGTCTATTCATACTGGAAACGCATTATCAAATAAAGTCATCGAGTTTTCTAAACAAAATAATCATTCTGTAGTTTTAATCTCTGCATCAATTGAAGCACAAATAGCAGAATTAGATAATGAGCAAGAAAAACTTGAATTTCTAAAAGAGCTTAATTTAGATCAAACAACATTGAATAAATTAATAAAATCAGGATATGAACTTTTGGGATTAATCAACTATTTTACATGCGGTCCAAAAGAAACAAGATCATGGACAATAAAAATGGAAACGTTTGCTCCACAGGCTGCTGGAAAAATTCATACTGATTTTGAAAAAGGTTTTATTAGAGCAGAGACTGTCTCTTATGATGACTATATAGAAAATAATGGTGATGCTGGGAGTAGAGATTCAGGAAAGTTAAGGCAAGAAGGTAAAGATTATATCGTCAAAGATGGTGATGTAATGAATTTTTTATTTAATGTCTAAGTGACGTCTCGCCAGAGTCTATTTTTTGCTAAATACACAATCGTTCCGAGAATAATAAAGAATAAGATTACTTTAATTCCTAAATTTTTTCTTTCTTCCATTTCTGGTTCAGCAGCCCAGTGAAGAAAATGTGTTACATCAGCTGATAACTGTTGCGCATTGTTATCTGTTCCATCATCATAATCTACGCTTCCATCGGCTATAGGTGCTGGCATAGCTATTTGATTTCCAGCCATCCATTTATTGTACCACATTCCATTACCAACCTCCATTCCCTTTGGCGGTTCAACATAACCTAGAAGAAGATTGTAAATATAATCAACTCCATATTTTCTAGCTTTTGTGATTACACTCAAATCTGGAGGATATGCCCCATTATTATTTGCTCTTGCTTCGTTATCATTGGCATATGGATTAACAAATCTATCTGCCGGTCTAGCCGGTCTTTCAAACATTTCGCCATCGTCGTTTGGACCATCTAAAACAGTATATTCAGAAGCAATTACTTTGACTTGAGCCTCAGAAAAACCAACATCAATTAGATCTCTGTAGTAAAGTAATTTCATTGAATGACATCCAGCGCAAACTTCTCTGTAGACTTTGTAACCTCTTTGAATTGCAGCTCTATCAAAGGTTCCCGTTACACCTTTAAAAGACCAATCGTGTTTTGGCATTTTTTCAGTACTCATTTCTGCGGCAAATATATTTGAAGAAAAGAATATAAAAAAAATAAGTAATAGGCGCATTATAGATTGGTATCTTTTTGCATTGCTGGTGCAGGCATTCCTTTTTCTCCTCCACCAATATTAGGGGTTATGTTTTTAGCATAAACATCACTAATACTGAGCGGTAACTTACTTGGCTTCTCTATCCAACCAACAAAAGGTGTGATAATGAAGAAAAAACCAAAGTAGTAAAGTAAACCCACTCTTGCAATTAAAAGATATAAACCTTCAGCAGGAAGCATACCAACATAACCTAATGCGAAAAAATTAACAAAAAAGCCCATCATAAACCACTTATATATTGGTCTATAGTTACAGCTTCTTACTTTTGATCTATCTAACCAAGGTAGAACGAATAGAATTACTATCGCACCAAACATTAAAAGAACTCCTCCCAATTTATCAGGTACTGCTCTTAAAATTGCGTAAAAAGGTGCAAGATACCAGTTTGGAACAATGTGAGCTGGTGTAACAAGTGGATCTGCTGGAATATAATTATCAACTTCGGCCATAAGATTTGGTCCAAAGAATATTACTGCAGAAATAGCGACACCAAAAGCACACATAGCTACTGTATCTTTTATTAACATATATGGAAAAAAGTTTACTGAGTCGTTATTAGTTTTAATATCAATCCCATCAGGGTTATTTGAACCATGAACGTGGACTGCTGCAACGTGTAAACCTACAACACCAAAAATAACAAATGGTAAAACGTAATGAAGAGCAAAGAAACGATTTAAAGTAGCATTTCCAACGTTATAATCACCGAGAAGCCATGTTTTTAATCCTTCACCGATAAATGGAATTGCACTAAATAAATTGGTTATAACTGTTGCTCCCCAATAAGACATTTGTCCCCATGGTAATGTGTAACCAAGAAAAGAAGTTGCCATCATTAATAAAAATATGAAGACACCTAAAATCCAATTAAGTTCTCTTGGATATTTGTAGGAACCAAAATACATTGCCCTTACAATATGAATATAAACTATAATAAAGAAAAAGGCTGCACCATTAGAATGAATATACCTCATTAACCAACCGTAATTGACATCTCGCATTATTCTTTCAACACTATCAAATGCCATATCAGTATGTGGTGTGTAATTCATTGCAAGGAATATTCCACTCACAATCATTGTAACAAGAGTAATTGTTGCTAATGCACCAAAGCTCCAAAAATAATTACAATTCTTAGGCATTGGATAATCACCGTATTCTTTTTTGAAATAAGAAATAATTGGTAAACGAAACTCTATCCAATTAAGGACAGGATTTTTAAATTGGTGTACTTTTCTATTCTTATCCATCATTATCCTATCTTTATAGTGTTATCATTTAAAAAAGAATAGGGCGGAACGTCCAAGTTTTTTGGAGCTGGTCCTTTTCTTATTCTTCCTGATGTATCATAATGTGAACCATGACATGGGCAATACCAACCATCATACTCACCTTTCATATCTGAAACTTTCTGACCAAGTGGAACACAACCTAAGTGGGTGCATACTCCTACTAAAACTAACCATTCCTCTTTTTGCACTCTATCAGCATCATCTTGTGGATCTCTTAAATCAGAAGCTTGAACCATTTTTGCAGCATCTATCTCTTCTTTTGTTCTTTTTTTTATGAAAACTGGTTTTCCACGCCATTTTATTGTTATACTTTGACCTTCTTCAATAGCACTAATATCTACTTCTGTAGATCCCGCTGCTAAGGTATCCTCTGCTGGACTCATGCTTTTAAGAAATGGCCATATAAATGCAGCTGTACCTACAGCACCAAGTGTTACAGTACTTAGTTGAAGGAAATCTCTTCTCTTATTTTTGGGTTTTTTAGCCATTTTTTATGTTTTTGTTATATATGAATTAATAAAAAAAATACTGAATATATGTGTGCCAGCGTGACGCAAGGTTTAAATAATATAGTATAAATTTATGAGAATTGCACTCTTTGAACCTGATATTCCTCAAAATGCTGGAAACATTTTTAGATTGGGTGCTTGTCTTGGAATACCTATCGATATCATTGAGCCGGCAGGTTTTATAATTGATGATAAACGACTAAAAAGAGCTTCGATGGATTATTTTGATTATCTTGATCTTACAAAACATTTGAGTTGGGATAAATTTAAAGAATGGTCAAAAGAAAATTCTTATAGATTAATTTTACTTACAACAAAAAGTCAAAAAAGTTACTTTGATTATAAATTTCAATCAAATGATATTATTTTATTTGGAAGAGAAAGTGCAGGAGTGCCTGAGTATGTTCACGACTCTGTAAATGAGAGATTAACCATACCTATGATTGATGGTCCACGATCAATTAATCTTAGCAGTTCTGTGGCTATAGTTGCGGGTGAAATGTTAAGGCAATTAAAATTAAGTTAAGCTTCCCATCTTGCCATCTTGATAGTCCATCATAGCTTGTTTAATTTCACCCTCAGTATTGGTAACAAAGGGACCGTAACGTGCAACAGGTTCTTGCAGAGGTTTACCTGCTAAAATTAAATAAGATCCATTTTCAGATATTGATGTAAGTTGAATTTCATCACTTAATTGATCAAAATAAATCATATCACCTTTGTTTGCAATTTTATCAAGATCAGAAAATTGTAACTGACCTTCAATAATATAAATCATTAAGTTTTGTTCTTTATCAACATTAAACTTTGTCATATCAGGTTTTGAAAACTGAATATCAAATATAGATACCGGTGAATAAGTTTGAATTTTAGATTTTGTTCCTTTTACTTCACCAACAAGAACTTTAATTTCAATATTTTTATTTTCTTCCACCGTTGGAATAGTATCTTTCTTAATGTGTTGATACCAAGGTTTAACTTTTTTATTTTTTTGTGGAAGGTTAACCCAAATTTGTAATCCTTGCATGATACCACCACTCTTCTTAAATTTTTCCGTTACTAATTCAGAGTGAATTAAACCTGATCCAGTTGTCATCCATTGTACATCACCAGTTTCAATTTCTGCTTGTCCACCAAATGAATCTCTGTGTTCTACTTCACCACCAAGCATGTAAGTAATTGCCTCAAATCCACAATGAGGATGAGCTGGTACACCAGTTGCACCTCCAGGCTCATAATTAATTGGACCAAAATGATCAAAAAGAAGGAATGGATCGTTTTCTCTCATTCCTGGAACTGGAAAAGCTCTGGTAACTGGGATTCCATCACCCTCAAAAGTCTTCATACATTGTTTAATTTCTAATGCTTTTCTCATTTGTGTTTTAAAATTATATTAAAAATATATAGGTGAAATTATGAAAAATCAAAATCCAAACCCACCAAAGTGTGGTTGCAGTTGTAGCTGTTGCTGTACTTGTGAAGGTGGGGGTGTTGCTAGTTTATTAATTAGTGAGAGTGTTCCTCTAGTTCATAAATATCTGTCTCCTCAACTTCACTAATTGGTTTAGCTACTCGCCGATTTTTCATAGATCCATTTTCATATCTTACTGTAATAACAGTTTCAATCGGAGGACAGTCAGGTTCATGACAACTAAGTTCAGCAATACTAATGATAGTATTATCTGACAGTTTATATTTATTAGAAATTAAATGTTTTAGATTTCTTATTTTCTCAATATTTTGAGTTTTACGATTAAACATCTTTAGCGCCTAGTTATCTGCCCACAACGAAGATAATAAAATATTTCCTTGCAAGTCACCGATTAATACTTGTTCACGATTACTAGATACTGCTATTGCTGTAACTTCTGAGCCCGTAGAATTTCTAATTCTAATTGGTTTTTTACTTTCATCTATTTCTGATAAGAGAACAGATCCATCTGAGAAACCAGTAAAAACTGCGTTTTCTCCATCTAAAACCTTTACAAATGTGGCAAGTTCTTTGCCACCATTTGCAACACAAACTGGCTTGCGTCCCATAGGCCCTTCTTTTCCATCAAATGGCCAACAAACTGCATCGCTTGATCCTGATGTTACTAAATAAGGTGTGTCTCCAACCCAAGTAAAACTTTTTATTTTTGCTGGATATCCTGACATTGCTAAATCAGCTTTATCATTTATTCGCCAACCGTGAATTTGATTTTCTTGCATAGAGCTAACTAGATATCTACCATCTGGACTAAAAGTTACTTTGCCATGTGATCCTTTCCAGGAATAATTTGAAGATGTCCATTTATTATTATTTTGTTTCCATACAGTTACTCCACCATATCGTGAAACAGCTAGACGCTTACCTTTGTTATCAAAAGTTAAACCACCAACTGTGCTTTGATGTTCTAAAGAATTAATTTTTTCTTTACTCTTTGACCAAATGTGAACAGTGTTTCCTGATGAACAAACTTTAAAATCTTTATAGGAAGCTACATAGTCTACCCATCTTGAGCCAAAGTTAGCAATTTCATCAATATCTCCTTCAGAAGAAATTTTTAGAAAACGTCCATCTTCACCACCAGTTAAAACATGATCTCCATTACGGGCCATGCTGAAGACTACACCTTTATGTGCTTTAACTACTTTAGGCTCAGAACCAGATTGAAAAAATCTTACTGTACCATCTCCAAAACCAACTGCTATGTGATCGCGAATTGTAATCGCTTCAGTAACCGGAGCACCAGTATTTATTATTGAACCTCTTCGCTCAAGTTCAGTTTTATTTGATTCTTGAAGTTTTTCTAAATCAGCGTTCATGCTGATTTACAATTATCAAAGCCTTCCTTAAGATTCATATTATCAAGATCACGACCAATAAATACTACTCGCGAACTTCTGTCTTTCCCTTTAGGCCAAGGTCCCATTGGAGAAGCATCCATAAGCATGTGCACTCCTTGAAATACATATCGTTCTTCTTCACCTTTAAAGTTCAAAATTCCTTTTGATCGAAGTATGTCCTGACCTTTTGTCCTTAGTAAGTTTCCAAACCAATCTTGGAACTTATCCATATCTAATGGTGTATCAGAGACAAAGGATAAGCTAGTAACATCATCATCATGTTCATGATCATGATCTGATTCTAAAAAATCAGGTTCCACTTCTAAGATACGGTCCAAACTGAAAGCATTAAGTCCAACAACTTCATCTAATGGAGCAGAACAACGAGTTGTATTAATTATTTTGGCAAAAGGATTAATTTTTTTAATCCGATCTTTAACCCGATCTAATCCACTTTCATCTACTAAATCAACTTTGTTTAATAAAATAACATCGGCAAAAGCAATTTGCTCCTCCGCTTCATGATGTTCTGTTAATTGAGAACTTAAATGAACAGCATCTGCCACTGTAACAATAGCATCTAACTTTGTACGATCAGCAACATCTTGATCAACAAAGAAGGTTTGTGCTACTGGTGCTGGATCTGCTAAACCAGTTGTCTCAACAATAATTGCATCAAGCTTATCAGCACGTTTCATCAATCCACTTAGAATTCTAATTAAATCGCCTCTAACAGTGCAGCATATACATCCGTTATTCATTTCAAATACTTCTTCGTCTGCATCAACAACAAGGTCATTATCAATTCCCTGCTCTCCAAATTCATTTACAATTACGGCATATTTTCTGCCATGTTGCTCAGTTAATATTCGATTTAAAAGTGTTGTTTTTCCTGCTCCAAGAAACCCTGTTAGAACAGTAACTGGAACCTGAGAAGTATTTTCCATTTTTAATTTCCTTTTTAATTAGTTTATAAATTCCACCTTAATACAAGGTGGAATTTTTTTAAATATTAAAAACTAACAGCCTTTAAGCTCGTTACCGAGATTTGATATCAACTTAAAGTATAGTGACTTACCAGGGTCGATGTTTGCACCCAGAGGATCAAAGACACCTGTTTTGATATTCATATCTTCAGCTATAGTAGTGATTATCTTTGGATTAAATTGAGGTTCAGAGAAAATACATTTTATTCCTTTGTCTTTAATAACATCCTGAATATCAGCTATTTGTTTTGCACCCGGTAAAACATCAGTATTCAATGTTAAAGCTCCTGCAGCTCTTACACCAAATCTTTCTTCAAAGTATTGGTAGGCGTCATGGAACACTACAAATTTTGCATCAGAATTAATATCTGTACCAACATCACTAATAAGCTGATCTAAAGCTTTAATTGTTGCTTCTGCATTTGCTTCATATTTGTCTTTATTAGCGGGATCTAAATCACCTAATTCATGAGCTATTTCATGAACCATTTCTTTGGCATTACTTGGATCTAACCATATGTGAGCATCAAACTCTCCATGGTTGTGACCTTCGTGCCCAGCATGATCATCATGGTCGTCATGGTCGTCATGATCATCGTGATCATCATGGTCATCGTGATCGTCATGATCATCGTGGTCATCATGATCGTCATGATCATCGTGATCGTCGTGGTCATCGTGATCGTCGTGGTCATCGTGATCGTCGTGGTCATCATGATCACCAAAAATTGATTCTTCTCTAAATTTTAATTTAACAATTGAATCAAGTTCCATAAATTCAATTACTTCTGCATCCTTTGCAATAGAGTCTAGGGGTTCTTCCATTGATGTTTCAATACCCTCTCCAATCCAAAAAATGACATCTGCTTCCTCAAGCATTTTCGCATGAGAAGGTTTCATTGTAAAACTGTGTGGTGATATACTTCCATCAATTATAAGTCCAGGTTCACCTACTCCATCCATAACATTTGAAATCAATGAATGTAGTGGTTTAATTGTGGTAACAACTTTTAGCTCTGCTCTAGCAGATGCAGTTGCAACAAGAATTCCTGAAAACAAAATAATCTTAGAAATATGTAGAAAAAAGTTCGTTTGTTTCATAAAAGTATTCCTATTAGAATTAAGTCTGTTAAATGATGTAATGTTATAATATTACATTTTGAATTGTAAATAGAAAAATGAGTAAAAATAATTTATTGGTAAGTTTAGAGAACGCAGGTATTTATAAGTCACCAAAATGGTTAATAAGAGGTGTATCTCTTGAGGTAAAAAGTGGTCAAATAGTTACCCTAATTGGACCCAATGGTTCTGGAAAAACTACAACAGCTAAAATAGTACTTAATATTCTTGAACCTGATGAAGGTTCATTGAAACGGTTTACAAATAAAATAGCATATGTTCCTCAGAAAATTAATATCGATTGGACTATGCCATTACGTGTTGTAGATTTTATGCGATTAACCAATAATCTCAGCAATAATGAAATTATTGAATCCTTAAATCAAACTGGTGTAGAAAAACTTTTCAAGGAGCAAATACATGGTCTATCTGGTGGCGAATTTCAACGTGTCCTTCTAGCGAGAGCTATTGCAAAAAAACCAGAATTACTAGTTTTAGATGAACCTGTGCAGGGAGTTGATTTTAATGGAGAAATTGACCTTTATAATATTATAAAAAATATTTCAGCAAACCTAAATTGTGGAATTTTATTAGTCTCCCATGACTTGCATTTTGTAATGTCTGCAACAGATCATGTAGTCTGTTTAAATGGACATATCTGTTGTTCAGGAAAACCAAGTGCAGTTATAAAAGATAAAGCCTATTTAGAATTATTTGGTGAACATAGATCAAAAACATTGACATATTATCAGCACGATCATGATCACACACATAATTCTGACGGAAGTGTGTCTAGTTAATGTTTGATGATTTTTTTACTAGAGCATTAGTTGCCGGTATTGGTATTGCTATAATAACAGGACCGTTAGGTTGCTTAGTAATTTGGAGACGATTATCTTATTTTGGTGATACCTTAGCACACTCTGCCTTATTAGGAGTAACTTTAGCCTATGCCTTTAGTTTAAATATTGCCTTTTCCGTGTTTGTAATATCTGCGGTCATTGCTCTACTTCTTCTCAACCTTCAAAAGAGGACTAGATTAGCCGGGGACTCATTACTTGGATTATTAGCTCACTCTACTTTAGCTATTGGCTTAGTTTTAATCGGCTTTTTATCAAGTATTCGTTTTGATATTATGGGATTACTTTTTGGTGATATCTTGGCAGTAACTGTTGAAGACATTGCCTTAGTTTGGATTGGTGGTTTTATAATTTTAGGAATTTTATATTTTATTTGGAAATCATTATTTTCCGCTACAGTTAATTATGATCTTGCTTCAGCAGAAGGAATGAAACCGAACATATATAATATGATCTTTACTCTACTACTTGCTGGAGTTATTGCATTGTCTATAAAAATGATTGGGACTCTTTTAATTACTGGTCTGCTAATAATACCAGCTGCCGCATCAAGAAATATAACTAACAATCCAAAACAAATGGTACTTGTAGCTATATTAATTGGTATTTTATCTGTCACAATTGGCTTATTTACATCTTTGGAATTAAATACCTCTTCAGGACCTTCAATTATTGTTATAGCTCTGATATTATTTATCATTTCTCTAATTCCACTAGAGTTGAGAGGTAAGTTGCAAAAATGAAAACAATTTGGTAATTGAGATTTATGGCATTAGCATCAGAAAATTTAACCAAAAATCAAAAAACAGTTCTTGGAGTTTTAGAAAACTCTTCTGAACCGATGAAGGCTTATACAATTCTTTATGATATACAAAAAAAGGGAATAAAATCTCCTCTGCAAGTTTACAGAGCACTCGATAAATTAATTGAAATTGGTAAAGTTCATAAAATAGAAAGTAGAAATTCTTATGTTGCTTGTAAACATGAAGGATGTAATGCAAAAACTTCTACATCTTTTTTAATTTGTGAAAAATGCGATAATGTTACTGAGTTAATTGGAAACAATTTATTTTCTTATTTTTCTAAACAAGCTGATAAAAATAATTTTAAATATAATAAACACTGTCTTGAAATTTTTGGTTTGTGTGAAAATTGCAAATTAAAAAACTAATTTATTTAATTTATTAAATTATCAATTCTATCTAGACATTTATTTAATCCAAGATCATATTTTGTTCTTATGAAATGCTCTTTAACTATTTCAACCCATTTAAATTTTTGTAACGTTTGATGAGATGTATAAAAACAATTTAATGGAAAAGACATATTAAACATTTTTAATATTTCTTGCCTTATTACATCGTTGGTTAACACTGCTAAAGATTCATGAATATATTTTTCTACAATTTTTTGATCACTTAAAGATGTTTTAGGTAAATTAAATAGACCTCTAAACCTAAAATATCGATAGATTCTTAAGTAATCTTCTTTTATTCTATCCTCTATTTCACCAATAAAACTAATTTTACTTTCATTTAAATCTGATTGGCCATTATAATAATCATATAGTTTATTATTATTTCCAACATATAAAGCATTGAAAGTAAAATCTCTTCTAGCTGAATCTTTTTTCCAACTGTTGGTATAAATTACATTTGTATGTCTACCCATTTGGTTAACATCCTCACGTAATGTTGTAATTTGTATTTTTCGATTTTGAGGGTAAGCAATTATAGATCCATAAGGTATAGCAAAATCATCATACTCAATATTGTTCTCATTTAATAATGATAAAACATCCTGTGGCTCCAAAGTTGTCGCTGTATCAATATCTTTGATTTCTCTTTCAAGAAGAGTGTCTCGTATACATCCTCCTACTAATCGGATTTCAACATTATTTTCTTTAAAGATAGATATTAAAAACTTAACATGCTCCAGTTTCAATAAATTCACTATTTTATTTATTTCCATCATCTAGCTATTTCTTCAAAACAATTTATATTACAGGAACCATGTCGACTTCTTCAAAAGAAAATACCCTAGAAATATTTGAAGATATAAAGAAAAATTTAACCCGAGGGGTAAAGGATAGAAAACATGCCTTTCACACCCCTGTAATTAGCAATGTTGATGCTGAAGGCGGAATAGATTCGAGAGTAGTAGTTTTACGAAAATTCGATCCTACTAATTTAATACTAAATTTTCATACAGATTTTAGATCCCCTAAAGTTTTTAATTTACAAAAAAATAATAAATCTCTTTTTGTTTTTTATGATCATAAACTGAAAATTCAATTGCGTATCAAAACAACTTCTTCAATTAATAATCAAAATGAGAGAGCTAGAGAAATGTGGGATAAGACAAGACTGTTTAGTAGAAAATGTTATTTAACATTAAAAGACCCAAGTTCAGTTACCGAGTTTCCAGAAGATGGAATTCCAGAACATCTGACTGGGAAAGAACCAAGTCTTGAAGAAAGTGAGCAAGGTTATAAAAATTTTACAGTAGTCGAAAATAAAATTGACGAAATTGATTGGTTATATTTAGAAATTTCAGGTCATCGAAGATTGAGATTAAAATTTATTAATAATGAACCGAAATACGATTGGTTAATACCTTAGTATATTTTAAAGTTATCAATAATTCTTATCTCACCAATATATAAAGCAATAAAAAGCCGTGCCTCATAAGAAACATCAGTTATTTCTAAGTTATTTTCATTTCTGATTTCAATATAATCAATCTTGTTAATACTATTTTCTAATATTTGTTTTTTAAAATTATCTAGATTAATATTACTAGAATTTTTTTTACACAAATTTATAAATTCATAAATTTTACTTCCTAATTGATTAAATATTTTTGATTGATCATTGGTAAATTTTGAATTCCTTGAGGATAAGCTCATACCCTTATCATCTCTAATAGAAGGGCATGAAACAATTTTAATATTGTGATTTTTAATTTTTACTAACTCTTGAATTATTTTTATTTGTTGAAAATCTTTTTCACCAAAGTAACTTACATTCGGCTTAATTATACTAAAGAAAATATCTACAACTGTAGTAACTCCATCAAAATGGCCTGGTCTATATTTATCACATAGAATACCTCTAAAATTGTTTACAATATTTTGTTTTAGTAAATCTCCTGGATAGATTTCTTGTATCTCTGGCAAGAATAATAAATCACAACTTATTTTTTCTAATTTAGCGATGTCATCATCTATTGTTTTTGGATAAGAACTGAAATCTGTTTCATTATTAAATTGTGTTGGATTAATAAAAATTGAAGTTACAACAAAATCATTATTTAACTGTGCTTCTTTGATTAGCGATAAATGTCCGTCATGTAAATTACCCATTGTTAGAACTGAACCAATAGATTGACCTTTGTCTTTAATTAAAACTAAGATTTGCTCTAATTCATTAGTTTTTCTTATAATTTTCATTGAATATTCAAGTAAATATTTGACTTATATATAATGAATTCGTATTAGGCCCAAAGATTTAATATGAAACGTACATACCAACCTAGTAGAGTAATTAGAAAAAGAAGACATGGCTTTAGAGCTAGAATGGCTACTAAGGCAGGTCGTCAGATTATTAACAAACGCCGTGCAAAAGGAAGAGCTCAGTTAAGTGCTTAATAGGCCTAATGGCCCATAAAATATTTACAATTAAGAAAAGATCTACTTTCGTCATGATACGAAATGAAGGAAAGTTTGTTAAAAGTAAAAATATGAATATTCAAATTTTACATAATCAAAATCTAGAAAATTCTATTGGGATAGGATACACAGCATCTAAAAAAATTGGAAATGCAGTTAAAAGAAATAAAGCAAAAAGAATAATGAGAGAATTAGCCAGAAAAATACTTATTAATAGTAAAATAAATTCATATTATGTGTTAATAGCTAAAACTTCACTACTTGAAGAAAAATTTGAAAAACTGCTATTAGAACTTAAAGAAAAAGCAAATGATTAATAAATATATTTCATTCCCTTTAATTTTAATGATTAGATTATATCAGCTTTTTATTTCACCCCTTCTTGGTCAAAACTGTAGATATTTACCTACATGTTCAGAATACTCAGTTAAATCATTAAAAGAACATGGCTTAATTAGAGGATCAATATTATCAATAAAGAGAATTTCAAAGTGTCATCCTTGGGGTTCACATGGTTTTGATCCAGTGCCAAAGAAAACCGATTTGAACAAATGAACGAACAACGAAATCTATATCTTGCTATTGGCATTTCAATTGCAATCATTATTTTTTTTCAATTTTTATTTCCAACTCAACCCATTCAAACAACATCCTTTGAAGAAGATGAAGTTTTAGAACCTGCTACGTCAATTGATGAGCAAAGTAATGAATCTATTTCAGAAATAAAAAGTCGGGATGAGGCTTTAATTGAAACAGATAGAATTATTTTTAGTAATTCATCAATAGAAGGTTCCATTAATCTTAAAGGTGCAATTCTTGATGATCTTATATTATCAAAATATAAAACAAGTTTAGAACCTGGCTCTGATAATATTCAACTTCTATTACCAGAAGGAACATCAAATCCTTATTATATTGAAACTGGGTGGAAAGAATTGAAAGATACTGAGGTGGAATTACCAGATTTAGAAACAATTTGGAAAACTAACTCTACTAACTTAACTCCCTCAAACCCTGTAACATTAAGTTGGACAAATAATCAAAATATAACTTTTAAAATTAATTATACGATTGATGATGAGTATATGTTTTCAATTACTCAAGAAATTGAAAATAAAGGAAATACTAATATTGAAGTATTCCCTTACCGATTAATTAAAAGAATAAATACTCCAGACACTATTAATTTTTTTATTCTTCATGAAGGTTTTATAAGTTTAATTAATGATGAATTGTTAGAAAAAAATTATGATGATATTAGTGATGATTGTAATTCATCAATGCCAACTAAGAAGGAATTTTGTGATAACAAAGCGCAAGGTGGTTGGTTAGGGTTTACAGACAAGTATTGGATGTCCGCTTTAATACCTGATGCTGATCAGTCAATTAATGTTAATTATAGATATGGAAATAATGGAAGAGATAGTTACAGAGCTGGATATGTAGGACAAATATACAAAGTTAGTTCTGGTGAAAGTTTAGAATACGGTGGAAAATTATTTGTAGGAGCAAAAAAATTAAATGTTTTAAGTGCTTACGATGAAAATCTGTCTATCCCAAGATTTACAGATGCTATCGACTGGGGATGGTTTAGTTTCTTAACAAAACCAGTCTCATATGCAATTAATTGGTTTTTTGGGTATGCAGGAAATTTTGGTTTAGCAATTATTGCCTTTACCATTTTAATGCGTTTAATCTTATTCCCTCTCGCACAAGCGTCTTTCAAATCAATGGCAAAAATGAAAAAACTTCAGCCAGATATGCAAAGATTAAAAGAAACTTATCCTAATGATAGACAGAAAATGCAGCAAGAACTAATGGCTTTATATAAAAGAGAGGGGGCTAATCCTGTTGCTGGATGTTTACCAATTTTAGTTCAAATACCAATTTTTTTCTCTTTATATAAAGTGTTGTTCGTTACAATAGAGATGTATCACGCTCCTTTTTATGGATGGATTCATGATTTATCTGCACCAGATCCATTAGGTTTGATGACACTATTTGGAATAATTGATTGGAAAATTCCATCCAGAGGTTTTCTGTCGTTGTTAAATGTAGTTGATATAGGTATTCTTCCAATTTTTATGGGTTTTACTATGTGGTTACAACAAAAACTTAATCCCGCTCCAACTGACCCAACGCAGGCTAGAATTTTTGCACTACTTCCTTTTGTTTTTACTTTTGTACTAGCTGGATTTGCAGCTGGGCTAGTTTTATATTGGTCTGTAAATAATATTTTATCAATTGCTCAACAGTGGTTCATTCAAAGAAGAATACTAGCCAAAAATGGCTAGCTTAAATAAAAATCTAAATAAGTTTTTCAATAACAATAAGTTTGTAGGTTCATTTCCTTCGTATAAAGATATTCCTTACTTAGAGATTAAAAGGGAATGTTGTTTTATAGGAAGGTCAAACGTTGGAAAATCAAGCTTAATTAATTCAATAACTGGAACTAAAAAATTAGCTAAAACAAGTAAAACACCGGGAAGAACACAGGCGATAAATATTTTCGTTATTAGTGAAAAAATTAATATGATAGATTTACCGGGTTATGGTTTTGCAAAAGTATCAAAAGTTGCAAGAGAAAATCTAATGACACTTATAGAAGAGTATATTGAAAATAGAGATAAACTAGATCATGTTTTTTTACTAATAGACTCAAAGGTTGGAATTAAAAATTCTGATATAGATATGTTTGATTTATTAGGCAGTTGTTCTAGAAAATTCTCAATAATTTTAACAAAAATCGATAAGGTTTCTAAAAGTTATTTAGATTACCAAAAGAAATCAATTCTGAGTTTAATGAAAAATTATAAAGATTCTTTTGAAAATATCTATCAATCTGAAACAAAGAAAAATAATGGTATTACTGAAATCCAAAGATCTATATACGGGATTTCACAATCATCATGAAATTTGATTTTTTATCAGAAAGTGATCAAGCTTATTTTATTCATAAAGCTTCTACATTAGTTGAAGCTCTTCCTTACATAAGAGAACATAGCGGAGATACTATTGTTATAAAGTATGGTGGGCATGCAATGGGAGATAAAAAACTCTCTGAAAGTTTTTCAAGAGATATTGGTTTGTTAAAAGAAGTTGGCATTTCACCTGTAATAATTCATGGAGGTGGACCACAAATTGGTGAAAGATTAAAATCCAAAAATTTAGCTTCTAATTTTGTTGAGGGATTAAGAGTTACAGATAAGGAAACAATTAAAGTTGTTGAAGAAGTTTTGTCAAAAGATATTAATTCTGAAATAGTTGACTCTATTTCTACCTCAGGTGGGAAGGCAATTGGCATCTCTGGAAGTGATAATTTAATTACCGCAACAAAACTGAACATAGAATTAAAAGATAGTGATTCAAATATTGAAAAAATTGTTGATATTGGTTTTGTTGGAGAACCAAAATCTTTAAATATAAATATTTTAGAAGATTTTATAAAAAAAGATCAAATACCAGTTATTTCACCTCTAGGTAAAGATGAACAAAATTTTACTTATAATATTAATGCTGACACAGTTGCTGGCTTTGTTGCTGGTGAATTGAAGGCAAGTAAACTACTATTATTAACTGATGTTCCTGGTATTTTTAATGAAGAAAAAAAATTAATATCCTCATTAACATTAAAAGAAGCAATAGAAATATCTGGTATGGATTATATTTCAGGGGGAATGAAACCTAAAATTCAAACATGCATTGATGCTATGGAAAAAGGTGTTTCTAAATCTACAATTCTAGATGGTAGAATTCCACATTCAGTTATA
The DNA here is from genome assembly GCA_902525035.1 of uncultured Alphaproteobacteria bacterium. Taxonomy (GTDB): domain Bacteria; phylum Pseudomonadota; class Alphaproteobacteria; order HIMB59; genus CACPNW01. Next base: position 154,604 of record CABZFN010000001.1, on the reverse strand, counting down.
CTAGAACTATTCACTGAACATGGTATTGGAACACAAATAAGTAATAATTAAATGAAATTTAGAGATAAAATAAATACGTGGATATTTGATTTGGATAACACATTATATTCTGCTGATAGTGGAATTTTTCAGCAAGTTCATAAGTTAATGGGTGAATTTATTGCCAAAAATTTAGATATGAATTTATCTGATGCAAAGAAATTACAATCAAAATATTATAAACAACATGGAACAACCTTAAGAGGGTTAATGGATAATCACGGTGTTGAAGCAGATTATTTTTTAGAAGAAGTACATAAATTAGATTATTCCATAGTTAGTCCAAATAAAAATTTAAATTATGAACTACATAAACTTGAGGGTAGAAAAATTATTTATACTAATGCTAATGAGAAACATGCCTTAGATATTTTAGATAGAATTGATCTAACAAATTTTTTTGATGAAATTTTTGATATAAAAATGGCAAATTATATTCCAAAACCCGAAATCAACCCTTACAATCAAATTATTGAGTTATTTAAAATAGATGCAAATTCTTCTGCTATGTTTGATGATATAGCTAAAAATTTAGTACCCGCAAAGAAAGTTGGCTTTACCCCTGTTTGGGTGGATGCAGGTTATGAGAATTTTTCAGATGATATTGCAGCATCGAAAGAATATTTAGATTTTAAAACAAGAGATTTGAGTTTATTTTTAAAAGATGTAAATGAGGGTAAATTATGAGTGATCTTGAAAAAATTATTAATGATGCTTTTGATGATAAAGAAAATATTAATGTAAATACTTCAGGGGATATTAGAAATGCTGTAGATGACACATTAAACAAACTCGATAGTGGTATCATAAGGGTTTGCGAAAAAATTGATAATGAATGGCAAGTTAATCAATGGATTAAAAAGGCAATTCTTTTAAGTTTCAGATTAAATGATAATGACATTCTTAAAGCATCACATGCTACTTGGTTTGACAAAGTAGAAAGTAAAACTGCAAGTTGGACTAAAGATGATCATCTGAAAGCAGGATTTAGGTATGTCCCAGATGCTGTTGTAAGAAAATCTGCATTTATTGCTAAAGGTGTTGTTTTAATGCCTTCTTTTGTAAATCTTGGTGCATATGTTGATGAAGGAACAATGATTGATACTTGGGCAACAGTTGGCTCATGTGCGCAAATAGGTAAAAACTGTCATATTTCTGGAGGTGCTGGTATTGGCGGTGTACTTGAACCTATTCAAGCAAATCCTGTAATTATTGAAGACAATTGTTTTATTGGAGCAAGAAGTGAAGTAGCTGAAGGTGTTATAGTTGGTGAAGGTGCGGTTTTATCAATGGGTGTATTTATTGGAGCGTCTACAAAAATAGTCGATCGATCAACTGGAGAAATTCATATGGGAAAAGTTCCAGCGTATTCAGTTGTGGTACCAGGTACGTTACCAGGAAAAAAAGAAGGGTATATTAATCCTTCTTTATACTGTGCTGTTATTGTTAAAAGAGTTGATGAAAAGACCAGAAGTAAAACATCAATCAATGATCTTTTAAGAGATTAATGTCAGAAATTAATTTTGATCCAGTTAATCTTACACAATCCTTAGTTAAATGTGCAAGTGTAACTCCAAAAGATGAAGGCGCTTTAACAATCGTAGCAAATCATCTACATGCTATGGGATGTGACTGTCATCCATTAACTTTCTCTGGAAACAATTCTTATGAAGTAAAAAATTTATTTGCAACGATAGGAAATGAAGGAAAGCATTTTGTATATGCTGGTCACACAGATGTAGTTCCAGTAGGAAATGAAAGTTCTTGGAAATATCCTCCTTTTTCAGCAAAAATAGATGATGGTAAACTTTATGGAAGAGGAAGTGAAGATATGAAAAGCAGTGTTGCATGTTTTATTAGTGCCGCCAAAAGATTTGCAGATAAGTATAAAAATCTTCCAGGTAAAATTTCATTTATTATTACAGGTGATGAAGAAAGAGATTCTGTAAATGGCACACCAAGAATGCTAGAATGGGCAAGCAAACAAAATTATAAATTTGATCATTGTCTTGTTGGTGAACCAACTTCTAAAAATGAGGTTGGCGATAAAATAAAAATTGGAAGAAGGGGATCAGTTAGTTTCTTTTTTCAAGTAAAAGGTATTCAAGGACATACTGCGAATTCTCATTTAGCTGAAAATTCTTCACATCACTTAGTGAATTTATTAAATAGTATATTAGAAGAGCCGCTAGATGAAGGTAATGAAAATTTTTTACCAACATCAGTTCAAATCGCTACTATTGATATTGGCAACCCCGTTCAAAACGTAATTCCGGAATTAGCTAAAGCAACAGTTAATATTAGATTTAATGATATGCACTCATCTGACTCAATTATAAAATGGATTGATAATAAAATAGAAAAAATTTTCTCTAAACTGGAAAAAGCTAGTTGCACTTATACATATGATGCAACGGCTGAGTCATTTCTAAATAAACCCGGTGATTTATATAATATTATTTCGCAATCAATTTCTGATGTTACAGGAAGAAATAGCCCACCTGAGCAAGCAACCGATGGTGGTACTTCTGATGCAAGATATATAAAGAACTTTTGTGAAGTAGTAGAGTTTGGTCTTAGAAATCAAACTCTTCATAAGGTTGATGAGTTTGTATACATTGAAGATATCATACAACTTGAGAAAATATATTTTAAAATTTTGGAAAATTATTTCAAGTAAATATTCCAAATTTTAATAAACCCTAATTTTAATAAAAATTCTTTATAGATTTAACATCAGATTTTAATGTATTATTTTTTTTATACATTTTATATTTCTTAAACATGTATTTTATTGCAGACTCTATTGCTGTAACTCCTGCTACATGTGGAGTAATGGTAACATTTGGTAAAGTCCAAAGTTTACTTGACGATTTTAATGGTTCATTTTTAAATACATCTAAATAAGCATAAAACTCTTTGTTTCTTTTTAGATGTTTTATTAGTGCGTTTTCGTCTATAGCGTTTCCTCTGCCAATATTTATTAAACAAGATTTTTTTTTCATTTTTTTTAAGAATGATGTGTTTATAATATTGTCTGTTTGAGGTGTAGCAGGTAAAATCGAAACAATAATATCTGAATTTTTGATAAATTTATTTAAGTTTTTTTTTGAATATGTTTTTATATTCGAAGAGCGAACGATAGATTTTTTATAACCAATTACATTGTATTTTAATTTGATTAAGACTTTGGCAATATAAGTTCCTAGAAAACCTAAGCCAAGAATACCTATAGTTAAGTTTTCATTATCGATAGGTGTTCTTTCTCCAGACCAATATTTTTTGTTTTGAGAATTTTGAAAAATTTTAAAGTTTAATTGGTAGTTTAATATTTGAGCCAAAGAGTAATTTGCTATTCTCTTGCCCATTTCAGGATCTTTTATTCTAATTATAGGTACTTTTTTATCATAATTTTTTAATTTTAAAATATGATCAACTCCAGCGCCCATAGAGAAAATAACTTTTAAGTTTTTTAGCTTAGAAAGAACTGTATCTGGTAAATCCCAGATTATTGCATATTCTACATCATTAAATTTTTTATAATCATTAATAGAAATAATTTTTTCATCTTTAAAATATTTTTTTATAGTTTTTTTATAAATATTAATATTGTCGAAAGTTACATTATGGAACAATATACTCATTGAATATTTGTTATTAATTTATTGTATTTGTTTATTTGAGTCTCCCAATTTAGTTCTTTTTCTGCTCGGATTTTTGCATTTTCGCCTAATTCAAATCTAAAGTTTTTATCTTCGATCAGCTTTTGTATTGCATCATCTAATTCACTAATTTCATTAATAATTAGGCCAGTATTTTTATGTAATACAGCTTCTGGTGTACCCCCTACATTTGATGCAATTGATGGTATCCCAAATTTAGCTGCCTCAATGTATGATATACCAAATCCTTCAATAGACTTCTCATGTATTTCATCTGAAGTTGGCATAACCATAATATCAGTTTTAGAAAATATATAATTTTTTTGATTCTCATTAATTGTTCCAACTAAATTAACATTTTGTTCTAAGCTATATTTTTTAATTAGTTTTTTAATATTATCTAATTCATATCCTTCACCAGCAATGATATACTGGATTTTAGGATACAAATTTTTTAGATTATATATTGATCTTAAAATTAATGAATGACCTTTTCTTTTTTCAAGCCTTGCTAAAGTTAATAAAGTAGGTGTTCCTTTATTCAGATTAACTCTTTCCTCAGTGTATTTGTTTGTAAGATCAATACCTGGATATATAACATGTATATTTTGTAGTTTATTACTTATTTCACTTAGAAGTTTTGTAGTAAAATTAGAATTGGTTACAATACCATTTGTAAGCTCAAGTATATTTTGAATTCTTTTTTTATGTTTTTCATTTTTTATTATTATTTCATTTCCGTGAATAAGACTTATTGTTGGTATTTTATTTTTGTTTAGAAAAATGATTGGCAACTCTAGACTTTTCCAACTATCACCTATAACTGCCTCAATATGATTCAAAGAAAATATATTTACTAATTCTTTTAATTTTTTTCTTTTTCGTAAAAATTTTAAACCACGAAATCTTTTTATTTGAAAATTTTTTTCATTTATATCAAAAATTTTATCATTAGATATATTTTGTGTATCAGCTAAAACAATCACTTTTTTATTTTTGCTAAGGAATTTGGCTATATTGTAAACTAATGTTTCAATACCTCCTACTTTTGATGGAAAACATTGAGTTAGAATAACAATCATTGATAAATAATATTTAAATTAACCTGTTTTGTTATTAACATTAATTTCCTTATAAAATAGATATTTTTGTGTATGCATTTAGAACATATCTATTTTCATTTATTGATACTTTAATTGCATGTCATTTTTAACTAAATAATTATTATTAGAAAGGTAATTTATGTTAAATGTATTTGGATTTTTCAACAAAATGTATGACGAATTAAACAGTAATGATAGTTCTACTGATAAAGAACTAATAAAGTATTTCAAAAGTGAGTATGGTAATGAATGGAAGATCGAACTAGATAAATACCTTTTAAAGTCTGATTTTGATACTAACTCTAAAGCCGCATAATAGAATAGGTGGATTTTTTAATAATCTAACTTCTCTGTAACTTCTTTAAGCCAAATACGCTCTTTTTGGTCTAAATAATCCTTCAATTTCTGATAAACTTTATAATGATAAGAGTTTAACCATTCTAACTCATCAAATTTAAGCATCTCTATATTTATGAGATCTCTATCAATAGGGCACCATGATATATTCTCAAAGAACAATCTCCCATCAGATTTTTCTTTAACAAGTATTAGATTTTCTGTTCTTATTCCATATTCATTTTCCTTATAATATCCTGGTTCATTTGAAATAATCATTCCAGGTATTAATTCTATACTTTCAAACATTGATTTCTTAGCTATTCTTTGCGGTCCTTCGTGTACACTTAAAAAACTTCCAATACCGTGACCTGTCCCATGATCATAATCTAAATTAATTTCTTGCAGACTTTTTCTTGCCAGATAATCAATATCAGTTCCTTTTGTTCCCTTTTCAAAAACATGATTTGATAAGGCTATATGACCTTTAAGAACTCTCGTAAATCTATCTCTTTGTTCTGTTGTTGGTTTACCTAAAATTATAGTTCTTGTTATATCTGTTGTTCCATCAGAATATTGACCCCCCGAGTCAACAAGGTAAATATTATTTTTGGAGAAAGATGATTTACCTTCTTCAGTAACACGGTAATGAGGAAGGGCTGCATTTTTATCAATTGCTGATATTGTATCAAAAGATAGAGAATGAAATAATTTATTTTTTCTTCGAAGATTTTCTAAATGATGTGCAACACTTATTTCATCATTTGATTTGGGATCCATGATATTTTTTAACCAATAAATATATTTGGTAATACTAACACCATCTCTTATATGTGCTTTTTTGGCTCCATCTAGTTCAGTTTCATTTTTGATAGCTTTTAACAAAATACATGGATTTGCTAAATTTTTAATACTTATTTTTTGTTTTCTTAAAAGATCTAAAAAATAATAAGTGGTGGAATTAAAATCTAAACCTATTGATTCAGATGAATTAATATTATTAAAAATTGATCTGATGTTTTCAATATTATTAATATTTATTAATGTTTGGATTTCTTTTTTCAGTATTTCTGGCATTGCAGACTCTTTAATATACAAAGAGTGTTTATTATTTTTTGAAATTAGAAGATAAGAATAAAGCAGCGGTGTATATTTAATATCATCTGCTCTTAAATTTAATAGCCAAGCAATATTATCAAGCCCAGAAACAAAGTAATGATCAATCTCATTTTGATCTAAAAATTTTTTTAAAATATCTAGTTTTTCACTTCTGCCCTGACCAGCAAAACTTGTTGGGTGATCAAATATATCTGTATACTGAGTTTGTGGTTGATTTTCCCATATTAAATCAACAAAATTTTTATCTATTAATTGGAGTTGTGATGTTGAATTCTCTAACATTTTTTCCACTTTTTCAATTTCTATAATTGAATGAAGAGTTGGATCTAATGCAATTTTATATTCTTCTTGTAATAAAATTTTTTCTAAATCTGTCCAAAAGCTATTTAAATGTTTTGCGTGAATCTCTTTGGCATTAATTTGAGTATTCGCTTGAAAAGTATATCGTCCATCAATATACAAGAATGCATTTGTTGGTGTTATAATTGCTCTTCCTGCTGAACCAGAAAAATTTGTTATAAATTTTAATCTTTCTGAATTTGGAGAAATATACTCATTTAAATATTCATCACTTCTATTAATGACAAAAATATCGATATCTTTTTCTTTTAATAGATTTTGTAATTTCTTTAAATTTGATTGATTGATCATAACTTATTAAATAAACTTAAATCAATATTACCACCAGAAATCATGACTATAATTTTTTTATTTTTAACATCAATTTTATTATTAAATGCTGCTGCAGCTGCAACTGCTCCTCCTGGCTCCACAACTATTTTAAGTTGTTCAGCTAGCAAAATTATAGTTTTTGTTACTTCTTCATCAGAAACACTTAGTCCTCCTTCAAGAGTATTTGAATTAATTTGAAAAGTTATATTACCAGGTTGTGGTGCCAATAGTGCATCACAAAAAGATTTAGCATTTTTTTTATTTTCTATAAGTTTACCAGCTTCTAAAGATCTTTTTGTGTCATCAAATTCTTCAGGCTCTACAGAATATGATTTTATATTTGGGAAAATATGTTTAAGGTATGTTGATGTTCCTGCAATAAGCCCTCCACCTCCACAACAACATAAATACAGATCAGGTTCAATTGATTGCTCTTTCAAATCATTTACAATTTCGATAGCTGCAGTTCCCTGACCAGCAATTATATCTTCATCATCATAGGGTTTAATAAGAGCTCTATTATCTTTCTTTTGAATTTCATTTCCTATCTCTTCTCTACTTTGAAAGTAAGTGTCATATAATATTACCTCTGCTCCATATTTTTTTGTATTTTCAATTTTTATTTGAGGTGCAGTTTTAGGCATTATTATTTTTGCACTAATAGTATTAATCATAGATGCATAGGCAACAGCCTGTGCATGATTACCTGATGAATATGCTACTACACCTGAGTCTTTTACAGTTCCTATTAATTTTGTAATTTTGTGTGTAGCTCCACGTAGTTTAAATGATCCAGTATTTTGTAAATTCTCAAGTTTAAAATAAATTTCAGCTTCTAAAAGATTATTTATGTAATCATTAGTTACCAAAGGAGTTTTTGTTACCTTTTGGTTGATTAATTTATAAGCATTATCAACATTTAAATAGCTAAAATCAGTCATAATTTTAAAGTTTTACATCGTTTTAATGGAATAAACTAAAAAAAAATATATGTATATTATCATGGAACATAACAAAGTAACTTCGCCTTGCATTAGCGTATGTAAAACTGACCCAATCTCAGGGTATTGCTACGGTTGTGGAAGAACCAATGAAGAAAAAGATATTTGGAAAGACGAAAACACTTCTAATGAATGGAAACAAAATAATTTATCTGAACTAAAATCTAGATTTTCAGATTGGCAGTTAAAGGCATTTGAAGAATCATATAAATCAAAAGTTGAAACAGGTTTATCTCTTATCAAAAAAAAATTAGCAGAAAATCGTAAAAATTGAAAAGTTTAATAATTTTTGTTTTTATTTTATTTTTTTCATTCAATCTTCAATCTCAAAATAAAATGATACTTGATAATTTAGAAACACCCGGAATTTCTTCTCAAGGTCAAAATTGGGCCTTTTTTACTGATGGCGTAATGGGTGGATTATCACAAGGTAAAGCGATCATATCAAAAGTTAATGATGTTAATTGTTATCATATGACAGGAGATGTAACTACTGAAAATAATGGTGGCTTTATACAAATAAGAAATCAATTAAGACCTTCAATATCAACAGAGGAGTTTGAGGGTGTTTATTTCAAAGTATTTGGCAATAATGAAGAGTATTCAATTCATGTAAGAACCGCTCTAACGATGGCTCCATGGCAATATTATAAATATAGTTTTAAAACTAATTCTGAGTGGACAGTAATAAAAGCACCGTTTAGTGAATTTAAAAAATCAAATGCTTATCAACCTAAAAAATTAGTTGGTCAGAATATAAAGACATTAGGGCTGGTTGCTGGATTTAAAGATTTTCAAGCAGATATTTGCTTATCAGAAATTGGCTTTTATTAATAATCTATTTTCAATAAATATAATCCTTCAGGTGGTGCAGTAACTCCAGCAAATTCTCTTTTTTTGGATTGAATAATTTCTAAAATAGATTTTTCTATTTTATTTAATCCTATGTCGACTAGTGTGCCGACCATGATTCTAACTTGAGAATGTAAAAAGGATTTAGCTGATATTAAAAAATTTATTTCATCATGATTAAAATTTATATCCAGTGAATTAATAGATTTAATTGGAGATTTCGATTGGCAATTTATTGATCTAAAAGCAGACAAATCAAATTTACCTATAAATTGTTGTGATTGTTTTATTATTTTTTCAGTATCTATTTTTTTATGTACACACCAAACTTTATTTTGCTCTAACGTAATTGGTGATCTTCTATTTAAGATCTTGTATTCATACCATCTCAATTTTGCTGAAAATCTAGAATTAAAATCTTTATCCACTTCTTGAGCATGTAAAACAGATATTTGTTGGGGTCTTAGATAATGATTAATGCCATCTCTAATAGTATCAGTATCAAAATGTTGCTCTAATTCAAAATTAGCTACCTGTCCTCTTGCATGTACACCTGCATCTGTTCGACCAGCTCCAAAAAGTGTTATTTTTTGTTTAGAAAGTTTTTCTATTGCCTCTTCAACCAATTGCTGAACAGAAGGACCATTTTCTTGACGTTGCCAACCTACATAATTAGTCCCGTCGTATTCTAATATTATCTTGTAGTTAGGCATTTATTATATCATTAATCTTAAAGCTATAACCTCGAAGAAAATCATCTTTAGAAATAGCATTTTTGCCTTCTCTTTGTAAAATTAGTGGTTCAATACTTCCGTCATTGCACCCAATATCAAAGGTTTCGTTAAGAATTGTCGATGCATTACCGTTAGAGTTTGATTTTCTTGCTTTAATGATTTTAATTCTTTCATTTTGTATAGTAAACCAAGCACCAGGTTTAGGTGAATGTGCTCTTATAAGATTTAAAACTTCATTTACAGATTTATTAAAATTAATTTTTCTGTTTAGTGAAGAAATTTTATTTGCATATGTTGCATAATTATCATCCTGATCAGAATAAGAAATTTTTTTATCAAATATAAGAGGAATAGTTTCCATTAATAATTTGATTCCAACCTCTGTTAATTTTTGACTTAATTCATTTTTATTACAACCGTCTTCTATATCTACTTTTTTTTGATTAATAATTGGTCCAGCATCTAATTTTTCGATTAGCTGTATTATTGATATACCAGTCTCTTTATCGCCATTCATTAAAGAATACTCTATTGGGGCTGCACCCCTCCATCTAGGCAACAAAGAAACATGGATATTGATACAACCAAATGGTGGTAAATCTAAAATATCTTTTGGCAATATTTTACCGTATGCCATAACAATAATTAAATCAGGATTTAATTTTTTCACTGTCTCAATAGTATCTTTATCAAATATATTTGGACAAAAAACTTCTATGTTATTTTTATTTGCAAGTTGATGGACTTCAGATTCTATTATTTTCATTCCTCTAGATTTCTTTTTTGGGGGTTGTGAAAATACTGCTGAAATAATGACATTACTTTTAATTAAAACCTCAAGATAGTCAGAAGCTATTTTAGGCGAACCCATAAAAATTATTTTTTTATTATTCATTATTTTTTTTTTTTAAAAATTTTTGTACTTTTTTGATCATTATATTCCTTTTTAATGAAGAAAGATAATCTACAAATAACTTTCCAGAAAGATGATCAATTTCATGTTGTAAAATTCTTGACTCCACTCCACTAACTTCTTTTGTTATTTGTTTGTTATTTTCATCTAAGTACTCGACTACTATATTTTGAGGTCTCTCAATTTCTGCAAATTGTTCAGGAAGAGATAAACAACCCTCTTCCATAACGATTTTTTCTTGAGAGTATGAAACAATATTTGGGTTAAATAATGTATATTGTGTTTCTTTTTTAGTCTCTTGATCTACAAAAAATATAGTCACTATTCGTTTCAGAATTCCAATTTGATTTGCCGCCAGACCTACACCTGGTGCTTTTATCATTATTTGCATCATTTTTTTGGCAATTTCTTTTTCCTTAATTCCAACAAATTGAATTTTTTCTGCTTTTTGGCGTAATAGTGGATTTGGGACGTAAAGTAATTTATCCATTTTATTTAAGTAATTTTTTTTCTAGATTGAAATGCTGTATTTAATGTGTTTTCATCTAAGTAGTGTACTTCTCCGCCCATAGGGATTCCTTGTGCAAGTCTTGTCACATTTAAATCTTTAAATTTTTCTAGCTTATCTGCAATAACAAAAGATGTTGTTTGTCCTTCCATAGTTGTACTTAAGGCAAGAATAATTTCTTTAATATTATTTGTTTCAATTCTGTTTAGTAGATGTTCTATTTTCAATTCATCAGTTCCTATACCTTGAATCGCAGATAATGAACCGCCTAAAACATTATAGAGGCCACGATAAAATCCTACTTTTTCTAATGTCCACATATCTGATACATCCTCAACAACGCAAATAGTTGTTTTATCCCTTTTAGGATTTGCACAAATATTGCACGGATTTACCATGTCTATATTTCCGCATTCTGAGCACTCAATAATTTTATTATAAGATAAGTTTAAGCTCTCAATTAAAGGAGATAAATTTTTATCTTTATTTTTTAATAAAAAAAGAGCAATTCTTTGAGCCGACCTTCTTCCTAATCCTGGAAGTTTTGAAATATCGTTTATTAACTTATCTATTGGCGATTGCTCCATTTTTAAAAAGGAAGTTTCATTCCTGGAGGTAATGGTAAGCCACCTGTAAGATTTTTCATTTCTTCTTGTGCTGCAGCTTCTCCTTTTTCTTTAGCATCATTTATTGCAGCGACGATCAGATCTTCAAGTATTTCTTTCTCCTCTTGTTTGATCAAGCTGTCATCAATTGAAATTCTTTTAAATATACCTTTTGCTGTAGCTGTTACTTTAATAAGACCTCCTCCAGAAGTACCCTCAACTTCAATATCATTTAATTTATTCTGTGCTTCAGCCATTTTTTTTTGCAACTGTTGAGCTTGCTTCATCATATTACCTAGATTAACCATTAATTCTCCTTTTTCATCTTTGTTTGATTTATATCTGCGTCATTATCATTTATTTCACCTAGTTCTGTAATAGCGTGAATTTTACTTTCAGGAAATTCTTTTAATATTTTTTTTACCTCTGGATGATTTTTCATTATTTCAATTTCTTTTTGTTGGTTAATAATATCTTCATCGTGTAAACTTTTTCCAAGATTGCTTGCAGATGAATGTATCTGCCATATTCTTCCTGTCCATTTTGAGATTAATTTCGCAACAGTTCTATTGAAGCCAGTATCATTAATTTTAGATGTATTTAAAGTGACTTCTCCTTTTTTAAAAGATACTACCTGCACATCATTGTACAACTTAGTGTGGAGTAATCCTTCTCTATTTTTAAAAAACATATCGACAAAATGTCTGTAGTCTTGAATCTCTATTATATTTATATTTTCTTTTGGTGAAATTTCTTTTTTATTTTCATTAAAGTTTAGAACTTTGTTACTTTCATTAGATTCATTTTGTAGTTCAAGATTTTTTTCTAAGGGTTCTTTTTTTACTACTTCTTTGTCCATTTTTTTAATTAGATCTTCTGGGCTTGGACCATCATGTAAATAAATAATTCTTAAAATAATCATTTCTCCATGTTGGTATAAATGAGAGGTATTTTGTAATTCTTGATAACCTTTGAATAAAATTTGCCATATAATATTTAGATTATTTAATGTCATTTTTGATGACAATTCAGCTCCTTTATTTCTTTCAAATTCAGGAATATAAATGTCATCTTTTAAATCCGTTGCTATCTTTATTTGAACAAGGAAATGTACTACGTTTAATAGTTCATCAAATATCATTGCTATATCTGCCCCTAACTCATACAACTCTTTATACCTATTAATTGCACCAAGGGCGTCTCCTTCTAAAATAATTTCAATTAAGTTAAATATTTTTTCTCTATCAGCTAATCCCAGCATGCTTATTATAGTTTGAGAGTCAACTTTTTCATTTGGACTAGTTATTGCTTGATCTAATAGACTAAGACCATCTCTTACAGATCCATCTGCTGATCTTACAAGTAAAGAAATAGCATCTAAATCTATATCAATATTTTCTAGTTTGGAAATTTTTAATAAATGATCTGATAAAATTCTATTTTCTATTCTATGTAAATCAAATCTCTGACACCTTGATAAAACAGTTATTGGTACTTTTTTAATTTCTGTTGTGGCAAAAATAAATTTAACATGTTCTGGTGGTTCTTCTAAAGTTTTGAGCAGAGCATTGAATGCACTTTTTGAAAGCATATGAACTTCATCAATTATAAATATTTTATAATCACCGATAACAGGTTTATATTTTACATTGTCAATTATTTCTCTAATGTCATCAACGCCAGTATTAGAAGCTGCATCAATCTCAATAACATCAAGATTACTATCCGAAGTTGTTGATTTGCATGAATCACAATTTCCACATGGTTCACAATTTTTTTTATCTCTATTCTTACAATTAATACTCATAGCTATAAGTCTAGCAGTGGTGGTTTTTCCAACACCTCTGACACCTGTTAGAATATATGCGTGAGCTAACCGGTCATTATTAATAGCGTTTGATAGAATTTTTACTAATAATTCTTGACCAATTAAATCTTCAAATTTTTGAGGTCTGTATTTTCTAGCTAAAACTTTATATTTTTTTTCTTCTGTCATTATAATTAATGGAAGGAGTTGAGACCCAAACAAGATTGTTACAGCTGCTTCTTTTCAGATCTGACTGGATTAGCAATTTATTTGCCCTCAATCCTCCCTGTAGCAATATAACATTAATATAAATAAAATATAAATAGACTTTTTAAAAAATCCTATTTTTTCCTGAATGAAGATTTCTCATATACTCCTAGGATTTCTATCTTCTTACAAAAAAATTTCATCTCTTCTAATGCTAATTCTACAGAAGTATTTTCAGGATGTCCCTCAAAATCTATATAAAATTGCGCAACATCAAAACCCTGAGGGTGAATGTAACTCTCAAGCTTGGTTATATTAACACCATTACTAGCAAATCCACCAAGACATTTGTACAAAACTGCTGGAATACTTCTAACTGTAAATACTAATGTTGTAAGGATATCTTTTGTTTCTCGATTTATATCTAATAAATTTTTTTGCATAACAAGAAATCGAGTTACGTTATTTAGAGTATCTTGGAAATTTTTTTCCAATATATCAAGATCATATATATTAGCAGCAAGTTCAGATGCGATAGCTGCATCTTCAATATTATTTAACTCTGAAATTAATTTTGCTGATCCGGCTGTATCAGCTTCAACAATCATTTGCTTATCTAATTTTAAGATTTTGTTTCGACATTGGGCAATTCCCTGTTCATGACTTCTTATTCTTTTAATATCTGAGATTTTCGCACCTCTAATTCCAAGTAAGTTATGATTTACTTCATGAAAATATTCATAAGTTATTTTTAAATCAGAGTCAGGTATCAATCTTTGAGTATCCGCCACTCTTCCTGCAAGAGAGTTTTCTATTGGAACCATTGCTGCTTCAGATTTTCCTGATCTAACATGTTCAAACATATCTTCAAAAGTTGCACATGGTACACTTGTTGCGTTTGGAAAAATATTTTTTCCAGCTTGTTCACTATAAGCACCATTTACACCTTGAAATGAAAAACTATCAACTTTTATCATTGTGCTCTCTTATATTAGTTTCAATATTTATTAAATCCTCTTTTGTATCTACACTCATTTGAACTTCAGGAACATACGTAACTCCAATTGGAATGTTAGAATCCATAGCTCTCATTTGTTCTAAACTTAGATCTATTTCATTTTTTGATTTAGGTAGATTGATAAATGTATTTATTGAATCTGGAGTGTAACTATAGATACCAACATGATGGTATAAGTTTTTATTTTCTATCGTAACTTCTCTATAAAAACTTAACGCCTGAGCAATTTCATTTTTTTTAAAATCAACTTCAACTTTTGTTACATTGGGATTATTTAATTCATTATCATTTAAGTTTGTTGCGAGTGTGCCAATGGTAAAATTTCTTTTTATTGGGTCAATGACTTTAAGAATATGTTCTGGATTTATAAGAGGCATATCACCTTGTAGATTAATTATTATGTCTATGTCTTTGTTATTTTTTATTTTTAAAAAAGCGGAGTGAACTCTATCAGTCCCAGAAGGGAGATTTGGATCTGTCATAATAGCTTTGCCACCATTACTTACAATTAAATCGTGCACTTCAATTTCAGAGCATGCAACAAACACTTCTCCAATATTAGACTCAGTTGCTTGTTGCCATACTCGTTGTATCATTGGAATACCATCTATAGCCATTAAGGGTTTGCCCGGCAGTCTAGTGGAAGCCATTCGTGAAGGTATAATTACAACATTTTTCATAATTTATGCGACAATTAAGCAAGAGAATTTAAATTTCATACTTACGACAAATATATTCTTTCTCCTAAAAAATCTGTATATGTACTTATACATGTCTGGGCTTGAAGTTAATAAAATTTTAGCATCAATTATATTAGCAGTCTTAATTGTTACCCTTATTGGGCATTTTGGAGATTTAGTCATTGATATTGATCATGATGAAAAAAAAGAAACAGCTTATAAAATAGATGTTCCTGAGGATTCTACTAGCGTTGGAGTAGTAGAAAACAAAGAAGAGGTAATTGAGCCAATTTCATTGTTATTAGCAAGTGCTTCTCTAGATAATGGAGAAAAATTATTCAAAAAATGTGCTACTTGCCATAATTACGAAAAAGGTAGTGCAAATAAAGTAGGGCCACACTTATGGAACATTATAAATAGACCAAAAGCAAATGTTGAAGGTTTTGCATACTCTAAAGCTTTAGCTGAATACGGTGGAGAATGGGGATTTGAAGAATTAGCAGAATTTTTATATAAACCAAAAAAATATATAAAAGGTACAAAAATGAACTTTGCAGGTTTGAAAAAAGTAAAAGATAGAGCAGACTTAGTTTATTTCCTAAGAAAACACTCAGATAATCCAGCACCACTTCCATAAACTAAAGTAATGATCTTAGATACAGAAGAGTTTTCAAAATTTGCAAACTCTTTAGCCGATAATGCATCTAAAACTTCAATGCATTATTTTAGAAACAAAATTGAAATAGAAATTAAAGATGATGAAAGTCCTGTAACTCTAGCAGATAAAGAAACAGAACAAGTATTAAGAGAGAGAATAAGAAAAGAATATCCTGATCATGGAATTTTAGGTGAAGAGTATGAAAATGAAAAAATAGATGCTGAATTTATATGGGTATTAGATCCTATAGATGGCACAAGAAGCTATGTAGCCGGACATAAAGATTTTGGTAATTTAATTGCATTACTTCATAACAAAAAACCAGTTTTAGGAATTATTAATTGCCCTGCACATGATGAGCGATGGATGGGAATAAAAAACCAACAGACAAAATGTAATGGAAAAGATGTTCAAACTAGTGCAATTAAACAAATTAAAGATGCCTATCTTTTTACATCTGGATTATATTTTGATGAACCTCAAATTAGAAAAGGATTAGAATTACTAAAAGAACAATCAAGATATTATAGACTTGGTGGTGACTGTTACATGTATGGAATGTTAGCCTCAGGTCTAATTGATATTGTTTTAGAGGATACATTAAAAGTACATGATTATATGGCCCTTGTAAATGTAATTGAAGGAGCTGGTGGAGTAATTACGGATAAGTCTGGACAAGATATATCGCTAGACTCAGATGGCAGTTTAGTTGCTTCCAGTACAAGTTTTCTTCATGATGAAATAATTAAATTAATAAACTAAAATTTATTTTAATTTTTAATAAATAGACATATATTAAAAGTATGAAAATACTCACTTTGATCTTTACGTTTACTCTAATTTTACAATTAAAAGTACAAGCAAATACTAATATATCACATGCAATTGCAATGCATGGTGAGCCAAAATACTCAAAAGATTTTGAAAATGTTGAATACATTAATCCAAATTCTATAAAGGGTGGATCAATAGTAAGAAGTGCCATTGGAACCTATGATAGCTTCAATCCCTTTATTTTAAAAGGCACCTCGGCAGCTGGAATTGGAGGATTGTTTGAAACATTAACAACAGGATCAAGTGATGAAGCATTTACGGAATACGGATTATTGGCAGAAACGATTGAATGGACAGATGATAGATCTTGGGTTTCATTTACATTAAGAAACGAAGCTTATTGGCATGATGGGAAAAAAATTACAGCTGACGATGTTGTCTGGACATTTAATACCCTAATGGAAAAAGGGCACCCATTTTATAAATACTACTATGGAGATGTAAAAGAAGTAATTAAAGAACAAGAAAATAAAGTGAGATTTAATTTTACAACAAACACGAATAAGGAATTAGTATTAATTGTTGGTCAATTACCTGTTCTGCCAAAACATTATTGGGAAAATAAAAACTTTGAAGAAACATCTCTGGAAATACCAATTGGAAGTGGTCCATATAAAATTAAATCATTTGATAGTGGAAGATCAATTACTTACGAATTAGATAAAAATTATTGGGGTTTTGGTGCATCAATACCAATTAAAATTGGGAAAGATAACTTCGGCACAATTAGATATGATTATTACAAAGACAGAGGTATTGAAAGAGAAGCTTTCAAATCTGGTGAGATTGATTTCTTCTCTGAAAATTCATCAAAAGAATGGGCAACTGCGTATAAAATAAATGCTGTGAATGAAGGTTTAATAAAAAAAGAATTAATAAGTCATGAAAATCCACAAGGTATGCAGGGTTTTGCTTTTAATATTAGAAAAGATAAATTTAAAGATAGAAGAGTAAGAAAGGCTCTTTCTTATGCTTTTGACTTTGAATGGTCTAATAAAAATTTATTCTTTGATGCATATAAAAGAACAGATAGCTTTTTTGAAAACTCAGAACTTGCTTCTTCAGGCCTTCCTTCAAAAGAAGAATTAAATTATTTAAATCCATATTTTGATGTATTGCCAAAAGAAATATTTAAAGAAGTATATACAAACCCAGTCACAGATGGTTCAGGTTATATGAGGATGCAATTGCAAGAAGCTTCAAAACTTTTAGAAGAATCTGGATGGGAATTAGTTGATGGAATACTTTTACATTCTAACACGAAAGAACCTTTTGAATTTGAAATTTTACTTCGATCACCAGCTTTTGAGAGAATAGTTTTTCCATTTAAAGATAATCTTGAAAAATTGGGTATAACTGCAGAAGTTAGAACAATCGATAGTGCACAATATCAAAAAAGGATGGAAACATTTGATTTTGATATGGTCGTTCAAACATTTGGACAATCATTATCACCAGGAAATGAGCAAAGAAACTTTTGGGGTTCAGATGCAGCAGATACTAATGGCTCTAGAAATGTTGTTGGTATAAAAAATTATGCTGTGGATGGATTAATTGAAAGTCTGATTAATGCTAGTGATAGAGAAGAATTAATTACAATAACCAAAGCTCTAGACCGTGTTCTTCTATGGAATTATTATGTTATTCCACAATGGCATATCTCCTCATACAGAGTTCTATATTGGGATTTTTTTGATCAACCAAAAATAAAACCAAAATATTCTTTAGGCTTCGATACATGGTGGATTAATCAGAATAAATTTGAAACAATTCAATCAAATAGAACATCAAACTAATTATTAAAGTTTATTAGAAATAATATAAAATAGCACAATATGGGTGCTTACTTAATAAAAAGACTTCTTTTAATTATTCCGACTCTCTTTGGGATAATGATTATAAATTTTGCAGTCATTCAAATTGTTCCAGGAGGCCCAGTAGAACAAATGATTGCACAAATGACTGGCACAGCTGTTGAATCAACAGCTCGATTTTCTGGTGGTGGCGAGGGTGAAACTTTAGAGTTTAATCAAGATAATTCTACATCAGTTAATGATAGCAAATATAGAGGAGCACAAGGTCTCGATCCAGATGTTATAAAAGAAATAGAAAAGATGTATGGAATGGACAAACCAGCACATCAACGTTTCATGAAAATGTTAAAAGATTATTTAACTTTTGATTTTGGAGAAAGTTTTTTTAGAGATCAAAAAGTTACTTCTATCGTTTTAGATAAAATGCCAGTTTCAATATCACTTGGTTTATGGACGACTTTATTAGTATATTTAATATCTATTCCTCTTGGTATAAGAAAAGCGATAAAGGATGGATCGAAGTTTGATATAGTATCAAGTTCAATTGTAACAATTGGTTACGCAATACCAAATTTTTTATTTGCTGTAATACTAATCGTATTTTTTGCAGGAGGAAGGTTTTATGATATTTTTCCTCTAAGAGGTTTATTTTCTGAAAATTTTGATGAGTTAACATTATTTCAAAAAATAATAGATTACTTCTGGCATTTGGCACTGCCTCTAACTGCGATGCTTGTAAGTGGGTTTGCTGGATTAACTTTTTTAACAAAAAATTCATTTCTTGATCAAGTAAATCAACAATATGTAATTACAGCAAGGTCTAAGGGTTTAACTGAAAGAAAGGTTCTTTATGGTCATGTATTTAGAAATGCAATGTTAATAGTAATTGCTGGTTTTCCATCAGCATTTATTGGAATTCTTTTTTCAAGTTCTCTGTTCATTGAGGTCATTTTTTCTTTAGATGGTTTAGGTTTACTAGGATACGAAGCTGCTCTGACTAGAGATTATCCAGTCATATTTGCAACACTTTATTTTTTCTCACTACTCGGGTTGGTTATGGGAATAATTGGCGATTTTATGTACTCAATTATTGATCCACGCATAGATTTTGAATCAAGACAATGAAGAAATTATCAAAATTAAATAAAAGAAGACTAAATAATTTTAAGAACAACAAAAGAGGTTATTATTCTTTTTGGATATTCAGTTTTTTATTTATTATTTCTTTGTTTGCTAATTTTATTGCAAATGAAAAACCTTTATTAGTAAAATATAATTCAAACTTTTATTATCCAATATTTTCTTTCTATTCAGAAACAACATTTGGAGGAGATTTTGAAACAGAGGCAGATTATAAAGACCCATATGTTAAAAACTTAATTGAAGAAAATGGATGGATGATTATGCCTATAATTCCATATTCATATAATACAATAATAAGAGATTTATCTGCTCCAGCTCCTTCACCACCTTCAAATAAAAATTGGCTTGGTACTGATGATCAAGCAAGAGATGTACTATCAAGATTAATTTATGGTTTTCGAATATCAGTATTGTTTGGATTTACTTTAACATTTTTTTCAATGATTATAGGTGTGTCTGCTGGAGCAATACAGGGTTATTTTGGTGGAAAGACTGATTTATTCTTCCAAAGATTTATGGAAGTGTGGTCAGCAATACCAACTTTATATGTTTTAATAATTTTAGCTAGTGTAATTCAGCCAAATTTTTGGTGGCTTTTGATTATCTTATTGCTTTTTAGTTGGATGGGTTATGTTGGTGTAGTTCGTGCAGAATTTTTAAGAGCAAGGAATTTTGACTATATAAGAGCTGCAAAAGCACTAGGCGTTTCGAACATAAAAATAATGATAAGGCATATGTTACCTAATGCTACTATTGCTACTGTAACTTTTCTCCCATTCAGTTTAAGCGCATCAGTAACAGCTTTATCAGGTCTTGATTTTTTAGGTTTTGGTTTACCACCTGGTTCAGCATCATTAGGAGAAATGGTAAATCAAGGAAGGAATAATTTACAAGCCCCATGGCTTGGAATTACAAGTTTCTTAACTTTAGGTTTAATGTTAGGCCTTTTAGTTTTTGTAGGTGAAGCAATAAGAGACTCACTAGACCCAAGAAAGACTTTTAATTAAAATGGAAAAAATAATATCAATAAATAACTTAAGTATAGGGTTTAATAAATATACTGACGTAGTTAGAAATGTAAATATTGATGTAGTAAAAGGTAAAACTACAGCAATAGTTGGAGAGTCTGGATCAGGTAAAACATTATCAGCTCTAAGCATATTAAAATTATTGCCTAATGGAGCCAACATTAAAACAGGAAAAATAATATATAATAATAAAAATTTGTTGAATTTAAGTCAAAAGGAAATTCAAAATATAAGAGGAAATAAAATTTCAACAATATTTCAGGAACCAATGACGAGTTTAAACCCACTACATACAATAAATAAGCAAATTGAAGAAATAATTACTACACATAATACGCTAAGTAAAAAAGAAGCAAAAAAAAGAACTATAAAATTACTAAATGAAGTTGGCCTTAGTGATATTTCATCAAGACCAAAAATATACCCATATGAACTATCGGGGGGACAAAGACAAAGAGCTATGATTGCGATGAGTATTGCAAATGAACCAGATTTATTAATAGCCGATGAGCCAACTACAGCTTTAGATGTAACTATCCAATTACAAATCTTAGAGTTATTACAAGATATTCAAAAAAAAATGGGTATGTCTATGGTTTTTATAAGCCATGATCTCTCTGTAGTAAAAAAATTATCAGATTATATATATGTCATGAAAAATGGTAAAGTAATTGAATTTGGTACAAAAGAAATAATATTTAATAATCCTAAACATGAATATACTAAAGAATTAGTATCCAATGAAAGTAATATTAAAGAAAACAGTAATCAAAAAAGTGAATCAATAATAAGTATTAAGGATCTAAATGTTTGGTATCCCATAAAAAAAGGATTACTTAGAAGAACAATTGACTATGTAAAAGCAATTAAGAATGTAAGCTTTAATTTAAAAATTGGAGAAACTATTGGAATTGTGGGCGAATCTGGTTCAGGAAAAACGTCACTTATTTTGGCAATTCTAAAATTAATACAATCTAAAGGAGAAATAATAATAAATAAAAAAAATTTAAATAATTTAAGTAAAAAAGAGGTTTTAGATTTAAGAAAAAATATTCAAGTTGTATTTCAAGATCCATTCTCATCCCTAAGTCCAAGAATGAATATCGAAGATATTATATCAGAAGGTTTAATGGTTCATTATCCTAATATTAGTTCAAGAGAAAAAAGAAAAAAATTAAAAAATATTTTGGAAAAAGTTGGTTTAGTCTATGAAAATACAATAGAAAAATATCCTCATGAATTTTCTGGTGGTCAACGACAAAGAATTGCAATTGCTAGAGCTTTGATTTTAGAACCTAAAATACTAATATTAGATGAACCAACTTCAGCATTAGATGTAACAATTCAGAATCAAATATTAAGTTTATTAAATAATTTACAAAAAGAACTAGACTTAAGTTATATTTTTATAAGTCATGATATGAGAGTTATAAGAGCTATTGCTAATAAAATAATTGTTTTAAAAGATGGTTTAATTGTTGAAGAAAATTATAGTAGAGATATTTTTGTTTCACCTAAATCAGAATATACAAAAAAACTAATATCTTCAGTAATATAAATGATTAAAGAAGAACCTGATAAAAATATTATTGAACAAATAATATTCTTATTTAATAAAAAAAAATATTTAGAAGCTCTTGATTTATCTAATAGAACTATCAGTGACTACCCTAATTCAATCTTAATAAATAATATTTCAGGAGTAATTCATACTGAACTAAAAAATTACTTTTTAGCAAAAAAACTATTTATAAAAGTTATAAATTTAAACCCAAAATACAATGACGGATATTATAACCTAGCAAATATTTATAACAAACTTGGTGAAGAAGACAATGCAATCAAAAATTATGAAAAAGTTATAGAATTAGATAAGAGTTATTATAAGGCTTACAATAACTTAGGAAATATATTTAGAAAAAGAAATTTAAATAAAAAAGCTCTTGATTATTATATACAAACACTCACCATAAACCCAAATTATATAAGAGGATTTTACAATTTATCCGGAGTTCTTCAACATTACATATTAGATGAGAAGAATAAATACATAAATAAATTTTTATTATATCTTCTTGAAAAAAAAATAATTGTTCGACCAAATGCTATAGCTACAAATGTAATAAATGGTTTATTTTTAAATACAAATTTAAAAGATAATTTTTTTTTATTAGAAAATAACATCTATCCAAAAAATTTGGATAAAATAATAGAATTATTAAACAAGAATAAACTTTTGTTAAAATTTATGAAAGTTTGTCCTATTTCTAATTATTACATTGAAAAAAATTTCATTAAAATTAGAAATGAAATTTTAAATCAAATTTATAATTTAAATTTTAAAAATATTTATTTGAAATTCTTAATTTCATTATCAGCTCAATGTTTTTTAAATGAATATGTATATTATGAGACAGATGAAGAAAGATTTAAAGTTAATACGATTAATGAAAGAATTAAAAAAAATATTAATACAAAAGAAATAAATGATTTAGAAATACTTATATTATCTTGTTATTCTCCATTATATAGCTTTGATTGGTGTAAAAAAATAAATCCTTCAAATGAATTAAAAGAGACATTTATATTACAATATAGAAATTATAATGAAGAAAAAAAATATATCCAAAAAATAAAATCAATTTCAAAAATTAATGATAAAATATCAATAAAAGTCAAAAATCAATATGAAGAAAATCCATATCCTAGATGGACTAATCTTGGTTTAAGTATTGAGCCCAGAGTTATAAATGAAGTAATTGAAAATATAAATTTAAATGTAGATTTTAAAAAATTAAATTTTTCTAAAAATCCAGAAATTTTAATCGCTGGATGTGGTACTGGACAACACGCAATAACTACAGCTTCTAAATACAAAAATTCAGAAATTTTTGCATTAGACTTAAGTTTTAATAGTTTATCCTATGCAAAAAGAAAAGCCGAAGAATTAAATTTTAAAAATATAAACTTTATTCAAGGAGATTTATTAGACTTAAGAAAATTGGATAAAAAATTCGATATTATTGAATCTGTTGGTGTTCTACATCATATGGCTGATCCACTAGTAGGATGGGAATGCATAACTGATTGTTTAAAAAAAGATGCTCTGATGTTAATTGGTTTATATAGTGAAAAAGCTCGAGAAAATATTGTAAATATAAGAGAAAAAATAAATAGTTTAAGAATCAAAATTACAAAAAAAAATATTATTAATTTTAGAAAAGATATTTTTGAAAATAACATAACAGCATGGGATAGTGTTAAATTTAGTCCAGATTTTTATTCAACAAGTGGAGTCAGAGATTTATTATTTCATGTACAGGAGCATAGATTTACAATTAAAAAAATAAGAAGTCATATGAACAAGTTAGGATTAATTTTTTTAGGATTTGAAGACACATATGTTTTAGATCGATTTAAAAAAAAATATAATCAGACAAATGATCTATATGATCTAGATAAATGGGAAGATTTTGAAAAAAATAATTCAAGAATTTTTTCAGGTATGTACCAGTTTTGGTGTAAAAAAATAAATTAATCTAATCTTTTATTTCACCTTCCACATAAACTCCTTCACTATTAATATTCCATATATCAATATCAAAATCTTTATTAATTAAATTTCTG
The DNA here is from genome assembly GCA_902525035.1 of uncultured Alphaproteobacteria bacterium. GTDB lineage: Bacteria > Pseudomonadota > Alphaproteobacteria > HIMB59 > CACPNW01. The sequence continues at coordinate 130,244 of CABZFN010000001.1, read as the reverse complement.
GCCATATACATTCCTGTCGCAATAGCATGATCTTGATTATTATACTTAAACATTCCTGATCTACCTATAGGGAATAAGTTGCTAAATTTTCTTAAATAATTTCTTATTTCTAATACATATTTTTGGTAATCTTTAGCTATTACCGGGTATGCATTTAATGAACGCACTATAAAAGAATTTTTAACGGTATTATTAAAATCAATAATACCAGCTAATCTTAATTCTTTAATAGCAAATGATATAATTTCTTGATCTGTCAAGTTCCAAATCTTATCATTTTCAAAACAAAAATACTCAACTGTAATAGGATTTATATTAATACTATTCGACATGTATGGAGAAAAGTTTTTATAATTAGAAATTCTAGCCATTTTAACTCTTGGATCATGAACATATATCCAATTATCTTGAAAAATAGGTCCATGAATTTCAAGTTTAACTCCTATGTGATGCCTATATTTTAAATTATTACATGCCTCTAGAATATTTTGCGGTGGTTTAGGATTTAATAGTCTTATAATTTCAGTAAAAGGATTACTAAAAATAAAAAAATCTGTTTCTATATCTACTATTCCAGTACTATTTTTTATAACAATATTTTTAATCTTATAATCTAAATGATTTATTTGAGTAAGCTTTGAATTAAGTTCAATCTTTCCACCATTTTCTATGATTTTATTAGATAGTTTTTTATAAAAAAAACCAGCTCCATATTTTGGGTATTGAAATGAATCTACAAGAGATTTTACTTTTTTCTTTCTTATTTTCTTAATTATAGAATTAAAAAATACATTAAAAAAACTTATATTCTTAATTCTTTGTGCAGCCCAATCTTTACTAATATTTTTACATTCAATTCCCCATACTTTTTCGGTATAACTTTTGAAAAAAGTTTTATATAATTCAGATCCAAAATTTGAAATAACCCAATCTTCAAAATTTTTTATTTTGCTATAATTGAATATTGATTTTATTTTAGAAAAAAAATAGCTTGTAAGTATCTTAAACGCTTTTATTATTCCTAGGTTTATAAGTGTATTAAATGGTGAAAGTGGATAATAAAAATATTTTTTATCATAAAAAATTCTAGTTAATCTTTTAACCGTAATACTATCTGGCCCTAAAGTATTTTTATAAAATTCATTTACCTCTTTATTGAGAGTATAAAATCTGTGAGGTCCTATGTCATATTTGCAATTTTTGTATTCTATTGTTCTGGCTAAACCACCAACTAAATCAGCCTTTTCATATACGGTAACTTTATTTTTGTTTTTTGATAGTTCATTTGCTGCAGCAAGACCAGAAGGTCCTGCACCTATAATTGTGTATGTTTGTAAATTCTTCAATTTATTTCTTATTTATAAAATTTCTTATATAACTTATTAAATCATTCTTAATTCTATATTTTAATTGTATTTTTGCTTTATTTGATTTTGATAGACTATAAAATCTTTCTCCAGGCCGTTCTGATACGAGTTTATATTTGCTTTTAAACATTTTAGCTACTTCTATAATAGAGTAGTTTTTTCCAGAACCTAAGTGAAATTCAGAGTTTAAAGATTTAGTTGCTGCTAGATATGTCCCATTAGCTATATCTTCAACATGAGTGAAATCTCTTTTTTGAGTCCCAGGCTTTACAACCGTTAATGGTTTTCCTAATAAGTATTGTTTTTCAAAAATACCTATAACAGCCGACATATGTCCTTTAGTTATTTGATTTGGTCCGTATACATTATAAAAATATACTATAACATATTTCAAACCAAACCATTTTGAAAAATTTTTGATCAACTCATTGTTTGCATATTTTGACCAGGAATAAGGTGAAAGAAATTTATTATTACCAATTGTACTTGAAGATGCTGAATAAATTAATTTTGCTTTTTTCTCTAAACAAAATTTAATAACTTCAAAGGTTCCATATGTATTAGTTTTAATACAAGTATCATAATTATCAAAACTAGGGACAATTCTTGAAAATTCTGCAAAATGAAAAACGTGATCAAAATTTATTTTTTTTAAAAATCTGTTTTTATTTATTTTTTGAGTATCTCCTTTAATATATTTTACTTTAGTTGATTTAATGTGATTTTTTCGAGAACCAGAATAATAATTGTCGTAAGAATATATGAAAACTTTTGAATTATTATCTAAAATTAATTTGATTAAATTTGAAGCTATGAAACCAGCTCCCCCAGTGATAAGTATTTTTTTCATTTAAGTATGTTTATAATTTACAAAATAATAATTATTTATCTATATTTATTTTTAATTTTTTTTTCATCAATTGGATATGGTTTTTTTTTCAAAAAACTTATATTTAATAATAATGATAACTCAAATCTATTTGAATTATATCTACTATCTATACCATTATTAACCTTTATTGGAATATTCATACATTTTTTTTATAAAATAGATTTTTTAATAATTATAGTTGTTAATTTACTAGGCTTATTATTTTTCATAATTTATTCCAAGAAAATTAATATTAATAATTCTCTAAAGATTTTATTTTTTATAACAATTTTTCTATTTCCTTTTTTGTTGGGTAATAATTTACATGAAGATTTTTACTATCACCATCTCCCATATCTTAACTTGATTAATAGTTATAAAATTATTTTTGGATTAGTAAATTTCAATGATGTTTTAGCAAATCCATATATGAGCTGGTTTAATTACTCTGCGTTATTTGCCTTACCTCCATATAAATTTGAACTAAACTTTATTTTAAATTATTTAATTTTTTTTTGTTTTATTTCTTTTTTAACTATAGAAATTCTAAATTCAGAATTTTTAAAAGTTAAATTAATAACTTTTATTATACTTGCTATTTCAATAGTTGTATTTTCAAAATTAAAAGATCATGGCGCAGATGTACCTCCTCAAATATTTATAACTCTTGGGTTTATTAATTTATTAAAATATAATTATAAAAAAGAGTCCAATATTTATTTATTCTATTCAATATTATTTTTTACTACTTCAATAATCTTTAGAATAAACTCCATCTTCATACTTCCCTTGTTACTATATTGTATATTTTTACTAATTAAAGAAAATAGATTAATTATAAATAATCTTAGATTTACAATATTTATTATTATTTTATCACTTACGTTCTTTACAAAAAATTTAATAAATACTGGTTGTATTTTCTACCCTGTAAACTTCACATGTATAGAAACAATTAATTGGACTCTTGATCAAGAAATTACTTCTAAAAGAATGAATCTACTTGAAGCTTCATCAAAGGGATATATGTTTTATTCAAAATCAATAAATACTACAAGTGACAAATTTGTTTGGTCTGAAGCAGAAAATATTTTAAATCATAAAGATTATATTAAATCTGATGTAAGGTTTTGGACTAAATATTGGTTAATGGACCATGATATAAATAGGTTATTAAATATTCCAATAACAAGTTTAATTTTAATTTTTATTATTCTTATTTTTATTAAATTTAGACCAAATAAAAAACCTGAAGTTACCAAAATTGAAAATTTTCTTATTATTTTAATTTTGTTATCTATACTATTTTGGTTTTTCAAAACTCCACAATCAAGATTTGCTGGTTACGCTTTATTTTCAATTTTTTTTAGTTTAATTTCAATAAAAATAATCACGAGATTTTATTATGAGAAATTTTTTTATAATAAAAAAATATTAATTTTTTTTTTATTAATAATTTTTTCTAGTAATTTTTTTTACAATATTCCGAACACAATAAAAAATTTAGATGAGTTAAATATTTCACTTAATGAGATGAAAAGTTTTGAAAAATTAGTTATTGGAAAAGATTATTATGAAAAAAATATTGATGGATTTACAATAAAAATAAGATTACCTACTCCTATTTTGTATGCTGGAAATATTCAGAAAGATGATAATTATATATTATTTTGTGGAGACATAGATCCATTATGTATTCCTGAAAAAAAAGTAGTATGTTTTAAAAAAATAAAGAAAAAATTTAATTATATATTTTTTTATCCTAATAATCTTGGCTGTCTAAACTTGCTAAAAAATAATATAATTTATTAGATGAGTGTTTAAAATATCTAATTTTATGGCGGAGAGAGAGGGATTCGAACCCTCGGTAGTATTGCTACTACACACGCTTTCCAAGCGTGCTGATTAAATACAAAGTGTAGGGTTTCTAAGAAAAATTAAACGTGAAAAAGTAAATACCGGGTGTGTAAGTGTGTCGTATGTGCGACGAGGATTACCTCATTTTTTTTTCGACTTCTTTTAATCTTTTTACTACTTCATCGCTTGTACTAGGTTCATTTTCTATTTGTGATAATTTAAAATTTTCTAAATCATTGCTAGCATCAATTACTTGGGATGAATCAAATTCAAGATCATTTACAAAACTATATAAAGAACCATAATAAAAACTTACATAATTAATAGATTTTGGATTAAGATGATCTTTAGAGGTCATTGAAGAATATTCAGGGCCATAAAGTAGTGCGTTGCCATTAGGTATTCCTCTATTAAAAATCGCGTGAAGTTGGCTCCATCCTTCTGAGAGAAAACCTTCTTCATTTAATTTGAATTCTTCTTGAATTATTTCAATTTGTTTAATTTCAATTTTACATAGACCATGCAATTTTCCTTCCCTATAGTGACCTTCCTCTGAGCCTCTTACATATTGGGAAAAATAATCCAAACCACTATCACAGAAACTTGTATTAAATTCTTTGTCAGAGAGTTTTACTTTTTTATCTAATATTTTTTCTGCTAGATTTTCATAAAAATTTTTTTTTCCAAAACCATGTGGCTTACCATTCTTAACATCTCCTAGGTAAGCCCAATCTTTTGTTGTTATTTTTTCTTTTTTAGTCATTTAATTTTAAATACATTTACTAAATATATGAATTCTTTGACAATCAATATCTAAAAAACCAAGCAATTTTAATAGGTTAGTAAAACCTATAGGAATATTGTTTTTAACTAATAGATAGTCAATTATTATCATTCCTCCTAACATTATTGACCATGAATAAAGGCCGGCATCAGAATTATATATACCATTACGATTTAAAAAAGTAAGAGAACCAAAAATAAGAACAAAAAAAAGAATTACTAAAAAAGCTACATCAACAAATATTCTTACTAATAAAATAATTATATAAGAGTCCATATTAAAAGATTTTAGAATAGCACTAATCAAAAATAATGTTTAGGTTAAAAAACGTATGTAAGTGGGTCGTATGTGTGTCGAGGATTATTTTTATTTAATTAAAGATAAGTTGGAGGTTTGTTAAAATCTTCTAAATTACCTCCCAAATATAAATATTTGAATATGGATGAGGAAAAACCAAGCATTTCGGAATATCTTTTCTCACTATAAATTTCATTATTATCTATTCTAATATTTTTATTATCGATAGTTATATCTATACTAAATAAGTCACTATCCATATTATCATCTTTATAAAAATAATGCCATTCCACCAAATTAAGATTATAATGATTTGGTATCGTTAAGTCATGTTGCGTAAAAACGGTTAATTCAATAGTAGATTTAATGTTGTCTTCAAATTTATTTATATGTTCCCATTGAAGCATTTGATTTTGATAATCATTCTTTTTGAGTATTTTTAAATGCCATTCAATTGTGTTATATATGGAATTAATTTCTTTAAAATTGTTAACTTGAAATTCACTCAAATCATGTGTTAGTTCATTAAAAGTTTTCTCGTATTCCTTAATTTTTAAATCAACTATTCTATTAACTTCTTTATTTGCAAATGGAGCTTCGGGTCTTTCAGAATTTCTAATAATATCCTCTAGATCTTTTGGAATTATTCTATCTTTTTTAATCATATTTATCTTCTCCACCATCCCTAATATATACGTAAATATATTTGCATGTTGCATAAATGAGTTGATGCAAATAAATAAAAATACAAAAAACTATAAGTGCAAATATATTTTGTAATAAAGAAGCTTCGTCATTGAATAAATTAAATAATATTTTCCACAGAGTAATATATATTTGAAAAAAATTTAGAGATGTCTCACTAAAATCTTGATTATTAGTTAAATATAAATATCCCAATCCATAAATTAATGATCCTATTACCGTTAAACTAAATACAAATATTAAAAAATATTTCATCCAAATTATCTTACCACTAACCAAGAGGAATGTTGAGATGAAATAGGTTTCGTGAGTGCGCCGTATGTGTGTCGAAACATATTTTTGTTGAAAAATCGTTAAAGAAAAATCTTAATTTATGGCGGAGAGAGAGGGATTCGAACCCTCGGTAGTATTGCTACTACACACGCTTTCCAAGCGTGCTGATTAAACCGCTCTCACATCTCTCCTAAATTTAGTTATCATTCATTTTTAAAGCATTTAAAAAAGTATTTTGTGGAATATCAACTTTTCCAAACTGCCTCATTCTTTTTTTACCTTTTTTTTGTTTATCTAAAAGTTTATTCTTTCTTGTAACATCACCACCATATAGTTTTTGCGTTACATCTTTTCTAAATGAAGCTACAGTTTCACGCGCAATTACTTTACCTCCAATCGCTGCTTGAATTGCAACTTTAAATTGTTGTCTTGGAATTAAATCTTTTAATCTTTCACAAAGTGCTCTACCTCTTTGCTCAGATCTATCTTTGTGAACAATTAAAGATAAAGCATCTACTGGATCTCCATTGATAAGTATCCCTACTTTAACTAAATTATTTATCTCATATCCTGTAATTTCATAATCAAAACTTGCATAGCCTTTCGTAATTGATTTTAATCTATCATAAAAATCAAAAACAACTTCATTGAGTGGAAGTTTATACTCAACTAATGGTCTATTTCCTGCATAACTCATATTTACCTGAATACCTCTTTTTGAGGTACATAATTCTAATACTGATCCCAAAAATTCTTCGGGAACAATAATTGTTGCCTTTATCCAAGGCTCTGAAATATTTTCTACTTTAACTGGATCAGGCATATCCGTAGGATTGTGAAGATTAATTGTTGATCCATCTTTCATTAAAATTTTATAAACAACTGATGGAGCAGTAGTTACAAGCTCTAAATTAAATTCTCTTTCAAAACGATCTCTTATAATTTCTAAATGTAGCAAACCTAAAAAACCACAACGAAAGCCGTAACCTAAGGCAGGACTTACTTCTGGTTCATAAGAAAAACTTGAATCATTCAAAGCAAGTTTAGCCATACTATCACGCATGTGTTCGTAATCATCTGAATCAACTGGGAACATACCACAAAAAACAACAGGTTGAGATGGTTTAAAACCTGAAAGAACTTCCTCTGTTGGAAGTTTATCATCTGTTATTGTGTCACCAACTTTACAATCAGAAACACTTTTAATACCAGAATTTATAAAACCAATTTCTCCAGGTCCAAGTGTATCTACTTCAGTTGCCTTGGGAGAAAATATTCCTACTCTATCAATTGTATATGTAGCACCTGTTGCCATAAATCTTATTTTCTGACCTTTTTTTAATTCACCATTTATAACTCTTACAAGTACCACAACACCAAGATAGCTGTCATACCAACTATCAACTAACATACATTTTAGTTCTTTACTTAGTTCACCTGATGGATAAGGGAGAAAAGTTATAATTTTATTTAATAAATCTTCTATGCCCACACCTGTTTTTGCTGAAACAAGAGAAGCATTTTCTGTTTCAATACCTAGCACATCTTCAATTTGTGATTTTATTTTATCTGGCTCAGAAGAAGGAAGATCAATTTTATTTAGGACAGGTAAAATTTCATGATCATTATTAATAGCCTGATAAGCATTAGCTAATGTTTGAGCCTCAACACCCTGTGTAGAATCAACTATTAATAAAGACCCCTCACACGCTGCTAAAGATCTTGATACCTCATATGAGAAATCAACATGACCTGGTGTATCCATAATATTAAGTATGTACGTCTTGCCATCATTTGATTTGTAAGAAAGTCTAACTGTTTGAGCTTTTATTGTAATACCTCTTTCTCTTTCTAATTCCATTGAATCTAAAACCTGCTCTTTCATCTCCCTATCAGTTAAACCGCCACAAAACTGTATTAGTCTATCGGCTAACGTTGATTTTCCATGATCTATGTGAGCAACAATTGAGAAATTACGAATAGAACTAAGTTCTGTCATTAGTTTCTTATAGAAGCATCAAGCGATTTAGATATTTGGTCTATTATTTTTTGTGATAATTCCTCTATTTCTTGATCGTTGAATGTTTTGTCTTGAGGTTGCAGTAGTACCCTAAAAGCAATACTTTTTTTATTTTCTGGAAGTTTATCACCATCATAAACATCAAATATTGTTACGTTTTGAATTATATTTTTATCTATTTTTTTTACTTTTTTAATTATCTCACCAGCCTTTACTTCTTTTGGGAAAAGAAAGGCAAAGTCTCTTTCAACCATTTGATAGGGATTGTTAGTAAAACCTCCTTTTGAAAAAGATTTATTCTCTTGAAATTGTGAAATATTCTCCAAATATATTTCAAAACCGTATACCTTGAAATTAACATCCATTGTTTTTAATAGAACTGGATGTAATTCTCCAAAATTAGCTATTTTGTTTTTACCAAGCCTCAAAGAAGATGATTTGCCAGGATGATAAATTTTACCTTCTAATTTTTCATATAGCAAATTTGCTATAGGTACATTTAAATCAGCTAAAATAGCAAATAAATCAGTTTTTATACTAAAGACATCAATATTTTTTTTATTTGATAACCAATTTTGTTCATCAGATGGGCCATAAGCTATAGCAGTGGCAACATTTTCTTGTTGATCAGGTAGTGATTTAGAAAAATTTGGACCTACTTCAAATATTTTTGCTCTTAGATACATTCTAGATTTATTTTGATTGATTGCTTCTAATAAATTTGGAAGCGTAGATGGTCTCATCGTATTTAAATCGGAACTTATAGGATTTTTTAAACTAATTATTTCATCTGATATAATTTTTGCATTATTTTCATCCATAAACGACCAGGTTACAACTTCAGAATATCCATTCAGAGCCATAGTTTTTTTACTTTTATAAAAAGTTTTTGTTTTGGTATTTAAAATCTGCTTTTTTTCTTCTTGATTAGTTACTTTTTTAAGAGGAATTTTATTATAACCATAAATTCGAATTATTTCCTCTACTATATCTGCCTCACCAACAATATCTGGTCTAAAAGTAGGGCTTAGAATTTCAAATTTTGATTTTTTTTCATTAACAGAAAAACCAAGTGAAACTAAAATTTTTTCTTGTTCCTCATTATTTATTTCTATTCCACCAAAAGTCCTCACTTTATTTGTATCAAACATAAATGGTTTACTTTTTTCTATATTAATTTCTGAAGAAACGAATTGACTTAATTCACCTCCACATAATTCCAAAATCATTTGTGTTGCAGCATCTACACCCCAATAAATGGAATCAGTATCTATCCCTCTTTCAAAACGGTAACGTGCATCACTTTGAAGATTAAGTTTTCTTCCAGTTTTAGTGACAGAAACCGGATCAAATAACGCAACTTCTAGAAAAACATTTTTAGTCTCCATACTACAACCACTATCGAGACCACCCATAACCCCTCCAATTCCATGAAGTTTATTTTCATCATCAGAAATTACAATCATATCACTGTCACATTTATAATTAACTTCATTTAGTGCTAAACACTGTTCATTTTTATTGGCTAATCGCATTGTTAAATTGCCTGAAACTTTGTCAGCATCATAAACATGTAGTGGTCTTCCTAAATCAAAAGTAATATAATTTGTGATATCAACAAGAGCTGAAATGGGTCTTAATCCGATTGCAGTTAATCTATCTTGAAGCCATTTAGGACTCTCTACATTTTTAACATTTTTGAAATATCGACCTGATACCCCAGGACATAGATTATTGTTTTCAAATTCTTTTTTCCACGTAATTGGACTTTTAAATGATTCTTTTACTTTATTATATTTTAATTCTTTTAGTTTACCAATACCAGCTGCAGCTAAATCTCTTGCGATACCTCTAACTGATAAACAGTCAGATCTGTTTGGAGTTAAATTAATTTCTATAAGTGGTTCATCTATTGGAAAAATTTTACTAAATAAATCACCAATTTTATAATTATCTTTTATTTCAATAATACCATCGTGTTCATCAGAAATACCCATTTCTCTCTCTGATACAAGCATTCCACAAGACTCAACTCCTCTTATTTTAGTTTTTTTTAAATGTAAGTCTGTTCCTGGAATGTAACTATTTTCTGGCGCAAAAATTCCAAGCATCCCTTCTCTTGCATTTGGGGCACCACATACAACTTGATAATTTCCACTTATTGTTTGAACCTGACATACTTTAAGTTTATCTGCATCTGGATGTTTTTCTGCTTTTAAAACTTTAGCTACTGTAAAATTCTTAAATATTTCTGATTTATCTTCTACACTTTCAATCTCTAAACCAATATTGGTTAAAGTATCTGTTATAGTATTTAAATTTTCAGAAGTATTTAAATGATCTTTAAGCCAATCTAAAGTAAATTTCATTTATAGACCTGATCGTGTTTGATTATCCAAAATACTAAAACCATAATGATCCAACCATCTATAATTTGGATCAAAAAAACTTCTTAAATCTGTAATACCATATTTAAGCATCGACAAACGCTCAATTCCCATTCCAAAAGCAAAACCCTGATACTGTGTTGAATCAATATTACAATTTTCAAGAACTATAGGATTGACCATTCCACAACCCAGTATTTCTAACCATTTATCTCCTTCACCAATTTTTATTTTATTATTTACTTTGGTATAAGCTACATCCATTTCTGCACTGGGCTCGGTAAAAGGAAAATAACTAGGGCGAAAACGGTATTGTAAGTTTTTTACTTCAAAAAATTCTTCTAAGAAGGAAACGAGTGTTGATTTTAAATCAACCATAGTAGAACTTGTATCAACGACTAAACCTTCTATTTGATGAAACATAGGAGCATGTGTAGCATCTGAGTCACTTCTATAAGTTCTGCCAGGCACAATAATTTTAATAGGTGGTTTTGTGTGGAGCATAGTTCTTACTTGAACAGGGCTAGTATGGGTTCGAAGAACATTTTTGTCTCCGTTATCCTGAATATAAAAAGTATCCTGCATTTCTCTTGCTGGATGATGTTCTGGTATATTTAAAGCTGTAAAATTATTAAAATCTGTTTCTATATCTGGACCTGTTTCCACTGCATAATTTAAATTTCCAAAAATTTCTATAATATTAAATATTGTTTGACTAATTGGGTGTATTTTTCCTTTTTCAGAAATATTAGGTGGTAGAGTAACATCAATTGATTCTGAATTAATCCTGTTTGAAATTTCAATATTTTCAATTTCTGTTCTTTGGTTTTTAATACCTTCTTCAATTTCTTTTTTAATAATATTTAATTCCTGTCCTTTCAATTTTTTTTCTTCAATTGACAAAGAACCTAATCCTTTTAAAGCTTCAGGTATTAATCCTTTTTTACCTAAATAATATAATCGAAGTTTTTCTAAATCTTCGAAGGATTTTGAAGATTTAATTTTTTTTAGAAGATCAATTTTATTTTCAGCAAATGCCATCAATATCTATTATATTTTATTAATTAAAATTATCTAGCAGATTGAGCTTTATCAACTAAAGCTTTAAAAGTCTCTGGCTGGTTAACTGCAAGATCCGCTAGAATCTTTCTATCTATTTCTATAGATGATTTTTTAAGACCAGATATAAATTGTGAATATGTTAAACCATGAAGTCGAACACCAGCATTGATTCTTTGAATCCATAAACCTCTAAAATCACTTTTTCTTTTTTTACGATCTCTATAAGCATACTGCATGCCTCTTTCGACAGCCTGCACAGCAACTCGAAAAACATTTTTTCTTCTACCGTAATAACCTTTTGCTTTTTTGATTACTTTTTTGTGTCTAGCTCTTGCTGTAACACCTCGTGATACTCTTGCCATTGATTTCCCCTTACTTGTTGTATGGTAACATATGATCAATCAAAGCAGAGTCACCTGATGACATAATTGCAGATCTTTTAGTGTTACGAATAAATTTATTGGAACGTTTACTCATTCCATGTCTCTTTCCAGCAGGTTTAAATTTAATTTTACCGGTACCTGTTCTAGAAAATCTTTTTTTTAAACTACTCTTAGTTTTAAGCTTGGGCATTACTATCTCCTATATTATAAGTTTACCCGTTAGGCTGCCCCGCAGGCCATAACAAGTTTGAAAGGCTTATACTGATAATTGAGTATTTTGCAATATGTAGAATTATTTAGCAACTTGAGGGACAAGTATCATCATTATTTGTCTTCCCTCAAACTTAGGAGCTACTTCAACTTTTGCATATTCTTCAACTTCTGAAGTTAGTTTTTTTAAGAGATCAAAGCCTAAATTTTGATGCTCCATTTCACGTCCTCTGAAACGCATAGAGACTTTAACTTTATTACCACCACCTATAAACTTTGAAAGTGCTTTAATTTTAACATTATAATCGTGCGTATCAATTCCAGGTCTCATTTTAATCTCTTTGACTTCAATTGTTTTTTGTTTCTTTTTTGCTTCTTTCTTACTTTTTTGCTCTCTATATTTTAATTTACCATAATCTATGATTTTACAAACTGGTGGATTAGCTTCAGGAGACACTTCAACTAAATCAAAACCTTCATCTTCTGCTTGAATTAAAGCTTCACGAATGCTTAATATCCCCATTTGTTTACCACTACTTGATATTAGTCTGACTTCACTTGCAGTGATTTGCTCATTGATTCTTGGACCAGTATCTTTCTTAGTTTTGAAATTTACAGCCAAAATTATATAGAGATTGAGTTAAAGCTATTATTTAATAGCATATTAGGAAATTAGGTCTTTTGTCATATTTTGTTAGGATATAATCTCAAATGAATTTAAATTCAAGGGCTGATTTTAAAAAATATAAACTGTTTTTTAAGTTATTAAATACACTTTATGAAAATTTGTTTAGTTAGAAATGATAAAATGGGAGATATGATCCTTACTCTTCCAGTTGTTCAAGGGCTAAAAGAAGCTAATCAGGATTATAAAATTGATATTGTATGTTCTAAAAAAAATCAAAAAATATGTAAAAACTATAAATTTATTAACAAAACTTTTTTACTTGAAAATAAATTTTATCAAGTCTTAAAAATAATTTCAAAATTAAGAAACGAAAATTATGATTATATTTTCACATTTAGTCCTGGTATAAACAGTATATTAATATCAATTTTTTCTAAAAGTAAAATAAAGTCATTGTTAATTTTTAAATCTCGATACAAAAATAATTACATGAGTAAATTTTTTGATAGAATTTTAGGTAAAATCTTTTTTAATCACTGCTTAATTATCGATCGCCAATTAAGATATTCAAAAAAAATCCCGATTCATCAAACAAAAATTATGATGGAGTTGGTTACTAAAAACGGATTAAATTATAATAATACCCCAGAGATTAAGAATGAATTTAGATTTAATAAAATAGAATTAAGTTCTAAAAAATTATGCTTAATTCATTTATCTTCAAAATGGATCAATAAATATTTTTCAGAAGAAAACTTTATCAATCTATTAGACAATCTTAAAAAATTGAAAATCAATATTGTAATGACAACTGATGGAACATCAAAAAATGTATTCTATGAAATATTTAAAAAATATGAGATTATTACTAATGAAGAGTTTGAAAATCTTAAAAGTATAAATAATGTTTTAATCTTAGATCAATTAAATTTTGATAATTGGACATCAATAATAAATTCTTCAACATATGTAATTACACCTGAAAGTGGATGCACACATATTGCATCACTTTCTGAAGCGAAACTTTGTGTTATTTATGATTCAGATAATGTTCCAGTTATGATTGCAGAAGAATATGCACCGTGGAGGAAAAAATATACTAAACTATTCTCTAACAACCAAAATTTAGTAAAAGAATTATTTTCATTTATTAGTTAATTTACTATTGTATAAAAAATCTAAAACTTGTTTTACTGAAATTGAGTCCATTGTATCAGTCAGGATTGTATGAGCATTTTTATATTCAGACAAATTTGATTTTGAGATAACATTATCTTTGGCTAAAAAAAGAATAGGTGAATTACTTAGAGCTGCTATATGACCTGGACCAGTATCATTACTAATTATAAAATTACTTTTCTTAGCAACGGAGTAAATGATTTCAGGAGGTGATTTATCGCTTAAATCAATAACCTTCTGACATGCATTATTGATCTTTTCTATTGTTTCTTTATCTGATTTTTGCCCAATAACACAAATATTATATCCTTTTTTTTCTAGAGTACTTGCAAGTATTGCAAATTTATCAGGTGACCATTGCTTGTCTTTACCTGATTTAGAAACACCAGGTATCATTAAGATTATTTTGTCTTTATTAATTGCCATAAAATCTTTGTAAAGCCAATCTACATTTTGATTGATTTCTTTTACTCCAAGTAACTTTAGTTGATTGTACAAACCTTGTTGTGGAGATTCAGTTCCTTGAGGAGGAATTACATATTGAATATCACAATTAGAACGAGATCCGTTAACTTTTACTTTTGAAATAAATTTTAAGAATGACCAATAATTATTTGTTCTTTTAGAGTTCTGTAAATCTATGATAAGATCATATTTATTTTGATTAATTTTTAATATTACATTTAGTGAATCTATTATTCCTTTTCTATTATCTTTAAAAATCGAATTAAAATAATTTGAATTGCTTAAAAAATTTACGTATTTTTCTTCAGTGAGTAGGTCAATAGTGGCATTACTAAAAAATTGCTTAATCGATGCCATGGCAAGTATAGAAAATGCAATATCACCAAGTGATCCATGCTTTACAACTAGTATTTTGTTAAATTGATTGCTGTTCATATAGGTCTACGTAACTTTGTACCATTTGATATTTTGAAAATTTTTTTGATATGTATTCTTTACTATCTAAAGAAATATTAGAAAATTTTTCTTTATTCATTTTTATAATATTTTGAAGTTTTATATCTATTTCATTATATTTATTAGGATCTACTTTATAAATATCATCTAATTTATCAAGCTGATCCTTGACACCACCATAGTTAAAAGTCAGTATCTTTTTTTTCATTATTAACGCTTCAGTTGTAGTTCTTCCAAAGCCTTCAGCTTGTAAAGGAAAAGAGGTAATAATTGATGATAGGTAATATAAAGTTTTCAAATCATCTCTAAGTAAATTACCTATAATCTTACATTTATGACTAAGGTTAAAACTTTGAATTTTATTTTGTAATTTCTCTGTATAAGATTGATTTTTTGTATCACCTGCAAAATAAAGTAAAAAATTATCATTTTGCATCTTATTAAATACATCTAAAAACTCAATTTGACCTTTCCAGTTTGTTAACCTTGCAGGATATAGAATAATATTTTTTGAGGTATCGATTTGATACTTATTTATTATACTTTCTATTTGAGAATCTAAAATTGGTTTTTCAAAATATTGAACATCAACTCCTCTATTGATTACTTTAATTTTATTTGAATCCAAATTGTATTTTTTACTAATTTCATTTTTTACATAATTTGAAATCGCAACAATCTGATCAACTTTGGACAATTGCTTATTATAGATTTTTTTAAAATAAGAATTACCACTATATACATTATGAAATGTAGATATTGTTTTGAAGTTTCTATTTTTTATAAAACTTAACATCCATGCTGGTGCTCTTGATCGTACATGAACAACATTAATATTTTGAGTAATAATTAATTTTTTTAACTGATTAGCAATTAATGGATAAATAAAAAAATTTTTTGAGTTAACTGGTAATTGAAAATGATCAGTATAATTTTTATCAATTTCCTTAATTAAACGCCCTCCATTTGAGATAATATTATTTTTTAAATTTAATTCAGATAAATAATTTGCGACTTCAATAGTTCCTCTTTCGACACCACCAGAATCTAAAGAGGGAAGAATTTGAGCGACATTAAATGATGACATTTTATTAAAATATAAGTATTTGTATCAAAGATGCCTTACTTTATTAATAAGAAAAAAGAAAGAATTCGCTATAAATTCATAAAAGGTAAGGGGCCTGGTATTATCTTTATCCATGGGCTTAACTCAGATATGAGTGGTCAAAAAGCTTTGTCTTTAGAAAGATTTGCTCGAAAAAATAAATTGCGGTTTATCCGTTTTGAATGCCGTGGTCATGGTAAATCTGATGGAAAATTTGAAGATTTTACAATTTCAGATTGGAAGAAAGACTTAATTGACATCATTGATAATATTGCCAAAGGACCACAAATACTTGTTGGTAGT
This sequence comes from uncultured Alphaproteobacteria bacterium, assembly GCA_902525035.1. Taxonomy (GTDB): domain Bacteria; phylum Pseudomonadota; class Alphaproteobacteria; order HIMB59; genus CACPNW01. The sequence goes on along the minus strand of CABZFN010000001.1, from coordinate 113,892 downwards.
AGCATGGGTGGATGGTTAATGTTTTTAGCTGCCAAAGCAAGACCAAAAAGAATTGCTGGATTAATTGGTTTAGCAGCAGCACCTGATTATATCGATGAGTTTTATAAAAAACTCCCTTTAAAGAAAAAACAAGAAATGAAGAAAAGGGGAATTATCAAATATTCATCCTTTGGGTTTAGTTATCTTATAAAAAAGAAATATATTGTTGACGGTAGAAAAAATAAAATTTTAGATAAAGAATTCAAATGGAATAAGCCTTTAATTTTAATACAAGGCCTAAAAGATAATGTTGTCACTCCAGATGTTCCTGAAAAAATAGTAAAAAAAATTAAAGGAGATAAAATACAAATTAAATTATTAAAAAATAGTGATCATCGATTATCTGATCTATTTGATTTAAAAACAATAAATGATTCTATTCAATCAATAATAAAAAACTAAGCAGATTTTTCTTCTTGAATTAATACAGGTTGATCAAATTTATTGATCATTTCCTTTGGTACAATCTGCCAGAAGAGTAATTTCTCATTTTCCCAATTTTGGAGTAAATTTTTTGCGTAAATTGAATTTGTTTCCTTGATATGTTCTTCAATTTTTTGATATAAAATTTTTTCCCAATAATTTGTCATTTGTTGTTGATAAAAAATATCTTCAAGATTAATTCGAAGTGGTAGAGTTCCTTCTTTATCGTACACAAATGCCATACCTCCAGTCATTCCGGCGCCAAAATTATTTCCTACTTCACCAAGAATAACTGCGCTTCCTCCAGTCATATATTCACATCCGTTATCACCACATCCTTCAATAACAGCATGTGCGCCAGAGTTTCTAACAGCAAATCTATCACCAGCAGTTCCAGCTGCAAAAAGTTTACCGCGTGTTGCTCCATATAGAACGGTATTCCCAATGATAACATTTTTGTTTGTTTTTAGTTGTGAAGATGAGCTTGGTTGAATAACAATTTTACCACCTGATAATCCTTTTGCAACATAATCGTTGGCGTCACCAAAAACTTTTAGAGTAGTTCCTTGGACACTCCATGCTCCAAAAGATTGCCCAGCAGAACCATGAAAGTTAACAGTAAAGAAATCCTCTGGAAGAGAACTCATTCCTTTTGTAGTAGTAATTTCTGATGCAAGTCTTGTACCAATAGCTCTGTCAGTATTTTTTATATTATAGTTTAGTTCAATTTTTTGATCTGTTTCAAAGAAAGACTTAGCATCCTCTATGATTTTAATATCAAGACTATCACTAACTTTATTAATTGTATTTTTCTTTATATCGAATTCTCCAACTGATGAATCAATGGTTTGAATAATTGGATTTAAATCTAAATCATCAAGATCAGAACTCCCTCTACTGACTTGATATAAAAGATCAGATCTTCCAACTACTTCATCAAGAGAAGAAAAGCCAAGTGATCCTAAAATATCTCTTACTTCGTCAGCAATAAAACTAAAAAGATTAATTACTTTTTCTGGTGTTCCGGTAAATTTTTCTCTAAGTTTTTCATCTTGTGAGCAAACTCCGACAGGGCAAGTATTTGAATGACATTGTCTAACCATTATACAACCCATAGCAACTAAACTTGCTGTTCCAATTCCATATTCTTCTGCCCCAAGCATAGCTGCAATAACAATATCTTTTCCCGTTTTCAAACCTCCGTCAGTTCTAAGAACAACTTTATCCCTTAAGTTATTTAGAGATAGAACTTGATGTACTTCACTTAATCCAAGTTCCCAAGGAAGTCCTGCATACTTAATACTTGTTTGTGGGCTTGCTCCAGTTCCACCATTGTGACCAGAAATGAGTATAGTATCAGCTTTTGCTTTTGCTACACCAGCTGCAACTGTTCCAATACCTGACTGAGCAACTAACTTAACACATACTTTAGCTTTTGGATTTATTTGTTTCAAATCGTAAATCAGCTGAGCTAAATCTTCGATAGAATAAATATCATGATGAGGAGGAGGACTAATAAGCGTCACACCCTCAGTTGAATGTCTCAATTTAGCAATTAATTCTGTAACTTTTCCTCCTGGCAATTGTCCACCCTCACCAGGTTTTGCACCTTGTGCAACTTTAATTTCAATTTCTTCACAATTATTTAAATACTCCGCGGTTACACCAAATCGACCGCTTGCAATTTGTTTAATTTTTGATGATGCGTTATCTCCATTTGGCTTGGGTTTAAATCTAATTGGATCTTCACCACCCTCACCTGAATCTGATTTAGCTCCTATTCTATTCATTGCTACAGAAAGAGTTTCGTGCGCTTCTGGACTTAAGGCTCCAAGTGATATGCCTGGTGCAACCAGTCTTTTTCTAATTTCTTGAGAAGATTCTACCATGTTTGAATTATTGTTATCGTTAATCTTTTTGAAGTCTAAAAGATCACGAATATTTATAGGATCCATTTCATCAATTATCGAAGAATATTTTTTAAATAAAGAATAATTATTAGAAGTTACTGCAGTTTGAAGCATATGAATTGATCTTGCTTCAAAAGCATGTTTTTCTCCCCCAAATCTGTAGCGATAGTTTCCTCCAATCGGCAATGTAATAACACTTTCTTCATAAGCTTTATCATGAGCTAATCTTGATCTTCTTTCAATACCGCTGATTCCGATACCAGATATTTTAGAACTCATAGAAGGGAAATATTTGCTCATTAAATTTCTACTGAGTCCAATCGCTTCAAAATTACAACCACCTCGATATGAATTAATCACTGATATTCCCATCTTACTCATAGTCTTAAGCAAACCATTATTTATGGAATTAATGAATCTTTCTACACACTCTTCGTATGAGAGATTTTTGAATAATCCCTTTTTATGTCTTTCCGCTATGGCTTGTTGTGCCATATATGCATTCACACTTGTTGCTCCTACTCCTATAAGCACTGCAAAATATTGTACATCTAAACATTCTGCAGATTGAACATTTAAGGAAATAAAAGTTCGAAGATTTTGTTTAATTAAATGATGATGAACAGAACTTGTAACTAATATCATAGGAAGAGCTATTCTTGTTTTAGACATTTCTTTATCACTTAAAATTATATGAACATACCCTTCTCTAACGGCTTGTTCTGCTTCTCGGTTTATTCTTGAAATTTCTGTCTCAAAATTATTTTCAGGATTTGTTTTATCCATTGTAGTGTCAATTATTTTTACAGTATCTTTCATATATCTACGCATAGACTTGAATTGCTCAATTGAAAGAACAGGGGAGCTCAATTGTAAGTGATCGCATTGGTCTTCATCTTCATCAAGAATATTACTTAAGTTTCCAATTCTAGTTCGAAGACTCATTACAACTCTTTCTCTTAATGAGTCAATCGGTGGGTTTGTAACTTGACTAAAGTTTTGTCTAAAAAAGTGATGGAGTCCTCTGTATTTATTTGAGAGCACAGCTAATGGAGTATCGTCTCCCATAGATCCTGTTGCTTCTTTTTTTTCAGCAATCATTGGATGAAGTATTAATTCGATATCTTCTACTGACCAGGCAAAGCATGCCATTCTTTTTCGTAGATCTCCAGAGTCTAAATCTCTAAACTCCTCATCAACAGATTGAACAAGTTTATCAATATAAGTAATTTTTTTTGTCCAATCACCAAATGGTTTTGTTTCTGCCAAATACTTTTTTATCTCGTGATCTTTAAAGAATTTTTTCTCTTTAAAGTTAACTGCTATTAATTGACCTGGTCCTACCCTACCTCTTTCTACTATTTCATTTTCTCTAATATCAACCATTCCAGTTTCAGAACCAGCAATAAGAAGATTCTTTGTTAGAGTATATCTAATTGGTCTAAGGCCGTTTCTATCCATTCCAGCAATTGCCCAATCACCGTATGAACCACATATTGCTGCTGGACCATCCCATGGCTCCATAACTGCTCCACCATAAGCGTATAAATCTTTTATTTTTTTTGGAAAATCTCTTCTATGGGACCAGGCCTCTGGAATTGTTATTATTTTAGCCATAGGTAGAGAGCGATTAGCTTTCACTAATAACTCTATTGTAGAATCTAATGCAGCAGAGTCAGACGCTTTAGCATCAATTATGGGTTTTAAATCATCTACATTGTTGAAAAAATTTTTATGTTTCATTCTTGGCTCATGGGCAGCCATCCAATTTTTATTACCTTTAAGTGTATTTATTTCACCATTGTGCGCAATCACTCTAAATGGCTGTGCTAAAGACCAGGTAGGAAATGTATTAGTTGAATAACGCTGGTGATAAACCGCATATTTAGAAATAAAATTCTCATTTTGTATATCTGGATAAAAATTGGAAAGCTGTTCTGCTAAAAACATACCTTTATAAACAATAGACTGACAGGAAAGTGAGCAAATATAAAAGTCAGAAATATTTTGATTTCTAATTTCTTTTTCAATTCTTTTTCTAATTATATAAAGTTTATTGTCAAATTCCTTTTCATCTTCTAGTTCTTCATTACAAATTAGTATTTGTTCTATTTCAGGTCTTGTTGCTTTTGCTTTATCGCCAATAATGGATGAACTAATTGGAACGTGTCTCCAACCATATATCTTCAAACCTTCTTTAATTATTTCAGATTCAACAATTGTTCGAGCATTTTCTTGGGCGACGAAATCTGTACGTGGTAAAAAAATCATGCCAACCCCAAAAGGGAAATCATTAGGAGTGTGTCCAGTTCTTTCTATTTGTTGAGTAAAAAAATTCTTTGGTATGGATAACTGTATTCCTGCACCATCACCTGTTTTACCATCAGCATCAACTGCTCCCCGGTGATACAAAACTCTTAAGGCTTGAACTCCTAACTCGACTATTTCTCTTGTTTCAGAGCCATCTAAAGATGCTATTAATCCAACACCACATGATGAATGTTCATCTTGTTCATTATAAATGTGATTTTCTTCTAGAAATTTCTTATCCTTTTTATACTTTTCAATATAGTGATTAGGCATTTACAGCTTTCTTATTAATATTATTTTTATCAACAAAACTGTTTTCTAAATATTCATTAATATTTTTTGCTGCATCGCGACCATCTTTAATTCCCCAGACAACTAGACTTGCACCACGAACAATATCCCCAGCAGCAAAGACTCCATCAACAGATGTCATCATATTTTTATAATTAATTTTTAGTGTACCCCATCTAGTAACTGTGAGGTCGTTATTATTAAAAAGCTTAGGTAAATTTTCAGGTTCAAAACCCAGAGCTTCTATAGCCAAATCAACATCCAGATCTTGTTCTGTACCTACTTTTGGCTCTGGCTTCCTTCTACCTGACTCATCTGGTTCTCCGAGTTGCATTAAAACTGTTCTGACGTTTTTTAAAGATCCATTTCCAAAATATTTAGTTGGCAAAGTCAACCATTGAAAATCAACACCCTCTTCTATTGCGTTTTGAACCTCTCTTTGCGAACCAGGCATATTTGTTTTATCACGTCTGTAGAGACACTTAACAGATTTTGCTCCTTGTCTTACAGCTGTTCTAACGCAATCCATAGCAGTGTCACCACCACCAATGACAACTACATTTTTTCCATTTGCGTTTAATCTGCCATTTGTGAAATCTTGAACTTTATCTTTTAAACCAGTCTTGTTACTTGCTATTAGAAAATCTAAGGCAGGTACAACATTATTAAAATTAGATGTATTCAGATTAATTTCTCTAAATTTGTAAACCCCAGTAGCTATAAGAACTGCATCATGCTTAATTTTAATATCATCAAAAGTAATGTCTTTGCCAATATCACAATTTAATTCAAACTTAATTCCACTTTCTTTAAGTCGATTTGTTCTTCTTATAACAATATCTTTTTCTAGTTTAAAATTTGGAATACCATAAATTAAAAGACCACCTGGTCTGTCGTAGCGATCATAGATTGTAACTTGAAATCCTTTTTTACGAAGTTCTTCTGCTGCAGCTAATCCAGCAGGGCCAGAACCTATAACTCCCACGCTTTGGTTTCTTTCTTCAACTGGTTCTATATTTTTAACCCAACCTTCTTCCCAAGCTTTATCCGTAATATATTTCTCTATCGATCCTATAGTAACAGTACCGTGGCCAGATTGTTCAATTACACAGTTACCTTCACACAAACGATCTTGGGGACATATACGTCCACAAATTTCTGGCATGTTATTTGTAGAGCTGGAAATTTCAAATGCCTCTTGCATTCTATCCTCAGCAGTTAGTTTTAACCAATCTGGAATATTATTGTGTAAAGGACAATGAACTTGGCAGAAAGGCACACCACATTGAGAACATCTAGAAGCTTGTTCTTCTGCCTTTTGAGATGCATATTTAGCGTAAATTTCATCAAATGATTTAACCCTTTCTTTAGCAGATATTTTACTAGGATTTTCCTTGTTTATTTTTGTAAATTTTAGCATTTAGTTATCATTTGTTTACTATTTTATCTAGATCAAACCAAATACACATTCAAGATGAAAAAGGAAATAATAATTTTGTAATAATAGTACCACTTATGTACTAAAACTAAGAAAACCCTTAATTACCAACAATTTTTTTAAGTATTTGTAGAGTGTCCTGTGGATTAATATTAAGATTTAGGAATGATTTATCAACGTTTTCAATAAGATTGTCTTTTTCAAATAATATTAGTTGTTCTGAGGTAAGAGGGGAAAATGGTGTTTTTTCAACAATGTTTATCATAGGTTTCATTACTGCCATAGGAACAGGAACAAAAACTCTAGTTTTGTTTAAAAAATTAGAAATATGATTAAAAAATTCTTTGTAAGTATAAATCCTTGGACCAGCAAGCTCGTAAATATTTTTTCCATTTATCTTAGAATTAATTATTTCATTAACAGCTAGAGATACATCATCAATAAATACTGGTTGGAATTTTGTTGAACCATCACCAAAAAGTGGGACAAAAAATGAAGCCTTAAATATTGGCAAAAGTCTTTTCAAGAAAATATCACCTCCGCCTATGATAACGCCAGGTCTAACAATAATTACATTATCTAGTTGTTTAAAAGCTTCCTTTTCAGATTTATGCACTGCTATGCTTCTTGTGGAATTTTTATCATTATCTACACCAAGACCAGAAAAAAGAATGAATTGTTTTAATTCATTACTAGATTTTAAAATTCTAATAAGTTTCTGATTAAACTTATATATTGTATTATTAAAATCACCCTTCTTTTGATCATATGTAGTTTTCAAATTAATACACGCGTCAGCATTATTTAAAACAGATTTAAGCCTTTTATCTTCTAATGAAGAATAACGAAATGGAATTACTTGTCCTGTTACACCCAAAAGTCGAATTTTAGCTTCTTGTACATATCTTTGATATGGAACAATAATTTTATGGCCATTTTTAGTAAGACGCCTTATTAAATGTTTACCTACATAACCTGCGCCCCCAAAAATTACTATTGATTTCATGACCTTTAATTAAATAAGTGATATAGAGAAAAAAAATAAATTATACAGGTAATAAAATCAAAATGAAAATAAATTTATATACAGGAGATCTTCCAGCAAGTTTTAAAGCTTCTGATATTATTGCATTGGATAGTGAAACAATGGGATTAAATCCCAAGAGAGATAAATTATGTTTAGTCCAAATTTCCAATGGTGATGAAGTATGTCATCTAATAAAAATTGACTTATCTACTGAAAAACCTCTAAATTTAATTAAAATTCTTAAGAATGATAAAATTCAAAAAATTTTTCATTATGCTAGGTTTGATGTAGCAGTATTCAAATACAACTTCAAAATTAATATTAAGAACATTTACTGTACTAAAATTGCATCAAAATTAGTTAGAACTTATACTGATAAACATGGATATAAAGATCTTTGCATTGAATTATTAGGAAAATCAATTTCAAAAATTGAACAGTCTTCTGATTGGGGTGGAGAGCTAACTAAAGAACAACAAAAATATGCTGCTACTGATGTTTTATATTTACATAAAATCAAAGATAAGCTTGATAAAATGTTATTAAGAGAAAAAAGAAGTAAACTAGCCAAAGCCTGTTTTGATTTCATTCAATATAGAACCGATTTAGATATTAGTGGTTGGTCTGAACAAGATATTTTTAAACATTAATGAATAAAAATAAAAATATAATTAATAGTGCAAAAAGTACATTATCAAGAGAAATAACTAGCATAAAAAATTTAAAATCAACTTTTAATATTAATTTTTGTAAAGCGGTAAATATAATTTATAATACAAAAGGTAAGGTAGTTGTTACTGGCGTTGGTAAGAGTGCTCATATAGGTAATAAGATATCAGCAACACTTACATCTACTGGAACGCCTTCATATTTTGTTCACGCAACAGAAGCAAGCCATGGTGACTTAGGAAGTATTAAAAAAGAAGACTGCGTGATTGCTATTTCAAATTCAGGTGAAACTTCAGAATTAAATAACATAATTCAATTTACAAAAAGATTTAACATTAAGCTTATTAGCATAACAAGTAACTCAAAAAGTACGCTTCATAAAAATTCTACAATAGGTATTTTATATAAAAAACCAATAGAAGCTTGTCCGCTAAATTTGGCACCAACTAGTTCAACTTCAATGTCAATGATTATTGGAGACTGTATAGCAATATCACTATTAGAATTAAGAGGATTTAAAAGCACACAATTTAAAAGTCTTCATCCTGGAGGCAATCTGGGTAAAGATTTAAAAAGCCTAAATGATGTTATGCATTTGGGTAAAGAATTGCCTATAGCAAAATTAGAAGAAAAAATGTCAAAGGCTTTACTTACTATGACTAAAAAAAGTTTTGGTTGTATTGGTGTGGTTAATAAAAATAATCAAATAGTAGGTATTATTACGGATGGAGATTTAAGAAGAAAATTAAACTCTAAATTTTTTAACAAAAAGGCCTCAGAAATAATGACTAAAAATCCAACTTTAGCGGATAAAAATATGTTAGTAGGAGAAGCAATAAATTTAATGAACACAAAAAAAATAACAAGTTTATTTATCTGTGATAAAAAAAAGCCTTTAGGAATTGTTCACATTCATGATTTGTTAAGATTGACGAGTTAATTTGAATTTTTTTTTATATATTAATAGAAAATTTATATTTTTCTTTGGACTTCTTATAATAGTTTTATTTTTAATTTTCATAATTTCTAAACAATTTCAATTAAATAACATTGAGATTCAAATTATAGAAAATAATATAGAAGATACAGATATTGAAGAGCCAAAATTTGCTATCAATAATGCTTCAAAAAAAATTACAATTACTGCAAAAAAAGGTAATTTTTTAAATAACGATGAAGTACTTTTGAATGAAAATGTAAGATTTAAATCGAATGATTTTAGTATTGAATCAGAAAAGGTTATTTTTAATAAGAATAAACAAACTGCAGAAAGTGATTCAAAATCTCTATTTAGATCAGAAAATGCAATAATTACTTCAGATGGTTTTAATATTTATGATAAGGGGAATGTAATAATTTTTTATGGAAAATCATTCATAATATTAAAGTGAGGTTATTTTTAAATATAATTTTTACTTGTTTATTTACTATTAATGCATTCTCAAGAGAGATAGGCGAAACAGAAATTACAACAGATGAAGGTATTGAGGTATTTCAAAAAGAAAATTTTTATTTACTTAAAAAAAATGTAAAAATTAATTCAGATAACTTTGTCTTAAATGCTGATAAAGTAAGAATTGATTTTAAAAATAATTTATACGATATAGTTGAATTAAACGCAGATGGTAATGTTAGATTTGATTCTGAAGAATTTAAAATTAGAGGTGTAGGAGATAAACTTAAATTTCAAGTAAAAATTGAAAAATTAAAAATAGTAGGAAACAATTCGCAATTAACGACTCAGGATGTTGAAATGTTTTCGGATGGTTTTATCGAAGTAAATAATATTTCTGGTGAGTTTTCATTAAAGGGATTAAATTCAAAAATGGTTAATGAAAATATTTTAATAATTGCTGACACAATTGATGGTGTTTTTAATAATACTGATGATGTTAGAAAAATTATTAAATTAAACGTAATTGATGATAAAATTTCTTACATAAAAAATAATGATACTGAAATGTTTGCAAAAAAAATATACTTTAGTGATAATACCTCAATTATAGAATTAATAGATAGTGTTACAGTAATTCGTGATGGAGAAAAAATATCTGGTGATTATGGAACACTTGATACAAAGAATAATTCATATAAAATTAAATCAAATAACAAAACTAAAGTTAAAGTGATAATTCAAAATAATGAATAGTAAATTTAAAGTTTTAGATAATGGATTAACAATCAACAAAATATCAAAAACATATGGGAATAAACAAGTAGTTAGGGATATTAGCATATCAATCAATAGAAGGGAGATAGTTGGTTTATTGGGACCAAATGGTGCTGGAAAAACTACAACATTCTATATAATTGTTGGACTGGTTAAACCTGATAGCGGCAATATAATTTTAGATAAACTAGATGTATCTAATTTACCTATATATCTAAGGGGAAAATTTGGAATTAGTTATCTTCCACAAGAAGCCTCAATTTTTAGAGGTATGAGTGTTGAAGATAATCTTTTATCAATTATCGAAATAAAAGAAAAAGATAAAAATAAACAAAACATATTATTACAAAATCTCCTAAATGAATTTGATATTAATCATGTAAGAAAATCTAAATCTATTGTTTTATCTGGTGGAGAAAGACGAAGATTAGAAATCGCGAGAACATTAGCAACAAATCCTAAATATTTATTATTAGATGAACCACTAACTGGAATTGATCCTGTTTCAATAGAAGAAATAAAAATGATTATTAAAAAATTGAAAGAAAGAAACATTGGAATTTTAATTACTGATCATAATGTTAGAGAGACACTAAAAATTGTTGATAAAGTCTATATAGTTAATGAAGGGGCTATATTTTATGAAGGAGATCCAACGACAGCGGTAAACGATGAAAAAATTAAGAAATTTTATTTAGGATCAAATTTCAAACTTTAAGATGATTAGTAGTGCAATTAGTAATGGTATAAAAGGGATAGTAAATATACCTGGAGACAAATCAATATCACATAGATCAATTATAATTCCCTCAATATCAAATGGTATTTGTGAAATAAATAATATTTTGAAATCTGATGATGTGATGCATACGCTCAAAGCATTCAAAAGTATGGGTGTTAGGATTGATGAGATAGATCAAAAATTAATAATTTATGGAAAAGGTTTAAATTCTCTAGAGAAACCGAAGAACAATATTTATCTTGGAAACTCTGGAACTAGTGCAAGGTTATTAACCGGTCTATTATCCTCTCAAAGTTTTGACTCTACATTAACAGGAGATAAATCTTTATCTAGCAGACCAATGAATAGAATTTCAAATCCACTGACTGAAATGGGGGCTAAAATAAAGACTACCAATAGTTCTTTGCCTCTTTTGATACAAGGTACAAATCTAACACCTACAAGCATTAATTTAAAGATCCCATCAGCCCAAATAAAATCTGGTATTCTATTAGCTAGTCTAAATACAAAAGGTGAAACAAATATTACTGAAAATAAAATTACAAGAGATCACACTGAGAAAATGTTAGGTTCATTTGGTGCAAACATAGAAATAAAAAAATTAGACAAAAAAAAATATATAAAAATTATTGGGCAAAAAGAATTGGTTCCTAAAAATATTGATGTTCCAAATGATCTTTCTAGTAGTGCATTCTTTATAGTTTGTGCTTTAATTAACAATAACTCTCATATTACTCTTAAAAATATTAACAACAACCCTACAAGAAATGGCATAATTTTAGCTTTAAAAAAAATGGGTGCTAAAATTAATATCTTCAATCAGAAGATAAATAATAACGAAAATATATGCGATATTACAGTAGAAACTTCTATGCTGCATGGATGTGAGTTTGGTCCAGAATATGCTGATTTAATGATAGATGAGTACCCAATTCTCTCAATTGCAGCGTCCTTTGCAAAATCTCCAAGTATATTTCGGGGTTTAAAAGAATTAAGAGTTAAAGAAAGTGATAGATTAAAATTAATAGTTCTAAACTTACAAAATTGTGGAGTTAATTGTAGAGCAGAAAATGATGATCTTTTTATTTACCCAACAGATAAATATGAAACTAAAAATAATGTTATAAAAACTGAATTTGATCATAGAATAGCTATGGCTTTTGCAATAATGGGAACAAAATTAGGACCTCTTGAAATAAAAGATTCAAAGTCTATAAATACTAGCTTCCCAAGTTTTAGAAAAGAAATAAATAATCTTGGTGGAAGTATTTCTTGAAAAAAAAAATAATAACTATTGATGGTCCAGCAGCTTCTGGTAAGGAAAAAATTTCTAAATATATTAGTAAAAAATTGAAGTTTAAGCATTTAGATTCAGGTATTCTTTATAGAAGACTAGCTTTGATATTTTTAAATAACAAAGTTGATATAAATAATCATAATCATATCAAAGAAAATATTAATAAAATAAAATCAATATCTTTTCGAAAAAGTAAAAAAATTAGAACACAAGAAATAAGTAATTTGGCATCAAAAATTGCAGTATATAATTTTGTAAGGCTTTACATTAATAAATTACAGCATGATTTTGTAACAAAAAATAAATATTTTCAAGGCTTTGTAATAGATGGGCGGGATATTGGATCAGTTGTTTTTAAATCAGCAGATATAAAATTATATGTAGAAGTAAAAGCTGAAATAAGGGCAAAAAGGAGATATAAACAGTTGATTGATAGTGGTGAAAAGTCTATATACCCACAAATTTTAAAGGAAATAAAATTGAGAGATAAAAAAGACAAACTTAGAAGACACTCCCCATTAGTTATTCCTAAGGATGCCTATATATTAGATAATAATGGCAAGTTTAATAATACAGTCAAACAAATTAACAAATTACTAACTAAAATTTAGAATGAATCAAGATATATCGAATAAAATAAGTAATTCAGAATATGATACCCTGATAGCAAATTCTTTAAAGAATTCTTCGGCTAAAGAAAAGAGTATTGCAACTGGAAAGATTATATCAATAGAAAATGAGATAGTAACTATTGATGTTGGATTAAAAAGTGAAGGACGTGTACCTTTAAGTGAATTTTCAAGACCTGGTCAAAAATCAGAAATTCAAGTTGGAGATAAAGCTGAAGTTTTTATAGAAAATGTTGACAATGCAAATGGTGAAACACTTTTATCTAGGGAAAAAGCTGTAAAACAAAAAGCATGGCAAAATTTACAATCTAGTTTTAATGAAAATAAAGTTGTAACAGGTATTCCTTTTAACAGAGTTAAGGGTGGAATGAGCGTTGACCTAGATGGAGTTGTTGCCTTTCTTCCAGGCAGTCAAATTGACTCAAGACAAATCATCAGAGATACAAAGGAACTCTTAAACAAACCATTGGATTTAATTATTTTAAAGATGGACAAATATAGAGGAAATATTGTTGTTTCTAGAAAAGCAATAACTGAAAATGAATTAAAAGAACAAAGAACTGAACTTTTAAAGAATATAAAAGAAGGTTCAATAATTGAAGGTAAGGTTAAAAATATTACAGATTATGGAGCTTTTATTGATTTGGGAGGAATAGATGGTCTGGTTCATGTTACAGATATTGCTTGGACTAAAATAAATAATCCTAATGATATACTTGAACTTAATTCTACAATTAAAGTTAAAGTACTTAAATTTGATGAAGACCTAGCTAGGTTAAGTCTCGGTATAAAACAGTTAACAGATAATCCATGGGATACCGTTAATGAAAATATAGCAACTAATTCAAAGATCTTAGGCAAAGTAAATAGTATGAACGACAATAACGTTCATATTATTATTAATGATAAGTATGATGGTGTAATAACTTTAAATGAACTTAGCTGGTTAAAAAAACCTCCTCATCCATCAAAGATACTTAATATTAAAGATGAGATTGAAGTACTAGTTTTAGAAATAGATGATGATAAAAAAAGGATAATTTGTAGTTTAAAACAGATGAAAGACAATCCATGGATCAAACTAAAAGAAACTTTTAATATTAATGATACATTTGAAACTGAAATAGTTAACATAGTTGATTTTGGAATATTTGTAAAAGTGTTAGATGAAATTGATGGAATGGTTCATATTTCTGATCTAAGCTGGGATGAAAAAGAATGTGAGAATATAATCAAAAACTTTAAAAAAGGGGATGATGTGAAAGTAAAGATTCTTGATATCAATGCTGATAAAGAAAGAATAAGCCTTGGGATTAAGCATCTAAATAATGATCCTGTTCAAGAATATTTGGAAACAAATCCTATTGACTCGAAAGTAACAGGTAAAATAGTAAATATAGATGAAAAAGGATTAAAAATTGAGTTAGATAAAGATAAAAAAATATTTGGCTTTATTAAAAAATCAAACCTTTCTAATGATAAAAATGAAAATAAAACTGAACGCTTTGCGCTTGATGAAAATCTCGACTCTATAATAATTTCCATAGACTCAAAAACTAGAGCACTTAATCTATCTATTAAGGAGTTAGAAATAAGAGATGAAAAAGAAGCTCTTAACAAATATGGCTCAAGTGCATCTGGAGCTTCTTTAGGTGATATTTTAGGTTCCGTATTAAAAAAATAGGATTAATGTTAAAATCACAGATCCTTGAGAAATTACAAAAGAAACACAAAACCCTTAATTTAGAAGATATTGAACTCCTGTTTGATATTTTTATAAAAAAAATATCCCAGTCACTCAAAAATGGTCAAAATATTGAAATAAGAGGTTTTGGAACAATAAGCAGAAAAACTAATAAAGAAAAATTTGTGAGAAATCCTAAAACTAATGAAAAACTTTTTAAGAAAAGAAGTTACAAATTGCACTTCAAAATAGGTAAAATTTTACATAAAAAAATCAATCCTTTAATTGAATCAAACTAAGAAATGTCATCCAAAAAAGTAATTGTTGCTTTGGATAGTAAGGATTTTAAAAATATATTAAAATTAGTTAAAGTTTTAAAAAATGATGTTTATGCTTTTAAAATTGGTTATCAATTTTTTTTTAATTTTGGTTTAAAAGGTTATAAAGAAGTTTATAGAATTTGTCCCAGAATTTTTCTTGATTTGAAATTACATGATATACCTAATACTGTAAGGAAAGGATTGGAAGCCTTAGTAAAAATAAAACCTCTTTTTACTACAATTCATATATCCGGTGGAGATAATATGATGCAAGCTACTAATTCAATTAAAAAAAATACAAAAGTGTTAGGGGTTTCAATTTTGACTAGTATGGATATAAAACAGACTAAGAAATATTATAATCAAAACAGTGTTTCAGTATTGGTAAGAAAATTTGCAAAATATGCTAAAAATAATAAGCTTGATGGAGTTGTGTGTAGTCCTAAAGAAATAAAATTTATTAGAAAAGAAATTGGTAAAAATTTTATAATTATTACGCCAGGAATAAGAACCAATGGTAAGATTATGAAAGATGATCAAAAAAGAGTGGAAACTCCAAAAAAAGCGATTGATTTAGGGGCAAATTTTTTAGTAATTGGTAGGCCAATTACTGGATCGAAAAATCCACTTGGAGTTTTGAAAGAAATTAATAAGAACTTATCCTAGTAATGATAATCAAAATTTGCGGAATAAAAAATAAAGATACATTATTATGCTGTGAAAAAAATAAAATAAATTTTTTTGGAATGATTTTTTATCCAAAAAGTCCACGAAATATCTCTCTTGAAAATGCGTTTATTCTTCAAAAAGTATCTGAAGATTTAAATATTAATGGAGTTGGTGTTTTTGTTGATAAAAATATTACGGACCTACAGGATATAATAATAAAATTAAAATTAAGATTTGTACAACTACATGGATCAGAAAATGAAGAGTATATTAGGAGTGTTAAAAAAAATGGTGTAAAAATAATTAAATCAATTTCTATAAGAAATAAAAAAGATTTAAACAAAATTAACAAATATCAAAGTGTTGATTATTTTTTGTTTGATTATAAACCTTTAAAAGATGAATTACCTGGTGGTAATGCAAAGAGTTTTAATTGGGATATATTGAAAAGTTTTAATACAAACAAACCATGGTTTTTATCAGGAGGAATAAATATTGATAATATTCAGGAAATTCTTAATGATATCAATCCGTTTGGTGTAGATTTATCCTCTGGAGTAGAAAAAGAGCTTGGCATTAAAGATAATGACATTATAAATAATTTTATCGATAAATTATAAAATGCTTAAAAATACCTATAAAAGCTATCCAAATGAAAAAGGTTATTTTGGTCAATTTGGAGGAAGATATGTTTCAGAAACCTTAATGCCTTTAATCCTTGAGGTAGAGAAAGAATATGAAAAAATAAAAAATGATAAGAATTTTATTAATGAGTTTAATCATTATTTAAAAACATATGTAGGTAGACCAAGTCCTTTATTTTTTGCCGAAAGAATTAGTAATGATCTTGGGGGTCCAAAAATTTTTTTCAAAAGAGATGAGTTAAATCACACAGGTGCTCATAAAATAAATAATTGTATGGGACAAATTTTATTAGCAAAAAAAATGGGTAAATCTAGAATAATAGCTGAAACAGGAGCAGGACAGCATGGTGTCGCTACTGCAACAGTATGTGCTTTATTTGGTTTTCCATGCATAGTTTATATGGGAGAAAAAGATATTGAAAGACAATCTCCAAATGTTTTCAGAATGAAATTACTCGGTGCAGAAATACGATCAGTTTCAACTGGATCAAAATCGCTTAAAGATGCTATGAATGAAGCATTAAGAGATTGGGTAACAAATGTTAAAGATACTTTTTATATAATTGGGACAGCTGCAGGACCACATCCATACCCTGCAATGGTTAGAGATTTTCAATCTGTAATTGGTAAGGAAGTTCGAAAACAACTTGAAGAAATAGAAGGAAGGTTACCAGATTTATTAATGGCATGTATTGGCGGTGGTTCAAACGCTTTAGGATTATTTCATGAATTTTTAGATGACTCAAATGTCGAAATGATTGCCGTTGAAGCTGCAGGCCATGGCATAAATACTGATAAGCATGCAGCAAGTTTAACAGGTGGTAAGCCTGGCGTATTACATGGAAATAAAACATATTTACTACAATCAAAATCTGGGCAGATTCAGGAAGCACATTCCATTTCCGCAGGCTTAGATTATCCAGGTATTGGACCAGAACATTCATTTTTATTTGAAGAAAAAAGAGTTACATACATGTCCGCAACAGACAAAGAGGCGTTGGAAGCTTTTCAATATTGTTGTAAATTAGAAGGCATAATTCCTGCTTTAGAACCGGCTCATGCATTAGCTGTATTAAAGAAAATAGCAAAAAACTATAGTAAAGATAAAATTATTGTCATGAACATGTGTGGCCGAGGTGATAAAGATATTTTTACAATAGCTGATGAATTAAATATAGAGATTTAAATGACTAATTTAATTAGTCAGACATTTAAAAATAATGAAAAAAAACTAGTAACATTTGTTACTGGAGGTGACCCTGATTACGCAACAAGTTTACAAATTATTAAGACAATAATAAATAATGGGGCCGATATTATGGAAATTGGAATGCCTTTTTCTGATCCAATGGCTGATGGTCCAACAATTCAGCTATCAAGTAATAGAGCAATAAGTAAAGGAATTGAATTAGAAAATATTTTCTCTTTAGCCTTCGAGGCAAAGAAAATAAAACATGATCTCCCTATTATTTTAATGGGTTACTATAACTTGATACTCTATTTTGGAATTAAGAAGTTTGTAAAAAAATGCAAAAAAAATGGAGTTGATGGTTTAATTATTGTTGATCTACAGCCTGAAGAGGATGAAGATTTGATCAATGAGCTTAAAAATAATGAGATAGATTTAATAAGATTAATTACTCCTACAACTAATGAAGAAAGGCTTAAATTAATATTAAAAAATGCAAGTGGTTTTTTATATTATGTTAGTGTTATGGGCATTACTGGACAAAAATCTGCAGATCTTAATGATCTTGAAAAATCAGTGGCTTTTATCAAAAAACACACAAACTTACCAGTTGTCCCTGGATTTGGTATTAAAAACTCAACTGATGTAAAAAATATATGCAAAATAGCTGATGGTGCAGTTGTTGGCTCAAGTATAATTAAAATTATTGAAAAGAATTTAAATAATATAGATAAGATGTTGTCAGAAATTAATAAATTTTCAAAAGATTTAAAAGATGGAACAAAAGTATGAATTGGTTAACAAATTTTGTAAAACCTAAACTATCCTCGCTAGTAAAAAGAAGAAGTGTCCCAGAAAAATTATGGAATAATTGTGTATCATGTGGAAATATGATTCATCATAAGGATTTAAAAGAAAATTTATACGTTTGTGTAAATTGTAATTATCATTTTAGAATGTCTGCAGAAGATAGAATAAAATTTTTTTTTGAGCATGGAAATTATAGTGAAATTAGACCTGATAAAATTTCTGATGATCCACTAAAATTTACAGATAAAAAAAAATATAAAGATAGATTAAAAGAATACAGAAAAAAAACAAATAGAGATGATGCTTTCATTCTTATTAAAGGCAAAATTAAAGATAAAGAAATTATCTCCGGACTTATGAATTTTGAATTCATGGGTGGCTCTATGGGCAGAGCAGTTGGGGGGGCAATAGTTAAAGGAGCTAAAATTGCAATAGAAAGCAAATTACCTTATGTAATTGTAACTTCATCTGGTGGAGCAAGAATGCAGGAAGGAATTGTAAGTTTAATGCAAATGCCTAGGACAATTGCAGCTGTTGATTTATTAAATGAAAATAATATACCTTACATAGTAATTCTTACTGAACCTACTACTGGAGGAGTGACAGCTTCTTTTGCAATGTTAGGTGATATAACAATTGCAGAACAAGGTGCTACAATAGGTTTTGCAGGTAAAAGAGTTATTCAAGACACCATCAGGGAAGAATTACCAATAGATTTTCAAAAAGCTGAATATCTAAAGGATCATGGAATGGTAGATATTGTTTCACATAGGAAAGACCTCAAAGAAACTTTATACAAAGTATTAGACCATATAAGTTAATAAGTGAAATCTAAAACAGAAAAGTTATTAGATGAACTTGTAAAACTTCACCCAAAATATATTGATCTTTCATTAGACAGATTAAAATTATTATTAAAAAAATTAGGTAATCCTCAAGATCATCTTCCAAAAACTATACACATCGCAGGAACAAATGGAAAAGGCTCAGTACAAAGTTTTATAAGAAACATTTTGTTGAAGAATGGGTATAAATGTGATGCATATATCTCACCTCATTTATCTAGGTTTAATGAAAGAATAATTCTAAATAATAGAGAAGTAAATACAAAGAAATTATACGAAACTCTTATATTTGTAAAAAAAATAAATAATAATAAACCAATTACTTTCTTTGAAATAACAACAGCTGCTGCCTTCATATTGTTTAAACAATCAAGATCTGACTTTCTTATTTTAGAGACAGGATTAGGAGGCAGATTAGATGCTACTAATATAATACCAAAAAAGATATGTAGTATTTTAACGCCTATTAGTTTTGATCATGAAGAATTTCTAGGAAAAACTCTTAAGAAAATTGCTAATGAAAAATTGGGTATAGTTAAGAATTGTGATTTTGTTTTAGTTGGTAAACAAAAAAAAGAGTTAAAAGATTACATTCAAAAAAAATTAAATAAGTTTGAAAATAAATATTTTTATGGGAAAGAATTTCAAGTAACAAAATCATTAAAAAATAAGTTTGAAATGAAAGTAGATGGAAAAAAATTTCTCTATACTCAACCTTCATTGAATGGAAAACATCAGGAAGAAAATGCATCAATATCTATATATTTTGCGAGAATCATGAAAAAGATGGGTTATAAATTAAATACAAAAGAAATTAATGCAGCTATAAAAAAAACGGTATGGCCAGGTAGATTGGAAATTATTAATTATAAAAATAAAAAAATAATTCTTGATGGCTCACATAACATTGATGGAGCTGATAAACTAAATGAATTTTTAAAAACTAAAAGAATAAAACCTATGGTCTTGTTTGGAATGCTGAATAATAAGAAAGCAAGTTTATTTTTGAACAAAATAAAAAAAAGAGTATCCAAAGTTTTAGCTATAAAAATCCCAGATGAAAAAAATGCATTTAAAACTAAACAAATAAATGAAATTTGCGATTTTCATTCTATTAAATGTGAACAAATAAATAACATAAATGATGCTTTAAAATATTTTAGATCTAATCAACAAAAAATATATCTAGTTACTGGCTCATTATATTTGATAGGAAAAATTAGAGAAAAACTTTTATAAATTGGATTGTATCCAGGTTTCTAATGCTGTTTTAGGAAGACTTCCAACCTTAGTATCGATTAACTCACCTTTTTTAAAAATCATTATTGTAGGAATACCCCTAATACCATATTTTTGTGGTGTCATAGGGTTCTCATCAATGTTCATCTTATAAATTTTAACTTTATCTTTATTCTCAACAGCAATTTCTTCTAAAATTGGGTCAAGTGCTTTACATGGACCGCACCATTCTGCTCCAAAATCAACTACCACTGGTATATCATTAGTAGAGATGTCTTTATCAAAATTTTGATCATTTGTAACATGAGTAGACATTATTAATATGTAAGAAATATTTATATATTATCAAGCTAAATTAAATCTAATTTTCTAAAATTGATTTTTTATCCCCAATATGTCTAATTTTAGAAGGAATTACATAACCTTTGATTTGTTTTTTTTTTATTAGTTTTGTCCAAATTTCATTCATGGTGAATATTTTTTTTCTATTATTAAAGATATTTTTAGATACAATTTGAAGGCCAGAATAATATAATTTCTCATTTTTACTTTTCCAATTTGTGACTACATTTCTTTTTAAATTAAAGTCTCCATTTTCTTTTTTTAAACCTAAAAAATTAATATCTTTAGACAACAATATTTTACAGTGAGAAACATCTTGATAATTGTTAAGAAAATATTTGATATATGGTTTATTTTTTTTAGTCCAAAAAATATCAGAATTAACAACACATATTTTTTTTCTATTTGTATGTTTGAAAATATTTTTTACTCCTCCACCTGTACCAAGTATCGATTTTTCATAGATTATTTGAATAGGATAATCTTTAAAATTTTTATCCAAATACTTTTTAATTTTATTATGTAAATAATGTGTATTAATTAAGATTTCATCACATCCAATATTAGTAAAGAAATCGATTGTGTTCTTTAATAATATTTTATTTTTATATTTTAATAAAGGCTTTGGGGTATTACTTGTCAAATTTAGCATTCTTGATCCAAAGCCTGCACATAGAATTATTAATGTAAAACTCTTCATAAATTATAAAAACTTTTCATAAATTGATCTTAGTTCATCATTTTTCATATTATTCAATGTCGCTATTGTTCTAGATTTAGTTATTTTTAAATAATCTAAGTATTTATTATCATTATTTGTGCTAAGTAATTTTCTCCATCTACCAAGTAATCGAGTCTGTCGAGCTAAACTTAAAACATAATATTGTTCCTGAAAAGTATTGAGATTTTCAATAATTGGCGTGTTATCATAAAAATATTCAATTAATTTATCATTGTAATCTCTTGTAAAATCAATTCTTGGATTTTCTAATAATGATAGAAGGTCCCATCCTATAAACCCAATAAAAGCACTTTGAAAATCAATAATTCCACATTGTAAATGTGATACATAATTTTCAAGAAAAAATAAATTAACAAATTCAAAGTCTTTATGAGCAAAATTTTTCATATTATAATTTTGAGAATAAAACATACTTTCCCATAGTTCATAAAATTTTGAAGTTGGAAAATTTAAATTTTTGTTGTTAGGAATATAATAAGTAACAAACTCTTGAAGTTCAATTTTTAAATCATCAAAGGTGTATTCTTTTAAATTTTTTAAATTATTTAAATGTGATTCATTTTGAATAACGATTATATTTTCTACAGCTAGTTTTAAAAGTTTGTAAAGATTATCTTTATTATATATTTTATTAAATCTATCATTTCCAAAATCTTGCATGTATATTTTATATTGTTGTTGATTAACTTCATATATCTTAGGAATCGATATGTTAACTTTTAATAATACTTCATAAACATTAAGAAAATTTTTAAACTCTTGTTTATCTTTAGAAAAATCGATTATTATTTTATTTATATTTTTTTCTGTTTTTCTATAAATTAGTTTTTTAGATAACCCATCCTCAATTTTTTCTAAATCGTTATGATTAGAATTCATAAAACTATTGATTAAAACTAATATTAATTTTTCTTTTAGTTTCAGAAATCATTTCTAAATTTATTAAATAATGTTTTTTATTTAATGGTAAACTAATTAACATTTCAGGCCATTCAATAAATGTAATATTATTATTTAGATTTTCAAAAAAATCTAATTCCTCTAATTCTTTTAAATTTTTAATTCTATAAAGGTCATAATGATATATTTGTAATGGACTTAAATCGTACGTTATTAAAATAGGAAATGTTGGGCTAGAAATTGAAGCTGGTTTGGGTAAATTATTTAATAAATAAAGATTATTAATCAATAATCTAACAAATGTTGTTTTGCCAGCCCCTAGTTCCCCTTGAAATAAGCAAATATCTCCAACAGATATATCTTTACATAAATTTGTTGCTAATTTTTCGATTTCACGAAGATCTAAAATTTGATTACTTAATTTGTGCAAATTTTGTTATGCAATGCCTTTTAAAACTTCAACTAAATCAGTTTTTTCCCAAGTAAAATGTCCCTTGTCACTTGGCTCTCTTCCAAAATGGCCATAAGCAGAGGTTGGAACATAAATTGCATTTGTTAGTTTTAAATGTTCTCTTATTCCTCTTGGACTTAGATCAAATAAATCTTGTACAGATTTTTCAATCTTTTGTTCATCAACTTTATTTGTTTCATTAGTATTTACATATACTGATAAAGGTCTTGAGACTCCTATTGCATAAGATAACTGTATAGTACATTCATCTGCAAGATCAGCTGCAACAATATTTTTTGCTAAGTATCTAGCTGCATATGCTGCAGATCTATCAACTTTCGATGGATCCTTACCAGAGAATGCCCCTCCACCATGAGGTGCTGCACCACCATATGTATCAACAATTATTTTTCTACCTGTCAGACCAGAGTCACCATCAGGACCTCCAATTACAAAGTTTCCTGTGGGATTAACATAGAATTCTTCATCTTTAAGACCTTCTAATAAGTTATTAGGTATACACTCATATACAAAAGGTTGAACAATTTCTTTTACTTCCTCAGGAGATAAACCTTCTTTGTGTTGTGAAGAAATAACTAAAGATGTAACTTTACTTGGTTTTCCATTTTCATAAAGCATTGTAACTTGGCTTTTCGAATCAGGTTCTAGGCCAGATGCAGATCCGTCTTTGCGAGCTTGTGCCATTTTATATAAAATTTGATGAGAATAATGTATTGGCGCTGGCATTAATGATTCTGTGTCTTTGCAGGCAAAACCAAACATGATACCTTGATCACCTGCTCCCTCATCTTTATTGCTACCAGAATCAACACCCATAGCAATATCAGCCGATTGCTCATGGAGAAAACTTTCAACATCACAATTCTGCCAATGAAAGCCGTCTTGTTCATAACCAATATCTTTAATACAATCTCTAACTTGAGATATAATCTCATCTTTAGTAACTGATGGGCCCCTTACTTCTCCTGCTAGAACTACTTTATTAGTAGTAGTCAAAGTCTCACACGCTACGCGTGTTTGTGGATCTCCAGACGCCATATATGTGTCTACAACCATATCAGAAATTCTGTCACAAACTTTATCAGGATGTCCTTCAGAGACTGACTCGCTAGTAAATAAATAAGATCTTTTCATATTATACCCCTTAATATCTATATGTATCTTCTTTGAAAGGCCCTTTTTTACTTACACCAATATATTCAGATTGTTTATCTGTTAGTTCTGTAAGTTTAGCACCAACTTTTTTTAAGTGGAGTGATGCAACCTTTTCATCTAAGTGTTTTGGTAAAACATAAACTTTATTTTCATAATTTTTAGAATTTTTCCATAGCTCAAGTTGAGCTAAAACTTGATTGGTAAATGATGCGCTCATAACGAAACTTGGATGCCCAGTCGCATTTCCTAAGTTTACAAGCCTACCTTCTGATAGCAATAAGATTTTTTTACCATCAGGAAATTCAACTTCCCTAACCTGAGGCTTAATCTCATCCGACTTATAATTTTGAAGTGCTTCTGTTTGTATTTCATTATCAAAGTGTCCAATATTACAAACTATAGCTCTATCTTTCATTTGTCTCATATGATCTTGGGTAATGACATCCAAATTGCCAGTTGCAGTTACAAAAATGTCAGCATATTTACATGCATCATCCATAGTTACAACTTCATATCCTTCCATAGCGGCTTGAAGAGCATTAATAGGATCTATTTCAGTTACACAAACACGTGCCCCCGCTCCTCTTAGACTTGCTGCAGAACCTTTTCCTACATCACCATATCCAGCAACAACAGCTATTTTGCCAGCCATCATTACATCTGTGCCTCTTCTTATTCCATCTACTAAACTTTCCTTACAACCATATAAGTTGTCAAATTTAGATTTAGTAACTGAGTCGTTAACATTTATTGCAGGAACCTTAAGTGATCCATTTTTTTCCATCTCTTTTAAACGATGGACACCAGTAGTTGTTTCTTCAGATAAACCTAAAATTTCATCCAACATTTTTGGATACTTTTCATGAATTATTTTTGTAGCATCACCGCCATCATCTAAAATCATATTAGGTTTCCAACTATCCGGTCCTTCTAGTGTTTTTTCAATACACCACCAAAATTCTTCTTCTGTCATTCCTTTCCAAGCAAATACTGGAATGCCTTTTGCGGCTATTGCTGCTGCAGCGTGATCTTGAGTTGAAAAAATATTACATGAGCTCCATCTAACAGTAGCTCCTAAAAATACGAGTGTTTCAATCAAAACTGCAGTTTGTATCGTCATATGTAAACAACCTACAATTCTTGCCCCATCTAGAGGTTTAGAATCACCATACTCTTCTCTTAATGCCATTAAACCTGGCATTTCTGTTTCTGCTATTGCAATTTCTTTATCACCAAAATTAGCTAAACTTATGTCTTTAACCTTATAATCTTCGCTCATTATTGTATTCCTTTATGATTATTCACACTTTCTAATGGTAATTTAATCAGAAAACAAGCACCACTAAAGTCTATTTTGTCACTTTCTGTTAATTCAATTGAGCCATTAAATAAATTAATTATTTCATACGATATAGAAAGTCCAAGACCAGAGTGTTGGTCTCTATTATCTATCCTATCGGTGTAAAATCTATCAAAAATTTTATTTTTTTCTTTTAAATCTATACCTTTTCCTTGATCATAAATTTTAATTTCAACACAATTTTCATTCTTTTTATTAGATGTAATTAATATATTTGAATTATTTTCAGCAATTGAAACACTATTATCAATTAAATTTAGTATTACCTGCAAAAATTTATCTTTGTTGAGAAGTACTAAATTTTTATTACTATCAGTTTGTAGTAAAATTTTAATATTTTTTTTATTAGTTGATTTTTCACCAAAATTTTCATTTAGAAATTTGTTTACATCAGTTTGTTCAAAATTTTCTATTTCAATTTCTGCAATAGTTTTTGAAAAATGAGAAATGTCGGAAATCAATTTATTCATTCTGTCGATATCTTTATTAAAATTACTCATTAATTTTGATCTATTTTCTTTAGTTATGCTTTTGCTGGTTAGTAATTCAATCGAAGATTTTATTGCAGTAAGCGGATTTTTTAGTTCATGAGCAACATCAGAGCTAAATTTTTCTAATTGATTGATTTGTGATTTCAATTCTTTTGACATAAGTTGTATTTGGTTTGATAAAATACCAATTTCGTCTGATCTTAGAGGGTATATTAATTTTTTCTTATTTGTTTTGTCTCTCTCTAAAACAGTAATTTTAGTTAGTTGCTTTAGTGGTGTTATTAGACCTCTCAAAAAAATAAATGATAATAAAATTGTAGCTAAAGTAAATAATAGAAAAAAATTAAAGAAATTTAAAGATTGTCTAGCTAGTTCATTATTATTTATTAATAATTTATACTTTATTAAAACAACTCCGTAGACCTTCTTATCTTGGATTATAGGTGATGTTAAAATTCTATTTATATCATTATTCTCGTCTATGAATGTTTTAACGAGTTGTTGCTTATCTTTAATAGTGTCAATAATTAAAACAATCTCATGAACATTTTTATCTAAATTTTTACTAAATTTATTTGTAAGAATGTAATTATTAATATTATTAAAATTATTAATATAAATATTTTCAAAAAAATTTGGGAAATTAACTGTATTTTCACTTGTTTCAGTTAAATTTATCTCCTCAACATCAGTATTCAAAAATATATTTGATGAATCAGCAATCTTGATCCAATTTTCATTATAAATGCTAGTGTTAAAATCCTTATCACCATAATTTTGAAATATGAATTGTTCAGTTGTAAACTTTTCTAATTCAGGTTCTGATAATTCAATAGGATTTATATTATCAGCTAAATTACAAGTTTCCTTATATACATCAATATCTTGAAGATATCTGCAACGATAATCATACTGGAAAATTGGAACTCTTAGTATTGAAGTATTCTCTAAATATTTTGCTATATTTGATAAATTTAATCTTATTGAGTGATTCCTATTATCTACAAATTTGTTATTTTGAATTAAATAGAAATTGAAATAAGATAAAAAAACTAAACCTAAAAATAAAATAATTAAGTTTATTATAATTAATTGAAATGTTAAATTATAACTTGATAAACTAAAAAATCTTTTAATCACGCCAAGAATATCCAGAACCATATCTTGTTCTTATTTGGTCAAAAGAATTATCATAGGATCTGAATTTTTTTCTTAATCTTTTTATATGACTATCTATAGTCCTATCATCAACATATATGGAGTCACCGTACATAGCATCCATTAATTGATTTCTATCTTTTACTACTCCTGGATATTGAGCAAGAGATTTAATTAAATTAAACTCTGCTACCGTAAGCTCAATTTCAATGGCTTTCCAAAAACATAATTGTTTATTTTCATCTAGTATCAAATCACCTTTTATAAAATTTTGTTTTTTGATGTTATTATGTTTTTGTTCTCCCATTCTATTTTTGTGAATTCTTAATACTGTTCTTACGCGTTCATTTAATAGTTTTTGTGAAAAAGGTTTTTTTATATAATCTGAGGCTCCCATTCTTAATCCAATAATTTCATCTTGTTCATGATCTTTTGATGTTAAAAAAATTATTGGTAGATCTTTAAGTTTTTCAATCTTGCTCGAACGTACTTTTGACAGAAGTTCATTTCCATCCATTTTTGGCATTTTGATATCAAATAATCCCAGATCATAAGATTTAGTTTCAAGAGCATCCAAAGCCTCAACTCCGTTAAGGAATGTATCTACTGTAAACCCTTCACTTTCCAGGGAAAGAGATACTGAGGTAAGAATCGACTGCTCGTCATCAACCAATGCTATGTTAGGCATACTACTTTTTATTAATAATTTATGGCAGATTTAAGTTCAAAGAAAAAATGACTAATTTAATAAAATGTGACTTAAGTTGATAAGTAAATGTAAATATTTCAATAACTTGTTTAGCTTCTGAAAATATAAATTAAGTAAGGGATTGACATGAAAAAAAAAATATTTATGTTCTTATTTTGTTCTTATTGCGATATTGAGCAAATGTTGTATTGTCCTTTTTCGGCGGCACTACATATTGTGTTTTTCGACAATAATTTTTTAAATATGGATAGAAATTAAATGGCAGACAACCTACAGGTATCATCAAATATATCAGAAGAAAAAAGTGTAAATATTTTAACATTAACAGTTGTGCGTCGTGACGGAGCTATTACTCCCTTTAAATCAGACAAAATATCAAACGCTATTAAAAAAGCATTCCTAGCACAAACAAAAATTAGAAATGATAAAAATAAAGAAAAAGAACAACAAGATGGAATTCATAAAACTGTTGAAGCTTTAACCCATAAAGTTGTCTCAGCTCTAACAAGAAGAATTGCAGACGGCGACATGATTCACATTGAAGATATACAAGATCAGGTGGAATTAGCTCTTATGAGAGATGAACACCATAAGGTGGCTAGAGCATATGTTTTATATAGAGAACAAAGAGCTGCATCGAGATATCATACCAAAAAACTAAAAGAAGAAGTTGGTGAAAAAGCATCATCGATGATGGTAACTAAAAGAGATGGAAGCAAAGAAGCAATTTCACTAGATAAAATTACCAACAGAGTTTCTGTTCTATCTACCGGCCTAAATATTGATCCAATAGTTGTTGTTCAAAAAGCTGTACCAGGCTTATATAATGATATTAGTTCTGTTGAAATTGATACTTATCTTGCAGAAACTGCTGCTGCTTTAACAGTAGAACATCCTGATTATTCTTATCTTGCAGCAAGAATAAAAGTCAATTCATTACATAAAGAGACTCCTGGATTCATAATAACAACAAAAAATTTATACGATGACGGGTTGTTAAGAGAAGACTATTATAAAAAAGTCATGGAAAATGCAGATTTAATAGAGTCCGTTATTGATTATGACAAAGATTATACTTTTGATTATTTTGCTCTCACAACACTAATCAGAGCTTATTTATTAAAATTTGATAATAAAACAATTGAAAGACCTCAGGACTTATGGATGAGAGTAACTTTAACAGTTACAGGTAATGAATTTGATTTAGATAAAATAAAAGAAACTTATAAAAGTTTATCAAGTGGTATGTACACACATGCTACACCAACATTGTTTAATAGTGGATTAAAAATGCAACAATTATCATCCTGCTTTTTAATAGGTATGGAAGATGATTCTATCGAAGGTATTTTTAATACGATAAAAGATTGTGCTCTAATATCTAAAACAGCTGGTGGTATTGGAATGCATGCTCATAATATTAGAGGAAGTGGAAGTAGAATAAAATCAACAAATGGAAAATCTAATGGTCTTATTCCATTTCTTAAAATTTTTAATGAGACTGCTAAATCTGTGGATCAAGGTGGAGGGAAAAGAAAAGGTTCTTTTGCTGTTTATTTAGAGCCTTGGCACGCAGATATTGAAAAATTTCTGGAACTCAGAAAAAATACAGGTGCTGAAGAATTTAGAGCTAGAGATTTATTTTATGCTTTATGGATACCAGATTTATTCATGAAAAGAGTAGAAAATGATGAAGAATGGACACTTATGAGCGAACATGTGTGTCCAGGTCTTTCAAATGTGTATGGTGACGAGTTTGAAAAACTTTACACAAAGTATGAAAGTGAAATGAAACATTTAGAAAAAATTAAAGCAAGAGATTTAATGTCTAAGATCATAGAAGCGCAGATAGAAACAGGACAACCATATATGCTCTATAAAGACTCGATTAATAATAAATCTAACCAAAAAAACATTGGTGTCATTAAATCATCTAACTTATGTGCAGAGATAGTTGAATATTCAGATAAAAATGAAACATCCGTATGTAATTTAGCATCAATAGCTTTACCAAAGTTTGTTAAAAAATCTGATAAAAAATTAATATATGACTACGATGCTCTTTATGCGACTGCAAAATTAGCTACAAAAAACCTAGATGAAGTAATAGATATTAATTTTTATCCAACTGATAAAACTGAAAGATCTAATAATAAACATAGACCAATCGGTTTAGGAATACAGGGTCTCGCAGATGTCTACTTCAAGATGGGGATAGCTTATGAATCTGACCAGGCTAAAGAGATAAACAAATTAATTTTTGAAACAATTTACTTTGGTGCTTTAGAAGCTTCATGCGAGTTAGCAAAAGAAAAAGGAGCTTACGAAACATTTAAAAATTCACCCATTTCTGAAGGTAAGTTTCAATTTGATCTATGGAATGTTAATCCATCATCAAAATGGGACTGGGATACACTTAGAACTAGAATTAAAGAGCACGGTGTAAGAAACTCTTTAACCACAGCCTGTATGCCAACTGCGTCAACAGGTATTATATTAGGTAATACTGAAACATTTCAAATACAAACATCTAATATATATAAAAGACAAACACTTTCAGGTGAGTTTCTTCTTGTTAATAGATACTTAGTGAATGAACTCTCTCAGAGGGGGATGTGGAATAAGGATATGAGAGATAAAATAATTTTAGAAAATGGATCCGTTGAAAACATAAATGAAATTCCGACTGAACTAAAAGAAATTTATAAAACAGTTTGGGAAGTATCCCAGAAAACTGTCATAGATATGTCTGCTGACAGAGCACCATTTATTGATCAAACCCAATCAATGAATCTTTGGCTTTCAACACCTACATTTGGAAAAGTTAACTCAATGCATATGTATGCATGGAAAAAAGGGCTTAAAACTGGAATGTATTATCTAAGAAGTAGATCAGCTGTTGATGCTGTAAAAGTTACAGTTTCATCTGAAAAAGCAGCAAAAGATGCTTACATCAACACGACAATAAAACAAAACAATGAACCAGAAGACTGCGAAACTTGTAGTGCATAAAGAAGGAGTAATAGAATGATATCAAAAGGCGTTAAATCAATATTTCCAATAAAAAACCAAGAAATTTGGGATAGATATAAGCAACATATTCAAGCCTTTTGGACAACTGAAGAAGTATCATTGCAAGATGATCTAAGAGATCTAGAAACTTTAAACGATGGTGAGAAACATTTTATTAAGCATGTACTTGCTTATTTTGCAAACTCTGAAGCAATGATCAATGAGAATTTGGCAAGTAGATTCTATAAAGAAATATTAATACCTGAAGCAAGATGCTTTATTTCAATTCAAATGTTAAATGAGTCAATTCATGCAGAAATGTATGGTCTACAAATTGAAGCTTACGTTAAAGATGGGAAAGAAAAAGATAAGCTGTTTGATGCAATACAAAACGTGCCGTGCATTAACCATAAGGCACAATGGGTATCAAAGTGGCTAAATGGCAGTCAAAACCTTCTTACGAGGTTAATAGGATTTGGATTAGTTGAAGGTTTATTTTTTGCAGGTTCTTTCTGTGCAATATATTATTTCAGAAAAAGGGGTCTGCTTCCTGGTTTAGCATTATCCAACGATTGGATTGCTCGAGATGAAGGAATGCACTTTAGTTTCTCATCATTAATGTTTAGAACCTTAAGAGACAAATTTAATAATAATACATTGACTGATTCGGACATTAGTGATTTATCTTTAATTCCTTCAGATGTTCCTCAATCACAATTTGAAGAAATTGTTAGAGAAGCAGTAGCATTTGAAAAAGAATTTGTTAAAGATGCTTTACCCGTAGATTTAATTGGTATGAATGAAGATCTAATGTGTCAGTATATTGAAGCTGTTGCAGATAGAATTGCAGATTTATTTGAATTTGACAGGGTGTTTAACACAGAGAATCCTTTTGACTTTATGAGAGCTTTGGATGTTCAAAATGTTACAAACTTTTTTGAAAAAAGAGTATCTGAATATCAAAGACCTACAGACAGAGCTCTAAGTTTTGATGAAGCTTTCTAATGGAAGTTGAGATATATTCTAAAACTAATTGTGGTTACTGTGATAGAGCTAAATTAAGATTATCTAAATATAATCCAAAAATTTATATGCTTGATAAGGATTATAGTAGAGAAGATTTTTTTGAAAAATTTCCAAATGCAAAGACTTTTCCTCAAATAATCTTAAATGGTGAAAAAATAGGCGGGTATCATGAGCTTGAAAAATGGTTTGAAATAAATACCTTTGATGAAGATTTCTAAATAACTTTTTTATTTCCCTTTCTCGAATAAGTTTTTTTACTTCTTACAACTCGTTGTTTGTACTTTGGTAGTTTTAAATCTTGAGCATAGGGATTTCTTCTCTTAAATTTTTTTTTGGCAGGCATAAAAAATTCTAATGTGCCTGTCCCCAATGATCACCAGCACCAAAATCAACAGTGAGTGGAACTGAAAAATCTTTATATTTTAAATGAACTGACTCCATTATAGTTTTTACATTACTTACTAAATTGTCATATTTTTTATTTTCAACTTCAAAAATTAGTTCATCATGTACTTGTAAAAGCATCTCAGCCTCAATATTTTTAAGTTTTATTTCCTTATGAATTTCAATCATTGCTAACTTAATAATATCTGCTGCACTGCCTTGTATTGGGGCATTGATAGCTTGTCTTTCTGCAAAACCTCTAACAGCAAAATTCTTGTCGGCAATTCCCTTAATATTAATTTTTCTTTTAAAGATTGTTTCAACGTATTGATTTGTTTTTGCAAAATCAATTTGATGGTCCATATATTTTTTAATTTTTGGATATTTAATAAAATACTCATTTATATAATTTTTTGCTTCGGTATTGGAAATATCAAGTTGTTTAGCTAAACCGTAAGGACTAATTCCATATAGAATGCCAAAATTAATTGCTTTTGCTTTTCTTCTATAATCATTATTTATTTGAGTATCGTCTAAATTGAATATTTCCTTAGCAGTTGATGCGTGAATATCTTCATTGTTTTTAAAAGCTTTAATAAAATTTTTATCACAAGAAATTTCTGCAGCTAATCTTAGCTCTATTTGAGAATAATCAAAACTAACTAGTTTTTTCCCTTTTCCACTAACAAAAGCTGTTCTAATTTTTTTTCCATTTTCAGTTCTAATTGGGATATTTTGAAGATTTGGATCTGTAGAGCTTAATCGACCTGTTAAAGTATTAGCTAAACCAAATGATGTATGAACTCTACTTTTGCCATCAGTTAATCTAAACAAAGCATCAGTATAAGTTGATTTTAGTTTTGTTAATTCCCTCCAATCAAGAACCTGTTGTGCAATATCAAATCCATCTGAGGCTAAATTATTTAAAGTTGAAGAATCAGTAGAAAATGTTCCTGATTTTGTTTTTTTACCACCAGGTATTTTAAGATTAACAAATAATATCTCTCCTAATTGTTTAGGTGAGCCAATATTGAACTCTTGTTTTGAAAGTTTATAAATATTCTTTTCAAGTTTTTTACTTTCATTTTCAAATTCACTACTTAGAGTTGTTAAAAACTTTTTATTGACCTCTATGCCATTTGCTTCAATTGAAGATAATACCTCTACAAGAGGCAGATCGATGTTTTGGTAAACAAAATTGGCCTTTTCTTTTATTAAACGAGGATAAAGATATTGAAAAAGCCTGAATGTTAATAAAGAATCTTCTGCAGCATAATTAATTGCCTTATCAATAGTTACTTTATCAAAAGTAATTTCATTTTTTCCTGTACCAACAACTTCTTTATATTTAATTGTATTATGATTTAAATGATTAAATGAAAGATCATCTAAATTGTGCTTATAAATTCCATTATCAATTGAATAGGAAATTAACATTGTATCTGCAATTGAATTAAACGTTACTCCATACTTATTTAAAATTCTAATATCATATTTAATGTTTTGGCCAATTTTTAAGATTGAAACATTTTTACAAATTTTATTAATATGATTAATTACATACTTTTCTTCTAATTGATTATCTACTTTTTTTGAGCCATCTAACGTAGTATGGTTTATAGGAATATAGTAAGAAATATTTTCATTATAACATATTGATATGCCAACTAATTTAGCTTTTTCTATATTGAGAGAGTTAGTTTCAGTATCAATAGCGCATATACCTTTTTTTTCAATTTCATTTAAAATCTTTTCAAAAATTTTTTTTGAATTAATTAATTGGTACTTTGGTTCTATTTCTTTTTTTTGAATAATGTTATCATTATCACTAGATATAAAAGAATTGGATTTTAATCTTTCAGATGTTGATCTAAAACCCTGCTCTTTAAGGAACTCAAAAATATTATTATTTTCATTTTTTAATTCATTATACGTTCTTATTTTGTTAATACTCTTAGATATTTGGACATCATTTTTTAATCTTACAAGTTCTAAGCTTAATCTGATATCATTTTCTGCTTCTGTTAAAATATTTCTTCTTTTTTCTTGTTTAATTTTACTTAGATTTTTCATTAACCCATCAATATCACTAAATTCATTAATTAGTTGAGATGCTGTTTTAGGACCAATACCTGGAGCACCTGGAATGTTATCAACTTTATCTCCTGTTAGAGCTTGAATAAAAATAACTTTGTTTGGTTGTACTCCAAATTTTTCCTCAACATCTTTAATTTCTATTTTTTTATTTTTCATTGGATCAAGCATTGTCACATTTTTACTAACTAGCTGCATTAAATCTTTATCTGAAGAAACTATGATAGTCTCAATTTTATCTTTTTCTGCTAAGTTTACATAAGTAGCTATTAAATCATCAGCTTCAAATCCCTCTATTTCTAATTGAGGTATATTAAAACTCTTTACGCACTCTCTTATTAAAGGAAACTGTGGTATTAAATCATCAGGAGCTTCTCCTCTATTAGCTTTATACTGAGGATAAATATCATTTCTAAAATTTTCTCTTGCTGCATCAAATATTACTATCATTTTATCATCACTATAATCTTCTATGAGCTTAACAAGCATATTTGTGAAACCAAAAACTGCATTAATTGGAGTACCATCAGCACGATTCATGGGAGGGAGACCATAATAGGCTCTAAAAATATATGCTGAACCATCAACAAGTATTAATCTACTCTTTTTATTCATTGTAAATTTAAATATATAAGATTTTAAATAAATGTCAGATTATAAATATTCAATTGAAGCTAAAAATGTAAATAAAGTTTTTTATAAAAAATCTCAAAAAGTTAATGCGCTGATTGATTTTAGTATAAAACTTGAGAGAGGAAAAATTCATGGATTGTTGGGCCCTAATGGCGCAGGTAAATCAACTTTTATAAATATTCTCGGTGGTTTAGTTAAAAAAAATTCAGGAAATGTAAATATTTGTGGAATAGATATAGATAAAAATATTAAATTAAGTAAATTCAAGATAGGTATCGTTCCTCAAGAACTTAATATTGATCCATTTTTTTCTCCAGCTGAGTTGCTAGAGCTTCAAGCGGGATTATATGGTGTTCCAAAAAGAAAAAGGAAAACTGAGGAAATTCTTGAAAATTTAAAATTAACTGATCAAAGGAATGCTTACGCTAGAACACTATCTGGTGGAATGAGACGAAGATTACTTATAGGAAAGGCATTAGTTCATAATCCTGAAATGATAATTTTAGATGAACCAACTGCGGGAGTTGATATTGATATAAGAACCTCAGTTTGGAATTACATTAAAAGAATAAGCGAACAAGGAAAGACTATATGTTTAACAACTCATTATTTAGAAGAAGCTGAAAATCTTTGCGATAATATAACTATAATTAATTATGGTAAAAAAATTATTGAGGGATCTAAAAATGATCTTTTAAATATTATATCAACAAAATCGGTTGCTTTTGTCTTAAATAAAGCTGTTAGTATACCTGAAGAATTAAAACAATTTAAACCTGTTATAGATAAAAGATTATTGAAACTTAGTTATGATAAGAACAAAACTAATATAAAAAAGATTATTGATATTCTTAATAGTAATCAAATAGAATTCAAAGAAATTAATACTTTTGAAGGTGATTTAGAGGACGTATTTATGAAAGTAATTAATAAAAATGATGATACAGTCTGAAAAGATTCTAAAATATCTTTTTATTTTAATACCACTATTACTTATAACAGGACCAGCAATTCCCGATATAATAATTTCATTAGGTTCAATATTTGGTATTATTAGCCTTGTTTATATTAAAGAATATAAAAATTTAATTAAAATTAATTATTTTAGAATATCCATAATATTGTGGTTGGGTCTTTTATTTATAAGTGTATTTTCATATAATAAGATAAACTCATTTCAAGATGCTTTTATTTTTATAAGGTTATTATTGATACCATTTCTTTGTTATTTTATATTTTTTAAAAATATAAAAATTTTTAAACAAACTTTATGCTTAATTTTATTTCTTGTTATTTTTGTTTGCTTAGATACTCTTTATCAGTTCTTAAACTATACTTCTGAAAATGGTTTTGGTAAAGATATATTTGGATTTAAATCTAATTGGTATGGCAGGTTAACTGGTCCATTTGGAGATGAATTAATACCTGGATCTT
Organism: uncultured Alphaproteobacteria bacterium; assembly: GCA_902525035.1. Lineage (GTDB taxonomy): Bacteria > Pseudomonadota > Alphaproteobacteria > HIMB59 > CACPNW01. The sequence goes on along the minus strand of CABZFN010000001.1, from coordinate 77,635 downwards.
ATGTATCTAAATTTGGTTTGTTTGGATTTGTAATACTTATTTCAATTAAAAAATTGAAAAATAAGACAATTATTCTTCCAATTTATTTATCATTAATACTATTGATTAGTTATGTATCCGGGGAGAGAATGGCATTTGCAACGTTTGCATTAAGTTTATCTATTTTATTAATACTTTTAAAGGGTTTTAGAAGATCAATATTTTTATCATTAGCTTTGGGAGCCTTATTTATATTTGTATCGATTTACTTGCATCCTTTTTATAATGATTTTAAGATTATTGAATCCACTCAATATCATCAAGGTCAAAAAATTGAAAAAGTTTTCAAATGCAATGATGACTCAGAAAAATTATGCTCAAAGATTTTAAATGTTCAACCTAGTTTTTTTGAAGTTATTAAAAATTTTAGTACATCAGCTTATGGAGAAATTTATTTATTATCATACAAGATGTTTTTAGATAATCCAATTACAGGAATTGGAATAAATAATTTTCAGTACTTATGTAAATATAATGATTCATATAAAAAAATGATGATTAATTATGAATGTGCATCTCATCCACATAATATTTATATTCAGTGGTTAGCAGAGGGTGGTTTAATTGTATTTATTATATTTATATTATACGTATACTTCTTAGTAAGTTTTATACTTAATAATAGTGGTGATAAGAAATACAAAATCATCTCTTTGGTTATTATTTTATTGATGTTCTGGCCAATTATGTCTACGGGAAGTTTAATTAAAAACTGGTATGGTGTAACAACTTTCTTTATTATTGGACTCTGTATGGGTTTAAGTAAACTTAAAGATAATGATTAAAATTAGAATTTAAGAAATATTTCTTTGATTTTCTTGCAATAAATAATCCTAAAAAAAAGAAAATAATAACAGAAAATGTTGTTCCATTACCTTTGCCAAATAATGAACCAATAAAAATAAAGAAGAATATTATAGATGAAGAAAAGATTTTAAAATGAATTCCCAATACAGAGCCTAAAATAAAAAAAGTAAAAATAAATAATGTATTTCCTAACCCCATGCCAAAATGTGATCCTACAAATGCCATATAAATAGAAGAAAATAATATAGATAAATTTGTTGAAGTAGAATTGTCAAAAAATCTTACTTTAATAAGATAATAAAAAGATTTTAAACCATCTACCCAAGTTATTTTTTTTCCCTGTGCTTTAGATCTAAAAAAATACGAGACACCAAATTCATAGATAAAAAAATTATTTCTTACAATTTGAGAAGCTAAATCAATTTCAATACCAAAATCATTAACACTTAGTCTAATCCTTTCAATAACATTCCTATGTAAAATCTTTAATCCACAATGAACATCACTTAATGATTGTGAAAAAAAAATATTAAAAATTAAAGAATTTAATTTTCCAATAAGATTGTTGAAAAAATAATTATTTTTTTTTAATTTACCAGATAGATACCTACTCCCAAATATACATTTAATATCTTTGTTTGAAATTATCATATCAAACATCTCTTTTGCATCTTTGATATCTAATTCTAAATCCGCGTCCTGAAGAAGTACATATTCTCCCTCAGTTTTTTGTATTCCAATTTGAATTGCGTTCCCTTTACCTGAATTAGATTCAAGTTTTATTATTTCAAATAAGAATTTATAGTCTTGTTTTTTTTTTAAATCGTTTAATATTTCAGTAGAGCCGTCTGTAGATCCGTCATCTACTATTATTACTTCAATATTTTCTTTATTAAAATGATTTTTGATGTCATCGAAAAGTTTACAAAGAAAGTTACTTTCATTAAAAACTGGTATTACTATTGATAAAGTTTTTTTATTCTCTTGGAGCATGTTTATTCAGTATTCTCTGCAATGTACGTCTGTGCATTCTTAATCGTCTTGCTGTTTCGGATACATTTCTATTACACTGTATAAACACTCTTTGAATATGTTCCCATCTAATTCTATCAGCAGTCATAGGATTTTCAGGTGGAGGTGGTAAAATTTCCTTTGAATTAGTGAGTGCATCATAAATTTGATCAATTTCTGCTGGTTTAGGTAAATAGTCTATTGCACCAGATTTAATTGCTGCAACAGCTGTTGCAATATTACCATAACCAGTTAACAATAATGATTTAGTTTGTGGACTAATCTTTTGTAATTCCTTAACTAATTCTAGTCCAGAACCATCCTCTAATCTCATATCAACAACTGCATAATCAAAGTTATTTTCTGTTACTTTAGCTATAGAATCTTTAAAACTAGGAGAAGAAGTAACTTCAAACCCCTTTTTTTCCATAGATCTTGTAAGCCTTTCTCTAAAAGGTAAATCATCATCTACAATTAAAAGTTTCATACTCATATATTTAAGATAGAGTTATCGAATGTAATTTCAACAACTGCATTTTCATCCTCAGAGTTATAAAAATGAATTTTACCTCCCATATTTTCTATTAAATTTTTTGATATAAATATACCTAGTCCCATACCTTGGTTATTTTTTGAGATATAAGGTTCACCTAATTTATCGATGATTTCTTTTGCAAATCCCAAACCATCATCTGTGATAATTATTTTTAGATTAGATTTATTATAGGTTAAATCTGCTGTAACAACTTTTCTAGAATAATGTATCGCATTTTGAATTATATTTCCTAAGGCATACATTATTTCATCTTTAAAAATAATTTCAGGTTCATCATTTATTAAGTTTTCCTTTATAATAAGTTTTTTATTTTTATTAAATTTATCAAAATTAATTTTAATTAAATCTGTAATTTTGACTTTTTCAAGGAACTTATCTTTTAATTTTAAAGGATTTTTTGAAAATCTTTGTAATATTTCTTTACATCTCTCTGCTTGTGATTTTAATAAAACAATATCTTTAACAATATTTTTATCATCGGTTAATTTTTTTTCTTTTAATAAGTCATTTAAAATTAAAAAAATAGTATTTAAAGGTGTTCCAAGTTCATGTGCTGCAGCTGCACTTAATGAACCAACCTCTGTTATTTTTTTTTGGTTAAGAATTTGGAGCTTAGAAACAGATAGTGCATTAGAAATTTTTCTTGATGAACTTGCAAAAAGATAAGCATAAATAGCAATAAAAATTACAGTTATTATCAAAGATGAAACTAAACCAAAATTATAAATTTTAGGCAGATAAAATTCTGCTCCTAATTCAAGAGGGATAAAGTAAAAATTTAACATTATTATTATTAATATGGAAATTGTTGATAATAATACTGTCATTAATGCTGGTAGATATGAGGCAGAAGTTATTACAGGTGCTAAAATTAAAATTGAAAATGGATTAACTATTCCACCTGTAAGGAACAGCAAAAAACCTAATTGCAATGTATCAAAAAGCAAAAAAGAAAATGCTTTAATATTGCTTATTGACTTATTTTTTCTTTCATCAAAATATGAATATAAATTTACTGCTACTGAAAGTAGTATTATTGTTAATGTTTCAAAAAAAGGAATTTGAATTTTAAATACGTAGAAAACAAAGAAAACTGCTAAAAATTGACCAATTATTGCAATCCATCTTATTTTTATAAGATTGCCAAGTAATATTGTATTCATTAATCTTTAAACATCAAGATTTGCTACCTTAAGTGAATTTTCAGCTATAAATTTTTTCCTAGCATCTGTTTCACCGCCCATTAGATCTTCAAATGCTTTATTAGCGGCATCAATTTCATTAATTTTGACAGCAAGAAGTATTCTTTCATTTTGATCTAATGTAGTTTCCCACAATTGATCTGGATTCATTTCACCTAAACCCTTATATCTATTTATTTGAAGGCCAGACTTACCAATGTCCAAAACTTTATTTATTAAATCTAATGGTCCAAATATTTTATATTCTTCGTTTTTATAGTGAAGTATACCACAGCCAGTTTCTTTTAATCGATAAAAATTTTCCATTAATTGGTCTTTTAGTTCATTAAGAGCTCTTGATTCTGGAGTAACAACAAAATTTTCATCAATTATATATTTTTCAGTAAATCCTCTAATTGTTCTCTTAAATAATATAACATTATTATCATAAACTACTTTCCAATTTTTTTGAGATATATTAGATATTAAATTTAACCTTTGCTGAAGATATTTTGCTATTTCTTGACCAATACTTTTATCTTTAAGATTCCTTAAATCCAATGCTCTTACAATTGCTGCATGTTCAATTATATCACTATTATCAATTCTTCTTAATAATGGTTTAACTAAATTTTTGGTTTTTTTGGAAAGATATATTATTTCTTTCAATTCCTTTCCAGCGATTTGTGATTTTTGCGTATTTTCAAAAAGAGTATTTTTTAACCCTTCTTCAATCAAATAATCTTCTAAATCAGTATCATCTTTTTTATATACAGTGGAATTACCTTTTTTAAGCCTATACAGAGGGGGTTGAGCAATAAACAACCTACCAGAATCTATGATTGGTTTCATATGCCTATAAAAAAAAGTAAGTAGAAGAGTTCTTATATGACTACCATCTACGTCAGCATCAGTCATAATAATTATTTTATGATATCTCATTTTAGTTAAATCAAATTTTCCTTCAATTTTATTTTGTTCATAATCATCACTAGGATTTCCAACTCCACCTCCAATTGCGGTAATTAATGCTCCTATTTCATTACTTGTTAAAACTTGCTTATCATTTGCTCTTTCAACATTTAGTATCTTACCTCTTAAAGGCAAAATAGCCTGATTTTTTCTGTCTCTACCTTGTTTTGCGGAACCTCCTGCAGAGTCTCCTTCAACTATAAATAATTCTGAAAGCTCTGGATTTTTTTCTTGGCAGTCTGCAAGTTTACCAGGAAGAGATGTATTTTCTAGACCTGTTTTTCTTCTTGTAAGCTCTCTGGCTTTTCTAGCAGCTTCTCTTGCATTAGAAGCTTCAATAATTTTATCAACTACCTTTTTAATTTCAGAAGGGTGTTCTTCTATCCATTGTTCTAGTTTGTTAAGACTTGTAGATTCAATTACTGGTCTCACTTCTGAAGAAACAAGCTTATCTTTAGTTTGACTTGAAAATTTAGGATCAGGTAATTTAACTGATATTATACATGTCAAACCTTCTCTAGCATCTTCACCAGTAATATTGTTTGATGATTTAGTATTTTGATTAATATAATTTACAATTGATCTTGTTAAAGCGCCTCTAAATCCTGCTAGGTGTGTTCCTCCATCTCTTTGAATTATATTATTGGTGAAACAAATTGTGTTTTCATGATAACTATCAGTCCACTGTAATGAACATTCAATTGAAATATTATTTTTTTCACCTTTAAAGAATATTGGATTTTGATTTATTAAATTTTTGCCATTATTTAAATATTTGACATATTCCTTGATGCCACCCTCATATTTAAAGTTAATATTTTTTTCATCCGAATGCCTCTTATCTGTTAAAGAAATACCAACTCCTGTATTAAGAAAAGCTAATTCGCGAAGTCTTTTTTCAATTGTTTTAAAATTAAAACTAATATCTTTAAATATTTTATTAGTTGGGAGAAATGTTATTTTGGTTCCAGTATAGTAACTATCACTTATTTTTTTTGATTTACCTACAACATTAAGTTCTTTGGTTACTGTTCCATTTTCAAATTCTAAATTATAAATTTTACCATCTCTATTTATTTCTAAAATTAAAATTTCAGACAAAGCATTTACAACTGAAACACCCACTCCATGTAAACCACCTGAAACCTTATAACTATTTTGATCAAACTTACCACCAGCGTGTAATTCTGTCATTATGAGTTGAGCTGCAGGTATTTTTTCAGTTTTGTGAAGATCTACAGGAATTCCTCTACCATTATCAGTTATTGTTGCTGTACCATCAGCATTAAGTATGACTTCAATTTTATCGCAAAAACCTGCTAACGCTTCGTCTATTGAGTTATCGAGTACTTCATAAATCATCTGATGTAGGCCTGAACCATCATCTGTATCTCCTATATACATTCCAGGTCTTTTTCTTACTGCTTCTAAACCTTTTAATACTTTTATTGAGTCAGAAGAATATTCAGAATTCATATATTACTTATATTATAAAATTCTGCATTTGTTGATACAAAAGAAAATAAATCTTTATCTGTTCCAGTTAAAAAAAATTGTATGTCAAACCCATTAATTAAATCTAATAGTAATTGGCGATTGAATGAATCTAAATGTGAAGCAATTTCATCAAATAATAGAATTGGGGTTAAATTTTTATCGTTGATTAAAAAAAAACATTGTGAAAGCAATATCAATAATACTAATGTTTTTTGTTGTCCTGTAGATAAGAGAGAAGCATCGAATTCACTATTTATTTTGGCTTTAATATCAGATCTATGAGGACCTAATTTTGTAACACCATTAATCTTATCATAGTATCTTGAATCTACTAAACAATTGATATATTTATCAACGTTTAATTCAGAGTAATAAAAATTATCTTTGATATAGAGATCTATATTAAATACAAAATTCTTTGCGTTATTTAGTTTTTTAATATTTCTATTAAGCAGTTTCAACTGATCATTTCTTAATTTATAAATTTCTAATCCAGTTATGGATATATCTTTTTCTATTTGATTTAACCAATATATATCATAATTATCTTTTTGGAGAATTGTAATTCTTTCAACTAAAATTTTTTTGTATCTATTTATCAATTTATTATAATTGTTCCTTCCAGAAAAAATTAATCTATCAATAAAATTTCTTCTACTAACTGGAGAGGATTGAAATAATCTTTCCATTTCAGGAGTAAAAGTTAAAAATGAAACTGATTGATTTAAATAATCAATTGAATCCTTTTTTAAGTTGTTATTAACTTTAATTACTTTTCTCAATTTTTCATTTTTTTTCTCAGTAAATATTTCTACATCAAAGAAATTTTTTTTTATTTCCAAATTTTTTTTTATATAGAAATTTTCTTCATTATTTTTAATAAGATTTGAAAGAATAGAATTTCTTATACCCCTACCTTTAGCTACAAGAGAGATCGCTTCTAGTATATTAGTTTTACCAGACCCATTATCACCAAATAAAATATTTAATTTATTGTCAAATGAAGTTTTAAATTTTTTAAAATTTCTAAAGTTATTAAAGTTAATATTTTTAATCTTTGCCAAATTTTATACTCTCATAGGCATTAAAACGTATATGAGATCTGTATTTGAGTTCTCCTTAGCTATTACTGGGGATGTATTATCTTTTAAGTAAATTGATATTTCATTATCTTCTAGGTTATTAACTATATCCATTATATATTTTGAGTTAAATCCTATTTCAATTTCAATTCCATTATAATTAATTTCTACATCTTCTGATGCAGTACTACTCTCATTATTTATAGTATTCAAATTAAGAATATTTTTTAATAATTTAAATTTAATAACAGGTGATTTTTCATTAGCAATAGTGCTAACTCTATCTACAGCAGATAATAATTTATCCCTATTTACTTTTAATATATTTTTATTATCATTAGGAATAACTCTCTTATAGTCTGGAAAGCTTCCATCAATTAATTTTGATACAAAAACTATGTGACCGATAATAAAAACAATCTTATTTGAACTAATAGATATATTTATATTAGAATCAATTTCAGATAATAATTTAGATAATTCATAAATTGTTTTTTTGGGAATAATTACACCTGATACTTTTTCAATTTGAGCATCTATTGTATGACCAAATTTAGCAAGCCTATGACCGTCTGTACCAACTAATGTTACTATATTTTTACTATTTTCATTAGTAACATTAAAATATAAGCCATTTAAAAAATACCTTGTTTCTTCATTAGAGATAGCGAATTTGGTTTTATCTATCAACTTAAAAAGGGTTTTAGAATTTAAATCTATATTTATACCAGAGTTGTCTTTTTCGATTATTGGATAATCTTCTTTAGGTAAACATGATAAAGAAAATCTTGATACACTTGATCTTAGGGTTAATAATTTTCCATCATTTGCTATTATTTCTATTTCACTACTATCATCAATTTTTCTTACAATATCATAAAGAATTTGAGAGTTTATTGTTGTAGCTCCATCTTCAATAATATTACAATTAATCGTTTCAATAATTGAAATATCCATGTCTGTAGAAGATAATGTTAATTGATTATCTTTTGCTTCAATAAGAATATTTGCTAATATTGGTAGAGAGTTTTTTTTATCTACAATACCTTGTAAATGTGAAAGTGTTTTAAAAAAATCAGCACGTCGAATTTTAAATTTCATATCTAAATATATTCTAAATGAAATTAAGAATCTATAAGTCTTTTTAGTAATTCTAGATCTTCATTGAAATTAACATCAGATAACTTCAGCTCTTCTATTTTTTTTACTGCGTGCATAACTGTTGTATGGTCTCTTCCTCCAAACTTTCTACCAATTTCAGGTAATGACCTTGAAGTAATAGATTTAGCCAAATACATGGCTATTTGTCTAGGACGTGCTACTGATCGAGATCTTCGTGGGGAATGCATATCAGTAATTCTTATATTAAAATGTTCTGCAACTTTTTTTTGAATTTCTTCTATGGTAATTTTTTTGTTTGAAGACTTTAGTAAATCTTGCAAAACCAATTGTGCTGTTTCAACTGTAATTGCTGTACCAACTAAAGTAGCATGGGCAACCAATCTGTTTAGCGCCCCCTCCATTTCTCTCACATTAGAAATAATCCTGTGTGAAAGGAATTCTAATACCTTAGGAGGAATTTCTACTCCTCTTTTATGTGCTTTTTCAATTAATATTCCAAGTCTTAGTTCATAAGTTGTTGGGTGAATATCTGCAACAAGGCCACAACCTAATCTAGATTTTAATCTTTCTTGAACCCCATCTAAATCTGTAGGTGTTTTGTCAGCAGAAATAACAATTTGTTTATTTTGTTCAATTAAGGCATTGAAAGTGTGAAAAAATTCTTCTTGGGTATTATCTTTACCACTTATAAACTGCACGTCATCAATCATAAGTACATCTATTGATCTAAATTGCTCTTTAAATGCAGAAGTATCTTTATATCTAAGTGCTCTAACAAATTGATACATAAATTTTTCTGCTGATAGATATATTACTTTTCTTTCAGGTTGCTGTTCTTTAATTTTCCATCCAATAGCATGCATAAGGTGTGTTTTTCCTAAACCAACACCTCCACATAGAAATAGAGGATTGAAAGTTATTTTATCTGCTTCTGAAACTCTTTGGGAAGCAGCAAAAGCAAGTTCATTAGGTTTACCGACAACAAAATTTTCAAAGGTAAACCTTGGATCTAACGGTGCTCCAAATTCATTAGGATAATTAGAAGATTGGTTAGATCTTAGATCCATTGTAGATTTCCAATGATTATCATTGCTTTTAATTGTACGAGTTGTGCCAGGTACTATTCTGCCTCCAGATGGCTTTACTACGAACTTTATTGTGTCTACTTTCTCAACTTGATTTTTTGCTTCAGTTTTAACTTTATCAGAATAATTGTTTACAATCCAATCTCTTAAAAATTTAGTTGGTACTGAAAAGGTTATTGTAGTTTCTTCTAAGGATATATAGTTGAGATGCTTAAGCCAATTATTGAAAGCAGAATCTCCAACATTTTTCTTAAGATTTTTTTTAAAAGATAACCATTTACTTTCGTCAAATATAGTAGATGAATTATCCATTTTCCCCCAATATGATGATTTTTTACTTAATAAATTTTACGAAAAAAATCTAAAGTCGTAAAACTTAATCACCAAATTAATTTCTTAATGAATACCCTTTAAGTATTTTTAGCAAGAAGAAAAGTGAAAAAATTAAAAAAAAATTATTTTTTTGAAATTTGTTTTGATAAAGAGGATAACTTTCTGGATATGTATTCTTTTTTAAAAATACCTTTTTTTGAAGCTCTGGCCATTATTGAGTTGACATTGCTAAAGGATTTTTCTATTTCCTCATCGTTTTTTGCTTCAACTGAAGATTTAAATTTATTTAGAGCGTTTCTAAATTTAGATAGGTATTGAGAATTAACAGTATTTCTATTTTTGTTCTGTCTTGATCTTTTTTTTGCAGAAGCATGATTTGCCATAAGATGGCTATAAATTCTAAATAAATTAAGTCAATTAATATTTATTAAAGAATTACTTATTATTTTGAATTTTTGGACAATAAAATGTAGATCTTCCATATTGCACAATTTTTTTGACCACGTCCTTACCTATTATTTTTCCTTCTTTATTATAAACTTTGAAATTAGACTGAAAATTTCCTAATGTACCATCAATAGACCTATAATCTCGTATACTTGAACCCCCATATTTAATTGCTTTCTTCAAAATTTTTCTAATAGAATTAATTAGTTTCATAATGAGACTAATTTCTAAATCCTTACCTAAGGTAAGTGGTGAAATTTTAGAATCAAATAGAATTTCTGATGCATAGATATTACCTATACCCGCAATTAATTTTTGATTGAGTAAAATCTGCTTTATTGGAACCTCAGATTTTGAAATTTTTTCAAATATCATTTGTGCAGTAAGATTTGGACTCAGAGCATCTATTCCCAAGCTCATAATATACTTTTGTTTTTGTAGTTCATTTGTTTTTACTATGTCGATAAATCCAAATTTTCTTGGATCATGATAAATAAGTATCTTTTTACTTAAAAAATACAGAACAAAATGATCATGTTTTATTCTTTTGTAGTTTTTATTGACAGTTTTTAATCTTCCTGACATTCCTAAATGTATTACCAGAGAATAATCTATATCTAAGTCTATGATAATGAATTTTGCTATACGTCTTAGGTTGGATATCTTGGAGTTACGTAGTATATTAATTATATTATTTGGAATTTTAAAACGAAGTTTTGATGTATGAATTTTGACGTAAGAGATTTTTTGATTCAGTATTACACTAAGTGCTTTAACTGTGGTCTCAACTTCAGGTAATTCTGGCATAATGAAAAAAAATTATAATTTTGGTTATACAAAAGTAAATTCAAAACAAAAGACTAAACTTGTTCAGAATGTGTTTTCAAGCGTAGCTCCAAGGTACGATATAATGAATGATTTAATGAGTTTAGGTATGCATCGATTATGGAAAAAAAGATTTGTAGAGACTGTGGATCTGAAAGAAAATGAAATTGTCTTGGATGTCGGCTCTGGTTCTGGTGATATTGCCAACGAAATTTTAAAAGAAAATTTACCAACTAGTCTTTATCTTTTAGATCTAAATGAAGAAATGTTATTAGAAGGAAGAAAAAGATTAAAAAAAGAAAAAAATATAAAATATTTTATTGGTAACGCTGAAAAATTAAAGTTTAAAAATAATTTTTTTGATAAATATACTATTTCTTTCTGCTTAAGAAATGTAACAGATTATTTATTATCTATAAAAGAGGCTTACAGAGTTCTTAAACCTGGTGGTAAATATTGTTGCTTAGAATTTAGTACACCTAAATCATCTTTGATATCAAGTTCATATAAAATTTATAAATCAAAAATCTTACCTTTGTTAGGAGAGGTAATTGCCAAAGATAAAAATGCTTATAAGTATTTAAGTGAAAGCATTGATTTATTTCCATCACAAGAGGAGCTTAGCAAAAATCTATGTGATTGCGGATTTACCAAAGTTGAGACTATTAATCTATTTAACGGTATTGTAGCTATACATGTTGGTTATAAACTATAATGAATAAAATTTTATTAATAATAACTGGTTCTATAGCCGCGTCTAGATGTAAAGAAATTATTACTTTACTTAAAAATAACAAAGTTAATATTAGCTGCATACTAACTAAAGAAGCGAAAAAATATGTAAAAATATCGGATATAAAAAGATTAATTAAAGATAGAATATTTTCTGATGAAGATGAGAAAAAAAATAAGATGCTTCATATTAATTTATCAAGAAATAATGATATAATAATTGTGTGTCCAGCTACAGCTAATTCTATTGCAAAGTTTGCTAATGGATATGGAGATAATTTAGCTTCTAATACGTTACTTGCTTCAAATAAAAAAATTTTGTTTGTCCCAGCAATGAATAGCTATATGTGGCATAATAAAATTAATCAAAAAAATGTGAGGTTATTAAAAAATAGTGGTTATGAATTTATTGGCCCAAGCGTTGGAAATCTAAAATGTGGAGAATTTGGTTTAGGTAGAATTGATAACTCAAAAAATATAGTAAATAGAATTTTGAGAAGATTAGAAAATATCAATTTATTAAAAGATAAAAAATGCCTAGTAACTGCAGGACCAACAATTGAAATGATTGATCCTGTTAGGTTTATTTCAAATCAATCTTCTGGAAAACAAGGCTATGAAATTGCTTCACAACTTGTTTTATATGGAGCGAATGTAACCTTGATATCTGGACCAACAAATTTAGACCCTCCACCAAATTTGAAATTTATTCAAATAAAATCAGCAAACGAAATGTATCAAAAAATTAGAAAAATTTCTAAAATTGATATAGGAATTTTTACAGCTGCAGTATCTGATTTTAAAAATAAAAATATCAATAAATCCAAGATTAAAAAAAATAAAAAATTAAATATTAGTCTTTATAAGAATATTGATATTTTAGAAAAAATTGGAAAAAGTAAAACTCAAAGGCCTAAATTCTTAGTAGGTTTTGCAGCTGAAACAGGGAGCATTAATAATGCCAAAAAAAAATTAGTAGATAAAAAATGTGATATGATGGTTTACAATAAAATTGATAGTAAAAATAAAGTTTTTGGTTCAGATTATAATCGAATATCAATAATTACAAAAAAAAAGATAAGAAATTTTAAGAAAATGACAAAGGTAAATTGTGCAAAGCAAATTATAAAACAAATTTATAATACTATATAGAGTTATGAATAATTACTCTGAGGAAGAATATAAAATTTTCAGCAGGTTATTTATTTTAAAAGAATTTTCAGAAGAAAACCTTAAAAAACTATCTAACATAAAAATTGGTATTGTGGGTATGGGAGGTATAGGATGTCCTTTAAGTCAATATTTAGTAAACTCAGGAATTAAAGAATTGTTAATAATAGATGGAGACATTGTTGAAAAAAGTAATCTTAATAGACAGATTTTGTTTAATTTAAATGATATTGGAAAAAAAAAGGTTGATGTGGCAAAATACAAATTAAAATTAATCAATACTGAATGTAAAATTAATACTATTGATAAAAATATTAATTCTTTAAATTTAAATTCTTTAAAGGAATGTTCTATAATTGTTGATGCAACTGATGATTGGCTTAGTTCTAAATTATTAAATGAATATTGTCTTAGAAACTCAATCAATTTTTTATATTCCTCTGCATTAAGACACGATTTACAAGTCATTCTTTTCAGTAATTCAAATAAAAATAATCATCTATGTTTAAATTGTATATTTCCTAACAAAGATGATGTTAATCTTCCGAGATGTAGTGTAGTGGGTATTTCAGGCATTTCTGCAGGGTTAGCAGGTTTGATTGCTGCTCAAAAAATAATTAATTATTATTTAAATTTAAAGAATGAAACTAATATAATGACAATTTGTGATGGAAAAAAATTAAGCATTGATAATATTGTTATTAAAAGTAAACATGATTGTTATTTAAAATCAATTTAAGTTAATTGATAAATACATAAAAAAAGTTTAATTAAAATTATGAAACAAAATTCATTTACCTACGATCAATTAATTGATTGTGCAAAAGGTGTTCTTTTTGGAAAAGGGAATGCTCAACTTCCATTGCCTCCTATGTTAATGTTTGATAGAATTACTTCTATAAATGAGAATGGTGGAGAATTTTCTAAAGGTGAGGTTATAGCAGAACTAGATATTAAAGAAGACTTATGGTTTTTTGAATGTCATTTTAAAGATGATCCGGTAATGCCAGGTTGTTTAGGTTTGGATGCTATGTGGCAATTACTCGGTTTTTATTTAGGATGGCTTGGTCAACCAGGAAAGGGTAGAGCTTTAGGAGTTGGTGAAGTTAAGTTTACCGGTCAGGTATTACAAAAAGTCAAAAAAGTAACTTATCATATATCTCTTAAAAGACTTATACTAAGAAAATTGATTTTAGGAGTTGGAGATGGTGTTTTAAAAGCTGATGGTGAAACAATTTATGAAGCTAAAGATATGAAAGTCGGTTTATTTTCACCTGAGAAATAAGGAATGAATAGAGTTGTAGTAACAGGTTTAGGTATAGTATCATGTATTGGTAATAATCAATCGGATGTTATAGACAGTCTTAAAAATTTGAAATCTGGGATAACAAGTGCAGAAGAGTATGAGGAGTTTTCTTTTAGAAGTCTTGTACACGGTAAACCAAATATAGATATTAGTAATGAAATTGATAGAAGATTACTAAGGTTTATGGGTGATGGAGCTGCCTACAACTATATTGCGATGAAAGATGCTATAGACGACTCAGGGCTGGAGGATAGTGATATTTCAAATGAAATGACTGGTATAATTGTTGGTTCAGGCGGCCCATCTACACAAAATTTATTTAGGTCTTCTGAAATTGGGAAGAGTTCAGGTTCAAAAAAAATTGGACCATTTATGGTGCCAAGAGCAATGTCTAGTACAAATTCTGCAACTCTTGCAACTCCTTTTAAAATTAAAGGAGTTAACTATTCAATTACTTCAGCATGTTCTACAAGTTCACATTGTATTGGTAATGCGTACGAACTAATTCAGATGGGAAAACAAAACATTGTTTTTGCTGGAGGAGGTGAAGAACTCCATTGGACTTTATCAATTTTATTTGATGCAATGGGTGCATTGTCATCAAAATATAATTCTACTCCAAAAAAATCTTCAAGAGCATATGATGCAGATAGAGATGGTTTTGTAATTGCTGGTGGAGGTGGAACTTTAGTACTTGAAGAATTAGAGCATGCAAAAGCTAGAGGTGCTAAAATATATGGTGAAATAACTGGATATGGAGCAACCTCAGATGGATACGATATGGTACAACCTTCTGGAGAAGGAGCAGAAAGATGTATGAAGCAAGCATTAAAAAATATTGATGGTAAAATTGATTATATAAATACACACGGGACAAGTACCCCAATAGGAGATGTAAAAGAATTAGAAGCAATCAAAAATGTTTTTAGTTCAAATATTCCTAAAATGAGCTCAACAAAATCTTTAACTGGTCACTCTTTAGGTGCAACTGGTGTGCATGAAGCAATTTATAGTTTATTGATGATGAAAAATAATTTTATTAGTGGTTCTGCTAATATTGATAATCTCGATGATAGTGCCAAAGATTGTAATATTCTTTTAAATACGGAAAATGATGTTGAAATTGAGCAAGTTATGTCGAATAGTTTTGGTTTTGGTGGTACAAATGCAACATTAGTATTTTCAAAATATCATGCTTAAAAATAAAAAGGGTTTAGTATTTGGTATTGCAAATAATCATTCAATTGCATGGGGAATAGCAAAACAACTAGCTGAAAATGGTGCTGAAATAGCCATTGGTTATCAAAATGAAATATTATTGAAGAGAGTGAAACCGCTTTCTGAAGAAATTAATTCAAAAATATTAATAGAATGTGATTTTAATAATGATGACTCAATAAACAAATCTGTAGAAATTATAAAAAAAGAATGGGGCACAATTGATTTTATAATTCATGCTGTTGCATTTGCAGATAAGTCAGAGTTAAATGGTAGATATGTTGATACTACTAAGGATAATTTTATTAATTGTTTGGAAATATCATGTTTTTCTTTAACTAGTCTTGCAAGAAATTTTGAACCTATATTGAATAATGGAGGAAGCATTCTTACCCTTACTTTTTACGGTTCAAATAAAGTGATACCAAATTATAATTTAATGGGAATTGCAAAAGCTGCTTTAGAAACAAGTGTAAAATACTTGGGTGTGGATTTAGGCACAAAAAATATTCGTGTTAATGCAATATCAGCAGGACCTATGAGAACAATTGCTGGTGCAGCAATAAATAATGCTAGGGAAGTGTTTAAGTTTACAGAACAACATTCAGCATTAAAACGAAATGCAAAACTAGATGAAATTGGTAAATCTGCTTTATACTTTGTTAGTGATTTATCTTCTGCAGTTACTGGTGAAGTACATTATGTTGACTGTGGTTATAATATAATTGGTATACCTAATAAGAAATAATTTTTTTTATTTATCAATAGAAACTTATAAATAATCTAAAATTTAGAGCATTTACCATATCCTAATGCAATACTTTGATCATAGGATTTGTCAGCGTGTAAAAAAGCTCTTGAAAATACGAATTCTCTGGTTGTCTCATTAAAAGCAAATGAATATCCATATTCATCAGAACATGTAATATATTTCGAATCATCAAATAATATTGTTGAATAACATGTTGTGGAATCAATAGAATACTCTAAGTCTTCAGAAATAATTTTTTTATTAAACCAGTCTATTTTTATAGTATATTTTTCTAAGTTGAATTCTATATCTTTTCTATCACTATCTAACCCTCTACTAAAAGTTTCTGAACAGTAATAGACCTCAGCATATAATCCTGTTGAAGATAGTATAAATAAAATTATTAAAATATATTTTTTTAAAATCATATTCTGCTAATATTAGACAATATTAATTATTTCTGTTGGGTCATCAACAAAAAAACTATCGATACCCATTTTAAATATATCATTTATTTGTGGGTAAAATATTCTGGAATTGCTATATGCTGTTATCAAAATATTTTCTTTTTTTATTTTTTTTACGATATCTTCAGAAATGATGTCTATGTTTAATCCACAAATACTTATTTGATATTTATTAGCAATGCCTATTAAGTCATCAAGATTATACAAATTAAAGTCATCAATCAGAAAACTTTTTATTGATTTGGGTAAAAGCTTATTAAGTTCTTTTATAGATTGTAAATCAAAAGAAGAAAAGAATATTTCAATTTCATTTATTTTATTTGTAAGTTCAATAATTTTTTTAACATTTAAATTTTCATAATTTTTATTTGGTTTTAATTCAATATTGAGATTTCCTTTATTTTTAATACATAAATTTAAAATATCTTCTAGTTTTGGAACAAAAATATTTGTATTTTTATTGTAAAAAAATTTACCAGCATCAAGTTTTTTTATATCATCATAAACATAATTTACCGCAAGTCCTTTACCATTCGTTGTTCGATTTAATGTATCGTCATGTAGTAAGATGGGAACTTCATCTTTGGAAATCTTAACATCTATTTCAACATAAGTTAAGCCAAGGTCAAATGCCTTAGCAATAGATTCAATTGTATTTTCTGGACACAGATATTTTACACCTCTGTGTCCAATTAATTTAGGTAATTTAAGTGTTTTCTTCTGCGTCAACTGCTTTCATAGAAAGTTTTATTTTTCCTCTAGAATCGATATCAAGTACTTTTACTTTAACCATATCTCCTTCACTAATAACATCTTCAACTTTCTCTACTCTTTCATTTTTTAATTGACTAATATGAACAAGTCCATCTGTCGATCCCATGAAATTAACAAAAGCACCGAAGTCCATTATCTTTATAACTTTACCATCATAGATTTTTCCAATCTCTGGCTCTTCGACAATACCTTTGATCCATTCTAATGCATCATTTCCAGATTTTTGATCTACGGCTGCAATACTCACTAAACCCTCGTCGTTAATTTCAATTTTAGCGCCAGTTGTTTCAGATATTTCTCTAATAACTGCTCCTCCTTTACCAATAACTTCTCTAATTTTGTCTTTGTTTATTTGAAGATTAGTTATTGTTGGTGCATATTGAGAAATTGATTGGTTAGGTTTGTCAATTGCTTTAGCCATTTCACCAAGTATGTGGAATCGTCCATCTTTGGCTTGCGCTAATGCTTCTTCCATAATTTCAGCTGTAATACTAGTTATTTTAATATCCATTTGTAGTGAAGTTATTCCTTCAGAAGTTCCTGCAACTTTAAAATCCATATCACCTAAGTGATCTTCATCACCTAATATGTCTGATAATATTACATATTTATCATTCTCTTTTATTAAACCCATTGCAATACCTGCCACTGGCCTCTCTAAAGGCACTCCTGCGTCCATTAAAGACATAGAGGTTCCACAAACAGTTGCCATTGAGCTAGAGCCATTAGATTCTGTAATTTCAGACACGACTCTATAAGTATAAGGGAACTTTTCTTTAGAAGGTAACATTGGATGAATAGCTCTCCAGGCTAATTTTCCATGTCCTATTTCTCTTCTACTAGTTGATCCAATTCTACCTACTTCTCCAACAGAGTAGGGTGGAAAATTGTAATGCAGCATAAAATTCTCTGTATATTCACCATCAATTGCATCTATTCTTTGCTCGTCTTGTCCAGTTCCCAAAGTTGAAACTACAAGAGCTTGAGTTTCTCCTCTTGTGAATAATGCAGATCCGTGTGTTCTTTCTAAAACTCCAGTTTCACATACAATTGGACGAACTGTTTTTGTATCTCTTCCATCAATTCTATTACCAGTATTAATTAATTCCCCTCTAACTATATCTTTTTCTACATTTTTTATTGCATCAGAAACTAACACTTGTGAGAGTGTTTCATTTAGAAATTTTTCAGAAATTTCGTTTCTTAGTGATGATAATTTTTCTGATCTTTTTTGTTTTTCAGTTATTTTGTACGCATCTATAAACTCTTTGCCAAAGTCTTCATTGATCTTAGATGGAAGACTTTTAATTTCTTCATCTTTTTCTTTAAGATCCCAAGGCTCTTTTGCAGCTTTTTTAGCTAAGGAGATTATTGCTTCGATCACTGTTTTGTAATTTTCTTGACCAAGAACTACTGCATCTAGCATTTGTTTTTCTGAAAGCTCGTGAGCTTCAGACTCAATCATTAGTACACCTTCCTTAGTCCCTGCCAATACTAATTCTAATTTAGAATTTGATAATTGACTCTTATTCGGGTTAACAATAAACTCACCATCTATAAAACCGATCTTAATTGCTCCAAGCGGACCTAAAAATGGCAAACCTGATAAAGTTAAAGCTGCGCTTGCAGCTATCAAAGCTACAACATCTGAGTCATTTTCTTGATCATGTGATAATACAGTACAAGTAACTTGAGTCTCATTTTTAAAATCTTTATGAAACAGAGGTCTAACTGGCCTATCAATTAATCGAGAAACTAATGTTTCTTTTTCAGTTGGTCTAGCCTCTCTTTTAAAAAAACCACCAGGTATTTTTCCTACGGAATAATATTTTTCTTGATAATTTACTGTTAGAGGAAAAAAATCCATATCTGGATTTGCTTCTTTTGCAGCTACTACATTACACATAACTGTCGTACCAGCATAAGTAGCTATGACTGTTGAGTCAGCTTGTCTTGCTATTTTTCCTGTTTCTAATTTAAGTTTTCTTCCAGCCCATTCAATTTCTACATTTTTTACATCAAACATAATTTTTATTTATCCTCTTTTTTAACCTCTAATATTTAATTTTTTTATTAAATCTGAATATTCAGACTTATTTTTTTTAGATAAGTAGTTTAATAATTTTTTTCTTTTATTTACTAATGATACTAATCCTCTTTTTGAATGATTATCTTTATTATGAGTCTTAAAATGTTCAGTTAAATTTTTTATTCTTTCTGTTAAAACTGCTATCTGAACACCAGCTGATCCAGTATCTTTTTCATTTTTAGAAAATTCATTAATAAGATTTTTTTTATTTTCTTTAGTTATCGACATCGTTTCTCCTATATTAGTATTTTATTTGGTTTAAACAAATTACCTTCTAATTTGCCTATTGAGACAATGTCTCCTTTCTTAAATAAAAAAATATTTTTTTCATCTAAGTTTATTGACGAAGTGTTTATAATTTTTTTTTCATCAATTTTAATAGATCTCCCAAAAGATAAATTTTCAATATCTAGTTTTTCTTCAATTTCATAAGCCAAGATGTCGTCCAGCATAGAAATTGTAGTAGAGATACAATTAATTTCTCCGTGCCTTTGTCCTATTTTTAGTAGATCGTCCAGTAAAATCGAAGTTTTTTCTCTGAATTTACCTACTTTAGACCTTTTCAATGAAGAAATGTGTCCATATGTTTTAAGATCTATAGCTAAATCACGAGCTAGACTTCTGACATAAAAGCCCTGACCACATAATATTTTAAATGACGTTTTGTTTATGCTGTGATCAGTAATACACAAATATTCGATAAAAACTTTTTTTGGTTGAATCGTAAATTTTTTATTTTCTCTAAATAATTTATAAGCTCTTTTACCATTAATTTTAACTGCTGAAACTTTTGGAGGTATCTGACTTACAAAACCAATATAATTAATAATTTTTTTTTCTATTTCTTTTTTTTTAGGGACGTAACTTGTTTCAAATAAAATTTCACCCTCTGCATCATCTGTTGTTGTTTGAGTACCCCAAGTTACTGTAAACTCATATTCTTTATTCGTATTGCTAATATATGGAATTAGTTTTGTTGCTTTTCCTATAGCAATTGGTAACACACCTTCTGCCATAGGGTCTAAAGTACCAGCATGGCCAATTTTATTAATTGAAAATTTTTTTTTTATCGAATTAATGGCTTTAAAAGATGTAATATTTTTGGGTTTGTATAAATTTATCCAACCTTGTTTTGAAATCATTACTTAATATCTCTTAGGACATTTTTATTTAATAAAAGGTTTTCAATTTTTTCTGCTTCATCAAATGTATCATCTAAATAAAAAGAGAGTTTTGGCGTAAATTTTGAATTGATTTTTGCTTTTGATAGAAATTTTTGAAAAATATATTTTCTATCTTTTAAAACTTCTAGAATTTGGATTTTATCTTTACCACCAAGAGGCATAAAATATACATTTGCAATCTTTAGATCTTTAGACATCCTAACAAAAGATATAGTAATTGATGAAGAGTTAATATTATCGTCAAAAAAATCTTCTTTTAGTAAACAATCACTTAATAATGACCTTATTAGTTCACCAAATCTAGTTTGCCTCTGTGTATCCATTGTAAAACAACATTATAATTTTCTACTTGTAGAAACTTCTTCAAATGTTTCAATAATATCACCTACTTTAATATCACTATAATTGTCTAGCATTACACCGCATTCAAAACCAGACTTGACCTCAGATACTTCTTCCTTAAATCTTTTTAGACTACTAATTTGCCCTTTATGAATTACAATGTTGTCTCTTAAAATTCTAATCTGAGATTTTCTAGAAATAAGCCCGTCTTTAACCATACACCCTGCAATATTTCCAATTTTGGAGATATTAAAAACCTCTCTAATTTCTACATTACCTGTAATATTTTCAGAGATATCTGGTTTTAATAAACCGGTTAGTAGATTTTTTACATCATCAATAAGTTCATAAATGATTGAATAATATTTTATATCTACACCATCTCTTTTTGCTATATCTCTTGCGTGAGGTAAAGCCCTGACATTAAATCCAACAATAAAACCTTTTCCAGAGCCAGCTAGACTAACATCACTTTCAGTAATTGCACCTACGCCTTTATAAATAACATTTACCTTAACTTCATCAGTTGAAAGCTTAGTTATGGAATTTTCAATTGCTTCTGCCGAACCTTGTACATCAGTTTTAATTACTACAGGAAGACTTGTTGCTTCACCTTTATTAATTTGAGCAAACATTTCTTCAACGTTTGATTTTGCAACTGTATTTTTTTTAATTTGTAGTTTACTAGATCTAAATTCTGCAATTTTACGAGCGATACTTTCATTTTCAACAACAATAAAATCATCACCAGCTAATGGGTTAGAGTCAAATCCAAGGACTTCAACTGGTACTGATGGTTCAGCTTGTTTAATATTTTTACCTTTGTCATCAATTAAAGCTTTAACTTTTCCCCACTCAGATCCTGATACAAAAATATCACTTACTTTTAATGTCCCTTTTTGTACCAAGACTGTTGCAACTGAGCCTCTGCCCTTTTCTAATTTAGATTCAATCACAGATCCTCTGGCTTTTCTTTTAGGATTAGCTTTTAGATTAAGAAGATCTGCTTGTAAGTGAATTGCTTCTTCTAATTTATCTAAATTTGTTCCTTTAGTTGCTGATACTTCTATGTCTAAAACTTCACCACTTAATTTTTCAACAATAACTTCATGACTGAGTAATTCATTTCTAACTTTATCAGGATCAGCTTCTGGTAGATCAATTTTATTAATAGCAACTATTATTGGGACTTCAGCAGATTTCGCGTGAGCAATTGACTCTATTGTCTGAGGTTTTATTCCGTCATCAGCAGCTACTACAAGTATTACAATATCAGTTGTTTTAGAACCTCTAGCTCTCATATTTGAAAAGGCAGCATGACCTGGCGTATCAATAAATGTAATTTTTTTATTATTATTATTGATTTGATAAGCACCAATATGCTGAGTAATACCACCAGCCTCTTCAGATACTACATTACTTTTTCTAAAAGCATCAAGCAAAGAGGTTTTTCCATGATCAACATGACCCATAATTGTAACTACAGGAGCTCTTTTTACTAGATTTTCTAAGGGATCTTCAAAATCTTTAATATCATTTAATACATCATCATCTTTAACAACAGTTACTCTATGACCTAATTCCTCTGCAACCAATTGAGCTGTATCAGACTCTAAAGATTGTGTAGCATTTGCCATAACACCCATTTTCATTAATACTTTAACTACATCTGCAGTTTTTTCTGCCATTCTATTTGCTAAATCTTGAACTGTAATAAAATCAGGAATAGAAATTTCTCTTGAAAATTTGTTCTCATCTGCTTCATTTGCTGACTTTAGTCTCTCTTTTTCTCTGGCTCTTTTTATTTTAGCTAAACTTGGAAATTTATCAAATTCTTGTTCTTCTTGTTCTAGTATTTTTTTTGCATCAGATTTACTAAAATCATCTTCAATAGGTTTAAGAGTTGATTTTTTTTGTTGAGTTTTTTTATCAATATTTTTTTTATTTTTATTTTCAAAATTTCTAGTTTTATTAGGAGAGGAAAAATTTGGTTGTGGTGAAGAATTAATACCTGGTCTAGGCGTTCTTAGACTGGATGAACCTCTAAAATTTGATTGAGTAGTAGATGAACTTTTCTGCTGGTTATTTTTATTTTTAAAAACAATTTGAATTGTTTTCTTATTACCACTACTTCTAGTTTTATCACCTGCTGGACCAAGATTTTTTCTTATTTGCAATCTTCCTGATGAAGATAGTTTTAACGGCTTTTTCTTATTACCTTTATCTTTATCCAATTTTAATCCTTATTTTCTTCTTTAGACCAGAAACTTCTTGCTTCCATTATCATGTTGTTAGCTATTTCTTCATCAAGATCTAATTCTTTTAAAATACCTTCATCTTTATCAATAAGTTCAAAAGTAGCTAAATCTGCAAAATCATTAACATTAAGAATATTTGATTTTGCAAGTTTTGCTAAAATATTATTATTCATACCTTTCAAATTTTTTAATTTTTCATCACTTATTTTTTCTTCTATAAGTTTTTTGTTAGATTCTTCTTTATCTTTTACAAAGTTTTTAGATCTATCGAGAATTTCTTGTGCTAAAGTAGTATCAAAACCCTCAATTTTTTCTAAATTTTCTAAAGTTTCAGAAGCTATAGACTCAACTGTTGTGTATCCATCAGTAACTAACAACTGAGCTATAACATCTTCAACATCAAGAATCTCAGCTAATAAAACACTTTTTTCTTTAAATTCTTGTTGTCTTCTTTCTGATTCTTCATCTTCAGTTAAAATATCTATTTCTAAACTAGTTAAGTTGGACGCAAGCTTTACGTTTTGTCCTTTTCTTCCAATTGCAAGACTTAATTGGTCATCAGGTATTACAACCTCGACTTTGCTTTTTTCTTCAAATAAAAAAATTTTACTTACTTCTGCAGGAGCAAGTGCATTAGCTAAGAAAGTGGCTTGATTATCAGACCAAGTAACGATATCTATTTTTTCTCCTTGTAATTCATTTACTACAGCCTGAACTCTTGAACCTCTCATACCAACACAAGCACCTACAGGATCAATTGTAGAATCTTCTGTAAAAACACTAATCTTAGCTCTTGACCCAGGATCTCTTGCAACACTTTTAACAACGATGACACCTTCGTATATTTCAGGTACTTCTTGGAAAAATAGTTTTGATAAAAACTGGGGGTGAGTTCTTGATAAGAAAACTTGATAACCTTTTACATCATTTTTTACCTCATAAATATATGCTCTTACTCTATCTCCATTCTTAAATGTTTCTCTTGGAATAAGTTCTTCTCTTTTAATTATCGCTTCACTTTTACCTAAGTCTATAATTAAATTTCCAAATTCAGTTCTTTTAACTATACCAACTGCTATTTCACCAACTTTATCTTTGTATTCTTCGTATTGATTAGATTTGTCAGCCTCTCTTACTTTTTGAATTATTACTCCTTTGGCATTTTGTGCAGCAACTCTACCTAATTCAATAGGCGGTAGTTCTTTAATAATAAATTCTCCTAAATTAATATCTGGTTTAATTTTTATAGCATCCTTAAAAATAATTTGTCTAGATTGAAGTTCTTCATCAACAGTTTCAACAACTTCTAAGTATGAATTTAATTTAATATCACCAGTTTCTCTATCTATAGAAATTCTTATGTCTATTTCTTGACCATATTTAACTCTTGCAGCTTTTTCTAATGCTTGTTCCATCGCTGAAAATACTGAATCTTGATCAATATTTTTTTCTTGTGCAACATTAGATGCTACCTGAAGCATTTCTTCTCTAATTACATTGTATTTTTTTTTTGCCATATTATAAAAAAAAGGTGGGATAACCCACCTTATTTATACTGCGTATATTAATATTTTACAAAATTTCAAGCTTATAATTTTCTCAAAATGAATAAAGATGGTTTTCTTTGAGAATTAATTGCTTTTTTATAATATTTTGTCTCAATATCGAAATAATCTTTTATACTCAAATTAATTTCAGATTGGTTAACCCAAAGAAAATAGTCCTTACATTTGTAAATTGAGTTTAAAATAAATCTTACATAAATAGTTGAATCTGTAGCTATATATATCTCACAGTTCTCTTTCAAAAATTTATGAAGTTTTATTAAAAATTCACTTGTTATTAGTCTTCTCTTAGCATGTTTATTTTTTGGCCATGGATCAGGAAAAAATATCCATACAATTCTAAAAAATTTTTTATTTGTGATTTCTAAAATGTTATAAACATTTCCATTATGTAATAGAATATTATTTATACTATTCTTTTGAATATTTTTAAGTAAAATTATATTTCCATCAACATATTTTTCACAAGATATAATAACTTTTTCTGGAAACTTCTTTGCAAGAAATACACTAGTTTCACCGTAACCAGTCCCTATATCTAAAATATATTCTAACTTTTCATTGAATTTTTTAAACTTATATCTATCGAGTGCTTTATAATAATTTTCCAAATTATTTTTTTTCTTACTTCTTCCTCTTGTTCTTCCGAATAATCGATTTGTATATTTACTACTAAACATTTTTTCTTAAATAATAGAAAGTAATTAAAAGAAATATAATCAAAAAATAAATTTTAAAAATAAAATGCTGATTAATAAAATTAATATTTTCTTTAAGAAATAATTTATGTTTAATTTTTTCAGTATAATTTAATTTAGTATTTTTTATTATATTTCCATTATTGTCTATCACAGCGGATATTCCATTATTAGATACACGTATTATCGGTTTATTATACTCTGCAGCTCTGATTTTAGTTAAATAGAAATGCTGATATGGTCCTATATATTTACCAAACCAAAAATCATTAGTTATATTTACTATAAAATTACTTTTGTAATTTAATTTATTTAGTAGTTTCCAATAAAAAACAATCTCGTAACAAATTACAGGGATAAAATTTATATTGTTTGGTAAATTAATTATTCTATCCACGTTGCCATTTGAATAATTATTAGGACCAACAATATTCTCTAAAAAAGTAAGCGAATCTCTGAGTGGTAAGAATTCTCCAAAAGGAACAAGTATTTTTTTATCAAAGTAAGTTACCTTTGATTCGGCAATATTAATTAAACTATTATAATATTTATTGTTCTCGAATCTTGTAGCACCAAAAATTAATACTTGATTTTCCCTAAGAGACTCTTTTAAAATTTTTAGATCAAGGTCATCTAAAATATAAGGGAAATTATTTTCACCAAATATTAGCAAATCTGCTCTACTTTCTTTAATATTATCAATTATTATATTTAGTTTTATTTCTGGTGTTAAGGATTCATCATTATTTTTAAAATTTAATTGGAAAATTTCTAAATCTATTGTGCTATTCTTTAAATTATTATTTTTAGAATGAATATTTGAGATAACTAAAAAAATTATTGGTAAAGTAACAATAAAAGAAAAATATCTAATTTCCTTTTTCAAATTTGCTGTGGTAATAAAAATAATAGGTAAACAGAATATCTGAATTATTAAATAACTTGAAATTAATGTTCCAAAATACTTCAATAAAACAATTAAATATTCATTACCAGAAACAATCAAAGAAAATGTAAACCAAGGAAATCCATAAAAAAATACCGATATTATATATTCACTAATAGTGAACATAAGCGGAATTAAAATAATTGTTGGAATATTTTTTCCTAACTTTGAAATTATTGTAAAAATTAAACTTAAAATGAAAGATAATAAGATAATTAATAATAAAAAAACTAAGAAAAAATTTTTTGTTTCTTCAAAAACAAAAAAGGGATTTTTAATCCAAAATAAATAACTTATGAAAAACCCAAAGCCAAAAAGTAAAAAATTTTGAAAAATGTTTACATTATTTCTATTTTTTCTATTTGAATCTAATAGCAGACAAAGAGTGGGAAAAATTATAAAACCTAATGGTAAGAAAAAATATGGAGGAAATAAAAGTGATGTTAGAAGTCCTAAGGTAAAATAAAGTATAATGCTCAATTATTTTTATTTACTTCAACTATTTCAATTTTTCTATTATTTGATTTAATAATCTTAATCGTAAGTTTATCATTAAAATCTATTATTTCATTATTTTTTGGTATCCTATTTATTTTTTCATATACTAGACCACCAACAGAAGAGGTTTCATCTTCTGCATTTCTAGGAATATTAATAGCAAAAAATTCCTCTAAATCTTCAACTCTGTAACTGGCATCTACAGTTATTGAATTATCTGATTTTTTATAAACTAATTCTTCCCCATCTTCAGCATCATGTTCATCTTCTATCTCGCCCACAATTTCTTCAACTAAATCTTCTATTGTAACCAATCCATCTACACCCCCGACTCCATCCACAACAAGACCAATATGGATTCTTGATGATCTCATGGTTTTAAGCAAATCAAGAATTGGTGATTTTGGCGCAACATATAAAACATCTCTTATAATTTCATTCATGTGAAATGTATCTTGTGATGATTTAATAAAATCTTTTATATGAAAGAAACCGATTACGTTATCAATATTTTTTTTGTATACTGGAAATCTGGAATGTCCTTCCTCTTTAATCACTTCTAAAATTTCATTATAAGATTTGTCATTATCAAGAGCTATTATTTCACTTCTTGGTATCATTAAATCTTCAACACTTTTTTCATTCAAATTTACAATGTTCTTAATTAGGTTTTTTTCATTATTGTCGTTAAGATCTTCAAGATCTTTATTGTCTTCATCGTTAGCTATAAAATTTAAGATATCTTCTTTTGTTGAATCATTAGATAGTAATTTTTTAATTATCCAATTTTTCCAGCTCGATGATTTATCAGCGTTTTTTGTATTCATTAAATTTTATAGGGATCATTAATTCCAAATGAACCTAAAATTTTTATCTCCTCTTTTTTCATTTTGTTAAAATCTAAATTATTTTCATGATCATATCCATTAATATGCAATAAACTATGGATCAGTAAATGATTAAAGTGATCATATATACTAACTTTATTCCTTCGTATAAATTTTTCGATGGTATCTATGGAGAAAAAAATATCACAATATAAAATTTTTCCAACACTTTTATTTGAGTTCTTTGTAATAAAAGTAAGTACATCTGTGTCATATTGCTTATTTTTATAGATTTTATTAAGTTTTATCATTTTTGATTTATCTGTTAAAATTATGTTTAACTCAAATTTATAATCATTTTTAAAATAAGATTTCATCTTATTTATTGTTTGTTTTGTAATAGTTTTAATTTTAGGTATTCGCCTTGGCCATTTTTTTGACTCTGAAAAAAAATCAATTTTTATGTTTTTCATATGCATTAATAATTTTTTTTACTAAATCATGTCTAACTACATCCTTTTCTGATAATTCAATAAAGCCAATATCGTTAACTTTGTTTAATTTTTTTAATGCATCTTTTAGCCCTGAGTCTTTTTCACTTACTAGATCAATCTGCGTAATATCTCCAACAACTACCATTTGACTATTTTTACCTAGTCTTGTTAAAAACATTTTCATTTGTGTTTTAGTTGTATTTTGAGCTTCATCTAAAATTATAAAACAATCTTCAAGAGTTCTTCCTCTCATAAATGCGATTGGTGCTATTTCAATTGTGTTATTAAGTAATTTTTTTTCTACCTGCTCATATGGAAGCATTGAATATAAAGCATCATAAATTGGTCTCAAAAAAGGATCTACTTTTTCTTTTAAATCCCCTGGAAGAAATCCTAATTTTTCTCCTGCTTCAACTGCTGGTCTTGATAGAATAATTTTATTTACTTTTCCATCTTGAAGGGCTGAAACTGCTTTCGCAACAGCCAAATAAGTTTTTCCAGTTCCAGCTGGACCAATAGCAAATGTAATATTTTTAGTATTTAGTAATTGAAGGTATTTATTTTGTATTTCAGTTCTTGGTATAATTTTTCTTTTTTTAGTTTGAATAAATAGATCCATCTGTTTGTCTGTTTTAATATTCATCGATATTAAGCTTTTATTATCTCTTATTCTATCCTCGTCTATTTCAGCACCATTTTGTGCTTCTTTAAATAAATTAAGAATAGTTTTCTTGGTTTCAAAAATTGATTTTTTATTACCTGAAATTTTAATTTTATTTCCACGATATTGAATTTTAACTTGATTAATCTGCTCTATAAGAGATAAATTTCTATCATTAATTCCAAATAAATTACTTAAAATTGTATTATCATCTAATTCCAATTCCAGATTTTCGTTCTTATTTATTATATCTGACATTCGAGAGCAAAATTAGTTGAGTTTATAATTTTAACATTCATAATTTGATTTAATAAATCTTTTTTGGAGTTAACAAATGTACTTTGATTATAAATTGTACGACCTATAAATTGATCTTTATATCTTCCGGTTTTTTCAAATAATACTTCCATACCCTTATTAACGAATGACTTATTAAAATTTATTTGTTGTTGGGTAAGCAAAGATTGCAATGCACTTAAACGTGCTTTTTTATCTAATATACTAATATTATCTTTGTTTTGAGCAGGCGTTCCTGGTCTCGGACTATAAATAAATGAATAAGCAATAACAAAATTAACCTTTTCAATAAATTTCATTGTATCTTCAAAATCTTTATCTGTTTCTTCTGGAAAGCCAACAATAAAATCTGATGAAAGAGCAATATCGGACCTAACATTTCTTATTTTTTCAACAATTTTTAAATAATCATCAACTGTATGTTTTCTGTTCATTTTTTTTAAAATTTTGTCTGAACCAGATTGAATAGGTAAATGAAGGAATGGCATTAGTTTTGAATTGTCAGCATGAGCATTAATTAGAGAATCTTTCATATCTATTGGATGAGATGTCATATATCTAATCCTCTTAATTTCTTCAATTTCACCTAACTTATTTATCAAATAAGCTAGATCTTTTGATTTTCCATCAGAGCCTATACCGTGATAGGCATTAACATTTTGGCCTAGTAAAATTATTTCTTTAATTCCGTTTAAAATATATTTTTTTGTCTCTTCTAAAATATCTTTAACTGGTCTAGAAAATTCTGGCCCCCTAGTGTATGGCACTACACAGAAAGAACAAAATTTGTCACATCCTTCTTGAATTGATAAAAATTCAGATGATATATTTGAAGAGTTAAAAATTAAGTTTTTAAATTTTTCATTTTGTAAAAATTCACTATTTTCTACTTCGTCTACTCTATCGATCATGTCAGGAAGTTTGTGATAAGATTGAGGTCCTACAACATAATCAACTGATGGTGATCTTTTTTTTATTTCGAGACCCTCTGCTTGAGCTACACAACCAGCAACTACTAATTTCATGTTTTGTTTTTTATCTTTAATTTTTTTAACTCTTCCGATATCAGAATAAACTTTCTCAACTGCCTTCTCTCTAATGTGACAAGTGTTTAAAACAGTTAAATCTGCCTTTGAAATATCATCAGTAATTTTATATCCTTTATTTGAAAACAAATCTTTAATACGATTACTATCGTATACATTCATCTGACAACCATATGATTTTATATAAATATACTTATTACTCATTATTAATTTTTTTTATAAAGCGTTTAGCATGAATATTCCCATTGTTATATCTGTAATAATTATGTCTAAAATTTAAAAAAACAAAGTTGTTTTTTTGATAAAAACTTATTGCAATTAAATTATCTTCAGCAACTTCAATGAAAATCTGAGAAAATTTAATTATATTTGTTTCAACGTAATTTAATAATTTTGTAGCAATTTGTTTTCTTCTTTGGTCTTTTGATACAATTAGAATATATAATTCTAAGTCATAATCTTTATCGTTTTTAATTGCATCACCAATTAAAAGTCCTACTAGGTTATTATCTTTAAAATATCCAAGAGAGTAATTATTAACTTTATTAAATTGACTTTCAATATTTTTTAGATTCCATCCTATCTTTTTAAAATAACTGTATTCATCAATATTATCATCCATAAATTTAATGATTGAAGATAGCTTCTCTTTATTTATTAGACTAATGCTGTTCAATTTAGCAATTGATTATTTGATATATAAATTGGTTTAATGATAATATTTTTTTTAAAGGTTAAATTATTATAATTTTTGTAAAATTCTTCAAAAAAAGAAAACTGAATTTGTTCTAATTTATTTTTTTCATTAAATTCAGTCTTATTAAAAAGAATTAATTCAATGTGTTTTGGAATTGAGCATTTATTATTTTCTATTTTTTTATATTTCATTATGTTATCTTCATTCTTATAACATAAAAATTCTTGATTATTAGATGATGTTATAAAAACTCCTAAATTGTTTTTAGATGATTTTTTTGAATTAAAATTTAAAATATCTTCAATTGATAGTGGATAATAAGGTATTTTACGAGATATCATGAGGCCTGATATAAATGCTGTACCAACTCTTAAACTTGTATACGATCCAGGACCAATTGTGGTAGAAATTTTTTTAAGATTTTGTGTTAAATTTAAACGTTTATCTATTTCTATATAGGACTGTATTATATTATCACTTAACCTATCCGTTTCATTTTGAATAATTTTCTCCTTTAATATTACTTTGTTGTCATCAATTACACAAAACTCTGGTATTGGTGATATAACATCTAGAAACAATAACATATGAAATCACATAACTACATTCTATTGCTATTTTTAAAAAGTATTTCTTTAACTTTTTTAATAGTAACCGGAACTTTTGCAAATGAGGTAAAAAATTCAGCTACTGTATTTATGTATCATAAATTTGGAGTTTCAAAATATCCCTCAACAAGTGTTACAATTGATCAACTTAACAGTCATATTGAAGAACTGACTAAAGAAAAATATACGATTAAATCATTAGATTTTATTATTGATACAATACTTAATGATGGAGATCTTGCAGAAAACACTATTGGTATAAGCGTGGATGATGCTGATAAGTCTTTTCTAGAAGTTGGATGGCCTCTATTTAAAAAAAATAATATTCCTGTAACCTTATTTGTAACAACAGGAACAATTTCAAATAATCAAAAATATATTAACTGGGATCAAATAAGAAAACTTAAAGAAGAAGGTGTGGTAATTGGGGCACACTCACATACACATGCTCATATGCCAGATATTAGTATTGAAGAAGTAAGAAATGAAATAGAAACATCTAATAAAATTTTTTTAAATGAGCTTGGAGAAATACCAACTTTATTTGCATTTCCTTATGGGGAGACAACAGATGAAATTATTGAATTAGTAAAAGAATATAAGTTTAAAGTTGCATTTGGTCAACATTCTGGAATAATTAATGAAACTTCAAATATGTATTACCTGCCAAGGTTTTCCTTAAATGAAAGATATGGTGAAATAGATAGAGTTAAGTTTGCTGCATCATCCAAGGGTTTAGGAGTTTATGACTTTATACCTCAAAATCCAACAATTGAGCAAAACCCACCATTTATAGGTTTTTCTCTTCTTGACGATAAGAAGTCCCAATCTCTAGATTGTTTTGTATTTGATAGCAAAGGTCAAGTTGATAAAGAAGTATATAAATTTAATGAAAGGATTGAGATAAGACTTTCAAGAGAATTATCTCCTGGAAGAACAAGAATGAATTGTACTATTAAAGATAGTGATGGAAATTGGAGATGGTTTGGGCACCAATTCTATTTTTAATTAATAAGAAATGATTTTTTGATCAAAAACACTAAAATTATTAGTCTTAATTACTTCTTTAATTGTTCTAATATAATTTTTATCTTCTGCGTAAGTAGATAATCTTTCAACAAGTAAGTTAACATTTGAGAAATTATTTCTTTCTCTCATTATATTTCGGATTTCACGAAAATTTTCATATGCGTAATGAGAATTAATGTTATTAAAGTATGAGGTAACACTATTATTATACGAATTAAACGCTTTAATTAAATGCGTATCACCGCTTTCTCTTTCCAATGGGACAACTCCTTTAGAATTGTCATATGTGTATTCACCAAATAATGCATTATATTCCTGCGCAAATCTAGATGATCCCCAACCACTTTCAATTGCAGCTTGAGCTAAAACAATAGAATTTGGAATCATTTCGACTCTTAAAAGAAGTCTATCAATAATTTCCATTTTGTGCTCATTATCGAATTCTATTTTATATTTTTTAGAAATTTTTCTTAATTTATTTAGTTCATAATTATTAAGTGAATTGTTTTCAGTAAGCTTAGAACGTAAAACCATTAAATCTTTCCTATTTGATAAGATTTTTTGGTTTTCATTTATAATTAAGGGTAAAACTGTTTTAACAAATTGTTGTTTTTGTTCATTTAAATGCTGAAAGTCTGTTTCAGATAAATTTGTAACTAAATTAATTTTTTCATTATTTTCAATACTGGAATATGATTTTGGATTTAGTGGTTTAATTTTAATATTAACTAAAAGTTTTTTTTTCTTTAGTTTATTTAGAATATCATTTTTTAAGATATCTTTTTCTGAATAAAGTTTGTTGATTGTATATGAGTCATAAGTCTTACAATAATTTAAAACAAGTTCATCTAATTCTGCATTTAATTTATATTTAACATCGAATGTTGTAGGTTTTTCTTCAAAAGCAATAGTTGGAATTGCAGCTACAAGCCCAATGATGAAGAATGGATATAAAAAAAGTTTATGCATCAATTGGTCTAACTTCTTGGACCTCAGGAACATAATGCTTGAGCATATTTTCTATTCCCATCTTAAGTGTAGCTGTAGAACTAGGGCATCCTGAGCATGCTCCTTGCATATGCAGATAAACGACTCCGTCCTTAAAACTGTCATAAACAATATCGCCACCGTCCATTGCTACAGCTGGTCTGACCCTTGTATCAAGTAGTTCTTTAATCTGTTTAACAATATCTGTATCATTTTCATCAATCTTTAAAGAAGTATCATCATTCTTTTTTGGACTATTGATTGTTACATCGCCAGAGTTATAGTGATCCATAATAGATCCTAGAATTAATGGCTTCATAACTTGCCAATCTAAAGATTGATTTTTTGTTATAGTAATAAAATCACTGCCAAAAAATACACCTTCCACACCCTCTAATTCAAATAAACGTTTAGCAAACGGAGAATTTGATCCTTCTTCAACATTCTGAAAAAAAGCTGTTCCTTCTTCCATCACGACTTTACCAGGAAGGAACTTTAACGTTTGCGGATTTGGTGTTTGTTCAGTTTGTATAAACATATGCTGTATATATAGTTATTAATATGTCTTTAGTATGAATTTTATAAAAAAAAATATTAAATTTGGGGAGTTTTTATGTCAAAAAACCGATAATTTCTTTCGTTTTTTGTAAAACAGGTTCTGCAACTGAAGTTGCATTATCTTTTCCGGTATTAAGAACAGAATCGATATACGAAATATCATTCATAAGTTTATTCATTTCACTCGTAATTGGCTCCAATTTTGAGACAGATAAATCAGCTAAATCCTTCTTAAAAATAGAGAATTCTTTTCCAGAATATTCATTAATGACATTATCAACTGAAGTATCTTTTAGTGAAGCAAATATGGAAATCAAGTTCTCAGCTTCAGGTCTTTTTTCTAAATCAGTTATATTTTCGGGTAGTGGTTCTGGATCTGTTTTTGCTTTTCTTATTTTTTGAACAATATTTTCTGCTGTATCAGTTAACATTATTCTCGAAAAATCAGATGGATCAGACTTACTCATTTTTTTTGACCCATCACGAAGGCTCATTACTCTTGTTGCTTCACCAAAAATTAACGGTTCAGGAATGGGAAATAAATCTGTTTTAAAATCATTATTAAATTTTTGTGCTATATCTCTTGTTAATTCTAAATGTTGTTTTTGATCATCACCAACTGGTACGTGAGTGGCTAAATAAATTAAAATATCTGCTGCCATTAAAGTTGGATAGGAAAAAAGACCAACTGATACATTCTCACTATTCTTTCCCGCCTTATCTTTAAATTGTGTCATACGGTTTAACCAGCCCATTCGAGCAACACAATTAAATAACCATGCAAGCTGTGCATGTTGGGGAACTTGTGATTGAACAAAAATATTATTTTGATTTGGATCAATACCAGAGGCAATAAATGCAGCTGTTACTTCTCTAGTTTTATCTGCTAATACTTTAGGATCTTGCCAAACTGTAATGGCATGCAAATCAACAACACAAAAAAAACATTCGTATTCTTTTTGAAGGGTAACAAAATTTTTTATCGCACCAAGATAATTTCCTAAATGGAGATCACCGGAAGGTTGTACTCCTGATAAAATTCTTTTAGTTGGCTTATCCATTTTATTTTTTTAAATATTCTCTTAATTGATTAATGGTTAAGACTTTTAGCACAATTACTAAAGCAAAATAAATAATTATAGCTAAAAAAACAATTAGAAGTAAAAGGCCTGAGTTTAACAATACTGAATTCTCGATAATATTATTAAAAAGGGCTCCGTTTAATACATATATTCCTACAAACAATATGGTGGAGCTAACAAATATTTTGAATGAATTTTTAACTAAAATATCATCAAATTGGATAAGGTTTCTCGTATATAAAAAGACATAGAGCAACAAAGCATTTATCCATGCGCTAATAGCTGTTGCTAGTGCAATCCCCATTTCTCTAATCGATCCAATTAAAAGAAGCGATAACACAACATTACTAATCACACTAACAATAGAAATGTACAGAGGGGTCTTGGTATCTTCTCTTGCAAAAAAACAGGAAACTAAAACTTTAATAATAATATAAGCAGGTAGCCCTAAGGCAAAATAACTAAGGACTTTAGCTGTATAAAAAGTATCTTCTTCTACAAATGCACCGCGCTCAAATAAAATTTGGATAATGGGTTCAGCTAAAATAAATAATCCTATGGCAGATGGAAAAGAAATTAATAAAGAAAATTCAATAGATCTATTTTGAATATTATTTGTTGTTTCTTGATCTGATTGTTTAATTGCTTTTGATAAACTTGGTAAAAGAACAATACCAAGTGCTATTCCAAAGATGGCAAGTGGTAATTGATTAAGACGATCTGCGTAATAAATATGACTGATAGCACCCACTGGTAAAAAAGAGGCGATGATAGTTCCAATGACAATATTTAATTGAATGACTCCTGAACCAACAACACCAGGTAAAAATAATGTAAAAAACTTTTTTAATTTTTCATTTAAAACTGGAATGCGAATACGTGGTCGGTAAAAATTTAAAACTGCTCTGTATAAATATAAAAATTGTAAAACTCCTCCTATTAATACACCGTACGATAGTGCGTGACCTGCAGTTGTCACAAAGGGTGTTAAAAAGAATAATGACAGAATAAAACTTATATTCAAAATAGCAGGAGCAAATGCACCAGCGGCGAAACGTTCATGAACATTATTAATTGAAGCAAAATGCGCAGCTAAAGAAATAAAAATAATATAGGGAAAAATTATTTTTCCAAAATGCACGGCAAGTTCATACGCCTCTTTATTATCAGTAAAACCTGGCGCTAAAACTTGAATGATATAAGGCATCCCAAAGAAAAAAAGGATCGTTAAAACGACCGTAGAAAATAGTAACATTGAGGTTGTGTTTTCAACAAAATCAGAAGCTTCACGTTCATCTTTTGGGTTGAGAACAACACCCGAGAAAACAGGGATTAATGCAGCGCTGTATGCTCCTTCTGCTAGGACACGGCGAAAGAAATTAGGAATACGAAATGCTACGAAGAATGCATCAGCAATTACTGTCGATCCAAGATATCTTGCTATTAATATGTCTCGGATAAAACCTAATACTCGACTTAAAAATGTGTAAAAGCTGACAGTAAAGAATGATCTAAAAAGACTCTTCATATGGTGGTTTTATAGTTTGGTAAGTGATTTGTATAAGTGAATTTTAGGGCTTAATTATGCCCAAAGCTATAACCTGCAGAACTTACGGTTCTTATTTTACATATTTCTTACAGAAGTATTATTTTTTTATCATATAAAATAATTATCTTTCGAATCTAATTGAAAAAAATATAAGGTTCTTAAAATGGAATTAACTTTAATCTATACAGTTATAGGTTTTGGACTTGCAGCATATTCTGTTATCGCAAACGACTCTGTTCAAACTCTTGGAACATTTATAGCTTCAAACCAACGCTTTAAATGGTACTGGTTAGCTACTGCTGGCTCTGCTGTACTAGCATTTACACTTATATATGGATGGACCATTAACGATGGTGATATTACTTTTGGACGTTTAAATAAAATTCCATATCAAACTATTCAGTGGTATCATGCTTGTGCTCCATTAATTTTAGTACTTCTTACAAGAGGAGGAATTCCAGTATCTACTACTTTCTTAGTTTTGTCTGCTTTTGCATCAACAGTCGTATTAGAAAAAGTTCTGATGAAATCTGTAATTGGATACGGATTGGCAGCAATGATAGCGTATATGGTTTGGATTGGTGTAAGTTATTTTATAAATGAAAAATTTGATAAAGTTCAAGATAAACACAGAAAACCATGGGTAATAGCTCAATGGTGTACAACTGGTTTTCTTTGGTACACTTGGTTAAGTCATGATATTGCGAATATAGCTGTTTTTCTTCCTCGTGAACTTCCAGTAAATTTATTAATAGCAATAATTGTTTTATTAAGTGTTCTCTTATTTTATATCTTTTGGGATAGAGGTGGACGCATTCAACGAGTTGTCTATTCAAAAACTGGAACACGTTATACTCGTTCAGCAACTATAATTGATTTTGTTTATGCAGTCATTCTACTCTACTTTAAGCAATACAATGATATTCCAATGTCAACTACATGGGTCTTTGTTGGTTTATTATGTGGAAGAGAACTTGCGATTTCTACAATGAACAAAGATTACAAACTTCGCTATGTCTTTCCATTAATTGGAAAAGATTTTCTTAAAATGATCTTTGGATTAACAGTATCTGTTGGAATTGTTTTATCAATTCATTATGTTTTGATACCAAACGGTTTTTAAAGCTTACCTCTATTCTTTTTGAGTTCTTTTTTTAATTTAGGCCAATCATTATCACTTAAAATATAGCCAACACAATTTCTAGAACCACACTTACAAATGTGATCCACAAAATCTGTATCAAAAGGATAACCATAATTATAAAAAAGTTCGGCACCTTTTTTTATTCGTTTAATGGAAGAAATCCAAATTTCATTATCTATGATGTCTACTTCACAATTAGGATTACATGAGTGGTTAATAAATTTTGCAAAATTATAATCGACATCACCGTCTATGTCGTATCGCTTGTTTAGTTCAAAAACATAGACCATGCCGTTATTTTTATCTTTTTTTGCTTTACGGATTTGTTTATCTGCTCTTTTGTCACCCTCTCTTTTAGTAACTTTATCACCAATATATTGGATTACTTTCTGACCTTTTTTAATATTAGTTTTTGCAAATAATCCAGAGCCGTGAAGGGGTGATTTTTTTTTAAACCAAATTTTCTCCGTCATACTGTTATTTTTTTACAATACACACATATAATAATAAATTGTATTATAAAATGATACTTTTATGTATAAGAACAATTCTTTAATTAATGAAATTTGAAACAAATAAAAAATTTTACCGCACAATTTGGATTTCGGATACCCATCTAGGAACTAGTGGCTGTAAAAGCAAAATGCTTTTAGAATTCTTAGAGGAAACAGATTCAGAATATCTATTTTTAGTAGGCGACATTGTAGATGGATGGCGCATGCGTAAGAAAATGTATTGGCCTCAAGAACATAATGATGTGGTTCAAAAAGTTTTAAAAAAAGCGAAAAATGGAACTAAGGTAGTGCTTATCCCAGGAAATCATGATGAAGTATTAAAAGATTTTACAAATTTTTCCTTTGGAGAAATTTCAATCAAAAATGAAGATACGCATCAATTAGCTGATGGAAGGAAAGTACTGATTACACACGGAGATGAGTTTGATGCTGTGATCATTAATGCAAGATGGTTAGCCAAAGTGGGATCAGCACTTTATGAATATTTACTAAAGTTAAATAATGTATTTAATTTTATTCGAAGAAAGATGGGCTTATCTTACTGGTCACTGTCTCAATATTTAAAAAAGAAAACAAAGCATGCAACAAACTTTATTAGTAATTTTGAGTTTGCTGTATCTGATAGGGCAAGAAGAGAAAATGCAGATGTCGTTGTGTGCGGGCATATACATAGACCTGAAATAAAGGAATTAAATGGTGTTCTCTATTGTAATGATGGTGACTGGATTGAAAGTTGCACAGCACTCGTTGAAGATGAAATTGGAAATTTATCTATTCTTAATTGGCCCGAAGAAAGAGAAAAATTAAAATTAATTTCTTTTGAAGAAAGACGAAAAATAAAAGAGGATGCAGCCTAAAAAAATCGCGTTAATTAGTGATGCGTGGGTTCCTCAGGTAAATGGCGTAGTTACGACATTTCAAAGAGTTATACCTATTCTAGAAAAAAAAGGTTTTGAAATTAAAATATTACATCCTGAGATGTTTAATAATTTTAGTTATCCTTGGTACAAAGAAATTAAAATTTCTTTCAATACTAAAAAAATTACAGAAAAATTTTTTAAAGAATTTAATCCAGATATTGTTCATATAATGACTGAAGGTCCAGTAGGTTTTGCTGGTCGTAAATACTGTCTTAAAAGTAAACTACGATACACTTCTTCTTTTCACACCCGTTTTCCTGATTATATTAAACAGAGAGCTTATATTCCCAAAAGTTTTACATATTCAATATTAAGAAGACTTCATTATAATTCTGTAAATGTACTTGTTCCATCGCTTTCCATGGTCGAAGAATTAGAGCGGTATAATTTCAAAAATTTAAAAGTATGGAATAGAGGAGTTGATACTGAATTATTCAACCCAAATAAAAGAAATAGAAATGATAATGACATTCAACTGACATATGTTGGAAGAGTTGCTATTGAAAAAAATATTGAAGAATTTTTAAAACTAAAAGGAAATTATAATAAAACAGTTGTAGGTGATGGTCCTGAATTACAAAAATATATAAAAAAATATCCTGACGTAAATTTTGTTGGATTGAAACGAGGTAATGAACTTGCAGAATATTATGCGAATGCAGATGTATTTGTTTTCCCATCTAAAACGGATACTTTAGGGAATGTAATACTTGAGGCTCTTGCTTGCGGAACACCAATTGCTGCATTTCATGTTACTGGACCAAAAGATATTCTAAAAGATTCTAAAATAAATACACTTGATGACAGACTAGGTAATTCAGTAGAAAAAGCTCTTAAAGTGAATAGAAATGATTGTCGTGAATTTGCTATGAAATTTACGTGGGAAGATTGCGCTAATGAATTTTTAGATTCACAAATTGATTCTAAAAATTAATAACTTTTCTAAACAAATAAATAGACGTACCCAAAAAGAAAAAGAGGTAGTTGTAATCCAAAGTTTGTTAATAAGGCTTTATCTCTTGTCATATAACCAACCACTGACCAACCAACTGCACCTGTTCCATGTATAATAATATTATATGGATATGCATTTAAGTTAGTTAATAATATTCCCGATAAAATTAACGCGGTGCTAAACCACTTAATTCTATTAATTGATATATCTGTCATAAAACTCCTAAATTCTGAAAATTTTCATTAATATATGTATCCTAAAAATAAAGATATTAATCAAATTGTAACGAATTTTTAACATTTCTTTATTTTTTTTTGAAAAGTTCTATAAGCACGCCATGTTTGGACTAAAAAGTGCATCTTTATTTGGTGATACCAAGAAACTTGAAAGAGAAATTGATGAGTTTGTCGATATTGTTTCTGAAGTTGGCTTGGTATTTAAATCTATTGTTCCAACTTATCTCAATCATTCTGCCAACGGTAAATTTGAGGAAATGGTTGAAAAAGTAAAAGACATGGAAAGTAAGGCTGACAAAATTACAAAAGATGTTGAGCATACTCTTTATGAAGAAACACTAATCCCAGATGCAAGAAGTGATGTGTTACGACTTCTAGAACACATCGACGAATTAATTGGAATGTACCAAGGGAATTGTTATCACTTCTCTATTCAAAAACCTAATTTTCCAAAAGAGTTTCACCAAGATTTAATTGAGTTAACAGAGACTGTTGTAAATTGTGTTGAATCATTATGTTTAACCGTAAGATCATTTTTTAGAGATATTAAATCTGTTAGAGATAATGCACATAAAGTTACATTTTACGAAAAAGAATCTGATATAAAATTTAGTTCTCTTGCAAGAAGAATTTTTGACTCTGAATTACCTCTAGATCAAAAAATGCATCTTCGATATTTTGTAGAGAAGATTGATCGTA
Organism: uncultured Alphaproteobacteria bacterium; assembly: GCA_902525035.1. GTDB lineage: Bacteria > Pseudomonadota > Alphaproteobacteria > HIMB59 > CACPNW01. Next base: position 36,376 of record CABZFN010000001.1, on the reverse strand, counting down.
TTTGTGATCAAGCAGAAGATATCGCTGACGAGGTTCAAATTTACGCTATTAAACGTTCCGTTTAATTTTCAATGGAAATTACAATTCTAATTTTTTTATTTGGTGGTCTTTTTTTAGGTTGGTCACTTGGCGCCAATGATGCAGCAAATGTTTTTGGAACTGCAGTTGGAACACGAATGGTTAGTTTCACAAGTGCAGCAATAATTTGTAGTGTCTTTGTTATTCTAGGTGCAATTATTAGCGGAGCAGGCACAACAGAAACTTTAGGTAAGTTGGGTGCTATAAATGCATTGCCTGGTGCTTTTGCAGCATGTGTTGCTGCGGGAATATCTGTTTATTTAATGACCAAAGTTGGCTTGCCTGTTTCAACAACGCAAGCGATTGTTGGAGCAATTGTTGGTTGGAATTTATACACGGGATCTTCAACTAATCTTCAAGTTTTAATTACTATTTTAGGAACATGGATACTCTGCCCTATCATTGCAGGAGTTATTGCAATGGGTTTATTTACTTTTACAAAAAGAGTTATACTCAATAGAAAGTTACATATTCTCAGACTTGATGCCTATACAAGAACAGCTTTACTTTTAGCGGGTGCTTTTGGTGCTTATAGTTTAGGTGCAAACAATATTGCTAACGTAATGGGTGTCTTCGTACCTATATCACCGTTTACTGATGTTACTATTGGAAATTTATTCGTCTTTTCCTCAAAAGAACAACTATTTCTGCTGGGTGGTTTGGCCATAGCCGTTGGTGTTTTTACTTACTCGAAAAGAGTTATGTTTACCGTTGGTAATGATCTCTTAAAAATGACACCAGTGGCAGCATTTATTGTTGTTATATCGCATTCTATTGTTTTATTTTTATTTGCATCCCAGGGTATAAGTGCTTTTTTACAATCTATAAATCTTCCCTCTATACCTTTGGTACCAGTATCAAGTTCCCAAGCTGTTGTTGGCGGTGTAATTGGAATTGGTCTTTTAAAAGGAGGAAAAGAGGTTCAATGGTCAATTGCAGGAAGAATTTCTTTGGGTTGGATGACGCTACCTATAATTGCAGCTTTAATTTCTTTAATTGTTTTATTTATTCTAGAAAATATTTTTAATTTAACGGTCTCTTTTTAATTAACTGCTCGATAAGAAAAAATAAAATCTTTTTGGATTTTAGATTCAATAGCCCCTTTTCTTCTAGCTCGTACTAGATCAATAGCTTCTTTTTTTTCATAATTAAATTCAACAAGTAAAATCGCAGCTATAGTGCCAGCTCTTCCTTTACCTCCACGGCAATGTAAAACTATATTTTTACCATCTATCAATTCGTTCTTTAATAAAACTTTTGTTGTTTCCCATTTATATTTAAAATCTTTATCTGGTGCTCCCATGTCATAAATGGGTAAATGGTACCAATGTAATTTATGTTCATAAATATTTTTGACAAACAAAGTTTTATCACACAACTTTTCAAATTCGCTATCTTCGACAAAAGAAGTAATAGAACTGCAATTATTATTTTTAAATATTTCTAATTCATTTGCTAAAATTTTTTCTTCAAATAAACCACTAGGATTAAGACCTGGAAAGGAAGTTAATATAATTTTGCCTGCAAATGACTTAGAGTCAATAAAATCATAATTGCTAAATTGCATTTACGCTTGTTTAGCTAAAAAAGACTGTCTTGCTTCTTCTAAATAGGGACGAAAATGTTCAACATCGGGAGTTTTTTTATCTAGAATTTTTGCTAAATCATCAAATCTTCTAAGCTCTACTGCCTCATCCATAAAAGGTTTGCTGATAAATGCATCTGCTTCTTCTTTTGTGAAAGGACCGCCTTGAACTTTTAACGAAAGTTTCGAAGCTTCTGATAGGTTTTCATAATAACCCTCTTCAACACTTGATAAATATCTTTTTGAATCAACATGTGCTCTAATTGGTAAAATAACATCTTCACCAAAATATTTTTTTAAAAAATCAGCACCTAAATTTTCATGATGACCATCTTTCCCTTCATGAATTGGATCGCCATCCTCATAGATAAGGTGGCCAACATCATGCAGTAATGCTGCAGCAATTGTTGGTCCTGGTAATTTATGTTTTTCAGCAAGTTCAGCGCATTGGAGTGCGTGTTCAAGCTGGGTCACATCCTCATTACCATATTGAATATCAGCACCTTTTGTTTTCAAAAGATCTAAGAGATAATCTACGATATTTTCTTCCATTCTCATTTATAATTAACTTATTAGAAAATAAATTCAATTCCAACTTTAATAAGATTGATCAAATTTATAATAATATTTATTAAGTAAATATTTAATGGATAAAAAATTATTAACCCCTGGTCCTCTTACGACATCGATGTCAACAAAAGAGGCTATGCTCCATGATTGGGGTTCGAGAGATACAAAATTTATTGATCTCAATGCATCAATTAGAGATTCCCTTGTTAAATTAATAGATGGTGAAGATAAATATCAATGTGTTCCAATGCAGGGAAGTGGAACTTTTGCTGTAGAGTCGATGGTAAGCTCTCTTACACAAAAAGATTCTAAAATTCTGATTCTGATCAATGGTGCTTACGGACAAAGAATGAAAAAAATGTGCACATATTTAGGGAGAGATTTTATTGAATATGAAGTTGCTGAACATGAAGTACATGACATCAATAAAATTGAAAAGTTAATTGATAGCAACAACTTAACACACGTCTTTACTGTATATTGTGAAACAACATCGGGTATTTTAAATCCTATTGAAGACATTGCAAAATTAGTTGAAGGGAAAAATTTATCGTTATTCATCGATGCAATGAGTGCCTTTGGTGCATTACCCTTAAGTTCTAAAACAATTACTTTTGATGCTGTAGCCGCTTCATCAAACAAATGCTTAGAAGGTGTACCAGGTGTTGGTTTCATTCTTGTTAAAAATGAAGTTATTCAAAATGCAAAAGGCAATAGTCACTCACTAAGTCTAGACTTATATGATCAATGGCAAGCAATGGAAAAAAATAAACAATGGCGATTTACACCTCCAACACACGTATTGGCTGCATTCAATCAAGCGATTGAAGAACATAAAGAACAAGGTGGTGTAGAGGGACGAGGTAAAAGATATAAAAAAAATTGTGAAATTATTTGTAATGGAATGAAAGAGTTGGGATTTGAGCAACTACTTCCTGATAATTTGCAAGCACCAATTATTATTACTTTTAAACAACCTAATGATCCTAAATTTAATTTTGAGAAGTTTTATAATGCTCTTAGTGAAAAAGATTTTTTAATTTATCCTGGAAAACTAACCGTGGCAGAAACTTTTAGAATTGGGTGTATTGGTAATTTAGATGAACAAGACATGATGGATACTATAAAGGCAGTAAAAGAAGTTGTTACTGAATTGGGACTAACATTAAACTAACAAAACTATGACAAAAGAAATTGAAATACCTTTAGTTAAAGCAACAAATGAAAATCTTAAAGGATATGGGTATTTAATCGATAGTTTTGAAAATAGTGATATTGAAATTGTTACTTGGCCAAAACAAGGATGGCGCGACATAGAAGAGGGAACAGGAAATGAAGGTGGAACTACCGAAGGTTCTTTTGATACCTGGTGGCAAGGTGACGTGCTTTATGGACAAAATAATGCTGTCCAACATAAGAGTGATTATGAAGTAGATGGAAAATATATACTGGGTTATGCCAATAATCCTGATCAAGAATTACAAAAAGATAAATATTTAGATCCATCAAAAATATTTCTATGGCATGCAAATTATCATCCTGATGGAGGTCAGCTTTTCTTTCCTGAAGAAAATAAACCGTTTATTTGTCCTTTAGCCTTACCGACAGACGACATTGAGCCAGAACATTTTAAAGCATTTTACTGTGACGGATCAAATGGTTTGTATATTCATCCAAATATTTGGCATGAAGGTGTATTTCCAGTTACAGAAAAACAATCGTTTCAAGGGAAACAAGGTAAAGTACATGCAAGAGTTAGCATTGATTTAAAAGAGGAATTTAATAAATATATTTATTTTAAAACTGCGATCTAATTATAAATTTATATTTAATAATGAAAATTATTCACCTTTCAGACCCTCATATTTATATAGATAAGATTCATGGCATAGATCCTGTCAATAAATTTAAAAAAGCATTAAGTCATATAAAAAATAATCATGGTGATGCGGATTTATTTGCCATCACTGGTGATATTACAGACTTAGGTGATAAAGATTCTTATCAGTTATTTATAAAAATAATTGATGAAGCAGATCTGCCGAAGAATTTAAATCCTCAATTAATTATAGGTAATCATGATAACAGAGATGAGTTTAAAATAAACTTTCCTAATATTGAAACCGATCCAAATGGATTTATTCAATACTTTAAGGATATAGATAATAAACGTTTAATTTTTATAGATACTAATCTGATTAACACTCACCAAGGACATTACTGTGAAGAGAGGCAAGAATGGTTAAATAATATTTTAAGTAAGACTAATACAGATACTTATATCTTTATGCATCATAATCCACTTGCATTAGTAAAAGAGGAAAGTGATGGAATAGGATTACAACAAAAAAAAGAGTTTCAACAAATTTTAACTAAAAATAATAAGATAATAAAACATATTTTTTTTGGTCATCAACACATTACAAGTTCTGGCTCTTATTGTGGCATTACTTTTTCCTCCCCAAGAAGTACTTGGTCTCCTCTAATACCTAACTTTTCAAATGAATATCGTTTAGGAACGGCTAATACAGATACAAATTATAATGTTGCAATAATTCGATCTGACGCCTTAATTATTCATACAGAGGATTTTTTAAAAACAGAAGTTAATTGGTTTAAATAAAAAATTATTTTTTTTCGATTACAAATATTTCATTGTTAAAATAAAGACCTTTATTTTTAGCAACAATGTTTTGAACAATTTTTTCATAGTTTTTAGTTTTTTCTACTTTCATTACTTTTTCGTCATCCATTTGATTGACATATATGGAGGCATTCCAAGCAGAAAAAACTAATGATGTCGCTATACCTCCGCTGATTTCTGTTGGTAGAGCTCTCAGTTTACATTTAATAATTCTTTTTTCTCCAAAAGATAAACTGCTTAATAAATCTTTATCTAAATTTTTCTTAAGATATGAAATGATACTATTTCCAAGAGAAGGAAATGGGTCCTCTTTTGGCCAAATTTTACGAATTATTTCATTAGCAGGATCTTTTCCTGAAGCATGAATAGTTAATAATTTCCCTTTTGATTTTAATGCTCGAATCATTGGTTCGATGACGTATTTTGATTTCTTTTCTGCTGAAATTCTTGAACGATAAGGCTGTGAAGCAATAATAAGATCAAATTTATTATCTGATTTTTTTTTGGTAGGTATTAATTCATTAACATTAAATTCTTGATCTTCGCGGTAGATAACCATGACTGAAGGCTCTTTATAAGTATGGTTACCTGACTTTTTGTTAATTTCTATATTCCATTTTTTTTCTAAAAATTCATTTTGTTTTCTTAATTGTTGAGCAAATTCAAGAGAAGTGTCACCTTTTAATTTAATAATATTCCAATTAATTTTTTTTTGTTTAACTTCATTTTTTGATTTTAGGTTTGCGGCTTCCGCATAGTGTAGATTTGAAATAACAAAAACAGTATTCTTATGTTCAACAAACCTATCGGGTAATTTTTCTAAACCTAATCTTACATCTTCAATACTTATTTCTTTTGTGCAAACTAATAGAGGTACATTAGGCCTAGCTTCGTGGCACTGACGCATAACATTCATAAGTAAGGAACCATCACCCATACCAGCATCAAATATTTTTATGCCAGGTTTTTGAGGTTTAATTTTATTTACGTGAGGACGTATCGCATCAGCAATTTGATTTTTTTCATTTGTAGTTGTGACAAATAATAAATATTTTTGTCTGTTATCATAAAACCTGAAATTTTTTTTCATTACTAATAGAGTCCCATTGATTTAGCAGAAGAGATGAAGGCTTCTTTATTGCCAATAAAGTTTTTACCTCGTTCCCCTAAAAACGCATCATCTACTATATTATTCCATTCTTGAACAGGAACTTTTATTTCATTTAAGTTCAGAGGAACCTCTAAAGAACGCATAAATTCACTCAGATGATTAGCAGCATTCTCAAGATTATCGTTAAAAATTAATTTTAGTCTCTCCTCAGCTACACTATCAATTCCAACCATACTTTTAGTAATCATGGGTAAAGTAAATGAACAAGCAATACCATGCTGAATACCGTAATTGAGTGTCACAGGGTATGATAGATTGTGCGCAATAGCAGTTTTCGTGTTGGAAAACGCTAAGCCAGCATGAACACATGCCAATGCAATGTTTGAGCGTAATACAACATTTCTTAAATCTTTAGTGAGAAGTGGTAAATTTTCTAATACTAATTTTGATGCTTGTATTGCATGAGATGCAGAAATTGGGTTCGCATTAATATTCCAAATACTTTCCATTGAATGGGAGAGAGCATCTAAACCAGTTGAAATGGTCAAGCCTAAAGGCTTATCAACCATAATAGATGGATCGATAATTGCTATTTCTGCATAAAGAGATTTATGCGCCAAAGATAATTTATTATTTTTTTCTTTATCCCATATTGTGGCCCAACACGTAAGCTCACTTGATGTTCCTGAAGTTGTAGGTATTGCAATAATCTTGATTGGATTTTCGACTCTTGGACTTTTCTTATTACGAACGAAATCTGTTAGATATTCTTGTTTATCTTTAAATGCAGCAATTGCTTTAGCTGTGTCTGTAACAGAGCCACCACCTATAGCTAAAATATAATCTACCGATTCATTGATTGAAGAAAATTTATTTTGTAGCTCTAAAATATCCTTATAATCTGGATTAGGCTGAACATCCGTCATAATGGATAAAGGTGGATTTGAAGAAGATTTTAATTCATCGCTATATTTTTTAAAAATTTCTTCTGGATGAGTGATTATGATGTAGTTCTTATTTTTAAGAGCATCATGTACTTCTTTAAATCTATTTTCTCCAAAAATAATTTCAACAGGATTAAAATAATTCCACATTACATTAAATTGATTTTGCTGCTTTAGTTAAAATTGTCATTTTCTCAATCGCTTGTTCTCGCGTAAAGAAACCTAAACCACAATCTGGTGCAGCTATTAAGCGGTGTTCATCAATATGTTCAAGTGAATCTTTGATACGAACTCTTACCTCTTCAACAGACTCCATTCTACTTTTTGCAATATCAATAAATCCAAAAATTACTTTTGTTTTAGTAAATTTTTCTAAAAGATTTAAATCATTATGCCTATGTGAATCTTCTAAAGATACTTCATCAATAGTTGAATCATCTACAAGTGATGCTATTCTATCATAAGCATCTAGATCAGCTTTTTTATACCCTTCTGAATCTAGTGAGTTAGGATAACCGCAACAAATATGGCAAACGCGTTGCACTTCTTTAGGAATACCATGCATCATTCTTTCTAAATTTTCCATACCATATGAATGAGCTTCATCGGGCTTTCTAGCAAATACTGGTTCATCAATTTGAATATACTGACAGCCTGCATCTACAAGTGCTTTGACTTCTTTATTAAGTGCTAATGCTAAATCAAAACCAAGTTTTTTCATGTCATCATAGTAGTTGTTCGCAATTGAATCTGTTATTGTCATTGGTCCAGGTAGGGTAATTTTAACTGGATTTTTTGTAAATTGTTGTGCGCTCTTCCAGTCTAGATGCATACGTATTTCTTTACTTGAAATCGGTGCAACAATAGTTGGAAGATCAGCTTCGAACGCACCTTGTCTTACTGACTTATGTGTAACTTCTTTAAAACTTACTCCATTTAAAAATCGACATTGATATAATACATAACTCTCGCGTCTCACTTCTCCATCTGTTGGAACATCAATACCGGCATTTACTTGATCAGTTATAACTTCTTTAATTGCTGCTAAAAATAATTTTTCAGCATCCGCACCCGCAGACTCTAACGCTTTTTCATATGCACCAGGTGACCAATTCGATAATAATCCTTTTGACGCTTTTCTCTCTTCTTCTGATTTTGTCCCTAAAAACCAATCTTGAATCGGCGTCTGTTTTGGTTTTGGATATGCACCTATGGTAGTAGTTGTAAGAGGCATGACTTATTCTCCCAAATATCTTAAAATAAAACAGCGGCTTTTATAAAGCCGCTGTAGTAAAAAGTTAACAATAAAGTAATCTCTATAAAAGATCCTCTATTTCTTCCATCATCTCTTCTTGAAGATCAGCCATATTATCTGCACTGCCTGTAGCAATTTCTTCAGTGTAATCATATATTACCTGAGTTATTGCTAGACCGTTTTCACCAGGATATGCAAACCAATCAGCCAATAAAGGTAATTGATTTACAGCAGTTAGCTTGTTTGGATTTTTTGTATAAAAATCACCTAACAAATCATTGGCTGCTTTATTTGGTGGAACATATCCAGTAGTTTCAGCAACTAAAGCTGCACCTATACCAGAAGTGATAAACTTTAAGAAAGTCCATGCAGCATCTACTCTTGCTGGGTCATCAGATGTAGAAACCAACATCGCAGCATTTCCACCCGCTGGAAGTCTTTCTGGAGTTCCTCCATTTACACCTGGCATTCCTGGAAATGGTGCTGTTTTAAGTTCAAAATCTGCTTTGGCTGCGTTCACTGAACCTAAGCTTGATGTTGACCAGAAAAACATACCAATAGTGCCTGCATTAAATGCAGCTTGACCGTCAGCAATTGAATAGTTTGGCATATTACAACCACTCATTATGTCATGCATTTGTTGTAAAGTTGCTAAACCAGCGTCTCCACCCATATTAACAGCACCATCTTTTACCATTGGAACATTTTGGGTATGCATTAATGCTTGGTGAAACCAGTTACCTGTAATATTCCAACCAAAATATAAAGTTCCTTTTCCAGCTGCTTCTAATTTATTACAAGCTGCGATAACTTCATCCCAGTTAGTTGGGATGTTATCTATACCTGCTTCAGCTAATAGATCCATGTTATAGTATCCAACTGGTGTTGATACAGAAAAAGGCAACCCATATACGTCACCACCAAAGGTAGATAGACTTAACATAGCGGAGTGATAACCATCTTTTTCAAAGTCAGCTTCTCCTGCAATAAAAGGCTCTAATGATTTTGCAATCCCTTTATCAACAAGTGGTGCTTGTCTGTTAAGACCTTGCATTGTTACATCTGGTAAATTACCTGAAGTAGACTCCCTGAAGATTGTTGCGGTTGCATCCTCATAGTTTTCATAAGTTGCTCTAAATTTAACTTGAATATCTGGATGTGCTTTTTCAAACTCTGGCATAATAGCTTGAAACGTAACATCGAATAATCCTGAATAAGGATAAGCTACTTCTATTTCAATAGATTTAGCTGAATTAACTGAACCATAAAAACCAAAAGCTAATACAGCGGCTAATCCTGTAATTAATTTTTTCATTTAATCCTCCCGATTGAATATAATAGTTTAACCTATCATGTAGCCTTAGAGGGTTACAATTTTTTTACGAAAATATAACTAAAAAATATGCTTATTTTTCCACAGCATTAATGAAAATTAGAGAAAAACTGATTTATTTACCAAGGTAGCGAAAAGGTTTTTACATTAGTAAAACTTTTCATTGCTTCAATAACACCCTCTTTGTAACCAAGACCTGAATCTTTTATTCCTCCAAAAGGAGACATTTCAATTCTATAGCCTGGAACCTCCCAAATATTTACCGTACCAACATTTAAACCTTGAATATATTTTTTTGCTCGCATGAAGTTATTTGTACATACACCAGATGATAATCCGAATGCAGTTGAATTAGATATTTTCATTACAGCTTCATCGTCATTAGGCACACGAATGATTGGGATAACTGGACCAAATGTTTCTTCTAAAACCAATTCACTTTTAGGATCAACATTATCTACAACTATTGGAGGTAACAAAGCACCCTTTCTTCCAGGATGATATAAAATTTTTGCACCGTCTTCTTCAGCCATAGAAACTCTTTTATCAAAAAGTTCTGCAGCTTGAGCATTAACAACAGTACCTAAGTCTGTTTCCATATTCATAGGATCGCCAAATTTAATTTTCTTAGCACGCTCTAGAGCCATTTCAACAAATTGATCTGCGATAGATTCTTGTACTAATATTCTTTTAACAGCTGTACAACGTTGACCAGAGTTTTTCGTTGCTCCAGTAACAGCTAGCTCAACAGCTTTTTTAAGATCATCACCATCTAAGTCATTTAAAACAATTAATGGATCATTACCACCAAGCTCAAGAACTGTTCTTTTATATCCAGCTTGTTCAGCAATTAATTTTCCTACACCTACACTGCCTGTAAAAGTAATTAGATCAATATTTGGATTCTTGATCATTTCTGATCCGATATCTTGAGGCCAGCCTGTAACAACTGAAAACATTTCTGGTGGTAAACCAGCTTCATATAAAACATCAGCAAGAACCATTGCGGTTAAGGGAGTTAACTCTGTCTGCTTACAAACAGTACAATTGTTTGTTGCAATTGAAGGCGCAATTTTATGCGCTACCATATTCAAAGGATGATTAAATGGAGTGATTGCTGAAATAGCTGTTAATGGTTCTCTTATAGTAAATATTTTTCTGGCTTTTCCATGTGGAGTTAAATCACAAGAAAATATTTCTCCATCATCTAGAATACAAAGTTGAGCCGTTAATGAAAATACATCGAAAGCTCTTCCTACTTCGTATAAAGAATCTTGTTTTGAGATACCAAGTTCTAAAGTAATAATATCAGAAATTTCTTCTTTTCTTTTAACAAGTACTTCTGCAGCAGTTTGAAGAATTTTTTGTCTCTCATATCTTGTAAGTTTAGGTTGGTAATTTGCAGCAATATCTAGAGCCTTTCTTGCATGCTCAGCAGTACCGGCAGGGACCGTGCCGATTACTTCACCTGTAAAAGGGTACTCAACATTTATTGTTTTATCTGAAGTAACTTTTTCTCCAGCAATACGCATTGCTTCATTAATCATTTTTTTGTGCATCATAGGGCTCCATTTATTGCATAATAAAATGCATCATAGTTATATAATTGTTTGCTAGTATCTATGTTTTGTAATTTTAAATTAGATATGAATGGCACTTCTCTTTCATGAAGTCCACCGTGTGAACGTAAAGGTTCATTTAATCCAGAAAGATTGTGTTTATCTTCCGAGGAACCAATGGTCATAAATTCTGAAGACATACATATGATATCCCCCATTCTATCAGGGGGTAAGTTATAAGTAGAGCATCCTTCGTCTTTTGTTAAAACAACTTCTATATCTTTTATTTCTTTGATAGCATTTACAACTGAATCTACCTTACTTTTGTCTTCTAAATAAATTGTTGCAAAAGAACCAAGTGAACCATGATGCACGACATATGGATCTGTAATTGGTAGAATAACTTTAGCCATGTTTGGTTCAAATTTATTATCTAAATAATCTTGTAAAAATATTGCATTAGGTGAACCGTCTTCTTTTGATTTTGGTTTCATACCGTGATCTGCTGTAATGATTATAGAAACATTCTCCTTATTTAAAAGACCAATATATTTATCAAACATTGCATAAAATTTATTTGCTGTTTCATTTCCTGGTGCATATTTGTGTTGAATATAATCCGTAGTCGATAAATACATGATATTTGGTTTGAACTCTTCAAGAAGCTTTACACCTGCGGCCATTACAAATTCAGAAAGTCCTTCAGAGTATACTTCTGGCACTGGCATTCCCAACCAATCGTTTACATTATCTATACCATTGAGATCTTTTGTTGCTTGATCAGATTTTTCAGCAGAAAAACAAATAGCTCTCTCATCATCAAAACTTAATCCGTTTCCTAAAAGTGTTCTCAGCTTATCTTTTGCAGTAACAAGAGCAATTTTAGAACCAGAATTGTAAAATTTTTCAAAAATAGTTGGTGCTCGCATATATTTTGGGTCATTCATCATTACTTCTTCACCAGTCTCGGGTGTATAAAAAAAGTTTCCGCATATACCGTGAACAGAACTTGGCTGCCCAGTTACAATGGAAATATTATTAGGATTTGTAAAACTTGGAATAGCGCTGTGAACAAGTAGGTTTTCACCACTAGCAATTAGTTTATCAAGATTTGGCGTAAGATTTGATTTTGATGCTTCGTCGAGATACTCTTTTTGACTACCATCAAGACATATAACAATAGCAGTTTTTGAGAAAGAGCTTGGATATTCTCTTTTATTAATTTCTAAATTATCGGACACGACTTCAACTAATATATATCATTAAAAATAAGAATTTATAGTTATCTGCTAGTTAAACTCAATCATAATTTGAATATTTGTTAATAAAATTGAAATAAAACTGAAATAATTGGATTTATAATATTCTCAAATTTAATAAAATTTTGTAGATTAAATATTATTATAAGGGGGGAGATTAAGTGGGCACAATATCACTTAAAAATATTTCAAAGTCATTTGGATCTACGCAAGTATTAAACAATTTAAATGTTGATATACAAGACGGTGAATTTTTAACATTAGTTGGTCCATCTGGTTGTGGTAAATCTACGTTACTTCGAATCATTGCAGGATTAGAACAACAAACTTCAGGCGATGTATTAATTGATAATAAGAATGTAAATAAAATTAGAGCCAGCGAGCGAGATCTTGCAATGGTATTTCAATCATACGCTTTATATCCACATTTAACGGTACGAAGAAATTTAGAAACACCTCTAAGACTGAGAGATTATAATGCTTTTGAACGCCTTCCTTTAATAGGGAATTTTTCTCCAAACAAAAAAAGTAAAACTGAGTCTATCAATCAATTAGTTAATAAAACATCTGAAACACTTCAGATTTCTGAACTACTGGATAGAAAACCAGGACAATTATCAGGAGGCCAAAGACAAAGAGTAGCTCTTGGTCGCGCAATGGTAAGAGAACCTGTTGCATTCTTAATGGATGAACCGCTATCAAATTTAGATGCCGCTCTAAGAGTGCATATGCGATCTGAATTATCAGAACTTCACAATTCACTTAAAACAACATTTGTTTATGTAACGCATGATCAAGCAGAAGCATTGACAATGTCTTCTCGTATGGCGGTAATGATTGATGGAAATTTATTACAACTAGATACACCTCAAGAAGTTTATGATAATCCTTCATCATTAAGTGTTGCTCAATTTGTTGGTAGTCCTAAAATAAATATTTTTAATGGATCTTCAGACTCTAGTGGAACTGTTAATTTTTTAAATGTTAACCTGAAAAGAAAAAGTTCTGAAAGTAATTCAGATTTACACATAGGAATTCGACCAGAACATTTAGAAATTACTAATAATAAAGATGAAAACACATTTAGTGGCACTGTTGCTTACAGAGAAAATTTAGGATCAGATATATACTTCCATGTTAATATAGAAGACAACTCAAAAAAAATAATTGTAAGAGGCTTACCTCAATTTACTCATCAAATTACAAATGGTTCAAGTGTAAATATCAAGAGAGATTCAAACAAAGCATTGTTATTTAATCAAACAGGGATGAGGATTCATTTTAATAATGCAATGGGATAAGGATGACATTTACTAATGCATAATTCAAAAGCGCATCTATGGTTTATTGCCCCTGCAATAATACTCATGATAATTATTTTAATCTTTCCTCTTTTTCTTGCAGGTGGAATTTCCTTTACTGATTATAATCTAGGCAACAAAACATTCGAATGGATTGGGTTAGAGAACTATGACAAAATGTTTAACCGAAAAACTTATGTGAAAATGATTTGGGCGACAGCCACGTATGTAATTGTTGTGGTGCCTATTTCAGTCATACTTGGTTTATGTGCAGCGATGCTCTTAAATTCTCTACGATTTGGTGCTGACATATATAAAACTATTTTCTTTCTTCCAGTTATGGCGACGCTTCTGGCAATGGCTATTGCTTGGGAATTCACTCTTCACCCAACTCTTGGGATAGTAAATAATTTCTTAGCTAATGGTTGTGGTGGTGCAAGAGAATTTATTTTTGGTTTTCATTGGTTGCCATGGGTAGACTCAGAACAAAGTTGGTATGCAGTGGCGTGTGCAAATAACATGGACTTTCCTTATTGGTTAAAACAAAAAAATACTGCAATTTGGACTGTTTGTTTTATTGGAATATGGCAAGCCTTTGGTTTCAATATGGTTTTATATTTAGCTGGATTAACAGGTATACCAAGAGAACTATATCAAGCTGCAGAAATGGATGGAGCTAAATCAACATGGGAACAATTTAAACTTGTAACATGGCCAATGCTTGGTCCAACAACTTTATTTGTTGTAACCATAACGACTATTAGAACCTTTCAAGTTTTTGATACAATTGAAATACTCACAAAAGGTGGTCCATCTAAAACAACCTACGTTATGATGTATGCAATTTTTGAAAAAGCTATTCAACAAAATTTAACAAGTATTGGTGCAGCTATCACAGTTGTCTTCATTGGATTTATATTGATATTAACTTTCTTCCAAAGATATATCATTGAGAAAAGGGTTCATTATTAATGGAAGCTAAACAGTATATTGGGGAAGGTTGGAAACATGCAATATTGATTATTGGTGCAATTGTTGTGTTGTTGCCTTTTTATATGATGGTTTCAATGTCATTAAAATCTCAACAAGAAATTCAATCTATTTCTGGAGGTCTCATTGGTGCACAAGAAACTCAAACATTTCCCGTATGTGTAAAAACTGGATACTCAGAAGAAGAATGCACAATGAAACCATATAAATACAACTATTGGTTTGCTTTTGAAAAGGCTCCCATTCCAAGATACTTGATGAATGGTGTTATTGTAACTTTATCAATTTTTATCATTCAGGTTCTTGTAGCCTTACCGTGTGCCTACGCTCTGGCCAAACTTAGATTTTATGGACGAGAGTTTGTTTTCTCCATGGTGTTATTTTGTTTACTCATCCCAGTGCATGGAATTGCACTTCCACTTTACGTCATGCTTGCTCAGGCAGGTTTGGTCGATACCTATTCCGCCTTAATACTGCCCTGGACAATATCGGTGTTTGGAATTTTTCTAATGCGGCAATTCTTTATGACAGTCCCAGATGAATTAATTGACGCCGCCAGGATGGATGGAATGGGAGAGTATGCTATAGTCTGGAAAGTAATGCTTCCAACTGCGATACCAGCATTACTTGCCTTTGCTATTTTCTCAGTAGTTGCACACTGGAATGATTATTTCTGGCCTCGAATGGTAATTACTGGAAATAGAGATCTCTTTACACCACCTCTTGGTATCAGAGAATTTAGAGGTGGAATTGATAGTGATGAGTTTGGTCCAATGATGGCTTCAATTGTTACAGTTACAGTACCTCTCATTGTTGCTTTTATAATCGCACAAAAAAGATTTATTGAAGGAATTACTTTAACAGGAATGAAGTAAGATAGTCTTTTGTCTATCAATTTTATTTTTCTTTTAATTATTTTATCTGCACTGTGTCACGCTATTTGGAGCGCCATAATTAAATCAAGTAAGAACCCTTTATCGTTAATGGGTATAACGTCTGTCTTAGAGGTTACTATTTTTTTACCTTTAACTTTTACTGTTCCTTTTCCCTCAATGGAAGTTTGGTATTTTCTCATAGCAACCGTAATCATTCATGTTTTTTATAGATTGAATGTAATTTATTCTTATAGGTACGGTGACTTATCCTACATCTATCCAATTTCTAGAGGTAGTTCATGTTTATTTGTTGCTATCATTAGTATTTTGTTTTTAAGTTCTGATATTAGTGTTGCTGGCTTTGTTGGAATATTAATTGTTTGTATTGGTTTATTTTTAATTTCTTATTCTAAAAATTTATCTTTTAACTTCAGAGGTTTTGCTCTTGCGATTTCAACTGCTATTTTAATTACTGCATATACTTTAGTTGACGGAGTCGGGGTTAGGCTTTCAGAAAACGGTTTTTCTTATATTTATTGGCTCTTCACTCTAAATGGTATTCCTTTATTAGTTATAGGTTTAATTTCTAAGAATGGATTGCGAAAAACAGAAACGTATAATTTTAGCTCTGGTATAGCAGCGGGAATATTTGCAACAAGCAGTTATGCCATAGTTGTTTGGAGCATGCAATTTATAGAAATAGCTTATGTCTCTAGTATTAGAGAAATAAGCATTGTGTTTGCTGCAATAATTGGAATGGTTTTCTTGCTTGAGAAGAATGCGAAGTCTCGAATAATACCTTCTATTTTAATAGTGAGTGGTATTTCAGTTGTTTATTTTCAAATTCTTTAGTTAAAAAACATAGACATTTTGGGTTAAAATTTTATATGAGTTTTATGGCAGATGATATTGTTGAAGTTGATGCTAAAACTGAAACTATCTCTTGCGATGGTGGTGAAGATGGTTTAGGACATCCCGCAGTTTATTATACCTTTAATAATGAGAATAAAATCGTCTGTGGTTATTGTGGTAAAATATTTATAAGAAAAGAAGAGTAGAAATGTATAAAGAATCCTGGGGTAGTAAAAGAATCTGTCCAATGTGTAGTAAGCAATACTATGATTTAGGAAGAACTGAACTTGAATGTCCTGAATGTGGAAAATTAATTGAAGTTACTACCATGACTAGGCCAAGACGTGGAAGAAAACCAGGTAGTACAAATGCTGCACCACTTACAAACCCAATTCCACCAAAACCAAAAGAAAAAGATGATGATCTTGATATCGATAATTTGAATGTAGATGACAATGAAGACAATCTTGAGGATGATACTGTTTTATTAGAAGACGAAACAGAAATCGATCCAATAGCTGAAGGTATTAAGCCTAAAGACGACGGCGAAGAAGAATACTAAAATTTCAAAAATAATTTAAAAGATGTTTAAGGTACTTCAAAATACTTGGGCTCTTTTTTTTGGCTTTGCGTTAATTAGTCTTGGTCACGGTTTGCAAGGAACACTTATCGGTGTTCGTTCAGTTCTTGAGGGTTTTAGTTTTGTATCTTCTGGACTAATCATAGCAGGATATTATGTTGGTTATTTAACAGGTGCTGTAACTATTCCAACATTATTAAGAAGAGTTGGACATATAAGAGTCTTTGCTGCTTTAGCATCTCTTGCTTCCATTGCTATATTATTACACTCGGTATTTGTTCATCCCTATTCATGGATGTTCATTCGCATTTTAACGGGTATGAGTCTTGCCGGTATATACGTAATAATGGAAAGTTGGTTAAATGAAAAATCAACTAACGAAACTCGTGGACAATTACTTTCTATTTATATGATTTTTACATTTGTATTTGTTGGAGCTGGTCAGTTTTTATTAAACTTAAGTGATCCAGCTAAAGTTGATTTATTTATTTTGGTTTCAATTTTATTATCATTTGCATTGCTACCTATTTTATTATCTAAAACAGACCAACCAAATACAGAGAGACCAAAATATTTTTCTTTAAGAGAATTTTATAATGTTTCTCCTTTAGGTTTTGTTGGTGCGTTAGCAACTGGTTTATCTCATAGTGCAGTGTTTGGTTATGGTGCTATCTACGCTTCTTCTATTAATCTTAGTTTGTTTGAAATATCCTTATACATGACAATCATAACTTCTGCTGGAGCGTTGTCTCAATGGCCAATTGGTTATTTATCAGATAGATTAGATAGGCGTATTATCTTAATTGGTGTTTCCTTTATGGCATCTGGTTTAAGTTTATTCTTTGTTTTTGCAAACTTTATGCCACTCACTTTATTCTTCATTATTACCTTCTTTTTCTCCATAGCTTGTTTACCAATGTATTCTTTAGCAGTAGCGCATACAAATGATTTTCTTCAGCCTAATGAGATAGTGTCAGCGAGTGCTACTTTTGGAATACTTATAGGAATTGGATCAATTATAGGTCCATTACTTGTTTCAGGTTTTATGGAAATTATAGGAGCAGCTGGATTTTATATTTATTTATTTTTGATACACGGGCTGCTAGGTCTTTTTGGTTTGTATAGGATGACACAAAGAACGAAACCTCGAGATTTAGAATCTTTATACAATCCTTTACCTCGAAATATTAGTCCCGCAGGTATGGAAATGAACCCAGTTACTGAGCCAACTGAGGACGAGTAAGTCTCTTAAATATTCTGTGAAGTAACAAAAGAATAATTATTCCCATATAAATAACTGGTTCAGTTTTATCTGCACGAACTAAAACATAAAAATGCATACTAGCCAGGATGGCTACGGGATAGATTAAGTAATGAATTTTTTTCCATAATTTAAAACCTAATCGCTTAATCATATTGTTCGTTGAAGTGCTAGCAAGCGGGATTAAAAAAAGAAAACTAATAAAACCAAAAGTTATAAATGGTCTTTTTATAATATCTTGTATGATAAATTTCATATCTAAAAAATGATCTAAAACGATGTAAGTAGAGAAATGTAAACAGACATAATAGAAAGCAAAAAGTCCAATCATTCTTCGTAATACAACTATCGATTTTAATGTTTTAATATTTGATAGACTAGTAATCATAAGAGTTATTATTATTAATCTGAGTGCCATCAAACCTAACTCATCCATTAGTTTTTCAATTGGATTTACTCCAAGATTTCCAGTAACAAATTGGTACGCCCAAAGCAGACTAGGAAATAGAATTAAAATAAATAAGATGGGCTTACTACGATTAAAGTTTCTTGTAGAAAACATTCATTAATAAAATTTAGTCAAATCTAAATCTTTATAGAGATGCGCTACTTCTTTTTCATAGCCATTAAACATAAGTGTTTCTCTTCTTTTAAACTCTCCAATTCGTCTCTCTGTTCCTTGACTCCACCTTGGATGATTAACATTAGGATTGACATTAGCATAAAAACCATATTCCCAAGGAGCCAAAGTTTCCCAAGATGTTTCCGGTTGAGTATCTAAGAATCTAATTTCCACAATTGATTTAATTGATTTAAAACCATACTTCCATGGCACAACTAATCTTATGGGTGCACCATTTTGATTAGGCATTTCATGACCATACAACCCGGTAGCTAGAATTGTTAGAGGATTCATTGCTTCATCCATTCGAAGCCCTTCTCTATATGGCCAAATAATTGTTCTCTTTTGTTGTCCTGGCATTTCTTCCGGTCTGAAGACAGTTACAAATTGAACATACTTTGCTGAGCTAAAAGGTTCAGCCATTTTTATAAGTTCAGATAGTTGAAAGCCTTGCCAAGGAATTACCATGGACCAAGCTTCAACACATCTTAATCGATACACTCTATCTTCTATTGTTACATTTGATAATATTTTTTCTAAGTCAAATGTCTGAGGTTTTTTCACAAGACCATCTATTTTTATTGTCCATGGCCTAGTCTTAAAATTTCCAGAGTTTAAATGCGGATGTTTTTTGTGAGTACCAAATTCATAGAAGTTATTGTAGGTAGTGATTTCTTCGTAAGAATTAAGTTTATCGTTTTCATTTAAATTTTTACTATAAACTGAAGGATCGCTTTCATGATTTGCAAATGCTGATGATGTAACAGTAGCTAGCATGGCACTAGCCAGAGATCCCTTTATAAACTTTCGTCTATTTAAATATGTATTATAGGGTGTGATTTCAGATCCTAAAATTTTCATACTAGTAATATATATCTTAAATATTAAAATTGAAGTTTTGCTTCAATAATTCTAACTCTTAAAATGGAAATTATATTTTTTTAGTAATTTTTCAGGCCATGTACTTTTAATAAATTCGATAATAGACCAAACATCATCATCTGATAACGTTCCATTACCAAGCATTTTTCCTTCATAATCAGGAATTATTTTTTTAAAACCATATTTAGTGACCTGAAATAAATATTTAGGAGAGTGATGCCAGGTATGACCTGTGCCATTAAGCGGAGGCGCTCTTCGATGACCGTCTTCATCTTAAGATTTATTCCACTCTTCATGACCTGCTAAATTACCCATATGACAGCCAGCACAATTTTCAGCATATAATTTCATACCTTTAAAAATATCAATTTCTGCCGCATGAATACTTGGTCCAATGCATAATATTGTAATTAGTGAAATTAATTTAAAAAATTGCATTCTATTTATATAATTATTTAGATTTATATACATTACAAATCTATCTTTTATTTGATAGGATGAATTAATGAAAAAAATTCTCATTATTTTTGTCCTTTTAGCTTCAATAATTTCTTTTAATAATCATGCATACAGTGAAAAGGTTCACGGTATTGCCATGCATGGAATACCAAAGTATGCCAGTGATTTTGAAAATCTAGATTATGTAAACCCAAACGCACCTAAGGGTGGTATTGTGAAATTTGGATCATATGGATCTTTTGATAATCTTAATAGAGTAGCTTTTAAAGGCTCTAAAGCTGCTGGCCTTGGTTACGTCAATGATACATTAATGAGAAGAGTTTGGGATGAAGCTTTCTCTCTCTACGGATTGATAGCTGAGAAGGTTGAACTACCTGAAGACAGATCTTCTATAACTTTTTATTTAAATTCAAATGCAACCTTTCATGATGGCTCGCCAATAACACGTGATGACGTATTATTTAGTTTAGAAACGTTTCAAACAAAAGGTACTCCAAATCAAAAAAAAACTTATGGCAAAGTTGTTAAAACTGAATTGATTGGAAATGACGGAATAAAAATGATTTTTGAAAATAATGAAGATAAAGAATTGCCCCTTATTATTGCAGGCTTTCTTCCTATCATTCCAAAAAAGTTTTATGAAAATCTTGATGTTACAAAAACATTTTTAGATATCCCGCTAGGTAGTGGGCCATACCAGGTTGATAGTCTGGATCCAGGGCGTCAAATAAAATACAAACGCGTTAAAAATTACTGGGCAAAAGATTTACCAGTGAATAAAGGTCTCTATAATTTTGATACAATTATTTATGATTATTACAAAGACTCAAATGTCTTAGTCGAGGCTTTTAAGGTTGGTGAATACGACTTTAGAAGAGAGTACAATGTTAAACGCTGGTTATCAGAATATGATTTCAAAGCTGTCCAGAATGGCAAAGTAATACTTACAGAAATGAATAACGATAGACCTGTTGGAATGAATGGTCTTGTGATGAATACAAGACGTGACATATTTAATAATAGAAATGTAAGACTTGCTTTAAGTTATGCCTATGATCATGAATGGATTAATAAAACAATATATCAAAATGCATATGTCAGAACAGATAGTTATTTTGATAACTCACCATTAGCTTCTTCAGGTTTACCATCAAAAAATGAGCTAGAATTATTGAATGTATGGAAAGATGAAATTCCAGCAGAAGTATTTACGGAAACATTTACCCCACCTCTTACGGATGGAAGTGGAAATGATCGTAAAAATTTATTGAAAGCAAAAGAGATACTCGAAAAAGAGGGGTGGAATGTTGAAAATGGAAAGCTGTTCAAAGATGGGCAAGAATTTAAATTTGAATTTTTAATTGTCAGTCCTTCAGATGAAAAAATAGCTTTAGCCTATCAAAGTAATTTAAAAAAACTTGGAATTACTATGGATGTTAGAACAGTTGATTCCTCTCAATATCAAGAACGTCTTTTAAGTTATGATTTTGATATGATTAAAAGATACTGGGGAGTCAGTTTAAGTCCAGGAAATGAGCAACAATTTTATTGGGGGTCAGAAGTTGGTCAAAAAGATGGGAGCAGAAATTATCCTGGTATTAATAATCCAGCAGTTGATGCATTAATTGAAAAACTAATAAATGCCTCAAATAGACAAGAGCTAACTACCGCAATTCACGCGCTTGATAGGGTTTTATTATGGGGTCACTATGTCGTTCCACTCTATCATAGTAACAAAGATAGAATTGCTTATTGGGATTTTTTTGAATACCCAGATGAAATTCCACTTTATGGGATAGTAATTGAATCTTGGTGGATTAATAAAGATAAACAATAAATTTACACACATTTTCTATGAGTCACACAAGAGCAAATATAATGATGCTTATTGCATCACTTATATGGGGAACAGCATTTGTTAGTCAAACTACTGGAATGGGTGCCATTGGACCTTTTACTTTTAGTTTTGGAAGATTTTTCTTTGCTTTTTTAACTGTGGTCCCATTTGCTATTTACCTAGAACAACAAAATGTTTCAAAAATATTACAAGATAGAAAAAAAATTTATCTGTGTATTGCAACAGGAATTTTTCTTTTTGGTGGTATGGGCCTACAACAATATGCTCTTCAAAAATCGTTAATATCAAATGCAGCTTTTTTAAGTACTCTGTATGTTCCATTTGTTGGAATCATTTCAAGATTTATAATTAAAAAACAAGTTCACTGGATTATATGGGTTGCGATATTACTCTGTTTGTATGGGTCTTACCTCTTATCTTCCAACCAATCAGTTGACATACAACAATCTGATAGTCTCTTATTTATAGCAGCCTTGTTTTTTGCTTTGCATATTATTTGTATTGATATTTTTATGAAGGAACTCAATAGTCCTTTTTTGTTTGGTAGCATTCAATACTTTATAGTTTTTATATTATCTTTGATTTTAGCTTTCTGGTGGGAAGAACCGAAATTATCAAATATTCAAATTGAATGGTTTGAAATTTTATATACAGGAATTTTCTCTGCAGGAATTGGTTATACATTACAAATAATAGCTCAACAAAAAGCTAATCCTGCGCCAGCTGCAATTATATTATCAATGGAATCTGTTTTTGCAGCAATTGCAGGATGGATACTTTTAAATCAAATCTTAGACACACAAAAAATACTGGGATGCCTTGCAATATTTATTGGAGTCATTATAGTACAGCTTGTACCAATAATAATTAAACAAAAATGAGTGAAAAATTAGACGTAGTAGGAATTGGAAACGCAATGGTTGATGCAATTATTCCATCCAATCAAAGCGAAATTGAAAAACATGAAATTAATAGAGATTCAATGAATCTTATTGATGAAGGTTTAAAAAATAATTTACATGATAGTTATTCAATCAGAGAAATGGCAGGTGGCGGATCACTTGGTAATTCTATGTTTGGCATTACATCATTTGGTGGCAATGGAAGCTTTATTGGAAAAATAAAAAATGATGAAATTGGTATTTATCTTCAAAAGGATATGGTTCGTGAAGGATTAAAATTTCCTTTAGGTTTTACATCACCTGATATTTCAACAGGTTGTTGTACAATATTTGTAGAAGAAGATGGAACAAGAACTATGTGTACTTTTCTGGGCGCAGGGACACTAATTGGCCCTGAAGATATCAAAGAAGATGATATTAAAAATCATAAGATTGCTTATTTAGAAGGATATTTGTGGGATAATGAAAATGCAAAAAAAGCTATGAGAAAAATGGTGGATCTTTGCAAAGCTGATAATCAAAAAATTGCTTTTACTCTTTCAGATCTTTTTTGTGTTGATAGACACCGTGACTCTTTTAAAGAATTAATAACAGAGAATGTTGATATTTTATTTGCCAATGAAGATGAAATCAAAGCTATGGCAGAAACGGATAGTTTTGATGAAGGTCTAGAATATGCAAAATCATTAAATATTGTTGCAGCTATTACTAAAGGAAGTAGTGGATCAGTGATTGTATCTGGAAGTGAAGTGACTGAGGTCTCAGCAAAAAAAGTAGAAAAGGTTATTGATACTACTGGTGCAGGAGATTTATTTGCAGCTGGCTTTTTGTTTGGTTATTCAAAAGATAAGAGCATGGAGGAATGCGGAAACTATGCATCGATTGCTGCGGCTGAAATTATTTCGCACTACGGCGCAAGACCTTTAGTAAAACTATCTAGCTTAATTTAGATAATAATTTATTTTTATTTTCATCATCACAAAAAGAATACTTAATGGCATTATGAGTGAGTGATGTAAGTTCTTTTACATTCAAGCCTAATTCTTCCATAACTTTGTATTCACCTTGAATAGTGGCATTAAAAAATGGAGGGTCATCTGAGTTGACAGTAACTTTTACACCTTGATCAAACAATGTTTTAACTGGATGACTTTCATAACCTTCATAAATCTTTGTAGCGATATTACTCGTTGGACAAGTTTCAAGAATAATATCTTTTTCAATAATCTCTTTTACAAGATCAGGATCTTCAATTGATCTTACGCCGTGACCTAATCTAGTTGGGTGTAATAAATTTATGGCATTACGAATATTTTCTGGACCATCCCATTCACCAGCATGAACAGAAATGGGAAAATTCATCTCTTTAAGCATATCAAATGTTTTTACAAATAGATTTGGAGGAAAATGTAACTCATCACCAGCTAAACCAAAACCAACTAAACATGGATGAGGGTTATTAAGAACTTCTTTAGCTGTATTCTGAACAGACTCTGGTCCAAGATGTCTAATGCCATTCATTATATATCGAGACACAATACCAAAATCCTCTTCAGCTTTTTTAGAAGCTTCGTATATTCCTTCAATAAATGAGTGATATGTCATGCCCTTTGCTTTGGCATGAGTTGATGAAATCATCGCCTCAACATAGAGGACATTGTTGGCAGCACATTCTTTTAAATACTCATACGTTAATTCAAAATAGTCTTCAGGTGTATGAATAACAGAAGTGACAATGTCGTACTTTTTTATAAAATCATAAAAATCATCCCATTGGTATGCATATTTTGATCCAAACATTTCTTCTGGTATTTCATGATTGTTGCGCATAGCAAATTTTTTACAAAGGTCTGGTGTAATGGTAGCTTCAAGATGAACGTGAATTTCTGCTTTTTTAACTGTATTAAAAATTTTCATATAATTGAAATTATGTATATAATAAATTAGTGGAAACAAAAACAAATAGAAGAAATTTTATTTTTGGAGCAAGCTGCTCATTATGTGGATCTGTATTTTTACCATCTTGCACACAAGTTCCTCTAACAAATAGAAGTCAGTTAAATTTATATGATAGCAACCTTCCGATAATTTTAATGGGCGGAGGTATCCTTGGTACACCAAAGATTTATCCCAATGAAAGATCTCTCAATCAAGAGGTTGAAAAAACATATTCAAGATTTTTATCTAAAGCTAAAGAAGATAAAATTCTTTTAGATAACACAGATGAATCTAAAAAAATTGAAGAAATAGGAAAAGAAATTTATACCTCTCTTGATACATATTATCTTAATAAGCGTGAAAAAAATCCTGCTGGAAATTTTAATTGGCAGTTCGCTCTTATAGATTCAGAGAATAAAAATGCTTGGTGTATGCCAGGGGGCAAAATCGCTTTTTATACAGGTATACTTCCTATATGTAAAAATGATGATGGTATTGCAGCAGTCATGGGACATGAAATTGCTCATGCATTTGCAAGACATACTGTAGAAAAATTAACTCAAGCTTCAATGATACAAATGGCAACCATTGGGATATCACGAAGTAGGTATGCAGAACTTCTTAATAAGTCTTTTAGAGTAGGTAATGTAGGTGGTAATGTTTACAACTCAGTTGTTAAATATGGAATCTTTCTTCCCTTTAGTAGAAAAATGGAAAGTGAAGCAGATTATTTAGGCATGGGATTTATGAATCTTGCAGGCTTTAATATTAAAGAACCTGCTAAACTATGGCAAAGAATGATGGCAGATCAAGAAGGAAGAATGCCAGAATTTATGGGATCTCACCCAAGTCCAGATAATAGATCAAAAAAATTTCTAGAATGGGAAAGTGAAGTTTTAGATAAATTTCCTCGTGTTTAATTTTTAGTGTATTAGGAAAGTTATGTTAGCTGTTGAAGTTAAAAATCTGACTCATGAGATTAATAATAAAAAGATCTTAAATAATATTGAGTTCAATCTAACCAAGGATAGCATTTCTTGTATTCTTGGTCCTTCAGGAAGTGGAAAAACAACATTATTAAAACTTATTGCAGGTTTAGAAAAAGTACAATCTGGTGAAATCTTAATAAATGGCGAAGAGGTGAGTAGTACAAAAAAACATTTACCAACTGAAAAGAGAAAAATTGGATTTTTATTTCAAGACTATGCTTTATTTCCACATTTAACAGTCAAGCAAAACTTAGAGTATCCCATAAATTATAAAAATTCAATTTATAGAATTGAGGATATTATTGATTTAATAAAACTTCCAAACTCTCTAAATAAATTTCCCCATGAGTTAAGTGGTGGTGAACAACAAAGAGTAGCATTAGCAAGATCAATTATTTCGCAACCTGATTTACTTTTATTAGATGAGCCATTTTCGAGTCTTGATTTGAATTTAAGAGAAGAGGTCAGGGATGATACTTTGCATTTATTACAAAAATCTAACATATCAGTGATTATTGTTACTCATGATCCATTTGAAGCTATGTTCATTTCTAATCAAATAAATATTATGGATACCTCAGGATATATTATTCAATCTGGTAGCCCGGCAGAATTATATAAAAATCCTAAAAATTCATATGTGACTGAATTTTTTGGTGAAACAAATAGGTTTCATGGAGTAGTTAATAACTCTTTTGTAAATACGCCAGTCGGAAAAATTAAAGCTCCAAATGAACTTGAAAATACAAATGTAGAAATACATGTAAGACCACAAGGAGTAAAATTAAGACAACAACCAACACCTGTTAATGGAATAAAAGGCACTGTTATGGCCTCAAAATTAATGGGTTCTTTCAGTTTTGTTCATCTTTCAGTGCTTGATGACAATAATGAGGTTATTCATGTTCATAGTCACATGCCTCCAGAATTTAATCCTCAACAATCATCTGCTGTCGAAATTGAGATAGATCAATCTCAAGCTTTTATTTTTAAAAATTAGTTACTTTCTTTTTTTTGTGAAACTCTTTGAAGAGTTGTGTTTAAAAATATTACTGGACCAAGACCAACCACAATAATTATTAGAGCAGCAAATGATGATTCTTGTAAAAGTTCATCTGATGCATATTGGTAGACATAGGTAGCTAAAGTTTCAAAATTAAAAGGTCTTAGCAGTAGAGTGATTGGAAGTTCTTTTAAAATATCAACAAAAACTAGGATACCTCCAATTAGGATATTGGTATAAATTAAGGGTAATACAATTACTCGAATTGTATTTAGAAAACCTTTTCCCATTGTTTGGGAAGCATCAACCGCATTTGGATGAACTTTAAGTATTCCTGATCGCAGGGCAGCATTACCAACTGCTAAAAATCTAGTTGTATAAGCAAAAATTAATACTAAGAAACCACCTGCGGTATAACCCATTTCAATATTAGTTATTGAGTTTAACCATCCAAAAAAAATAACGATGCCAACTGCAAGTATAGTACCTGGTAGAGCATAACCACATGAAGCTACAAAAATTAATCCTTTTTGAAAAGTATTTGATTTATAATTTGATACAATAATTAGAATTATAGAAACTAGCATGACAGTAGCAGCTCCTGCAAGTGCAAGTGATATACTTGTTGTTGCAGCAAATATAACTTCACTAAAATTAATTATAGAAAAACCACTTAAAACGAAATTTAAAAGAATGAGCACAGGAATTACAAATCCAAGAGTAATTGGGGTCAAACAAATTAAAAAACAAAGTAACTTTCCAGAAAATGAAATTGTTTCTGACTCAAGCATATTTTGACCACTACTTTTTTCAAAATACCTTTGTCTACGTCTTGCTAAATATTCAATAGTTAAAAGGACAACAACAAAAATAAATAAAACTGAAGATATTTGTGCTGCACCTGATAGACTGTTCATTCCCAACCAAACATTAAATACACCAAGGGTTAGAGTTTCTAGAGCAAAGTATTCAACTGTTCCAAAATCAGAAATTGTTTCCATTAATACAAGTGCTAAGCCAGCAAATATTCCTGGTCTTGCGAGTGGCAGAGCCACAGAGAAAAAACTGCTTCGTCCATAAATTAAACTTGTTTGATAAAAAGATAAGGGCACGGTTAAAAAAGATGCTCTAGTCATCATGTAAATATATGGATAAAGAACACACGACATAACTAGAATAGCTCCACCCATTGATCGTATTTCTGGGAACCAATAATCGTCAACACTATTCCAGTTAAAAATTTCTCTTAGTAGTTTTTGTAATGGACCAGCGTATTCCAAAAAATCAGTATATGTATAAGCAATGATATATGCAGGTACTGCAGCAGGTAATAATAGTGCCCACTCAAAAAAATTTTTACCTATAAAGTTATATCTTGTAACTACCCATGCTGAAGAAACACCAAAGATAATACTTAGAATACCTACCCCGATCATGAGCACAATTGTGTTGTAAACATATTTTGGCAGAACGGTTGAGAATAAATGTGGCCATAGACTGGTATCTCCTAAAAATGCGGAGTAAAAGATAGCAACAATTGGACAAATTATAAAAAGAGCAAGAAGGGTTGCTAACGTAGATGAGCTATTCCAATTATACAAATTCACTTGGTTATAAACTACCAGCCAACCCGATCAATTATCATTTGGGCATTAGGAGCAAGTTCTGCTATTTTTATTATTGGAAGTGTATCCTCTCTAAAACTACCCCAGCTTTGTAATTCTTCTCCAGGCTCAATTTTTTGATTTGCTGGATACTCAAAATTTATTTCTCCGTAAAGTTTTTGTGCTTTTTCACTTGTTAAAAACTCCAGTAACTTCTGAGCTTCTTCTTTGTTATTAGAATACTTAGCTACACCTCCACCTGAAATATTTACATGAGCTCCTCTGTCACCCTTTGCTTGATTAGGAAAAACTAATCTCACACTTTCAGCCCATTCTCTTTGTTCAGGGTCTTCTGAGAATTTCAGTTTTCCATAATAATAATTATTTATAAGAGCAAGTTCACACTCCCCTTCATGAATAGCTTTAACCTGTGCTCTATCATTGCCTTGTGGTCTTTTGGCAAAATTAGCCACCATAGCTTTAGCCCATTTTTCAGCTTCATCTTCTCCAAGCGCTGCTAAAACTGATGCCATTATTCCACGGTTATAAACGTGACTTCCAGGTCTTGAGCAAATCTTTCCTTTCCATTTGGGGTCTGCCAAATCTTCAATTCTAGTTATTTCACCTTCTGCAATCTTCTCTTTGTGAACTACAATAACTCTAGCTCTTTTGGAAAGACCAAACCATGTATTTTCAGGACTCCTAAGGTAATTAGGAATATTATTTTGTAACTGTTTTGAATCTAATGGAGAAAGTAAATCAAGATCATCATAAATATACAGTCTTCCTATATCTACCGTAAGAATAACATCTGCTGGACTATTTTCTCCCTCAGCCTTCAGTCTCTGGGCTAAGCCTTTTTTAGAATAAACAACATTTGTTTTAATGCCAGTTTCCTCAGTAAATGATTCTAGAAAAGGGTTAATTAAGAATGGCTGTCTATGTGAATAAATATTTATCTCTTTTGCATTTAAATACGGAGTAAAAATAAATATAAAAAATAAATATACAAAATGTAATAAATTAGTTTTCATTTAACGATCTCCTTTTCAGATTAATTGAGCTAAATTTAAGTTTTATTTTTAAAAACTTTCTTAAAAAATAATTTTTAATTTCAATAAATGGCTTTATGTATAAATCTTTTAGATTATGACTTTCATCTTTTTGGTTCTTTTCAATTCCAAGTTCTAAAGTTTCAAATTCAACTGAATGATGAAGTGATCTAAATAGATAATCCCAAATAGCTAAAGCTGCTCCAAAGTTCTTATCATGGTGTTCTCTTGCTATAGAGTGATGTAATTGATGTTGAGCTGGAGAAATGAATATATACTCTACCCATCTCCAATATCTAATTCCTACATGCGAGTGTCGTAAATTTGATCCTAGAATATTAAAAATAAATACAAAAATGTTTACTCCAAGAACTGTATATAAGCTTACTGAATCACCAAATAAAAAAATAAAAGAAGAAATACTTATTGCTTGTGTGATTGAACTTCTAAGAGAGAAAATTATTCCCTCTAAAGGATGAGTTCTAAAAACAGTCATTGGTGTTAAAACGGTAGCAGAATGGTGCACTTTATGAAGTGACCATAAAATTGGCCATTTGTGCATAAACCTATGAACTATATATTTGCTAAAATCATCAATAGTAAATTGAAAAGTAGTAAAAGCAATTATCACAAGAATTGGAAGGATTTCTTTAAACATTCCAACGCTTAACCAATCAATGGTGTGAAAATAAAAGTAAAGTGCTGTAGCAATTGTTAATTGAGTAATTAAAAATGGTGAAATAGTCATCATGATTAATTGATTAATAAGAAAAACTTTGTAGTCGGATTTTGCAGACTTAGAAAAAAATATTTTTTTATCAAAAATTTTCTTAAATGCTGCAAAAAGAGAATATTTTCTTAATAAGATAAACCATAGAAATGCAATTAATATTGAGATTCCAATGTATGCTACAAAGACTCTTTTTTTTGGATCAATAAATTGATTACCAATATTAGATAAATATTCTGTTAAAATTTCCATTCCAGTTTAGCAGTGTGGCTTTATACAAAGCCACACCATAATATTCAATTAATCGTTTTCAGCTGAGTCAGAACTTCCCATAGAACCAGCAAGTTCCTCCATTGCAGCTAGTTGGTCATTATTTCTCGCAGCGACCCCAAATTCATCAACCATTAATTTTTGAATTTTAAGCATATGAAGTTTAAACTCACTCCACTCCTGTGCTTGGTCTTTTATGAAATTACCACTAGAGTCAACACCTACAACCTGTGATGCATTTAAGAGAACCGGGCCAAAACCCATCATTCTATTCATCTTAACAGCAGTTTCTCCTAGATCTTCAGGACCACATTGTAAAGCTAAAGCAAAACCTTTAAGTTCGCCCCAGTGTTTGGCATATTTTCTAAAAGCTTCTTCAGTGTCACCATTGGCATCCATGATTGTTTCAAGTGCAACAATATCTTTATAGGTAGATCCAGCATATTTAAAGACGGATTCAGCAATAACTTTTTGCCAGTTATCTCTAATCACATCTCTTGCAGCTAACATGTCAGTTCTTTCAGAGAAATTTAGGTTTCTACCTCCAGCATCTCTGATAACTTTTCGCCCATCAATAAATGCTTGGTTGATAGTTGCAAGATAATCAGTCTTACCGCCTTTGTCATAGCTTGAAGCGTAATAAGCATGTGCAAAAGTCATCTCAGAGTATAGATCAACAACACCATCCCCATTAAAGTCAGCAGATGCTAAATCTTTTTTCTTAGCAACATTATAGTTTTCCTCGGCTGAGAGAGTTAGTGCGTGAGCAGCTGATCCCCAATAACCAAATGCCTCATCCCAACTATGCTCCTTACCAGTGTAGTAAGCCCCTTCTTTATATGGTGCATTATTTGGTTTTTGACCAATTTCCATTTTACTTCCAAGATAACTGTTTACAGCTTGGTTATAAAAAACAGCACCCATAGCAAACTTTGATATTAATTGAGTGTAATCAAAACCAGTAGACGGATCAAAACCACCTTCAACTTCACTTGCCTTAAGCATCATATGTTCAATAGCTTCTGGACCTGTTAGATTACCCCAACCAGGAATATATCCTTTGTACATTTTACCTGAAAGGTTTCCGCTACCTATTTCTGAAACCATGGTTTGTTTAACTGGAAAACCATCAGCAGATTTAGGAGCTATTATTTCTAAACCATCTTCTCCATTATAATAGGACATCATTTTATCTAGATCACCTGTTTTCACTAAAGCTTTTAAACTGTCATGTAAAACTTGTCTGGCCATCTGACCTGTATATTTCACTGAGTTTGTTTTATCGCCGTCATAACCTTGTAAAGTAATAGGGTAAGGTCCGTAAACTTCTGGACCATGACCATCTGCAAAAGATTTAGAAAAGCTGAAAGAAAAAACTAAAGCAGTAGCAATGAGTAATATTTTTTTCATGTATATTTTTCCTTATTTGTAAATTTTTTCTTAGTTTAAGGGTGTGGAGATGAGTTGAAACTCGTTTGGTTAAGATGCGCCTTTACCTTTAAAAAGATTAATCATCTCCACGTCCTATTACTAAGGATCTAAAATGCTTTTATAATAATTTAAAAAACAGATTTTTTTATTTTATTTACCCAGTGTTTATAGGCTATATCAGATGTATTTAGATTTATTCTAATTTAAAGGTTTTTTGAAATAGGTGGTTAGAAATCGTAATATTAAATGTGAGTTATAATGTTATAAAAACTAACCACCATGGAACGGAAGTAGATTTATTTGTATGTAAAAATTAATATTTATGTAAAAAAAAATTATTTTGATATTATAAAATAGATATTTGAGAATTTTAGAACTATTCTAATTAAAAGTAATAGACGTTAATTCTAGGTGGGGCCTCGAAGGGCCCCTATCCAAGACTATTTTATAGAAATAAGTCTAGCTTTCTTTTCTTCTGGTATAATTCTCTCCAGATCAATTGTTAAAAGTCCATTAATTAATTCGGCATCCTTAACTTTGATGTCTTCTGAAATTGTGAACGATCTTTCAAACTGTCTAGTTGAGATCCCTTTATGAATTACTCCATTACCATTATCATTAACCACTTTTTCTTTTGGTTTATTTCTAACAGTAAGATTATTTTCTTTTAATTCAATCTCAATGTCTTCTTTACTATATCCAGCAAGAGCAACTTCAATTTTATAATTGTGATCATCAACTCTATGAATATTGTAAGGTGGATAGTTTGTATTGTAACGTTCAGTGGATTCTAACATTCTATCAAATTCATCGAAAATCGAATCAAATCCAACAGAAAATGGTCTTAGAGAATTCCAAACGGATAGGTTTCTAGTCATAATAACTCCTTTATAAGCAAGTATTAATGTCGGCACCCACAATGGCATACTGACATTTATGATGTGGGGATGATTATAATTAATTCAAGTATGTAATTATTTTTTTCTTATAAAGGATAAGCCATCTGACAACGGTAAAAGAGAAAAGTCTACACGAGAATCATTTTGGATTTTTGTATTTAAATCTCTTATTGTAATTGTTTGAGAGTCATTTTTTTTCTCATCAGCAACATCACCATGCCAAAGCATGTTATCAATAATTATAATGCCATTTGATGGAACAAGACTTAAAGATAATTCATAATAATTAGGATAATTATTTTTGTCAGCATCTATGAAGATAAAATCATAAAAATGTTGACGGTCTATCATACTTTGCATTATTTCAACCCCATCACCAATAATAGATTCGATTTTTGAACTCATATTATCTAGATCCCAATATTTTTTAGCTAATGATAGAAATTCGTCTGAATTATCAATTGTTGTAATTTTTCCTTCTGCTGACAAACCTCTTGCAATAAATAAAGTGCTCATGCCTGTAAATCTTCCAACTTCTAGACAAGATTTTGCTTTCGATAATTTTGTGATTATTTCTAAAAACTGACCTTGTTCTTTTGCAATTTGCATTTGAGATACATTGCCAAGCTTAGATGTTTCATCTGCCAGATCGTCAATTATTTTATCTTTTCTATAACCTACGTTTTGTAGATATTTTACTAAGCTTTCATCTATTTTGGTTTGTGTACTCATTAATTAATGTACTCATAAACTTGTGGTAATTTTTTTATTTCTTGATCTGAAATTATAAAACAATCTTTTATTCTTTCTTCCAATTCTTTTGAATCATCTTCTGGGTTTGAGTGTAATTGCAATAATGGTTTCGTACTATCAATTTTTTCACCAACAGAAATAACACTATCATATCCTATACCATAATTTATTTTATCAGAAACTTGTTTACGTCCCCCGCCAAGCTCTATTAAAATTAAACCTAATTCTCTTGTATGAATTTTTTCGATCCAACCTTCTTTATCAGAAAAAATATCTCTAGCTGTTGACTCATTATTCAAATCTGTTTCGTAAGTTGATAAAATATTTTTTGGTCCTCCCAAAGCTGAAGTCATCTTTTCAAATTTTTCTGCTGCTGCTCCATTTGAAAGAACCTCTTCAATTTTTTTAAGAGCATTTTCTTTAGAAATTTTATGGACAATCATTAAAAGTGAAGAAATTAATTCATTCGTGATTTTTTCCAAGCGATAATCTTTAATTTCATTTTTTAAATACTTTATACACTCTAACATTTCTAAAGTATGACCTGCGCTTTTTCCTAATACTTGATTCATATCTGTAATTATAGCTTCGCATTTAAGCCCGGCTCCCTTTGCAACACTAACTAAAGATTGTGATAATTCTCTTGATATCTCTATAGTACTATTAAAAGATCCGTTCCCAACTTTTACATCGAGAATAAGTGACTTCAGCCCAGAGGCAATTTTCTTAGATAAAATGGAGGAAGTAATTAATGGTAATGATTCCACTGTTCCAACAATATCTCTTATGGAGTAAAGTTTTTTATCAGCAGGTGCTAAGTTTGATGTTTGACCAATTATTGCACAACCAACTTCTTTAACTACTTTCTTAAACATATCTAAATTAGGTTGTGTATTATAACCTGGGATTGAATCGAATTTATCTAATGTTCCGCCTGTATGACCTAGTCCTCTTCCAGAAATCATAGGAACATATAAACCACATGCAGCTAATATTGGTGCTAATACAATACTAGTTTTGTCACCAACTCCACCAGTTGAATGTTTATCACAAACAAGTTCACTATCAACCGTGTCTGACCAATTTATTGTATCACCTGAGTTTGTCATTGCTTCGGTTAAATAAACTGTCTCTTCTGGAAGCATGCCGTTAGAAAATACAGCCATACTCATTGCAGCAATTTGAGGGTCAGAAAAAGATCCGTCTGTTAGACCCTTTACAAATTCATTAATTTCTTCTTTTGATAGAGATTTTTTATCTCTTTTTTTTCTAATTATTTCTTGAGGAATCATCGAATTGAACTTCGCATATAAACTGTTTAATTAAATTTAACACATTGTTCTCTGCTAAGCTTGCGTTTTCTAAAGTTTCTTGATGACTGAGTTTTGTTTTATTCATTCCTGCAGCTAAGTTTGTAATTACACTTATTCCAATCACAGGTAAGCTACAATGATTTGCAACTAATACTTCTGGCACTGTAGACATTCCAACGGCATTTCCACCAATTACTTTTAAGGCATTGATTTCAGCTGGTGTTTCAAAGTTAGGGCCTGAATACATGCAATAAATTCCTTCATATAATTTTTGATTCGTTTTTCTAGCTATATCAATTAATTGTTCTCTATAAAATTTATGGTATCCATCACTCATATCATGAAAGCGTGGGCCGTAACTTTCTGCATTGGTGCCAATAAGTGGATTAAAGCCACTCCAATTGATATGATCCTTAATTGCCATTAAACTACCTGCTGGCATATTCTCATCAAGACTTCCAGCAGCATTAGTTACAATTAAAAGTTTAGATCCAATATCTTTTAAAACACGTATTGGGGCTGCTAAACTTTGTGGATTATGTCCTTCATAAATATGTGATCTACCATACATGCAAACGACATTTAAATTATTAATTTTTCCTAAAACTAACTTTCCAGCGTGTCCTTTTACAGTTGGTTGAGGAAAATCTTCTAATTCCTCATATGATACTGATTCTATAATATCTTGATCATCAAAAAAATTTGTTAATCCACTTCCTAAAATTACAGCTACGTCGGGCGAATTATTATTTGTTATATCTAAAAATTTTTTAGATGATGGAAACATTAAAGATTTTCTGGACCAAAAGAATCTGGAAGTAATTCTTCAAGAGTTGAGGTTTTCATATGCCCTTTTTCACTACACATATGGATTTTAGTATCTAATGCTGCAAATTCTCTTAATCGCTGTCTACATCCTCCACAAGGTGAGCATAATAAATCTCCAGAACCGATAACCACGACTTCTAAAATTTTTTTACTTCCATGTGAAATCATATTGCCAATTGCAGTTGCTTCGGCACACTGTGATTGAGGGTATGCAGCATTTTCTACATTACACCCTGAAATAATTTGGTTATCTTCAGTAAGAAAAGCTGCACCTACCTTAAAATTTGAATAAGGAACATGAGCTTGTTCTCTAACTTTTTTTGCAGCCTTAAATAGACCATCAAAATTTTCTGAAACCATATTCTTTTTTAACATGAAATTACTAAAAAAATTATTTATTTCTAAATCTTAAACAATTCTTGAGACAAATCAGGAAGTTCATCTCCCCAAAAAACTTCTTTACGCATAAATTCTGGATCTTGGTTAAAACAAACAGACATTGCTGAATTATAGACAGCTCTTGAGTCAATTGTAGAGTTTAGATCTCTTCCTTCAAATAATTCTTTCTTTTTCAATCCAGGCCAATCTGTATAAACTTGGGATTTTTTTAGTAAGCCACCAGCCATTAGTATTGCACTTCCATATC